>CAZJCG010000003.1:0-154670 GCA_964544545.1 uncultured Lentimicrobiaceae bacterium | reverse complement strand
GGCCGGCTTTCAGCCGGCCGTTGCCTTATATGTTTCAATAACTGATTATTTTACAAGTCCCGAGAAACCCATAAAAGCAAGTGAAAGAAGGCCTGCTGTGATCAGCGAAAGCGGGAATCCTTTCATGCCTTTCGGATAACCGTTCAGTTCAAGCTGTTCACGAATCCCGGCCATCAGAATGAGAGCCAGCGTGAAGCCTGCAGCGATGGAAGCAGCATAAACCACGCTGGAAACAAGGCTGTAATTCTTCTGAACCGCCAGAATGGCAATCCCGAGCACGGCGCAGTTGGTGGTGATGAGCGGAAGGTAAATACCCAAAGCCTGGTAAAGGGCCGGAGCAGCCTTTTTGAGGATGATCTCCACTACCTGCACCAGGAAGGCGATCACAAAGATAAAGGTGATCGTCTGCATGAACTCAATGTGCAACGGCACGAGTACATAGTTCTGCACCAGATAGGTTACGAGGTTAGCCAGCGACATGACAAAGATCACGGCAGCACCCATCCCCACGGAAGTTCCTACCTTGTTGGATACCCCCAGGAAGGGGCAGATCCCGAGGAACTGCGCCAGCACAACATTGTTGACGACCAGTGCCAGTATGATGATTTTGATAAGTTCCATCTCAGATGTGTTGTCTAGTTGTTAACGCTTGATTTCTGCCGGATCAGATACTGTATTTCCGTTTGAAATTGTTCATGATGGCGATCAGGTATCCGTAAGTGATAAAAGCTCCCGGAGGCAGGATGAAGATGAGGATCGTCTTTGCGTCCTGCGAAAGGATACGGATGTCGAAAATAGTACCGTTGCCAATCAGTTCACGGATCGAGCCCATCAGGGTGATGGCCAGTGTGAATCCTATACCCATTCCCAGTCCATCGAGGATGGCAGGAACAACAGCATTCTTCTGGGCAAATGCCTCAGCACGACCGAGGATGATACAGTTCACTACGATCAACGGAATGAAGATACCCAGCGTCTTGTACAGGTCAGGTGTATAGGCTTTCATGACCAGGTCGACAATGGTGACGAAGGTCGCGATGACCAGGATGAAAGCGGCAATGCGAACTTTATCGGGGATGAAGTTCTTGAGCGCGGCGATCATCATGTTGGAGAATACCAGCACGAAAGTGGTGGCCGCACCCATACCGATGCCGTTCATGGCTGCCGTCGTTACTGCCAGCGTCGGGCAGGTTCCCAGCACCAGGACAAATGTCGGATTCTCTTTCAGGAATCCGTTGGTCAGAAATTTAATGTTACTCATTTTGAAGCTCCTTTCTGCAGGCTGGTTGTATCCTGCGTAGCGGATGCGTAATTCTTCATAAACAGCGAATATGCTTTCTGGACACCGTCGCAGAATGCGCGTGAACTGATGGTGGCAGCCGTGATCGCATCGACTGTACCGCCATCCTTCTTAACCTTGACTTCCTGAGCGGGTAGTGTTCCGATATTCATCGAATTGAACTGATCTTTAAATTTCGGTTCTTTCATCTTTGAACCCAATCCGGGGGTTTCCTTTTGTTCGAGTACGACTATGTTCTGGATGGTTCCGTCGGGTTTAAAACCGACCATCAGGTCAAACCTTCCTGAGAAGCCTTTGTCTGTGAAAGTCTTTACAGCACAGCCAACCGGTTTGCCGGCCTGCGTTGCAGGATAGAAGGTCAAACCGTCGATCACTTTCATTTCCTTGGTCGGATCGTTATCGAAAGCAGGCAGGACCTCTTTGATAGCCTGTATCTCCTTCATCTTGTTGGCTTGCATGATCGGGTCCTTGGTGGCATTATAAACGAAACCTAGCGCTGCAGCCATCACTGCCGAAATCAGCAGCAGGGAGAGTACCATGTTTTTCAGTGTCGAAGCAAGTTTTTGAGCCATGGTATTTCAGCTTTTAATGAACGGCAACGACTTCGCCGAACCGTTTGGGTTTAAATCCTTTGTTGATTAACGGTGTAACAGCATTCATGATCAGGATGGCAAAGGAGACACCTTCAGGATATGCTCCCCAAAGTCGGATCAGCACTGTAAGTACCCCACAGCCCAGCCCGTATATCAGCATACCAGCAGGAGTCATTGGTGAAGTTGCCATATCGGTTGCCATAAAGATGGCGCCCAGCATCAGACCGCCGGCCAGCAGATGGAACACGGGGTCGATGTAATGCTGGGGATCGATCATCCAGAGAATACCGGTGAACAGCACCACCGTCAGCAGGTATGAGACCGGAATGTGCCAGGTAATGATCTTTTTCCAGAGCATATATACACCTCCCAGCAGCAGGGCAATGGCTGAAACTTCACCGAGTGAACCGCCGATGCCGCCAATGAACATATCCATGTAATGAGGAACCTGTGATTGGAGCTGCGAAAGGCTTTCTCCGTTCTTCAGTCCTTCCTTTACTATACCCAGTGAAGTAGGACCTGTGAGTGCATCCACCAGGACGGTCCTGTTCTGCAGGGGCAAAGGCCAGGAGGTCATATCTACCGGGAAGGAGATCAGCATGAAAACACGTCCTGCAAGAGCTGGATTAAACGGGTTCTTTCCGAGACCGCCGAACGACATCTTGGCGACGGCAATGGCGAATATGCTTCCGATCATCAGTTCCCACCAGGGAATGTTACTGGGCACATTGAAAGCAAGCAGCAGCCCTGTTACAACAGCCGAACCATCCGAAATGGTAGGTTCCTGTTTCAGGACAAAACGTGCTACGGCATATTCCACGGCCAGGCAGGTCGCCACAGCAACTACTGAAGCGAGGAGGGCACCCAGACCGAAATACCACAAAGAAACAAGATAAGCCGGGATAAGGGCCAGGACCACTCCCCACATGATCTTCTGAACCGGCTGGCCGGAATGCACATGAGGGGAACCCGAAACTGTTAACATTTGCATAATCAATTATTTACTCTTGTTCGAACGATCTGACCTACTTTATTCTTGCCCAACCTCAGGTAGTCGAGAAGGGCCCGGCCCGAAGGGCAGGTATAGTGACATGAACCGCATTCCATGCAATCGAGTATCCTGCTCTGTTCGGCAAGCTCCAGGTCACCCTGGTGTACAGCTCTCTCAAGCAGATAAGGCTCAAGACCCATCGGACAAACGGAAACACAACGGGCACAACGGATGCAGTTCTGCACCGGTACACGTTTGGATTCCTTTTCAGGCATGATCAGGACGCCGGATGTACCTTTAACCACCGGCACCTCGGTTGAATTCAACGCTTTGCCCATCATAGGACCACCGCTGATCACCTTGCCTGTATCCTCGGGAAGTCCTCCGGCGTATGTGATCAGATCAGCAATCGGGGTTCCGATCCTGACCAGCAGGTTACCGGGCTTTTTCATGGATTTCCCGGTGACGGTAACTACCCGGTCGATAAGCGGTTTGTTCTTCTGAACAGCTTCGTAAACGGCGAAAGCGGTTCCCACATTATTGACTACACATCCAACCTCAATGGGAAGTTTCTGCGAGGGCACTTCCCTGCCGGTAACAGCCTTGATCAGCTGTTTCTCGGCTCCCTGCGGGTACTTGACCTTAAGAGGAACCACTTCGATCCCGCTGAATCCTTTAGCCAGCGTGCTCAGGTGACTGATCGCATCCGGCTTGTTGTTCTCGATTCCGATAGCAGCCCTGTTAACTCCCAGCGCTTTCATCAGGAGGCTTACACCAACCAGAACCTCTTCCCCTTTCTCAAGCATCAGCCTGTGATCGGAAGTGAGGTAGGGTTCACATTCAACTCCGTTGATGATCAGGATCTCGGCCTTCTTGCCCTGCGGAACCATCAGCTTGACATACGAAGGGAATGTGGCACCGCCGAGGCCCACAATTCCCATATCCTGAATCTTCTTTATAATTTCCTGGGCCGATAGCGGGCAATCTTTTACAAGGTCCGGACTGCGATCGACGGACTCTTCCCATACGTCGCCTTCCACATCGATGAACACCGCCTTCCTGCGGTAACCGCTCTGGTCGGTGATCTCATCTATTTTGGCCACTTTTCCCGAGACCGGCGAATGGACATTGGCTGATATATAGGCCTCGCCTTTGGCCAGCAATTGGCCGACCTTCACCTCTGCACCTTTCTCAACGATGATTTTGGCAGGTGCCCCAAGGCTTTGTCCGACGGGCACAAATACTTTCTGAGGCAGGGGTAACCATTCGATGGGACATCCGGCAGTGAGCTTTCCTTCCTCCGGGTGTACCCCGCCTGTTTTGAATGTTTTTAGCATTGACGCCGCTTTATTAAATTCACTAAGGTGATATGCTGTCTTTCTGATCCGAAAGATTATCAATGATCCTATGCAACGACCTCTTCCTTCTGCTCCACTTCCTGCTTCGGCTTGCGCGGAGCAAAGTTGATCTCATGGATCGCATTGGTCGGGCATTCTTCCACGCATTTCCGGCATAAGGTACACTTCCCGAAATCGATGTATGCCAGGTTGTTTTCCAACGTGATTGCTTCAAACTTGCAGACTTTCACGCATTTCCCGCAACCGATGCAGGAGACCTCGCAATTTTTACGTGAGATTGCACCTTTCTCCTGGTTGACACAACTGACAAAGATCCTGCGGTTCTTGGGTCCTTTCTTGCGCAGTTCGATGATCTTCCTGGGACAGGCTTTCACGCAGGCGCCGCAGGATACGCACTTTTCTTCGACCACAACAACCAGACCCGTTTCAGGATCAATGTACATTGCATCGAACTGACAAGCGGCCACACAATCACCAAGCCCGAGGCAGCTATGCGGACAACCGCCTTCACCTCCGTAAAGACCGTGGGCGAAAGTACAACTCATCGCACCTTCATATGCTACCTTGGATGGAGAGTTCACACGGGTGCCATTGCACCTGACCACGGCGATCATCGGTTCCGTTTCACCGGCTTCCCAACCGAGAATCCCGGCAATCTGTTTCATTACCGCATTCCCTCCTACCGGGCAGCTGAGACCTTCCAGGTTTCCTGCCTTAATAATGGACTCGGCAAAATTGCGGCAACCGGCAAATCCGCATCCTCCGCAGTTCGCTCCGGGCAAAAGTTCTGCCACCTGGTCGATGCGGGGATCTTCAATCACCTTGAATTTCTGGGCTACGAAATACAGGATCACTGCCGCTGCTATCCCAATGGCGCCTAACGCTGCCACCGCAAGAAGTATAGCCTGATTCACCTTTTGCTCCTTTTTTTAGGTTTTCCGAATGGAACCGTTCTACGGTAAAAGTCCGTGCACCTAAGCACTGATCAACCTCCGGCCCGGTTTAACGGCGGCAAATGTATTAATATTTAAAGATAATCGATAGTATATTCGATCCTTTTTTCAACGCTACAATAATCTGTTATACTGATATTTAACTATCCCATTGTTAATATATTCACATGATGAATGTTCAATACATCACGCTATTGGCTTGAAAGATTGAGAACTTTAGAATTGTTTTAAATTTCTGTTATGCCTCCGGATGCACTAATATTCACAGGTCAGCCCGTTATCAAGGATACCGGGACGCAAATGGAAGCTGAAGGAATTGCTCAGCCTTTTCCTGGCAAAGAAAAGGACGAGATAATAAGGTAACAGTATCCCTAGCGCCAGCAAGCCGGCAGTTGCTTCCGAAACAAAATTGCTGGCTGCGATCAGGGTGATGATAACCAGAAGGAAAGGAAGAAAATATCCGAGGAACACGGCCTTCCCGCCCATCGAAGGCAGCATCTCAATGATCACACGGTCGCCCGGTTTGAATGTATAATCATCCTTTTTCCTGACTTCGATCATCCTTTCCTTCATCTCCATTACCGAACACATACCCTTGGTATGGCATGCATCACAAGCCGAAGGTGTGATGATCTTCACATATACCGTATTTTCATCCGAGTGATCGACAACGCCCTGGTGGCGTATTTTTCCCGAAGTTGAAGCCATTGAATGGGTAATTAGAGATAATCAGTAGCGGAAGTGCTGCCTTTCATAAACGGTTCCACGGCCCTGTTGTATATGCCGTGCGCGTATGCTATGGCCATACCGTAGTTGGTGACCGGAATACCAGCATCCACAGCAGGCTTCAGGCGGTTAATCAATTGCTTCCGGGTAATCATACACCCTCCGCACTGTATCACCATGGCATAGTCAGTAATCTTCCCGGGGATCGCATTCAATCCGGCAACGGTCTCAAACTGCAGTTTTTTCCCTGTAAAATTGCTGAGCCAACGCGGTATCTTGACGCGGCCGATATCATCACAGGATACATGATGGCTGCAGCTTTCCAGAATGAGTATTTTATCCCCGTCGCGGAGTTCCGAAATCTTCGGGGTGCCTTTCAGGTAATTCCGGAAGTCACCTTTCTGCCGGGCAAGGATTATACTGAAACTGGTCAGCGGTATATCCTTCGGGATCGAAGCATCAGCCTTCAGGAAAACCTGACTGTCGGTGATCACCAGACTGGGCTTGGGATTCATCCTTTTAAAAAATGCATCGACCTCCCGTTCTTTGCATACAACCGCGACCCCATCGTTATCCAGAATATCGCGGATCACCTGCACCTGCGGCAATATCAGCCTGCCTTCGGGTGCCTCAATGTCGATCGGGGTGATGAGCAGTACCGTATCGCCGTATCCGATCAGATCGCCGACAAGTGTTACCGACTGCCAGGCTGATTCGGGCATGTATTTCCGGATCAGGGGGATGACAGATTCTCCGGCCTCACCGTCGAGCAGGCTGCAGGCTATGGTTTCCGTTTTGTAACCATCAGCAACCAGTTGCCTGGTTTCGGATTTCAGGGGAACCAGGTCCGACTTGTTGTGCAGTACAAAGAAAGGGATGTCAAACCTTTCAAATTCATCCGCCAGGCCCTTTTCAAAATCGCCGAATGTGTTCCCGGTGATGATCAGGATGGCCAGGTCGATCACTTTGATCGTTTCCCTTGTGCGTGCGATCCTCCTCTCACCAAGATCACCCGTGTCATCTATACCAGCCGTGTCGATAAATACTACCGGCCCGATCCCGCCAATCTCAAATGTTTTCTTCACAGGATCGGTGGTGGTACCAGCCACCTCTGAAACAATGGACACTTCCTGTCCCGCCAGGGCATTTACAAGGGAACTTTTCCCGTTGTTCCTTCTTCCGAAGACACCAATATGCGGAGTGGAAGCCTTTCCTTTTGACATGCTTAATTCCTTTCTGTTATTCAAGAATATCATTCATCGTAAAGCCTGTCTTCATCAGATTTTCGGGAAGCAGGGCTTTATTCAGGCTTTCCTCATCCATAAGACCTAACTTTCTGTTGGCTTCGTTAACAGTACAGCCGGATGCTTTCATCTCCCGCGCCAGTTGCGAAGCCTTATTATAGCCGATAATCGGACTCAGGGCGGTAGTTATCGCAGGACTGCGGAAAAGTTGCTCACTGCCGGAGCCTTCAACAACCTGCAGACCGACGATCAGATTCTGGCGGAGTGTATCATCAGCAGCCTTCAGCAGACGGATGCTTTCGATCATCGCCAGTCCGATCAACGGCAGGTATGCATTCAGGTCCAGACAGCCCAGCGCACATAACGAGCTGATAAGCTGATCATTACTATATACTTTATGAGCTACGCTGATCACATATTCCGGGATTACCGGATTCACTTTGCCGGGCATGATACTGCTGCCCACCTGCTTTTTAGGGATGCTCACCGAAGCTCTGCTGAGGTCGGAGGCCAGCAGACGTATATCCGAGACCATTTTTTCCAGATTCACGGCATGCGCTTTCAGGATAGCGTGAACCTCCACGAAAGGATCAAGGTTATTTGTCACATCCGGCAGGTTCTCCCCGTGAGTCAGCGGATAGCCTGTGAGCCGCTGAAGGATGGGCATAACCTCCATGATAAAATACCTCGGCACGCCAATCCCTGTCCCGATAGCACTCCCTCCGAGGTTTACCACCTTGATCCTTTCAAAACACTTCGAAACCCTCCACCAGTCCCTGGAGAGTGCATCGTTGTACGTACTGAAAAGTTTTCCGTAAGTCGAGGGAACAGCTTCCTGCATCTGGGTGTAAGCAATCCGAAGTTCGTTCCTGTATTTTGATTCGATGATCTCCACCTCCTGCCTGAGAAGGTTGATCGAGGATTCAAGACCATTGAGCAGGTCAATGACAGCGATCTTCAGAGCGGTCGGGACCACATCGTTAGTCGACTGGTAGATGTTGGCCGTTTCGATGGGGTCGATCACACGATAGTCTCCAGGCTGTCGTCCTGTATGAAGCAGTGCCGCATTCGCCAGAATCTCATTGACATTCATATTGATGCTGGTTCCTGCACCTCCGCTGATGCCGGGCACGATAAATTCTGAAAAGCAGGCACCTTCGGAAACTTCGGTTGCGGCCTGTTCCAGTGCGTTCAGAACTTCCTCCGAAGGCAGACTGAACGGAAGAGTCACCTCCGGGTACTTTTCACCGACAGCCTTGCCGAAACTCCTGACAGCACGGTAGCAAGCCAGCTTTACCTTGCCCATCGCCCTGTACCATTCTTCCGGGAATGGAACTGATGAGGGAAAATTCTGCCCTGCGCGAACGGAATGGATCCCGTATAGCGCCTTGGCCGGGATCTCCATCTCACCCAGGCTGTCGGATTCTCTGCGTGTCAAATGCTCCGGGTTTGGCTCATTCATTTGTCAGGATGCAGGTTGATTTACTGAATGATAAACTTCTTCACTGTCGTACCGTATTCCGTTTTCATCCGGCAGAAGAGTATCCCGCTGACCGGGAAACGGCTGCCGCAACTGCCATCCCATAAAGCTTCAAACCGGCCGGCAACAGCTTTCGAGTTACGTAAGGTCTTGATCACGGTCCCTTTCACATCAAGGATAGAAATTTCCACCTGAGTAGGAGCCGGAAGGGTATAAACGATTTTCAGGTTTTCGCCTGTACCCTGAAGGTATGGATTCGGCGTGACTTCCAGCGACTGAACCTTGTTAACCGGTTCAGTTATCCCAACCTGGATATCGTCGAGACTGATCTTATAAGATGATCGTCCATGCGTGCCGGCAAGCAACATCCGGGTTGGTTCATGGATCTTCAGAGCCATCACCGGCACATTGCAGAGTCCGTCGGCAAGCGCATACCAGTGCTGGCCAATATCCTTTGTAAAGAATACACCGGCATCGGTCCCTACAATGATAGTCCCGTTTTGCGGATCGATGGCAATGGCATTGACAGGCAACTGAGGCAGGTTTCCGCTGATGTTTTCCCAGCTGGCGCCCTGGTTGGTTGAACGGAAGACATACGGGAGCGGTTCATCCCAACGGAATCCGGAGAATGTTGCATAGATGATATTTTCATCCTGAGGATCGGTTGCCACCCTGGTCACATAGCGGTCGGGCAGTCCGTTGGTAACATTGGTAAAACTGAAGCCTCCGTCGTTGGAGAAATGCACCAGACCGTCATCGGTTCCGACCACCACAAGGTCACTGTTCAGTTTGGAAATTGCAATGGTAGAAATCGTATGCCATCCGCTTCCGTCGGGTCCTTTGGTCAGGTCGTCAGTAAGCGGAAGCCAGCCGAATCCACCGAAATCGGAACGCCAGAGCCTGTGTGTGCCGGCAAGAATGATATCCGGGTCGAAGGGGTCCATGGCGATCGGCATCGACCAGTTGATGCGGTCTCCGGCCATTTCAGAGGGTACGATGCTGAAGAAGCTGTTCCCCGCATCCGTAGATTTGCATAAACCTCCGTTCTGATATTCTGCATAGACAACATCCGGGTCTTCATAGTTCACCAGACAATAGAAGCCATCTCCTCCCAGGATAGGATTCCACTGGTTCACATTCCCGGCCCAGGTCCGGATGCTGTTGTTATCCTGAGTGCCGCCATACAAACGATTAGGGTTCTGGTAATCGATCTCTACCTCATAAAACTGTGTCAGCGGAAGCTGGTAAAACTTCTGCCAGTTCAAACCAAGGTCATAGCTGCGGAAAAGCCCTCCGTCATTACCTTCCAGTATTGTCCCGGTAACAGGATTGATCGCCATGGCATGATGGTCGACATGCAGAATGTTGTGGATATTGTAACCTGCAAGCTGGATCCAGTTTGCGCCGCCGTCGTCAGTCCTCCAGAGTTCAACGCCCATCACGTAGACGCGCTGCGCATTCTGCGGATCCACACGAACCTGTCCGAAATACCAGCCAAAGTCGCTGTTCATGCCCTGAAGCGCAGCATCATTGGTCTGCACCCAGGTGGCCCCGCCATCCTGCGTACGGAAAACATCGATCGAATAGATGTTATCGCAGAAAGCATACAGGATATCAGGATTCGTTGGGGATATAGTCAGGCCGATCCTTCCCATGGGATAGGACGGTAATCCGTTAGTCAGTTCTGTCCAGGTTTCCCCGCCGTCCGTGGTTTTGTATATACCTGAACTATAGCCGAAGGAACGGCGGTAATTCAATCCGCGGCAGCGTTCCCACATCGCAGCATACAGAATATCCGGATTCGACGGATGCTGTACCAGGTCGATACCTGAAGTGGTGTCGGTAACAAACAGTTTCCGCTCCCAGCTGGCACCGCCGTCATCACTCCGGAAAATGCCCCTGTTGGGACCCGGACTGTAAAGGTCGCCTGCAACTGCCGCAAATACCCGTTGCGGGTTTTCATAATCCACGACAATCCGGGATACATAAGCACCGTTTTCCAGACCGATGTGGTTCCAGGTGGCACCGGCATCCATCGATTTATACATACCGTCGCCCAGGAATCCGAATGTTACAGCGTTGGCTTCCCCTGTGCCGGCATATACCACGTTGCTGTTGGTCGGGTCAATGGCAATATCTCCGATCGTCAGGATCGGCTGATCATCAAAGATGCTTTCCCAGGTCTGGCAATTGTCGGTCGATTTAAAGATGCCTCCGGTCGAAGCACCGAGATACACCACTGAAGAATCGTCCGGAGCGATCTCCACATCCGTAACCCGGCCTCCGATATTGGTAGGGCCGGCAAACTGCCATCCGGTCCTCATGCAAGGAGAGGCGGCTTTTAATGACTGAGCCTGCATCATGCCCTCGATCACTGCATCCGGATTGATGACGCCTGACGGATAGGAACGCTGGTAGGCATACCAGTCCTTTGGGCTCATGTGCCTGTCAGGGAATACCGGTTTCGGCCAGGGCGTCTGCCAGAGATAAAAGGTTGAAATCGTTGTCAGCGCTAAGACGACAGACAGTGGGAACAGCAGTTTTTTCATGGAGTTCTGGAGAATAGCAACCTGACAAAGGTATAAAACCAAGCGGCATGTTTGATTCTGCCGGCCATATTTCAACGGCAAAACAAAAACGCAGGCTTCTGTCGGATGAAATCGTAATTTTAAGCCAATGAACCTGCAATCTATCTACCATGGAATATCATTATCTGGGAAACTCCGGCCTTAAGGTATCAGCCGTATGCTTCGGAGTGATGAACTTCAACGACGGCAAAGCCAGTGAGGTGGGTTCCATCACGGCTGACCAGGCTGAGAAGCTTACGCATACAGCTTTGGATCTTGGAATCAATTTCTTCGATACAGCGGATGTTTACGCCTCAGGAATCTCAGAAACACTGCTTGGCCGGGCACTTGGTTCCAGCCGCAAGGATGCTGTCATCGGCACGAAAGTCCGCTTCGCCTGTGGTACGGGACCCAATGATACCGGCCTCTCCAGGCATCATATCATCGAAAGCTGCCATGCCAGCCTCAAACGCCTTGGCACGGATTATATCGACCTTTACCAGATCCATTCCTATGACCCGGGAACCCCGCTCGAAGAGACTCTGCGGGCACTTGACGATCTGGTATGTGACGGAAAGATCCGGTATACGGGCTGTTCCAACCTTGCAGCCTGGCAAATGATGAAGGCACTGGCCCTCGCAGATAAACTGAGCCTTGAACGGTTTGTTACGTCGCAACTATACTATTCGCCGGGCATGCGTGATATTGAGCACGAACTGGTCCCACTGTGTCTTGATCAGAAGATCGGGATCTTATGCTGGAGCCCTCTATCGGGAGGTTTCTTTACCGGAAAATACCGCCGGAATGCCATGACGCCCGAAAATGCCCGGAGAAGCCGCCGGGATGCCAAATCCATGCAATACTGGACACTGGATGAAGAGCGCGGTTTCAACGTGCTCGATGCACTGGAAAAAGCAGGCTCCGCACATGGAAAAACGATTGCCCAGACCGCCTTGCGCTGGCTTCTGCAACGACCCGCAGTTACCTCCGTCATCACCGGCGCCACCGGTATCAGTCAGCTTGTTGAAAATGCAGGTGCAACAGGATGGAGCCTTACGGCGGAAGAAATGGATAACATTGCAACCGCAGGGCAGCCGGCTATTCCTTACCCGCAGAGCCATCAGCTCACATCTGACCCTCGATAAGAGCTACATACCTTTCGATATGCCGGAATATCCCATGCCGGTAAATTCGTATAGCTGATCCCTGCGGCAAGTCTCAGCCGCAAACAGGCATCCCGAAAGATATCAGATAAGCAGTAAGCCTATTTTATCTTCTCGCTGACAATTGCCAGTATCTCAGATTCCATGGCTTTTGCCTTGCTTTCGATATCAGCGCCTTCGGCCAGGATGCGTTCAACAAAAGGCTTGTCCTTGAGTCCGCCGGCATTGATCTTTACATTCAGATAAGCTCCCATCACGGCCGAGCGGGCAGCCAGTGCACCCACACCGGCATCGCTTACCGAATTCGGGTTGCCGGTCTGAGCCATGGCTTTGATGACTTCCATACTCTGAAGAGCCAGGTTCATTACCTTAAAAGGTATTTCGATGGCATAGCGTGTCGCTTCCTGAATGGCATGATCGCGGGCGGCTTTCTCGCCTTCGGTCGACTTAGGCAGTCCGAAAGCATCCATGATGCGGTTAAAGGCTCTTGTATCCTCATCGATCAGGAAGAGCAGTTCATCCTTCAACTGTTGTCCTTTCTCAGCCCAGAGGCTGAATTCTTCCCATCGCTCATCCCATCCCGGCTTGTGTCCGGAAAGGTTTGCAACCATGGTAGCCAGGGAAATGCCGAATGCCCCCATGGCAGCTGATACCGAGCCTCCGCCCGGAGCAGGGGACTCAGAAGCCGTTTCATCTGCAAAACCCGTGATCGTAAGATCGACCAGTTTCCGTTCTTTCGGATCCTCGAGCAGGTATTCAATGATCTTTTCCTTCGGATTGAATGGCTTCAGATCGTCCAGGCCCAGCGACTTCACGGCAATCTTGATGATCTCAGCTTCCGAAACGCCTAGCGAACGCTGCTGTTTCTTCAGGAAATACTTACCTGCATCGAGCATGGCCTTCTTCGGGATCAATCCGACAAGTTCCGAACCGGAAACGCGCATACCTCTCTTCTGAGCCTTTTTCGAAGCTTCTTCGAATGCCACGTGAACCGGCGTAACACTGATATTCGTAAGGTTGATGGATACCTGGGCAATGCCGTATTCTTCAATATACCAGCCGATAGCCTTGCATTCCTTCAGCGATCCCGGAGTCCATACCTCTTTTCCTTCCGCATCTCTCTTGATCTTTCCGGTTACCGGATTGCCTTCCCTGACAGGCCGGCCCTTTTCCCTGATATCAAAGGCAACAGCGTTGGCACGCCGGGTGGAAGTGGTATTCAGATTTACATTATAGGCAACCAAAAAATCCCGGGCTCCGACAGCGGTAGCACCAGTCGTAGCAACGTGATCATTAAACTCTGCAGGACCAAAATCCGGCTTCCAGACCGGATCTGTCAGTTTTTTAGGCAATCCTTCATATTCGCCTGCCCGGTTGTTGGCCAGGTTTCTGCGCTTTGGTGTGAAAGCGGCGTTTTCATAACAATACACCGGAATCCCTAACTCCTTTCCGATCCTCTCTCCCAGTTTCCGGGCATATCCTGCCACTTCTTCCATACTGATGCCGGCGATAGGTACCAGTGGGCATACATCGGTTGCACCAAAACGGGGATGTTCTCCTTTATGATACCGCATATCGATCACTTCCGAGGCCTTCTTTACCGCCAGAAATGCCGCTTCAACGACGGCCCGGGGTTCACCGACAAAAGTGACTACGGTTCGGTTGGTAGCGGCTCCCGGATCCACATCCAGCAGACGGACACCTTCCACACTCTCAATCTGATCGGTGATCTGTTTGATGACTGCCATGTTCCTGCCCTCACTGAAGTTAGGCACACACTCGATAAGCTGTTTCATAACGTATTCTTTTTCAAGATTTTATAAAGTTAATGCGTTGGATTGCGCTGCAAAAATAAGGATAAGCCCCAAAAGAGAACAGGAGTTTCAGGAATAAACTGTGCGGAAGATGAAGGCCAGGGTAAAAGGAAATCAGTCCGTGAACCGGATCGACAGATTTAACGTAAAGCAGGAAGGATAAAAGGAGCAATGACTGATGCCGTCACGCATAGAGGTATCTCTTGATACTGCGCTTGGGCGTCTTGGCAAACTCACTCTCCTGGATCTCAGCGGACGATACTTTCATGTACTTCGGCAGCTTATGGTTGATAACTTTCAGGTGCCGTTTGAACAGCAGATAAAGCATATCCGGGGTGATCCCGTGTTTTTCCACGGTTTCCGGATCGGGATAAATCAGCGCGACCAGTTTGCCATTGCGCTGCACCACAAGCGATTCACTGACGGCGAACTGGTTGTTAAGCAACGACTCAATCTCATCCGGGTAGATATTTTTTCCGTTAGGGCCCAGGATCATACTCTTACTTCTTCCTTTGATGAAAAGGTAGCCCTCTTCATCCATCAGGCCAAGGTCACCGGTATGCAGCCAACCCTCTTCATCTATGATCTCCTTTGTCAGTTCTTCATTCTTGTAGTAGCCGCGCATCACATTCTCGCCCCTCACCAATATCTCACCGGCTACACGCGAAGGCTTCATGGAATCTATTTTCATTTCGAGGGTATCCACCGAAATACCGGAAGACCCTGCTTTGATCTTATACCAGGCTGCATAACTGATAAGCGGTCCACACTCGGTCATCCCGTAGCCAAGGGTAAACGGGAATTTCATCTTCCGGAAGAACATTTCCGCTTCATGGTTGAACGGGGCCCCTCCTACAACGATCTCACGGAATTTGCCGCCGAATACGGCCACCAGTTTCTCACGGATCTTCCTGAACAGAATCGTGTTGATACCCGGGATCATCAGCAGCACTTTCATGTGGAACTTGCCGATCACAGGCAACAATTGTTTCTTGAATATCTTCTCGATCACAAGAGGGATCGAAAGGATCAGTGCGGGTTTGATCTCCTGGAAAGCAGTCATGATAACCTGCGGGGTTGGCGACTTCGTCAGGATGGTGATATCGCAGCCCAGACTGAACGGGAAAAGAAACTCGAATGCACATCCGAATGCATGAGCCAGAGGCAGGAAGGAAACGATTTTGTCACCGGCATTCAAAGGCATATTGGTCCGGGCATACCTGACATTGGCTGCCAGACTGTTATGCTCCAGCATCACTCCTTTGATAAATCCTGAAGTTCCGGATGTGTAGCTGATAACGGCAAGCTGATCATTCGGTATCTCCGGGAGCCTGAATCCGGAACGGAACTCCGCATCGTCCCACTTCAGATTGCTGAGGCCGCTGCTTTCAACAAGCTGTGCCAGCTCCGGCCCTGAGGAATGCAGAACCTTATATTCACCTATTGAAATGATCCCCTTCAAAGCAGTCATCTGCGACGGATCCAACTTTTGAAAGATCGCTTCATCCGAAAGCAGCAACACGGCATCCGAATGGTTCACAATCTGATGCAGATCGGCAGGCTTGAAATCCGGCAATACCGGAACTACAACTGCTCCGTAAGTGACAGTTGCGAGGTAAAGGATTCCCCACCTCGATGAGTTCTTCCCGAGCAGAGCAACCTTAGCCTGAGGTTCCAGGTCAATTGCTTTGTAAAATTTGTGTATTCCGGCTATATAAGCACCGACCTGACCGTACGTGTAAGATTCCCCTTTGTAGTCGGATAGAGCAGGTGAATCCCAGTTATTTACAATACTATTTTCCAGGTACTTAACAAAATTCTCTTTCAACATTGCAGAGTCAATTTAAATCCGGGCACCCCAAATGTACATGTTAAAAAAAGGTTTATTGCAAAATTTCCTCAAATATTTTCAACCGGCGAAAGCTTTGGTATTGAACCGCGGAAGGCATACCAGCCTATCACCAGGTAAGCCAGCAGAGGCACAATCATGGCCAGAGCCATGCTGCCGGTTGTCTGCGCTATCAGTCCCATAACCGGCGTCCAGATGGCTCCTCCGATGATTGCCATTACGATCATCGAACCGCCGATCTTGGTAAAAGACCCAAGTCCTTTGATCCCCAGCGCAAATATGGTCGGGAACATCAGCGACATGAAGAAACTGGTCAGAAAGATCGCCCATACCCCGACCCACCCTGGCAACAGAATGGATAATAATACGAGACCTACATTGACCAATGCATAAATTCCCATCAGCTTGTTCGGCCGGATATGACGCATAAGCCAGGTGGCGGAAAACCTTCCCAGCATGAAGGCAACCAGCGTCCCTGTCAGGAAATAGCCTGCTGTTTTTTCATCCTGTCCCGTATAATCCTGGGTGTACTGGATAAAATAACTCCAGGTACCCACCTGTGCGCCCACGTAAAAGAACTGAGCAATCACTCCTTTTACGAAATGGGAATGACTGAACAGATCCCTGAACCGCCGCCCCTGTTGCTTCTTTTCATCATGCTCTCCTTCATTCACTTCCGGGAAACGGGTCCGCAGTATGAGTATGGCCATGACCAGAGTAACACCTGCCAGGATCAGGTATGGAACCACCACACGCATGGTTTCGTGCCTCAGGTATTGTCCGTACTCCCCTGATAGCTTCATGGCTGCTACCCGGGTTTCATCGTGCTCAATCCCCGAAAAAATGAAAACCGTGCCGATAAGGACACCCGTGATTGAACCGATCGGATTAAAGGCCTGTGAGAAGTTTAGCCGTCGTTCGGAGGAAGCAGGATCACCCAGTACCGCAATGAAAGGATTGGCTCCGGTTTCGAGGAATGCCAGTCCCGATGCGATCACAAACAGGGCAAACAGAAAAAACCCATAAGCCTGCAGATGCGCTGCCGGCCAGAATAGAAGACAACCCAGGGAATAGAGAAGCAGTCCGGTCACCAGTCCGGTCTTGTAGCCGTATTTTTTCATCACAAGCGCTGCCGGCATGGCAAGGACAAAATACCCCATGTAAAAAGCCGACTGTATCAGCCCTGCCTGGAAACGGGTAAGCTCGAACGATTTCATAAACTGTTTGATCAGAACATCGTTCAGATTGTTCGGGATACCCCAAAGGAAAAATAAGGTGGTCACCAGGATGAACGGCAACAGATTGCCCGGCGTGAACAGCCTGCCGGGGAGCAGATTTTTCGAACTCATAGAAATAAATAGCTGATGGCAAATATATTATAATAGGTTGATTTTCGATCCCGGAATCTTGCATTTGATTTTGAGAGACTGTCAATAGTTTCATTGATCATTCATCGTCCGTTTATCCATTAAACTTAAAATGCTGATTAGCGATTTTTGATTTTTGAAGTGAATCTTAAAGAAAGATAGCTTCGCTATTCTTAAATCGATTGTTCGTCATTCAAAGTCTTTTACCCTCCCCAACCCTCCCTGCGAGCAGGGAGGGAGTAAACAACTGAATATTGACTTCGTTATTTTTCATTCGCTAATCGATATTCGTCATTTGCTAATCCTTAAAGTAAAAATGTCGATCAGCGATTATTTTCTATAACAGAAACCGGAACGCCTGCCCCTATCAACCATTTCCCCATATAATCATATTGATAAACCGTAAAATCATTCCCGAATCGGATCAGATTCCCGGCAGTTCCTGGTTAATATCCGTCGGGATACGATTGGGCCTTCCTTACCATATTCCGACCGTTCTGCTATCTTTGTACGTTTCCCTTAATGGATAAACAGGGATATAGATGGGATCGGATGCCGGGTCCGTTTATCCGTGACAGTCATCAATAACCGGCTTCTGAATTCCGGTCCTCCGGTTATACTTACGGTTCCATCCTATCCGGTTATTCTCAGCCATATCCGAAAAGAAATAAAAACAAAGGTTCATGATTCTCGAAATAGCCACATATTCTCCGGACGCCGCCCTTGCAGCTTACAAGGCCGGAGCCGGCAGGATAGAACTCTGCTCGGCACCTGCCGAGGGCGGACTAACGCCGTCAGCCGGAACGATCCGTCTGGTCAGGAAGAACATTAATATTCCGCTGCATGTCATGATCCGTCCCCGGGAAGGAGACTTCTGTTATTCGGACAGGGAATTTGAAGTGATGCTCGAAGATATCCGCATTGCCCGTCAGGAGGGAGCCGACGGCATCGTCTGCGGCATACTTGACCCTAACGGAGAGGTTGACACTGACCGGATGCAACAGGTAATGGAAACTTCCGGCCCGATGGACATTACCTTTCACCGGGCTTTTGACATGAGTTGTGATTTGTTCCGGTCGATGGAAACGCTGGCCGGTCTTGGGATCCGGAGGATTCTCACATCTGGTGGCAAAAGCACCGCTTTGGAAGGCATTGCCATGATCCGCGAACTGGTAAGAAAATCCGCCGGAAGGATAATCATCATGCCGGGAAGCGGGATCAACGAAACAAATGCGGAACTTATCCTGAAAGAAACAGGCGCAACAGAACTGCATCTTTCTGCCGGCCGGTATGTGAGCGGATCAATGGAATTCAGGAATAACGGAATATCCATGGGCAACATCATGAAAATTCCTGAATATGACCTCCTGATGCCCGACCCGGAAAGGATTGCAGCTATGAACAGAATTATGAAAGCCTGATACCCAAACACATCACCGTATGAATTTCGAGGAAGCCATCCTGAAATTAAACCACAACCAGGAAGTATATGTCAGGGAATGGTCCCCGGCAAAGCCTGAAGGTTACCTCGTCATTCTCATCCACGGTCTTTCTGACCATGGAGGCAGATTTATTCATACAGGTTCCCGCTTTGCTGAAAACGGTCATGTATTCATGGCGCCTGACCTTCCCGGCAACGGCCGCACCGGAGGAAAGCGCGGACACCTCGAATCGTATGAAGGGATTATGGATTGGATCGGGGCTGTTACGGAAGCTTTCCGGGAAAAATGGCCTCATTTACCGGTCATCCTTTATGGTCAGAGCATGGGCGGCAACCTGGCATTGAATTATTGCCTGCGCAAACAACCTGATATAGCAGGAGCCGTCATTTCGAGTCCCTGGCTAAGACTTGCCAATCCTCCTTCACGGATGACAGAAGCGGCTGGACTCGCCATCGGCAGATTGTTCCCTTCACTTACCATTCCTGATGGCATCCGCTCAGGCGACCTTTGTCATTCGGAAACCGTTTGTAAGGCTTACGATGATGATCCGCTCGTACATGGCAGGATTTCCCTGAACACCTACCGCATCATCACCCAATCAGGTGAATGGGCGATCCGTAATGCCGGTCTTCTGAACTGTCCTGTGCTGTTGATGCACGGCAGCAGCGACCGGATCACATCTCATGAAGCAAGCCGCCTGTTTGCCATTCAGGTCCCGGGCAAATGCACATTCAGGACCTGGCAAGGCTTATTTCATGAACTTCATAATGAGCCGCAATCGCCGGAAGTGCTGGAATACGTGCTTAACTGGATGAGTTCTCTGGTCTGATGACCCTCCCGATTTTCAGAGAATCTTCCCGTTGAGGATCACCGTGTCGACTTTATTGCTTCCAAAGGCATAGGGCATGAAGGCCACCGAAGGTATCGGCCTGGTTATGAACAGGTTTGCCTTTTTCCCAACTGCAATGCTCCCCATTTCGTCGCTCACACCCATAGCATAGGCAGAGTTAAGGGTAGTGGCATTGATGGCTTCTTCAGGAGTCATTTTATATTGTATACAGCCCATCGACAGGATCAGTTGCATATTGCCTGATGGTGAAGAGCCCGGGTTGAAATCGCTGGCGAGGGCAACCGGCAATCCGGCATCGATCATTTTCCTCACAGGGGCATGTGGCATGCCCAGGAAAAATGCAGCACCGGGAAGGATGGTCGGCATGGTTTCGGTTCCTTTCAACACCCTGATCTCTTCATCACCGGTGCACTCCAGGTGATCAACCGAAAGGGCGCCGTACTTCACTCCAACCTGAATTCCGCCTGAATAGTCCAGTTCATTGGCGTGGATTTTCGGCTTAAGGCCATATTTCAGCCCTGCCATCAGGATGCGTTCGGTTTCCTCTACCGTGAAAAATCCACGGTCGCAGAACACATCAATGTAATCGGCCAGTTCTTCCGAAGCAACTACCGGTATCATCTCATTGATGATCATGTCGACATATTCGCCCTGCCGGCCCTTGAATTCGGATGGCACTGCATGAGCTCCGAGGAAGGTGGCCCGGATCGTTAAAGGCGATAATTCCTTAAGTTGCCGGATGACCCGTAACATCTTCAATTCGTCATCCGTAGTCAGTCCATACCCGCTTTTGATTTCCACGGCGCCCGTTCCCAGCCACATGATCTCTTCAAGCCGTCCGAGAGCCTGGGCCAGCAATTCCGTTTCGGAGGTTTCATGCAATTTCCGCGCGGAATTCAGGATCCCTCCTCCCCTTTTGGCGATCTCCTCATAGGACAAACCCCTGATCTTGTCGATGTACTCCTGTTCACGGCTGCCGGCATAAACGAGGTGGGTATGCGAATCGCAAAATGAAGGGAATACCATTTTAGCTGAAGCATCGATGATACGGATCCTTCCTTTGCTTCCGGACTCAGGCATGAACAGGTCGTCCATCCTTCCGAAATCCGAGATAACTCCCCGCTCAATCAGCAGGTATGCATCCCGGATAGTGGTCAGTTCCGACATTGCTTCACCGCTTACGAATGGCTTCGGATCGGTTTCCACCTGTACAAGTTCCTTAATATGGGTGATCAGGATTTTCATAGGGCGATTTTGGGGCAAAAGTAAGGAAATCTTCAGCCCTGCATTATCCATCTGTTTATTCATTTCATATCTATTCTTTTTGTACTTTTGAACCCGTTTCACCAATTTCGATAAAGCAATCAACCTCATGAAAATTCGACCTTTACTCCTCGTCCTGGTAGTATTCCTGTCAGCTTTCTCTACACTGACCGCGAAAACGGTCACTCCGGAACAAGCACGGAAAGTGGCTGCAAATTACGTTATGGAACGTGTAGCCAGCCATCAGGTTGACTGGTCAGCCGGTGCAGTTTCGCTAAACCTGCTCAATACCATTTCGATCAACGATCAACCGGCTATTTATGTCTTTACCAACAATGGCACAGGATTTTTCCTCATAGCAGCCGACGACAGGATGACCCCCGTTCTTGGCTATTCCTATACCGGATCATTTCCGGAACAGGGATCAGCGCCCAATTTCGAGAGCTTCCTGAACGAGTATATATACCAGGTTGACTGGATCAGAAACCAGCCTTCTTACAATGATGCTGAAGCCCAGGCTCAATGGTTACGATATTCATCCGACAATCAGGATTTCTCGGTTGCAGCCACCACGGATGTTGAACCGCTGATGACCTGTCTCTGGAACCAGGATTATCCCTACAATGCGCTCTGCCCTGAAGACCCCGACGGCCCGGGCGGACATGTATATGCCGGCTGCGTTGCCACTGCCATGAGCATGATCATGTACTATTACCGTTACCCCGTGCAGGGCATAGGCACACATAGTTATTATGCTTCCGGCTATGGCACCCAGTCAGTGAATTACGGCCAGACTTATTATAACTGGGATGCTATGATGAATGAAATCTCAAGCACCAGCGGACAGTCGATCCCGGCAATTGCTGAATTGCAGTATCATGCCGGCGTTTCAGTCAATATGGGATACGGGAACCAGTCATCAGGCGCATACAGCATCGATGTTCCTGCGGCTTTGATCTCACATTTCGGTTATGCAACCTCCACCCAGTATCTCAGCCGTTCAAGCTACACGGCTACTGTTTGGGAAAACATGGTTGTTGAGCAACTCGATGCTGCAAAACCGGTCTATTACTCAGGTGTTGATCCAACACCTGTGACCGGAGGCGGTCATGCTTTCATAGTTGACGGATATCAGGTTTCCGGTTCTTCGAAAATGTTCCATTTCAATTTTGGGTGGTCAGGTTCCGGAAACGGATATTACACATTGGCCAATGCAAACGGATTCACTTCACAACAAGGGCTGATCCGGAACATTGTTCCTTCTTCAAGCTATCCTTATGGCTGTTCTTCGCGTACAATCACTGCTGCCCGCGGCAGCATTGAAGATGGCAGCAGCCCGCGCATCAACTACGATCCCAACCAATCCTGCACCTACCTGATCGATCCTGCCGATTCTGTTTCCAGCATATCGCTGAAGTTCATCAAATTCGATGTCGATCCTACCGATTCGCTCTTTATTTATGACGGTGCAGATGAGAATGCCCCTCTTCTCGGCTCCTACACAGGCAATTCATTACCTGCCAACATTTCGTCGACCAGTGACAAGGTATTCCTGCATTTCGTTACCGACGGTGCTGCTGAAGCTGCCGGATGGGAGATTGAATTCAAGGGTGATTTCCCTGTCTTCTGTGCCGGTACCACCACACTTACCGAAGGAGTTGGAACGTTTGAAGATGGCAGCGGCCCGTGCAACTATAACAACAATTCTGTCTGCCGTTGGAAGATCACCCCTCAATACGCTACGGACCTTACCATTTATTTCACCAATTTCGACCTGGTGGAAGGCGATGAATTGCTGGTCTATGCACTGGGCTCCTCCACAACACTGCTTGCCACACTTACCGGCAACGAAATTCCTGAGCCTATCATTTCACCCACCAGCGGATTCCTGATGATCTTCAAATCAAACGGCTATTACCAGGCCGATGGTTTCGAAGGGTACTACACCACTTCCAATGTCGGCATTAAAAATGAAGCCGGACTTTCAGCATTCACTGTTTCCCCCAACCCGGCCGGCACCTATACATTGCTTCGCTTCTACAGCAGCGAAAGCATGAATATCGCCATCAGCCTTGCAGATCTTACCGGCAAAACCATCCACTCTGAAGTTCTTTCCGTCAGCCAGGGATCACATGAAAAGAGCATCAGCCTCGATGGGTTCAAACCCGGCATGTACCTGCTCACACTCGATACCGGTAAAGGTAAAGTCAGCCGTAAACTCATTGTACAGTAAATTACATTACTATAGCTCAGTTAAGCCGTCCTTCCAAAGGGCGGCTTTTTTTTGCCCTTCAATTTTGTAACCTTCACAACGGTTCAGCGTCCAAAAAACCAACAAAAAAACAACAAAACCATGACACAATTACATCAGATATTACCGGAACTGGATATGCAGGAGATGAATTACGTCCAGTCGCTCGTGAAGAATTTCAACGATAACCAGCTTTACAACTTTGCCAATATGTACCGGGCGCGGAGAAGAGATCCGCAGATCATCCTGCTTACAGCTCTGATCGGCTTCCTGGGAATTGCCGGAGTTCATCGTTTCCTTACCAACCAGATCGGAATGGGCATTTTGTATGTTTTTACCGGAGGCCTTTGCTTTATCGGCACCATTGTCGACCTGGTAAACCACCGGCAACTGGCAGCGGAATACAATTATCAGGTAGCTAATGAAGTTGCTGCCTGGATAAGCAGGATGCCTGCCTGATGCCTTTCAGGCAGTATCAGCCTAACATTTTGAATGATCAGATTTAGGTCGCCCCGGTGAAGGTTTTTTTATACTTTTGGGCAAACTTTTTCCGAAATGCGACCTGTTTCCTTTTGTTTACCTGCCATTCTGCTGCTTTCCATTACCCTTAACGCTACTCCGGTTTCCAGGACAAAAGCAATTTCCACCGCTCAGAACTTCCTCCGGTCTGTTCCCGTTCAATCCGGGGTAACGGTCCGGACTTCCGAGTCACCGGATATGATCACCGAAAACGATCTCGGTCTGATCTACATCGTGAAGCTTTACCCGCAGGGATTTATCCTGGTTTCCGCCGATGATGCATCCTATCCTGTCCTCGCCTATTCATTCGAATCGGATTACGGGGCTGCCTCATTGCCGGAAAACTTTGCATCCTGGCTGGAGGGTTACAAGAATCAGATCCGTTATGGCGCTGAACATTCGGTTGCAGCTACCCGGAAAGTCCAGGAAGCATGGAACCTGTACAATTCTGAAATCCCAAACCCGGATTATGCGGTTGCATCAGTTGAACCGTTGCTGACATCCACATGGGACCAGGGATCGCCATACAACGAACTCTGCCCGGCAGATCCGGCCGGCCCCAGCGGTCATGTATGGGCCGGATGCGTGGCCACAGCAATGGCACAGGTCGCAAACTACTGGAGATGGCCGCTTCAGGGAACCGGTTCGCACAGTTACAATTCAGCTTACGGTTATCTGAGTGCTGACTTCGGAAATACCCGGTACAAATGGGAAGAAATGACCAACAGCGGTTATGCCCAATGTTATGAAATGGCTCAACTTCAGTCACACATGGGCATCGCTGTGGATATGATGTACAGCCCCACCGGATCAGGCGCATACAGTTCCGATGCAGCCAATGCATTGATCGACTATTTTGGAATGGACGCGGGACTTCATCTCGAATACGCCCCCGATTCCATCGATGAAACCTGGAAATCACTGTTGCGCAGCGAACTGGATGCCGGACGGCCTATCTATTACCACGGTTTCGGCTCCGGAGGGCATGCATTCAATGTTGACGGTTACCAGGGCAACGATTTTTTCCATTTCAACTGGGGCTGGAGCGGATCTTACAACGGCTATTACTATCTTGATAATCTCAATCCGGGAGGCGCAAACTTTACCGAAGGACAGGGAGCAATTGTCGGCATAATGCCAACAGGTAATTATCCATACTATTGCAACTCAACCGATACGCTGACCTCGCTCAGGGGAAGCATCGAGGACGGCAGCGGTCCGGTTGCCCCGTACCTTGCTCAATCGAACTGCGGCTGGCTGATTCAGCCTTTGGACTCAATACTCACGATAAAACTGAGTTTCAATCGCTTTGACCTCGAAACCAATGACTACCTGACCGTTTATGACGGACCGGACAACTCTTCTCCCGTCCTTGGCTCATTTACCGGGAGCACTGTCCCTCCGGTACTGGCCTCCACCGGAGGAAGCATGTTCATTAAGTTCACATCCGACTCGGACCTCAACCAGGGCGGTTGGTTCGCCACCTATGTTGCAACCCGGGCTATCTACTGTTCAGGGATGACCACCTTTACAACTCCGGAAGGTTCATTCGATGACGGCAGCGGCACATTCGAATACCATTCCAACTCTGTCTGCCGCTACCGCATTGCCCCCGACAGCGCCCGCTCGATCACGCTTACTTTTGATGATTTCGCCACATACGACGAAAATGATTACATCAAGGTTTACAATCTTGAGGATAATACTTTAATCTATACCCTCTCGGGCCAGCAGAATCCCGGAACCCTTTACATCAACTCCGGAAAGATATTGCTGATGTTCCACTCCGACAATCTGAACAATGCTGCAGGATGGAGCTGCCGTTACACTTCATCGGTGCTTACCGGAACAGAGGAGTCTCCTGCCTTTGTTAACCTCAATGTTTATCCAAATCCTGCCGGACAGTACCTGCGGGTGACCGCTAACCTGAAAGAAGCAACCGTATCAGCTGTCAGTCTTACCACCCTGCAGGGTACAATCCTGATCAGGAAAGGACCAGGCATGAACACCGCTGCGATCAGTGAAACGCTGGACGTTTCACAACTGGCCTCCGGATTATACCTGTTGCGTGTTGAAACTTCTGCAGGCTCATTGACCCGGAAGGTAGCCATCCGCCATTGATTTTCAATTAAGCCGGAAACGGGATTTCTCTGCTCATATTAAGACATGAAGCCTGGCTTCTTGTCCTCTGTCTCATTTTATCTGCTGCTTGCTTTTCTGCTTTCATATTTTTCTATATTTATGGCTTGAGCCAGCGTCGACAGGCTAAAGGGCTTATAGCCGAAAATATCCTGTATGCAGATATAATGAATCTTGACAGGTTTGCCCCAAAGGCACGAAGTGCTCCTTCGGAGGGAGCCTGCCGGCTCGAAGTAAAGCGGGTTAGATTCAGTTATACTGAGCCGTTTACCAGTCATGTGATTTGCAAACATGTTCAGCCCAAGTATAAACACCATTTCAAATGAAACGTACAGTAATTGCTGTCATCTTTATCATCCTGATTCCCTGCATTATTCACGCTGCCCGGGTAACACAGGAGCAGGCCGCGATCGTAGCCAGGAATTTCTATGCCGAACGTGCCTGCCTGACCGGAACGGATGCCTATTCCCAGATTCTCACCGGCGAAGTGACTCCGGTTACCGGAGCAACCGGAGAAATTATATATTATATCGTTGACATCCAATCGCCCGGAGGATTTGTTATCGTTTCGGGAATGGATAACATCGTACCTGTGCTGGCTTATGCTTTCAGCGGATCGTTCAGTCCAGGTTACTGCAATGTTTCAGCATGGATGCAGCATTATGAGATGGAGATAACGGAATCTGCCGTTCAGCTGACAGAGCCCAGGGAGGGTGTAAGGGAGCAGTGGATGCGTCTCAGCCAGCCGGGTTCTTCACTCCTGCTGGATATGCACAATAGCAGCTCCGTCGAGCCGCTGCTGGTATCGAAATGGAACCAGGATTCCTACTACAACGGACAATGTCCTTCAGATCCTGCCGGTCCCGACGGTCATTGCTATGCCGGTTGTGTGGCAACTGCCATGGGACAGCTTATGTACTACTATCGCTTTCCCCATCAGGGACAAGGCAGTTACACCTATGTACACCCCGACTATGGCACCTTATCCGCTGATTTCGGTGCTACTACTTACGACTGGAACGGGATGCCCAGCGTCCTCCATAAACCGAACCTGCCGGTAGCAACCCTTCTGTATCATCTCGGCGTATCCGTCGATATGGATTATGGCCCTGATGGAAGCGGGATGTGGAATCACAAGGCAGCTTATTCCCTGAGGACTTACTTCCGGTACGGACCGGAGACCCAGTATTATTTCAGGGACAGCACTTCACTGGACTGGGACAGTATACTGGTAGCCAATCTTGATCAGCGGAAACCGCTCTATTATGCCGGGTGGGCAGCTGTCCAATCAACCAGCGGCCATGCATTTGTATGCGATGGCTATCAGAGTCCAGACTATTTTCACTTCAACTGGGGCTGGGGCGGTAGTTCTGACGGTTATTTTTATATCGACAGCCTGACTCCGGGAGGCAGTAATTTCAATTTTGCCCAGGAAGTGATCCCGATGTTTCCGGATACAACATTGAACAATTATCCCGATTATTGTAACGGAAGCACGGTGCTGACGGCTCTCAGGGGTTCGGTTGAGGATGGAAGCGGCTGGGAGCCATACCTCCCAAACAGTTCCTGCCGCTGGCTGATTCAGCCCCAGGACCCTGAATACGATTCGATCGCAGGTGTCAGGCTTACCTTCACCAGGATGGATCTGGAAGCAGACCATGACAGCGTGTTCATTTATGAAGGAGATACCGTGACCGCTCCCTTGATCGGAGCCTTTTCAGGCAATGAACTTCCGTCAGTAATTGTAGCTGAAAGCGATAAGGTACTGATCGTCTTTCATTCCGATGCCAGCGGAAACCTGGATGGCTGGGAGGCTGACTACGAGCCTGTCTTCCCTGTGTACTGCAGCGGAACCACCCAGCTGACGGATTTCTCCGGAACGGTAGATGACGGAAGCGGGAACAGGAATTACAATAACAGCACCTTCTGCCGCTGGAAAATACAGCCCTCGAATGCCGTCTCGGTCACACTGGCATTTACCAGTTTCAACCTGGCCGATACCATGGACAAACTGAAGATTTATGACCAGTCAAATCTGCAATTGCTGGCATCACTCACAGGCAGTGAACTTCCATCACCGGTCACCTCACCCAGCGGCAAAATGCTGCTGGTCTTCAATACGGGTGGCAGCCAGAACAGCGACGGCTGGGAAGGATACTACACAGGCTCCCTGGTAGGTATTGAAAGTGAGGCTGCTGCTGATAATGAATGGCAGGTTTATCCTGTTCCGGTAAAAGGTATTCTGCATATCACCGGGACTTCGGCCGAATCCGGGAAGGCAACGCTGAGACTGATACGGTCCGACGGATCTGTGGCTCTTGAACATGACGCCGCTCTTGTGGAAGGAAAAAACTCATGGATGCTGAATGTGGAAAACCTCCCTGAATCCCTCTATCTGCTTCGTATCGCCCTAAAAAACAGGCAGATTTCCAGGAAAATTCTTATCGAATGAAAAAACAGCCAAAACCCAGGCGATTGAAGAACAATTGTTTATAACTTTGTTAAAATTCAATTGTTGAATTTGTTAGAAATAGCCTTGCTTATTTGTACATTTAATCCGAATTTTGCGTGCTTAAGAGTGAGTTAGATTGTATTAACGCTGTTAAACCATTCAGTTACGTCCCAAATATTTTTACCTGACAATAAAATCTAATTTAAACCAAATCGAATAGCTATGAAAAAGCTTACTTTCATTTCAATTATTGTCTTACTCATGGCGACTTTCAGCGTGCCAGCCCAAAATTCCGACTATAAGTGGGCCATCGGACTCAACTGGAATTGGGAGGACTTTCACACTGTACAACGCTCATTTGCCGACCAGCTGAAATATACAAAATGGCAGGGATACAGCTTCCCTTCAGCTCTTACTGTAGGCCGTTATTTGAACCCCTCCTTTAACGTGCTGGGTGAATTCGGAGTAAGCGAACTTGAAGAAAAGACCATGAGTGATTTCGGACAGCCTCTTTCAGATCCGAAATTCTGGACCGCTGACGTAAATCTGGCTTACAAATTCGCTAACGGTTATCTCCTGAAAGAATCATCCTGGTTCGACCCTTATATCTATCTCGGACTCGGAGCCTCCAGCATTAAAGACGATAAAGCCGTCAACAAAACCACCTACCTCAAACAGGTAACCGGTATCGGCTTTAACTTCTGGGTTCTCGAAAAGGTCGGTCTCAACTTCCAGGGATCCTACGACTATATGATTACTCCCAAACTCGAGTATCAGGGAACCGGAACTTCCGACAAACGCGATGACTATATGCATTACACCGCCGGAGTGAAATTCCGCATTGGTGTGAAAGATACCGATAAAGACGGCGTTCCTGACAAGACTGACCTTTGCCCGGATGTACCCGGAAAAATCGAACTTGCCGGATGCCCCGACAAGGATAATGACGGAATCGCCGACAAGGACGATGCATGCCCGGATGTAGCAGGCAAACCGGAATTCAAGGGATGCCCCGACAGCGATGGCGACGGTATCATCGACAAAGATGACAAGTGCCCCACCGAAGCAGGTAAGAAAGAATTTGACGGCTGCCCGGATAAGGATAATGACGGCATCATGGATAAAGAAGATAAATGCCCGGATGCAGCAGGTAAGAAAGAACTCGGCGGCTGCCCCGATAAGGACGGCGACGGTATTGCTGATAAGGATGATGCCTGCCCGGATGTTGCCGGTCTTGCCAAGTTCAACGGATGCCCTGATAAAGACGGTGACGGCGTTGCTGATAAAGACGACAAATGCCCGGATGTACCAGGTACCATTGCCAACAACGGTTGCCCCGAAGGTCCCAAATATGACTTCTACAAAGTCGTTTACTTCGGTTCCGATAAATCTGTCGTGATCACCAAGTACATCAAGGATCTGGATGAAGTTGTGAAATTCATGAAAGAACATACCGACATGACCGCCTCCGTTGAAGGCCACGCTGACTCACAGGGTCCCGATGCTTACAACATGAAACTGTCGCAGAAACGTACCGACTATGTTGTCAATTACCTCGTTAAGAAAGGAATTGATAAATCACGTTTCGTGAAACAGAGCTTCGGCGAAACCAAACCCGCCGCAACCAACGACACTCCTGCCGGCCGCGCTCAGAACCGCAGGGTAGAGATCAGGTCAACCAAATAACTGATCCCTGTAACAAAAAAAGAGGCTGCCCTTCCGGACAGCCTCTTTTTTTTCCCCTTTCCTTACTTTCCAAGGCACTCCAATATCTTCTTCTTGAACTTCAGGCAGGTCATGTGGCGCGTTTCAAGCAACTCCGATAGACTTGCACCTGAAATGTCAGGCCTCCCGCAAACCATATAGGCAATCTCAAATGCCCGGGGCAATTCAATCCTGCAATGATGAAATACCGTATGCGCCGTCACCGATTCCTCCGTCTTGCAACGCGTACACCGTCTTGAATAAGGCTTTTTTCCCTTCCCGTATTGGGTACTGCCACATTTTCTGCATCGGAATCCCTCCTTCCACTTGGCCCCTGCCAAAATGGCAAGGCACTTCTCTTCAGTATCAAAGGATTCCCTGAAACGTTCTGTATCCATCACTGCAAACAAACTACTCAAGTCTACTTCCTGATTTTTCATGAGAACATCATGGCAATATTGTTGTTGACAAAAATAAAAATAAAAAGTGATATTTATGCGATACATTTAAAATATTGCATATCTTTGCAGCGATTAACCAACCGAACATAATAAACATACAGATGAAAACTACACTCTTCACCTCTGTCCTGATTACCCTGATCTGGTTATCCGGTTGCAGCAGCAATGCCGACAATTCCGGTGTTGTGAATGCCGGTGTTACTTCTGCCCCTGGCCAGGAAGCCCCTTCCGTCACAGAGCCGGTCACTTCTCCCGGAAAGCCTGTACATCTTACAAAGAGCGAGTTTATAGCGAAAGTTTACGATTTCGAGAAGAATCCGAATGAATGGGTATACAAAGGAAATAAACCCTGCATCATTGATTTCTATGCCGACTGGTGCAAACCATGTAAAATGGTTGCCCCTATCCTTGAAGAACTGGCTCAGAAATACGACGGTCAACTGGTAATCTATAAGATCAATACGGACGAAGAACGGGAACTGGCCCAGACCTTTGGCATCCGCAGCATACCCACAATACTGTTTTGTCCGGTTGAAGGTAAGCCGCAGATGACCCAGGGGGCACTTCCCAAAGAAACATTCGAAAAAGTGATCAGCGAAGTTCTGATAAACAAGAAATAATCCCAATCAATCATTGTAAACGCAAAAACCTGTCATAATATGGAACATCTGACCAAAGAGACCTTTTTTAATAAGGTATTTAATTACGAAGTGAACTCAGAATGGAAGTTCGAAGGAAACCTGCCCTGTATCATTGACTTTTATGCCGACTGGTGCGGCCCCTGCAAGATGGTATCCCCCATTTTGGAAGAGTTGTCGAAAGAATACGAAGGAAAGATCAACATCTATAAGGTGGACACGGAGTCGGAGCAGGAACTTGCCGCAGCCTTTGGCATCCGCAGTATTCCTTCCATCCTCTTCTGCCCCAAAGAAGGCAAACCCCAGATGGCTATGGGCGCATTGCCCAAATCAGCATTTAAGGATGCTATTGATAATGTGCTTCTTGGTGCTAACTAGACATCTCTATTGAGACTCACCCTGCAGGCAGCCTCCGGCTGCCTTTTTTATTTTGTCTACTTTTGCTGCCTCATCCGACAACCAGCACCGAATGGATACCATTGTACTTCCGACTGCGTACTTCCCACCCCTCAGCTGGTGGGCTCTGCTGTTGAAGAACGGGGCGGCTGCTATTGAAGTGCATGAAACTTACCCCAAGCAGACATACCGGAACAGGGCCTGCATATACAGCGCAAACGGAGTTCTTTCTCTTATTGTCCCGGTGATCAGGACATACGGCAATCATACTTCCATTGCGGATATCCGGATCAGTCCTGATACGAAATGGAAAAGGGAACACTGGAGGGCGATTGAGTCAGCCTACAACAAGACTCCATTCTTTCTCTATTACAAGGATGCCATTCTTGATGCCTTTCATTCCGGAACAGAATCGCTGCTTGATTTCAACGATGGGATCATCCGGCAATGCTTAAAACTGCTGAACCTAAATTCAGTCGTCCTGACCAGAACGGCTGAGTTCACTGCCGGAAATCCGGCTGAAACGCCCGGACTGCTTGTGCATCCGAAGAAAGACGCATCCCTGGTCGGCTTCAAACATTTCCCCAGGTATATGCAGCCATTTGAAACCAGGCACGGTTTCATTCCAAACCTGAGCATTGCTGACCTCCTGTTTAATCAGGGACCGGATGCCAGAGCTTATCTTGAGATGCTCAATGAGGTTAATCCTAATGTGCGGTCCTGAGATCCGCAGGATATTCAATCCGGATATGGTATATACTCAGCAGTTTCTTCTTGATGATCCGTTTGATCATAGAAATATCCTTCAGAGTAAGCTCTGAATTTTTGAATTGATTTCCGGTCACCTGATCTTCAATGATCTTTTCTACCAACCCGTCAATTTGCTCTTCATTGGGGGCTTTCAATGCCCGTGAAGCGGCCTCAACCGAATCAGCCATCATCACGATGGAGGTTTCCTTTGAAAACGGCCTTGGCCCCTTATATCTGAAAATCGTTTCATCAACAGTCTCACCAGGAAAATCTTTCAGGTGTTTTTCAAAAAAGAACCGTGTAAGCCTTGTCCCATGATGAGTCCTGATAAAGTCGATCAGCGCCTCGGGCAGTTTATTGGCGCGGGCTTTCTCAACTCCCTGCAGGACATGCCCGGTTATGATCCTGGCGCTTTCCTCACTCGAGAGTTCGGAATGCGGATTAAATCCTCCCGACTGGTTTTCAATAAAATACAAGGGCATATCCATCTTGCCAATGTCATGATATAATGCGCCTGTCCTGGTCAGCAGAGAATTCGCACCTATCGCCCTGGCCGCCTCTTCGGCGATATTCGACACCATCAGTGAATGCTGGAATGTACCGGGCGCCTGAAGGGCCAGTTCACGAAGCAGTCTACTGTTGGTATCGGAGTATTCGATCAGGGAAACATCGGTCACCAGGGCAAATATCCTCTCAAAAACAAAGATCAGCGGGTAAGCGAAGAGGGTAAGCAACGCACTGATCCCGAACAGCACAAAACTGAAGCGGTCAATATCTGCCAGGCTGCCGTCCTGCATCAGCGTCATACCGACATAAATCAATGAATAGGACAAGAAGATCATCATGGAAGCAAAAAAGAATTGTGATCTCCGTGTCAGGTTAACAACGGAAATGATGGCTATGATCCCGGTGATCAGCTGCATGTAAAGGAATTCAAAGCTGTTGGGAACCAGGAACCCAAGGATGATGATGGTGATGATATGGACGAACAAAGCCAGCCGCGTATCGTAAAAGGTCCTGACGATGATCGGGACCAGACAGAGCGGAACTGCGTTCAGATAAGTCAGGTTGTAACGGATCACGAGGGTGGTTGATGTGACCATCAGGGTTATTAACAGCAGCAGAAGAAGGATATTCTTGTTTTGTGTAAAAATGTCATGCCTGAAGGTAAACATAAACAGGGCAAAGACAGCCAGCGCTATAGCTACCAGCATGATACGTCCTGCGAGTATGAGATGGAAGTTTGAACTCAGTCCTTTCCGCTCCTCATATTCCTTCCTGTATGACTGCAATACCAGGAGTTTGGCATCGGTCATCAGTTCGCCCTTGGCGATGATGATCTCTCCTTTCTGCATCATCCCGCGGGTTGTGGAGATATCCCGCACAGCCTGATCGTGCTGGTTTGCCGTGAAAGCTTCATCGTAAAATACATTGTGAACAATTGCTTCCTGTAACAACGGCACCAGCAAAGGCTGATCAATCCCCGATATTGATGCCACGTTTCTCAGGATGTAGTTGTTGGCAGCCTGAACCGAGTAGTAATAGTTTATGGTCCGTATTTCCGCGACATTCTCCTTCAAAACTGCTATCTGGTTACCGGAATTAAACTCTTCACCCCCGGGTGCAGCCTCAATAATCCCGCGTTTGAAAAGGCTGTCAAGGATGATCGTCCCCGCTGCCTCAGTCAGGTTTGCTTTTACAGGTTCCGATTCACCCCATTTATCTTTCCAGGCCTTGCTGAAACGGGCATGGAACTCACTGAGTGCCGAAACTGCAATGGTTGTATCATACCGGAAGAACGGAAAGGATTCGCGAAGAACTTCCGATTGCTCCCTCTGAATTTCGGATGCCGATTTCCGGATGGCAAAATCAAAAGGAGCGATCAGATCCTCGTATTGCCAGGGCTTTCCCCGCTGCAATTCGTACTTGAATTTCCCTGTTCTCGGGAAAAGACTCACCAGGATAACAAGTACAGCCGCAAAGTAAATGCCCTTGTTGATATTGTAATAGTACTTCCAGAAACCAAGAAAATGTCGTTTCATCCTTCTTTATTCATTTAGAGTCGGTTGCAACCTGCTTAGCTGAAAGTCTGAAGCCCCGTCAAGGATACGAATATACTAACAATTTGCCTGTTACATTCCAATTCTTACCTTTGTATGATTCGCCGGTTTACACAGCGATTGATGCAACCGGTTCAGCTCCTGATTTTTAGTGGTATTTTATCCAATTTCGAGTATATGGCAGGTATTTGCAGGCACAGTATGATCCCGGTGCGTTTCCAGCCGTCGGAGAGGTCGGAGCAGATCACACAGTTGCTGTTCGGTGAGATGTATGAAGTTCTTGACGAACTGGATGAGTGGCTGCTGATCCGGACCATTCACGATGGCTATGAGGGATGGATTAGCAACAAGACATCATATACCGTCGACAACAGCTTTTTCGATAAATGCAACGATGCTCCGCTTTATCTGACAACAGAAATATGCAGTCAGGCCACTGAAAAGAAAACGTCTGTTCCTGTTCATCTGGTAATGGGAAGTGTTCTTCCCTGCTTTCAGAAGGATTCCTTCCTTATCGGGGACTCCGAATTCGAATACCACGGCAGCGCATTAAAAATCCCTTCAGTTCCGGATCTCAGTCAGGTAACCCGCTTTGCATCAGCTTACCTGAATGTGCCTTATCTCTGGGGAGGACGCAGTTGTTTCGGGATCGATTGTTCCGGTTTTTCCCAGATGGTTTTCCGGTTCTGCGGGATTAACCTGCCGCGCGACGCAAGCCAGCAGGTGACAATGGGTGAAACCATCGACTTTATTGCAGAAGCAAGGAGCGGTGATCTGGCATTCTTCAACAATGAAGCAGGGACCATCAGCCACGTAGGTATTCTGCTCGGCGATAACAAAATTATCCACGCTTCCGGCTTTGTCAGGATCGACACCATTGATCATTTTGGCATCTTTAATCACCAGTCCGGCAGGTACAGCCATATCCTCCGGACAATCAGGCGGATAGGCTGACATATTACGAGCTGTCATCATCTGATTAAAAGTAGCTCACGGGAATCATTATCCCGCGGCAGGTTGTGGAAAAATCACGCCCAATTGTTAATAAGTCAAAAAATAAAACAGCAAATACGCTTTAACTTCGCAGTTGCATTTTGCCTGAACCCTTGCAATGAAACCAAGCAAGCAACCACATAGTCAATAGTTAAAACCAAAACTCTATGCCGATGAAAATCAGAATTTTACTCTTAATGTTACTAACCTTTATCGGAGCAGCGCTCCAGGCCCAGGTAACCACCTCGGGGATGAACGGGAAAGTGACGACGCAAAACAAAGAATCGCTGCCGGGAGCTACCATCCAGGTGGTGCATGTTCCCTCCGGGACGCAATATCTGAGTACGACCGATCTGAATGGTTTTTACCAGATTACCAACATGAGAGTTGGCGGACCTTACAAACTGACAGTATCCTATGTAGGGCACCAGACGGTTACCATTGAGGATCTCAACCTCAACCTGGGTCAGACCTTAGGTGTGGATGTTACCCTGAATCAGGCTACAGCCCAGCTTTCGGGTGTAACGGTCGTTGCCGTTAAAAATGCATTGTTCGACGGTAACCGTACAGGTGCCTCCCTAAATGTCGGGACCAACCAGATCCAGTCGATGCCTTCCATCAACAGGAGTATCACTGACTTTACCCGTATGAGCCCCCAATCGAACGGCAACAGTTTTGCCGGTCGTGACGGCAGGTACAACAACATCACTGTCGACGGTGCCAACTTCAACAATAACTTCGGCCTCAGCACCAAAGCGCTGCCTGGCGGCGATGCACAACCCATTTCCCTCGACGCTATCGAAGAAATCAGCGTTAATGTTGCACCTTACGACATCAGGCAATCCAACTTCACCGGCGCCAATGTGAATGCCGTAACCCGCAGCGGTGACAATACCTGGAAAGGATCTGTGTACGGCTACTACCGCGACAAATCCTTCAACGGAAAGCATGTGGAAGACCAGGATCTTGATCTCACCGACCAGACAACATCGAATTATGGTATCCGTTTTGGTGGCCCCATCATCAAGAATAAACTGTTCATCTTTGCCAATGCAGAAAAGGAAAAATCCTCCTTCCCCGGCATCCCCTGGAAACCCAGTACTGATGGCGTAGGCGACCCTGAACAGTTCATTTCACGCACGTCCGAATCCGACCTGGAAACGATGCGCCAGTACCTGATGGAAACCTACAACTATGATCCGGGTTCTTACAAGGATTTCGGCAACTTTAACAGCGAAAACTATAAGATTCTGGCCAAGATCGACTGGAACATCAACAAACACCACCGTTTCACCACCCGTTACAACTATGTGAAGTCGACCAACGACCAGCAGGTGAACGCAACCAGCGCTCCCGGTACCCGCTCGACCTTTGGCCGTATCGGTGAAAAGTCAATGACTTTTACCAACGGTAATTACGGCTTCCTCAACACGGTCGGATCCATTACCGCTGAGTTGAACAGCCTCTGGAGCAAGTCATCCAACAAGTTCCTGTTCACATACACCAAGATCAGGGATACGCGTAACAGCAACAGCGCCGACTTCCCGTTCGTTGATATCTACAAGGATGGTGATCCTTACATGAGCTTTGGTTATGAGCTGTTCACCAAGGATAACGACGTGATCAACAACGTACTGACCTTCACCGATAACTTCAACTATTATCTTGGCAGGCACACCCTGACGGTTGGTGTATCTTACGATCATCTGTATTTTGGCAACAGCTACAAGCGTTATGGCACCAGCTACTACCGCTATGCTTCCATGGAAGATTTCATGACCGGTGGAGCTCCTACAACCTTCGGCCTTACCTATCCGTATGGCGGCGGCGACGGCTATGCCAAACTGCACTTCGGCTACGGAGCCTTTTACCTGCAGGATGAATACAAGTTTACTGATCAGCTGAAAGTTACCGGCGGTCTGCGTTTCGAACTCCCGATGTATCTCGACGATATGACAAACAACCCGGCCATCTCGGCGCTCGAATTCCAGGATCTCGACGGGAACCCACTTACGATCGATGTAGGAAGCTGGCCGGATGCTAAAGTGACTGTTTCGCCCCGCCTGGGTTTCAACTATGATGTGAAGGGTGATAAATCACTCCAGGTACGCGGCGGAACCGGCATTTTCACCGGTCGTCTCCCCTTCGTATGGTTCACCAACCAGCCGACCAACAGCGGTGTGCTCCAGAATACCGTAGAAATCATAAAAGCATACCAGCTCAGCGCCCTTACCTTCAATCCTGATCCTTTCTATCACCTGTCGATCGACTCCCTCTTCTCGGCAACACCGAGCAGCAAGGCTCCGGGTTCCATCGCCGTGGTTGATAAAAAATTCAAGATGCCCCAGGTATGGAGAAGCAACCTGGCTGTTGACATCCAACTGCCCTGGTACGATATGGTCCTGACACTCGAAGGTATCTACTCCAAAGACATCAACGGTGTAATCCAATACAATGCTAACCTGAAAGACACCGATACCACCTTCAGCGGAGCGGATACACGTCCCAGGTACCTTCTTCTTTCCGATGGAAAAACGTATGATAATAGGCTAAACTCCTCCATAACTACAGCTATGGTTCTCACCAATACCAAGGATAACGGATATGCTTACTCTCTTACTGCCCAGCTGACTAAACCTTTCTCCAAAGGGCTTTCAGGTTACATAGCTTACACTTACACTGGTGCAAAAGACCTTACTTCCAACCCCGGTTCAGCTGCTGCTTCTGCCTGGTCAAGCAACCCGGCAGTTAACAACCAGAACGATCCGGGCCTGTCGTATTCGCAGTTTGCCGTTCCCAGCAGGGTTGTCGGATCACTCACGTATCATAAGGAATATCTGAATCACCTTGGTACGACTGTATCTGTATATTTTGCCGGAAGCAGTATGGGCCGCCTCGACTACATCTATTCGAACGATATGAACGGCGACGGCAACGCTGCTGACCTCATGTACATTCCCAAAGATGAATCGGAAATCGCCTTCACGGATATTACCAAAAAGGTCGATGGCCAGACTGTTGTCGTCTTCTCAGCCGAAGAACAGGAAGCTGCCTTCTGGAAATTCGTTGACCAGGATGATTACCTCAGCGAACATAAGGGTGAGTATGCCGAACGTTATGGCGTGGTAATGCCCTGGCTCAACCGCTGGGATGTGAAAATCCTGCAGGACATCTTCACCAAATTCGGGGCAACCAAGCATACGCTTCAGATCAGCCTCGACCTCCTCAACATTGGCAACCTGATCAACTCCGATTGGGGCGTTTACAAAAAACAGGTCCTTGGTTCATATGACATCGCTCTGTTGAAGTATGCCAAGACAGGAAACGACGGCGTTCCTTTGTTCCAGATGAACTACTCCGGAACTTCTTTACCGACCTCCACTTACGTACCGGTGCTTTCAACCTCCAGCACCTGGGGAGCACAGATCGGTATCCGTTATACCTTCTAAAGAGGTTCATTTACATGCGCGAAAGGCTGTCCAATCAACGGACAGCCTTTTGTTTTTTCAGGAATTGTATCCGGTTCATTCGGCAGGTGAAGCGCTCAATATTTCCTCGCGGCGGCTTTTCAGCCTGATGCTGAGCAGGAGGATAGCCAGTGCTATGGCAACTATCATGGTGAACGATGTCATATAACCGGCCAGCCGGACCTGTCCGGAGGCGACAATCACTCCTATCAGCGATGCGCCGGTCATTTGTCCGACCGAGATAAACAGGGTTATCAGTCCTTGTCCCATGGCACGATCAGAAGGCCTGACTTCATTCAGCATGATGTATCTCAGCGATGAACCTTGCAACATGGATGAGCCCAGACCCATTAAGACACCGCCCATGTAAAAACCTGCGTACGACCCATTCGACAGGATCAGAATGAGCAGCCCGGTGGAAGATGTAAAAAGGCCTGTCATAACAATCCAGCGGGATCCCACTTTATCGATCATCCTGCCGGATAAGGGAGCGCCGGCTATGATTGCCACAACGAACGGGATCAGCATAAAAGCTGCATCCGAAGATGAGACGTTGAAAATATGTACAGCCATCTCCGGAACAAACACCGTTACCGACTGCAGTATTCCTGCACCCATGGCAACAATCCCGACGATCCGGATCTGCCGGACATCAAACAACTTCAGTTTCACCACGGGAGCCGGTGACCGGGACTCTATAAAAATGAATACTACCAGCGACATGATAGCCAGCAGGAAAAATGGCAGCACATGCCAGGATAGCACTCCTGTTAAACCGTCCTTGCTGTCGATTGCATTGATGCCATATACGTAGGAAGCCAGCAACAGGGCGATGAGCAGCATGCCCGGCCAGTCGAAATGCCCGCTTTGCCCTGGCTTATGCGCGGGCAGGTACTTCCGGCTGAAGTAGATAATCCCTATGGCAATCGGAATATTGATCAGGAACAGGGAGTTCCAGGTGAAATAGCGAAGCATCAGCCCGGCAATAATAGGGCCGACGATAAAGGCCATGCCAAATACAGCTCCGATCATTCCCAGCGCTTTGCCTCTCTTCTCCGGAGGAAAGATATCCCCGATCACTGCGGAAGCAACAGGGAATATACCGCTGGCACCAAAACCCTGAATAGCCCTCCCGGTAAGCAGCACAGCCATATCCGGAGCAAAAGATACTACCAGTGATCCGACTCCGAACAACGCTACTGAAAGCATATAAATCGGACGCCGGCCATAATGGTCGGATAGGCTGGCTAAAAACGATACACCGATCAGGTTAAATAGCACATAGATACTGAATATCCATGCCAGCGACCGGTGGCTGACATGCATCGCCTGGTCAATGGATGGCAATGCCGGTCCGACTATGGAAATATCAAGAGCTCCCATCAGAACGCCTGTGAAAAGGAGCGCCAGTATCTTTCCGTTTCTGTGATTCTCACTCATAAAGGAATTGTTTCATCTTTAGGTCAGCGGAGAAATGTTGTCCCCGATTATAAGGTTCACCTGATAACACCGGCTAAAACATTACGGATGCTGCTTTGTTCAATGTTTTATCAGAAAGCTGAATAAATCCCCCGCCTGTTTTGCCTGCCGTCCGGGATATCGAGGGTGCAGCGGACGGTATCCAGGCGCATAGCCCGGTGCATAACCAATAAATGTTGTAATTTTACAGAAACGGAAGAATATGGACTTCTATATTGTAACCGGTACTTCAAGAGGAATCGGCGAAGCCATCGTAAAGAGACTGATAAGGCACGGCAATACGATCTTCTGCGTATCCCGCACCATCAATGAAGACCTGGTGGATACGGCGTCGGCATTGCACATACCGCTCTATTACCATGAGGCTGACCTCTCGTTGCCGGCCAGCGCCGATGAATTCCTGCATGAAGTATTCTCCCGCATCGATCCTGAACGTGCCGGAAGGATTGCCCTGATCAACAATGCAGGCATGCTTGATCCCGTTGCCCCCATTGAACTCGTAAAACCGGAACAGATAGAGAAGCATCTGCAACTTAATCTGTTGGCTCCTATGATCCTCATTTCCGGATTTATACACCGGACAGCCTTCTGGCAGGTTCCAAAAGTAGTGCTGAATATTTCTTCAGGCGCATCCACTTTCCCTTATGCAGGATGGGCTGCGTATTGTACCTCCAAAGCCGGACTTGATATGCTTACGCGCACGGTAGGTCTTGAACAGTCAAAAAAGGAACATCCTGTAAAAATGATGGCCGTTGCACCCGGTATCGTTGATACTGCCATGCAGACGCAAATTCGCCACACCGACAGCACTCTTTTCGGCGACAGACAGTCCTTTATCCGGCTGCATGAAGAAGGCCGCCTCAGCAATCCTGATACTGTGGCAGGTATCATCACCGCCTCCCTGTTCAATCCGGATATTCCGCAGGGCAGCGTACTGACCATCGATCAAATAAAAGCCTATACTGTTTGAAATATGATTGAAACGCTTCAGTCGTTCGACGCCCAGCTCCTCCTCTACCTGAACGGGCTTCACACCCCGTTTCTCGACCAGATCATGTGGTATGTGAGCGACAGGTTCATCTGGGCGCCGCTCTACATCTGGTTTTTGTGGATGCTTTACAGGGATAATAAAAACCGGTTCTGGACCGTGCTGGTGCTGATCCTGTTGATGATCCTGGCCAGCGATCAGTTATGCAATATATTTAAAAACAATGTGATGCGCCTGCGCCCGACCAACGATCCGGCCCTGAGCAGCCTGGTGCATACTGTAAACGGATATACCGGCGGCAGCTATGGGTTTTATTCCGGTCACGCCTCCAACTCCTTTGCTGTCGCCCTGTTCATTATCCTCACACTTGGCAGGAAACGTCCATTCCTGGTCCCGCTCTGCCTGGGTTTTGCCATCCTCGTATCCTACAGCAGGATATACCTGGGAGTGCATTACCCGGGCGATGTATTTACCGGCGCCTGCATAGGTTCCTTCCTGGGATTCCTTTTTGCGAAGCTTTACGCCACTTATCCGCCTCTGGTAAGGTACAGGTCTGCCCGGGAAGAAAAGGAATAAGCTGGCCTGTCCCGGTTAGTAAGCGTTCTCAAAAGAAATGCATGATGCTGGTTTTGCCGGATGGATCATTGTGTAGCACCCCGAAGATCAGTTAGTTCACACAACAATCATGGTTTCCCGGGCCACTGTATTCAAGGGTCATAAACCCAGGTTCCCGGGCTGTGATCAGATTAGCAAAACACTATTGTCCGGTTAATACTGGTCCGGTCTGCATAAATCATAGATAGTCTGCTGATTAAGCCCATCTCCTTCAGGAGAGGGGTTGGGGGTGAGGTGGGACCAAATTATCAATAACTTAATGATGTTTCCGGACAACAGTGATTAGGAAATCCGGATCTCTATTCACAGTTCCCTTCGATCCGCTGTTTCAACCGGTTTATAAATCTGGCAGCCGGAGCCCCGTCCACTAAATCGTGATTGATGGTTACTGTCAGGCTTAAATATTCCCTGATCTTTATTTCAGATCCTACGACTCCTGGTTTTCGGGTCGTATTTCCGATAGCAAAAGCCAAAGGCCTGTACCGGCCGGCAAAGAAAGGAACGACAAATCCGGTGACATTGCTGAATCCTCCGACCGATGATACATAGGTAGTTCCAAATCCGTCCTTTAACCTGAAAGGATTTTTAGAAAACTGCTTTGCGATGAATTTAAACAACCATTTAGGACATACGGAGGAGAATTTGATCCACCGTTGTGCCCACTTATCAGATTCACCGGCATCTCCGGTTTCTTTCCAGCTCTTTTTAACTTGTTCAATCTCCTGTGATATATCAACAGCCGACTTATTTGCAGCATTTTTCACGATATATTTTCTGGGGATCAATACCCCGTTCAATTCCAGTTCTACCGGAATGTCGATATCCACTTCATCAAAATAATAGAGTTTCTTTCCGCGCCGGATATGGTTCAACTCCGGATTCTCATTGATGGTCCTGGCAATAGCATGCAGAATGAATCCGAAGAAAGTGACATTTTGCCCCGTCTTTCGCTGCAACCTGAGACGCTGACGAATATCGGTAATATCAATTTCGAGCAATGCATGCATATTATGGCCTGTACCAATAGCCTCATAGCCATAGATCGATAACAGCCTGAAAGATTCCAGTTTCTTGATTCTGTAATTCATAGAGTCTTCTGAATCATTTTAAATTCTGAATGGCTAGTAGTAATGCAAAACTTACCAGGGTTGGCGCCAGGGCTTTATATGGTGAACTATGTGCGGCAGAACACAGTCCTGGTAGCTTGGCCCATCTCAGGCACAGGCTATTATCATCACAGTTCTATGATTTTAAATACTATCAACAATCCGAAACATATTGTCCCGATGATGGCACTGATTTTATAATGGGTTGGAGGATTTTCCAAAATCTTTGGTTTGCTTTTTAATCTTACAACTCCAAATAATAATAAAGTTAAGTACAAAAAGATTCCAAAGGGGATTATTGAATCAAGCAAGCTTCCAATTATTCGAAACATATAATTGTCTTTTTATTGCAGTTACGTATGTTTTGTATTATTCCCACTTTGTGTTTGTACTAAATGTTACGGATCCTGACATTGCATCCTTTTCAATCGCCGTCAACAGAGGCCGTAACGCCTGCCCCCTGTTACCCACAATTTGTGCTAATCCACAAAAGTTTCCCTGATAATATTCTTGGTTACAATTATTTCTTTATCAGCAAGTTTGCCTAATATTTTTAATATTCTTTGTTTGTCAATAGTTCTGATTTGATCCAAAACAACCCAACCAATTTGTTCATTATGTTTTACTTCGACTCTTGTCGGATAATTCCTTGACTGGGTAGTCATAGGGGCAATAGTAATGGTTTGCAGATGCTTGTTCATTTCATCCGGAGAGATTACCACACAGGGCCTGGTTTTTCTTATTTCGCTTCCGACTGTAGGATCAAGATTTACCAGGATTATTGAATATTGAACTATTTCCATTCCTCAAAATTTTCATCATCAAAAACATCAGCCATCAACGGTTTATCATCACCATTCTCATGCATTTTTTTAAATGCTCTTTCCCAACCTTTTCTTGGAGTCGATTTTGGCCGAATAATAATATATCCTTTCTCAAGGATCAGTTCAACGGTGTCCTTGATATTATATTTCTCAAGAATGGTTTTACTTAATCTAATCCCTTTTGAGTTCCCGATTTGTATTACAGATATATCCATTGCATCCAATTTTGTAGACACAAAGTTATTACATTTTATTCTTTAATGGATAAATCACCAGTTTTTTCAAATCGTGAGTAACGGTCGGGGCCTGGCGCCGGGGCTTTGTGTTGTGGGCCTTGTGCGTTGGACAAAGCCCTGGAGCTAAGCCCTGGTTATATGCGGTTGGTATTTTCCTCTGACTCTATAATTTGATAGAAAGTTGCAGTGTCCCACCAAATCCCAATTCTATTATTTTCTGCAAAGTTGAGATCCGAGTTTCTTTAATATTATTCTCAATTCTGGAAATATAAGATTTTGTTGTTCCACATTTTGCTGCAAGTTCTTCTTGAGTCATTCCTTTCTCGATCCTTGCTTCTTGAATTAATGCACCAATCCTAAAAGAATCATAGCCTTTCTCCAGTTTGTCTCTTTTTATTGTTCCGAGCTTTCCATATTGCTCGTCTTTAAACTGTTCAAGAGTTTTGATATTATTCTTTTTCATTGAAATATTCCTCCATGATTATTAATGCTGTTTCAATTTCTTTTTTTGGTGTCTTTTGAGTTTTCTTTTGAAAGCTGTTTATGATGACAACCAACTGACCTTGGTCAAAAAAGCAGAAAATTCTGAATATGTCACTGCCTTGTTGTACCCGGATTTCATAGAGTCCACTTGTGTTTTCTATATGCTTAAGATAATTTTCAGGGACTCTGGGGAACTCTTCAATAAGATCAAAGGTCCAGATTATCTTGTCTTTTACTTTATCTCGCTGTTTTACAAAGAATTTAGCAAAATAGTCTTTGTAAAAAATTATTGTTCTATTTCTCCTTTTTTCACTCACAGTACAAAGGTATGAAAGTTGTCCTATAGTACAACCGAAGCTTAAATATTTATTTTCAGAACCAGTGTAGAAAGAATATTTTGAAGTCGATATGAGGTGTTTACTCCAATTGCATATAACTTGTATATCCGTAAGTTCGTATAAGCAAACCCCACGCTACTTTACATACCCGAATATCTTACCGGAAAAGCGCTCCACATTTACCTTATAAGTGCTTACCTCCCGCAGGGCTGGTTCATTGTAAGTAAATTCCCTCCCGGTATAATGAGCCATGATGATATCCAGTATCCTGATCTTTTCCTCCCGGTCCTCTACAAATTCTACCGAACCAAATGCCTGCACACTCCGGTAATGCATAGAATAGCTGCAGGCTACCTGCTCGCTCTGGGCTTTAAGCAGATGATCGGTACTGAAGACAATGCATACCTGAGGACGGCTTTTCAGAATCTCCATTTTCAAGCCTTTCCGGGAAGAATGGAGGTAAATGACACCGTCGCGATAGCCAAAATTAAACGGAAGGACGTAGGGGCGCTGATGCTCATCCACCATCCCGACATAACAGACCTCACACCGGTTGATGATATCATCGATCTCGCGTTGCTGAGTGATCAGTTTAGCTCGCATATTTGTAAAGTTAGATAGACAAAGTTACCGAAAAGAGGAAATCGGCAAACCAGCGGTTGTCGTCCAGCCTGTAACCCACCCGGATCCCGGTATCGATGGGAAGCAGGAACCGCAGCAGGTGCAGGTCCGAAGTCAACTCGGTTCCGACAGATCCCCTCGAAAAATCATTCCCGTTATAACGATAGAACGCCTGGTCGTAAAACAGATTTGCCTTGATCCGTTTGATGTAAGCAAGCCCGCCCAGCGAAAGATCCGGATAGAGGAAAGGAAATTTATAGTTGAAGGCGAGACTTGATGTTTTTTCGGATGCTACCGACAGATATCCGCGTGGAACCTGCACCAGGTCTGCAAAGATCAGATCACTCTCTTTTCTCCACTGGTATCCTCCATACAGGCGTATCCCATGATGCTTCATCAGTCCCGGGAAATAGAGGGCACACTCGCCGGAAGCGATCGTCCCGTATGACTTATCCCCGAATGGGGAATGCCTGAAATTTATTTCTGCCGTTTGCCCGAACCGGGGATAAAGATCGCGGATGGCCAGCTTCAGATAACGGTAGAATGAAAAACGGTAATCGAGGGTTGTAAGATTTCCTTCAAACCGGGAAGTGTCGGGACGACTGTCGTTCCGCAATTCCTTCCAGCTGCCGTGTACCTGAAACTGCATCCCGGAGTAATGCTTCCCCCGGTTAAACGTCAAGGGGACCTTTACCCCGCCACTGACAGAGGTTTCATCCCAGGTATACCGGTCAGTTTCCGACTCCGGATCATTGTCGATACCAAATCCGCGCCTGCCGCTTGCTGCATCCAGTTCAAGAACCGGGAACCAGCCTTCATACCGGAACGAAAGTTTTGTCATGCCGGTCTGCTGGGCATAATCCCAGTCATATCCCGCAATGGTGGTGGCCGTGCTCAGTGCATTTTGCGACATAACTGCAACGCCGGCGCCCATTTCCGAATCGTCATAATTGAAATAAACCGGCGCCCAGCTGTGGAAATTAAACAGATGAGCAACCTTGGAATAAGGTGTTGAGGTAAAGGTCTGATGCGTATAGGTGGTTGAGTCAACTATGCCGTTTTCCTCGGTCAGCAAAGCCTTATAGAGCCCTACTGAATTATCCTTCACTTCCTGCAGCGGTTTCCATGAGCCCGGATTGAAATCTGCTTCCACCAACCTGTATCCGCAGGCCGAATAATCGGAATAGACCATCTTTCGGGTATGCAGGTCAACGTCGGGATTACAGGCCCCGAATTCCGCGGAAGTGACCTGATAAACGGAAAGCTCCGGAAGATGAATGGCATAGATATTCTCAATTCCTGAAAAAGGCGCGTTGAACAAAACATAATCACCAGCCGTAACCGGAAAAGATATCTCCCCGAAGGTCGGGCCATACAACAGGGATGTGGCGCCGGATGCTGCATTCATCATCATCAGGCTTTTACCTTGCTGGTTGAGCCGGACATACACGAACGTATCTCCGTTCTCCGACCAGCAGGGGCTCATATAAAAATCGGAGGTGGAAGAAAGCAATGTTTTTTGTTGCCTGCCCGATTCAGCATCAATGATCACCAGTGAACTGACATTATTCTCGCTCACCTCCACAGCAAGTATGCTCCGGCCATCGGGAGAAACAGCCGGCGCGAAATAGCGGCTTTTTTCAGTCAGCCTCCTTATTTCCTTCTTTTTGAAATCGTACAATTTGATAACAGAGTAATTCCTGTTCTGCCACCGGATGTCCGATTCACGTTCAGTCCAGGCCAGCAGCCCTTTGCTGATGGAAAGGTTATCCACCGTATAAGAACCCGGTTTGTTCATGCCGCTCCCGAACGACTGCATTCCGACGGTAACTGAATACACGTCCGATGAAAAGATCCCAGGTGTGCAAAGCACCGTTTCATTTCCCTTCAGATCACTGATCACAAAGCGGCTGATATCGTCCAGACCGGTTCGTTCGGCAAGGATCAATGAGTCATTCAGATAATGCGGGTATTTGTATTTCCGGTAGGTATCACTCTTCGTCCGGGTTATCACGCGGAAAGGCGTGGTTTCCGTTTTGGCATTCTGTTCTCTCCAAAGGCTGTCAAGGTCATTCATCGCAAGCCGGTACAACCGGACTTTATTCATTCCGGTAGCTTTTTTCAGTCCTGCATCCAGCGGCGGAATCCTGAAGGGCTGCCGGGCAACCATATCCATTCCGCTGATCCACGATTGCGCTCCAAAACGCCTGCGGGTATTGGCTACTATCTGATACCCCAGCACGTACTGATCCGGAATAAAATCACGATAGGATCCGAAAACAGCCTTGTCGTATGAAAACATCCCCTTTTGCAACATCTGTGAACGGATCTCCATCTCAAAGGAGGGAATGCGCCCGCGCCCACTGTGACTAATGGCTGTTTCGGTACAGACGGCATCTCCTTCCATGAACCACATCGGCACAAAGAGTCCGGACACAATGGCGGTAGCCTGTTCACCAAAGAGCCATGAGAGACCGCGGGTAAAGCCCTTATTGAGCATATCCATCTGAACGATGTGCCGGTACTCGTGAATGGCCAGTTGCTCATTCCAGTACTGGGCATAAGAGTTCTGGGGCGGACAGGTATACAGCTCAATCCTGCGGGGAGCCCATACCGAAAAGGCATTGGGGATAATATCCCGGTTGTGGATGATTACCGGTACCCTGCGGGGCTTATGCGCAAGGGTAGTGGTGCCGTGTTCCCTGACGTATTCCAGCAGGCTGGTCAGATCCTGAGCCTGTTTCTCATATGATGAGGGGTAAATGACCCTGAAGTTCCCGGTCTTTATTTGCCTCCAACGTATCGAAGCCGGATCCTGACCCAGGTTATAATACTGTGCTGACGAGAAGAGCGGCAGGCATAGCCATAGCACGAGAATCTCAACGGAAATCCCGTGTCTGAAATCACTTAGATGTCGGTGTAGCATTCCCCTTCGGCTTAGACTGACAAATGTACCGAAAAATGATAATTATGCTGGAAAGTAGTACGTATGGGGAGATGCGAATAGATCAGCGAACCTGAACCGGAACAAGATCAGACAAGGTTGAACTGATAGAAAAGTGAATTGAACTCTTCAAAACTGAAAGGCTTTTGAGCGTAACCATCCACACCGGCTTCAAGACATTCTTCCTTGTTGGGATTGGTAGTTATAGCGATAATGGTGGTATGACCGATCTTGCGATACTGTTCTTCAATAATTCTGATTTCTTTTACTGCCTGAAGTCCATCCATTTCCGGCATCTGTATATCCATCAATATAAGGTCATATTGCTTTTCCTTGAACATATTGATAGCTTCATTGCCATTTCGGGCAACATCTACCTGATGGCCTATCCTCCGAAGATAGAAAGAAGTGATCTTCTCGATCATCTCATCATCTTCTGCCAGAAGAATGTTCAGTTTTTTCATTGTCTCGGGACTGAATAATTTTGAAACCTTGGATTTCCTTTCAGGGTAAATACCTGCAGGGTTATTCGACACAGAGTTTACGAGCATATTGAGTTTTGTTAGTAGTGGCAGTTACAATGAATACTCCATGGTAACCCTGGAAAGGGATTAAGAGATCGGGAGAAGCGATACCGGACTGTTCGAGTACCTTTTTACCATCCAGTCCAAATACCTGCACATTGAGTTGCTGGTAAGATTCCCCGGTTACCTTGATAATTCCATTTATTAGAGTAATATTAGTATTATTGGATGAAATGCTTTCTTCCTGTCCTGTGGCATCTTCAAAATGAAGCAGGAAACGTAACGGATCCATCGACGGACTATGATCAAAAACATAAACCGAATCCTTCCTGATATCAATGAAGGTACCGGTAGCACGATCCTCCAGAATCAAGGGATAACGGTATTCGAAATTGGTATTTCCGTTTACCGACAATTTCAGTTGTTGTTGGGATTTGCAGGTCACACCCATCGGTATCTCAAGCGATGAAGTAAGAGACGGCATAGTGTTGACAGTCAGGTGAGTACCATCGCCGATGACAGAAAATAATGCAGGTGCATCAGAATTACCTTCAATCTTATATGCGTCGAAATCGTCATCCACTTCGAAACCGGACTCCGGGTTGAAGCGAATAACAGTTTCATCGCTGTAACCGCCACCTTCAATCTTGAATTTGAGAGCAACATTCGAAAGGGCATAATCCATTTCTTCCGAAATGGCCGTTCTAGCATTGGCATTTACCTTAACTACGCCCGAACCACTATTTCCGTCCTGGTTCCTGGTCCTGACGAAGAAGCCCTGCATGGGAGGAATGTACTGGCTGCCATGATTGACTGACACGGGGTCACTGCCCGAAACATAGACGGCATAGTTACCTGAACCATTCGGATCAGGATAGTAGATCGCCCTGGACAGATTGTTTCGCTGCCAGCCATGAACAGACTGATCATCCGACTGCCAGTCGATGTAACTTGGGAACGGGTTACCAAGCAGGTTCCATCCTTCATGATCCGAATATACCGGCTGACTGACCTCACCCTGCAAGGGTGTGCCTTCAAAGATCCGGGTTGCAGGATAGGGAGATAACAGCTCATAGCCTTTCATGGGCTGCAACAGTATATCAGTCGGAACAATATAGTTTCCCCAACTGGAAGTGGACTCGGAATAATCGCGAAGGTACATGTTAATGAAAGTACCTGTCAGTGCATCCGTCAGCGGTGAGGAAACAAGGATGGGGCTGTTGCCCGGCACCTGGATTTCTGATTTTATCTTGCCTGTTACCGTTCCGCTGGTTATAAGGGATGCATAACTCAAGGCGGTATTATGAAGCAACAATTCAGCATCTTCGGGTATCAGCAGATTGCCGGTAACATTCAACACGCCATGCGGGTCGACCTCAAGCCTTGAACCAGGGCTGAGACGCAGATCCCTGCAGTATGCGTTGCCTGCAATTGCCGGTTGGTAAACCGATGGCAATACTGCCACATTGGAACCTGGCCCGGGTATTTCACTGGCTGACCAGTTGGAAGCATCCTCCCAATTACTGCCGGCGCTGCCTTTCCAGGTATGCTCCGTCAGAACGCTTCCGGAAGGGATATTCCCGGCAGGCTGTAACTGCATAATGCTTCCCTGCCCGCTGAAAGTCCCGGCATTCACCCAGCCGGTACCAAGTATGGAGGATGCGCCTGACTGGGAATTACCACAATCCAGGTTTCCGTTCACCGTCAGGCTCCCTTCAATAAGAATAGGTGTAACAGCCTGAACCGAACAGGTGTTTTCAACAGTCAGTTTGCCCCGCGGCGATACCGACAGAGAGGCATTATTGCTGACAGTCAACGCCGAAAGCTGGATAGTACCATCGCAGAACAGACTGGAATTCCCTGAAAGTGTAATTGCATAAGCTGAACCTTTCAACCACCCTGCCGGAGTTATTTCGATACGGCCTGACATGGCAAGTTCAAAATCGTCGTTCAGGATCACCGGGGAATTCACAATAAGTGTATCATCAGACTGGGGAATCAGCCCACAAGCGGGCCCCGTTGCTGTAAGGGACCAGGTCAGGGTTGAATTCCAGGCAGCATTGCTTCCGATTGAGTACAGTTTTGCCCCGTTCCTGCAGCTGGCATCCATTCCTGAAACCAGGAAAAAGACAGCTAATACTATATGCAGGAACCTTTTTATCATGATCAGGGCAAAATGAGATTCATTCGTGTTTAATTTTTGAAAAAAAATGAAAACCTAAAAACTTTTTCTTTATTTTAATGTTCTGATTACAAGACACTTGACTGTGAAATCTTCTTTTCTTGTATTATATGATTAATAAGTTAAGTTTTTCAGGTCGCGTGAAGGAAACAAAATACATGCCCTAATTGACTTAACACTGTTTATCAAATAGTTGCAGACATGCCATTGAATTGGCATTCCCAATACTTGTCCGTATTTGGGAATGTTTTCCATTTTTTTACCTATTCTGGAACAAACGCAGAAATACTGGAAACAGAACTTTAAATGGCTGTTTACCAAGAAGATCAGGATGAGGTATCAGGCATCAGCGACTGAAATGAAATAATCCCATAAAGGATCAGCCGGTGGAGGAGCAATAACGGTGATCCTCTCCTTTCTGACAGGATGGATAAAATCAATTTTACGTGCGTGGAGATGGATAGAGCCGTTCGCGTTCGATCGCGGGAATCCGTATTTGAGGTCGCCTTTGATCGGGCAACCGATGCCTGCCAGCTGTGCCCTGATCTGATGATGCCTGCCGGTCATCAGGTCCACCTCGAGCAGACTGTATTGATCGCTGTGGGCAAGAACCTTGTAGGAAAGTTCAGCCCGCTTGGCATTCCTGGCTGATTCACCGACTATGACCGTTTTGTTCCGGGCTTCGTCCCTGTACAGATAGTTTACAAGTGTATCCTCATCCTTTCCGGGGCGATTCTTTACGATTGCCCAGTAGGTCTTCCTGATTTCACGGGATTTCAGCATCTCGTTTAAACGGCTAAGCGATTTGCTGGTACGCGCAAAAAGGGTAATTCCGCTTACAGGCCTGTCGAGCCGGTGGACAACCCCAAGGAATACCTCGCCAGGCTTTTTGTATTTTTCCCTGATATAAGCTTTCGCTAATTCCGATAAAGGCTGGTCGCCGGTTTTATCCCCCTGGACGATCTGTGAAGGTAATTTATTAACTATGAGAATATGGTTATCCTCATACAGAACCTGGTCGGAGAACCTAATGGCTGAGCCTTCCCGGCTAATACTGTTCGCGTTCATTGGGAAAATCGAGGCTCTTTATATCACCGATATACTTACCAACGGCATCGATGATATCTTCACTCAGGTTCATATATCTGCGCAGGAACCGGGGCGAAAATTCCGTGGTGATCCCAAGCATATCGTGTAACACAAGTACCTGACCGTCGACCTTGGCTCCGGCACCAATCCCGATGATAGGAATCTTGGCATTCTGAGTCACTTTTTCACCCAGGCTGGCCGGTATCTTTTCAAGCACCAGGCTGAAACAGCCGGCTTTCTCGAGTAATTTTGCGTCTTCGATGAGTTTCCCGGCTTCTGCTTCTTCGGTGGCACGCACTACATAGGTCCCGAATTTATGAATCGACTGGGGTGTAAGACCGAGATGACCCATTACCGGGATCCCGGCCGACAGTATCCGTTCAACAGATTCCATTACCTCAACTCCGCCTTCCAGCTTTACGGCATCAGCACCCGACTCTTTCATGATGCGGATCGCAGACTGGAGAGCTTCCTTCCAGTTACCCTGATAGGTTCCAAACGGCATATCAACAACCACCAGAGCTCGACTGACGCCTCTCACAACCGAACATGCATGATAGATCATCTGATCAAGGGTGATCGGCAGTGTGCTGGTATAACCGGCCATGACGTTGGAGGCAGAATCGCCAACCAGGATGATATCAATCCCGGCCCGGTCAAGAAGCCTGGCCATTGAAAAATCATAGGCCGTGAGCATTGCAATTTTCTCCCCCTTGAGCTTCATTTCCTGAAGCACATGGGTTGTCACTTTTGATACTGTTCCGGTCTTTATCATGTTTTTGGGAATTACTTCGTTATTGGGAGGATATTCCTTTTTTCCAGAATTTCCGGAGAATTATCCGGGCTGCAAAGCTACGAAGAAATGAAGGGGGAGTCAAAATAACTTCAGGATGAAGGAACAGCGGAGTGGATATTGGTTATTTTTGCAGAATGGTAAAATATCCTGCCTCTGTTCAGGTTATTTTCCTGAATCCACTTTCCCGGAATCTATCTGTTAGGAATGAAAACATTTACACGGCTCCTTGCCCTGCTGACAATTTTTGCTGTTACCCATGCCTGTACAACCGACTTCGACATAACTGCCGACTATAAAGAAGTTGTCATCGTATATGGCTTGCTGAGCCAGAATGATACCACCCATTATCTCAGGATTAACAAGGCTTTCCTGGGCGAAGGCAATGCGTTGACCTATGCAGGCATAGCAGACTCAAGTTTTTTGGGTAACGATGTCGAAGTCAAGCTGATTGAAAAAAACAATTCGACCTTTATCCGGGATATCCTGTTCGATACAATCACCATCCATAACAAGGAAACAGGTGAATTTTATGCACCGGATCAGTTGGTTTACAAGGCCGACGCTGTCCTCAATCCCGACTATACCTATGAACTCCGGATCACTAACAAAAAGACCGGCAATGAGGTCAGCGCCATCACCAACCTTGTCCACGATTTTAACCTGACCAAACCTACTGCACCCCAGAATACCTCACCGAAGATTGACTTCAAGAGAGACACCTTCTCGATCCAGAAGATCGAATGGAATACTGCAGAAAACGGGAGACTCTATCAACCTATGCTTACCTTTTATTATAAAGAGGTTTACAGTGACGGTGACACTGTTACCAGGTCCCTCCCCTGGACTTTTTCCAGTTCAGTATCCAACGATCTTACCGGGGGTGAAAAATTGCTGGTTGAATACAGGAGCGAAGACTTCTTCCTACTTTGTGAGGACCAGATCCCCTATGCCGACCAGCAGCAGGAAGAATCTGTCCAGCGCCGTCTCGCCGACCATTTTGACATCACCTTTACCGTAGTAGGCGACGAATTCAACACCTACCTCGACGTAAACGGCCCAACGACCGGACTTCTCCTCGAAAAGCCCTCTTATACCAATATCAATAACGGACTGGGCGTTTTCTCCAGTAAATACACCAAGAATGTATATTGCAGGGTAGGCAATAACCTCAAAGCCGCATTGCAGAACCAGACGGAACTGGGATTCTTTGCCGACTGACAGTCTTTTCACCCTTCTTTCCCGAAAACCTTTTCCCGAACTCACGCAGCCGCTGAGTCTGACGTTTTGTCAGCATGACACATCATGGCATAATGATTGACAAGCGGCAGTGTGACAAAATGAAACGAACATAAATCTAAAAACATCATACATCAATGGGAAAGATTATCGGAATAGACCTGGGAACCACCAACTCCTGCGTTGCAGTGATGGAAGGGAATGAGCCTGTGGTGATCCCTAACAGTGAAGGCCGTCGGACCACTCCATCGATCGTTGCCTTTACCGAAAACGGCGAACGCAAGGTGGGTGACCCTGCTAAAAGGCAAGCCATCACCAATCCAAGAAAGACTATTTACTCTATCAAGCGTTTTATGGGTGAAACCTACGACAGGGTGAGCGTGGAGACCGGCAGGGTCCCGTTCAGCGTGATCAAGGGCGACAACAACACCCCCAGGGTCAAGATTGATGACCGCAATTATACACCGCAGGAAATTTCTGCCATGGTGCTTCAGAAAATGAAGAAGACTGCCGAGGATTACCTGGGACAGACTGTTAGCGAGGCTGTTATTACGGTTCCTGCTTACTTCAGCGATTCACAGCGCCAGGCCACCAAAGAAGCCGGTGAAATTGCCGGGCTCAACGTTAAACGTATCATCAACGAGCCTACAGCTGCCGCTCTGGCATACGGTCTTGATAAAAAGCATAAAGATATTAAGGTAGCCGTGTACGACCTTGGTGGCGGTACATTCGATATCTCCATCCTGGAACTTGGTGAAGGCGTTTTCGAAGTAAAATCCACCAACGGTAACACCCATCTTGGAGGTGACGACTTCGACCAGCGCATCATCGACTGGCTGGCTGAAGAATTCAGGAAAGAAGAAAACATCGACCTCCGTAAGGATGCCATGGCCCTGCAGCGGCTCAAGGAAGCTGCCGAAAAGGCCAAGATCGAACTTTCCAGTTCATCCTCCACGGAAATCAACCTTCCCTATATCATGCCGGTGGATGGTATACCCAAACACCTGGTACGCACTCTCTCCAGGGCCAAATTCGAACAGCTGATCGACGACCTCGTACGTTCAACGGTTGAACCTTGCCGGAATGCCCTCCGCGATGCAGGCCTTGCCGCCTCCGAAATCGACGAAGTGATCCTTGTCGGTGGTTCCACCCGTATCCCGGTGATTCAGAAAACTGTTGAAGATTTCTTCGGCAAGACCCCGTCAAAAGGCGTAAATCCTGATGAAGTGGTTGCCGTTGGGGCTGCTATCCAGGGCGGCGTGCTTACAGGAGAAGTAAAAGATGTGCTCCTCCTCGATGTCACCCCGTTATCACTGGGTATTGAAACGCTTGGCGGAGTGATGACAAAGCTCATCGAATCCAACACCACAATCCCTACCCGGAAGTCGGAGACTTTCTCCACGGCTTCCGACAACCAACCTTCGGTTGAGATCCATATCCTTCAGGGTGAAAGGCCCATGGCAAGCGGCAACAAGAGCATCGGACGCTTCCACCTCGACGGAATACCGCCTGCACCAAGGGGAATTCCCCAGATCGAAGTAACTTTCGACATCGATGCCAACGGTATCCTCCATGTTTCGGCCAAGGACAAAGGCACCGGAAAGATGCAGCAGATCAGGATCGAAGCTTCATCCGGACTCACGGAGTCAGAGATCAAGAAAATGAAGGAAGAAGCTGAAATGAATGCCGAAGCCGACCGGAAAATGAAGGAAGAAGTCGATAAAGTCAATAGCGCTGATGCCTTGATATTCCAGACAGAAAAGCAATTGAAGGAATTCGGCGACAAACTTCCGGCCGATAAGAAAGGCCCTATTGAACAAGCCCTCAACGAGCTTAAAGAAGCCCATAAGAACCGCAACCTCGCCATGATCGATACCGCCATGACCGCACTCAACACTGCATGGCAGGCCGCCAGCGAGGAGATGTACAAAGCCTCCCAACAGGCAGGCCCGGAAGCTGGTCCTCAGCAGGAAAACCCATCCGCCGGCAATACATCAAAACCGGATCAGGAAGTAACGGATGTGGACTTCGAAGAAGTAAAATAACTTCCGGAATTGTTTATCGAAAAAAGTCCGGCCACCTCAGGCCGGACTTTTTTTTATTCCTATTAATAGTATCTTTGTGTAACGCTACACAACATCTACCGCAAAGGCAAATTAACGCAATTACATACAAATCATTCAATCACCTTTTATTATGAACAATAAATTTACTCATTTTATCCTTACAGCCCTGATCTGCCTGTCATTTTCAGGAGTCTGGGCTCAGGGGCTGGAAGATTTCACCAACTTCCCGGAAACTTCCAACTCTTATCATGATGGCACTTTCGTGGGAATGGATGGTTCCACCTGGAACTATTACCAGTGCCGCGGCGATTCCGTGATCACTGCTCCCACACCGACCCTTGGAAAAAACCGTACCCCGACTGCGGAAATAACTTCCGGGTTACTGGCAAATGGCATGGGCACACTCAGCTTTGATTACGAACAGGTATTTTCAAGTAATGTATCGCTTGATGTTAAAGTGAACGGAACCCTTATCACCACGGTAACCACCAACAGCGAACAGGGGATCGTGAAGAATACCGGACCAATTGTAGTGAATGTGTCGGGCAGTGTAACGCTTACACTTATCCAGACGAATACCAATGCAGGACAGGTGTCGGTTGACAACATTACCTGGACCGCTTATGGCAGCAGCACTCCCGATCCGGAGCCTTCAAACTACCCCACTTCCTTTGCCGTAACCGGTGAGGGACTGAGCCTTCATGCCAGCTGGACTGATGCCACCGGCGCACAACTTCCGGCAGCTTACCTGTTGAAAATATCATCCACCGACAACATTACCGCACCGGTTGACGGCACCTTCACCGGCGATGACCTGAATCTGTCGGATGGCGCAGGAGCTAAGAACGTCATGCAGGGAGTTCAGGAGTACACCTTTGACGGACTGAATGCCACTAGTACCTATTACCTGAAAATTTACCCCTATACCAATGCAGGCTCAACAGTTGATTACAAGACTGATGGAACTGCTCCGTCGGGTTCCGCAAGGACCCAGGCAATCCTTCACCAGCAGAACTTCGATCTGGGTCTCTCGCCCTGGACAGAATTTAGCGTAACGGGAGATGAAAAATGGACCACCGACACCATCAGCAATGTCATTTTTGCCAAGATGAGCGGTTATTCAGGAGGTGCAGGCCATGCTAACGAAGACTGGCTCGTCTCCCCCACGCTGAGCATTCCGGCCGGCAGTTCCCCCAATCTGGCCTTTGTTTCAGCCATGAACTACGGCACGGGGACCAGTGGCATTCAACTCATGGTCTCTACCGATTATTCAAGCGGCGATCCTTCAACCAATGGCACATGGACTGACCTGACCTCGTCTGCCACCTTCTCGGCAGGATCATGGACATGGACACCTTCGGGACTTGTCAGCGTTACCGGTTATGAAGGAACCAACGTGCATATAGCATTCAAATATACCTGCGAAACCACGGCTGTACCTACCTGGGAAATTGACGATGTTACCCTTACCAACAATTCAGGTGTGGGCATTCATGAAGGTACTCCGGCAACCAGCACTTCGCTCTATCCGAATCCGTGCACGAGCGAATTCCGCGTTGATATTCCTTCAGGAAATACTTTCACACTTGTATTGTTCAACTCACAGGGAGCCAAGGTTCTGGAAAGAGTGATCAACCGGACAGGCACAGCAGTTTCAACCTCCGGGATTGGTGCAGGAATGTATCTGGCCGAGATCCGTGATGCCTCCGGTCAGATCCGTGAGATGCACAAACTGATTATACGCTGATAACGTTTACTACAAAGAAAAAGCAGCCTGCAGGGGCTGCTTTTTTTATTTCGGCACACTATTCCACACTTCTATTTGTTATACTTTTGAATCACACTGTTACCAGAGCCGAATCCAAGTTATGCCGTCGGGGCATCCCGATAGTTGCCGGGACGGGATTATTCGGCTAAAAACTTAAAATTCATTTCATTCTTAAAATTTGAGTTTCACGAATGAAAAGAGCCTTCTTCACTGCCCTGATCTGTCTTTCACTCCTTTCGCTGGTTCATAGCCAGTCGGCGCAGCCGCTTCGTGTTGAAATACCGGTAAAGGCCGGTGCCAATCCGGTAAACTTTATTCCCTTTGGCGAAAATGGCCTCTGCCTGTTCTATCCGACCCGGAATGATGTCGGGAAGGACAGTATCAGCTGGTCGTTCGTGATGCTTGATAAGAACCTCAATGAGTCTTGGAGAAAACTCATTCCTATGCATGAGGATGTGAATTACCTGAAAGGCTTTGCGCGGGGAAAGGTGATCTACCTGTTGTTCCATGACACGCAGCGGAAATCGGAAGAGAATATCCATGTGTTGTTCATTTACCCTGCTTTAAAGATTATTACTGAGCATAAGAGTTCCATCCCTGACCGGGCCGAAGTGGCCGACTTCGAGATTCTGGATGACCTGGCACTGATCGGTTACAACCTGCGAAAAGGGAAACCCGGAATGATCGGATTTTCGCTGATGAACGGTGAAAAAAGGACTTTCGATTTTGCTGATGAAGACAACACGCTTCTTCTTGACATCGCGGCAGATACCATATACAACGATATCTATGCAGCCTTCAAGCAGCAGCCTTCATCAAACCGCAACCGGATCCTTCTGAACATATACAACAGTTCTTCGGCACTCAGGCGAACCATTAATTTTGAAAACAACCAGGAGAAAAAGATCATCAATTCGGCAAGCATTGTGATCACCGGCGAAGGAAAAGGCTTTGTGGCAGGTGCTTATGGTTCCGGCACCAGAAACCGGAGAAATTATGATTACTATAACGACTATTATAATTACTACTACTATAATTCCTTCTATCGCAGGCAGATGTATCAGGATGCCAACCAGGACAACACGCCGGTTTCCGATGGCTATTACACGGCTGTATTTGACCAATCGGAGAAAGGAACGATGCAATACTTCAGTTTTATAGATTTCCCGAATGCGTACAAGTATATCAATGACCCGGATGCCCTGAGGACCAAGCGCAGGGCTGACAGGATGTCGGGATCCGAGTCGCAGGAAGGGTCGGAATCGGATCGGGAATTCTCGCTCGATTACCGGCTGATAGCTCATCCGATCTATTATTCTGGCGGCCAGTACCTATTCCTTTCAGAAGCATACATTCCCGAATACCATACGATGACCCAGATGGTTTATGACTACTATGGCCGGGCAATTCCCTCCACGTATTCCGTGTTCGATGGCTACCGTTATACGAATGCATTTATCGGCGGCTTTGATTCAACCGGAAAGATGAAATGGGGCAACGGAATGGAAATGCGTGATATACTGACTACCTATCTTAACAGGAAAGTGAATTTCTATCAGGATGGCGATGAGATCATCCTTTTCTATAATGCCAATTCGAAGATTGCCTCCAGGGTGATCAGAGAGAATGACGTCGTTGACGGGACAACGCTGGCCCCTGTTGCACAAAAACGAAGCACCGACCAGTACATCAGCGAGTATCTCGGCACTATCGAGCATTGGTATGGCGACTATTTCCTGGCCTCAGGATATGAAGCAATCCGGAATAACAGTCTCGACGAAAGCAGGAAAAACATCTTCTACCTCAGCAAAATGGCCTTCCGGTAAAAAAAACTGATCGGGAAAGATGTGCCTGATGTGCACACCTTTCCCGATCAGCAGGAAGCGCAATAATAGCGCGTGATTATTTGATCGATTTCAGCTCAACCCTGCGGTTCATGGCCATACCTTCTTCGGTAGAATTGTCAGCTACCGGCATGGATTCGCCGTAAAACTCCTTGATGATCCGGGATGCTTCGATCCCCTTGCTTGTCAGGAAACTGATAACATATTCCGCGCGGTTTTCAGAGAGTTTCATGTTGTACTCCTTACTTTCCCGTGAGTCGGTGTGACCGGCAACAACAACACGAATACCAGGATTATCCTTCATGGTCTCAACAACCTTATGCAATGTCTGGTTGTAAGCAGCAAGTACGATCGCTTCATCGGTGCCGAAGTACACCACTTCACTTACCAGTGCCTTTTCGGTTTCAGGGCAGCCAAAATTGGTCAAGGGTCCTGCCACTTCAGGGCATTTATCGACATTATCGGCCACTCCGTCTTTATCCTTATCCGGACATCCGGTCAGAGTGGTCAAGCCGGCCTGATCCGGGCAAAGGTCATCCTTATCAGGAATTCCGTCGCCGTCCCTGTCGGGGCAACCGCCAAATTCCTTTTTACCAGCCATATCCGGACATTTATCATCTTTATCGGCAACGCCATCCATATCCTTATCCGGGCATCCTTTCAGGTCGCGCTTACCTGCTGCATTCGGGCAGGCATCGTCTTTATCCGGTATTCCGTCATTATCTGAGTCAGGGCAACCCTTGAACTCGATCTTGCCGGCCACATCCGGACAATCATCCATATCATCCGTGATGCCATCGTTATCCCTGTCGGGACATCCTGCAAGTTCAACCTTGCCAGCCTTATCGGGACAAGCATCGTCCTTATCCTTTACGCCATCATCATCGGCATCCTTCACTCCTCCGAATTTCAGGGAAAGTCCGAGGGATGCAAAACTATACTGGTCACGCTTGCTGCCACCTTCGTACAAGTCCAGGGTATTATCCTTCATTGTCAGATGATCGCCATATTCAAGGTTTATATCCAGCTTCTCCGTGACCCTGAATGCAAGGCCCAATCCCATCGGGATGAATAACTCATTCTGCCTGCCGTCGCTTTTACCAATTTCAACATCTGTATTATAATCAGAAATCGAAGTAATGAATGATGTGAGACCGGCACCGCCGAACAGGTAAACATTCACGATTCGCTCAGGATTATAGGGAGAAAAGAGTTCGTTGATGTTCAAAGTAAGATTGAGTCCCAGATCCCAAAGGTCGGTATTCATTTTCTGTAACTTATCTGCGTGCTCACCGGATAGTTTACCATACAGGAACTGGCTTCTGACACCCAATACCGGAGAGATCTGGTATCCCAGGATACCCCCAAAACCGGCATTCAGTTTCCGGTTGAACAGGTCATCCTTGTTCAGGTCACCAAAGTACTGGGTAACCCCTCCGTTGAGTTGAAAATTGAAATGACTTTTAAAACGGGGTGATGTGTTATCCTGTGAATGAACCAGAAATGGGATCATTCCGAAGACAATCACGATCAATACTTGAAGAGTACGTTTCATGCGGTTAGGTTTGTTTGCTGTTTATTGGATGTTTGATGCTGATATTCTGTCAGTTAAAACTCGAATTTATACAAATATATAACAAATCGGTCGAAATCAACCGGCCCTAATGCTGGTATGCCATAGTATTAATAGCTAAACTTGTTAAAAGTTACTGATTCTGCACGAGTTTTTTTAGCATTTCTTCATCCGGAAAAAAGTATGCCATAATACTATCCCTGCTGTTATAGATACATTCAGGGAGTGTTTGGTTCCAAATTGAGGAATTTCCAGACAGCTGTCTACTTTTTCCATTGCAGAATCACTCACACCCATTACCTCATTTCCAAATACAAAGGCAATCTTATCTCCCTGAAACGGAGCAAATTCATCCAGCGGAATGCTGCCTGAAGCTTGCTCAACGGCAATTACCCGGTAGCCCTGTGATTGAAGATCATCGATCACCTTCTCGACCTTTTCCTCGTACTGCCATTCAACTGACTCGGTAGCGCCCAAAGCGGTCTTGCTGATCTCTCTGTTTGGCGGCGTGGCCGTTATTCCGCAGAGATAAAGTTTTTCCACACCGAAAGCATCGGCAGTCCGGAATACAGACCCTATATTATGCTGGCTCCGGATATTATCGAGCACACAGATCACAGGCAATTTCTCCAGTTGCTTGAATTGCTCAACACTCACCCGGTTGAGTTCATCCATCTTCAGTTTCCGCATTGTAGTGAAGTAATATCCGACAAAAGTAAAAATTATCAACAGATGCGTTCCTTGCTTTTGCCGGTCGGCAGATAATCCTAAATTTGTGGCTATTCCAGCAATTATCAGGGTGACAAAAGAAAAGGAACAGCAGACGGTGGCGCTTACGCCGCTCATGAAACAATACAACGCCATCAAGGCCCGGTATCCGGATGCTTTGTTATTGTTCAGAGTGGGAGACTTTTATGAAACATTCGGGGAAGATGCCATCAAAGCATCCGATATTCTGGGTATTATCCTTACCCGGCGGGCAAACGGATCGGCTCAGTATGTGGAGTTGGCCGGTTTCCCGCACCATTCACTCGACACCTACCTTCCCAAACTGGTCCGGGCCGGTTACCGGGTTGCCATCTGCGACCAGCTCGAAGATCCCAAACTGGCCAAAACGATTGTTAAGCGCGGCGTTACAGAGTTGGTAACACCCGGAGTGTCGTATAACGACAAAGTTCTGGAGAATAAAGAGAATAACTTCCTGGCAGCCATTCACTTCCTGCCCAAATCTTCCGGCATCGCATTCCTGGATATTTCCACAGGGGAATTCATGCTGGCGCAGGGATCCAATGAGTACATCGATAAACTGCTTCAGACCTTCAAACCCAATGAGGTCATCGTACAAAAGAATAAACGGCAGCAGTTCACCGAGACTTTCGGCGATCTCTTCTACCTTTCCTACTTCGAAGACTGGGTTTTCTCCTATGATTTCACCTACGAAATGCTGCTCAAGCACTTCGGAACAAAGTCGCTGAAAGGTTTTGGGATCACCGATCTGGAAAACGGTGTGATCGCCGCAGGCGTAGCATTGCATTATCTTTCAGAAACACAGCATGATAAAGTCCAGCATATCTGTAAACTCTCGAGGATCGAAGAAGAACACTATGTCTGGCTCGACAAATTCACGGTGCGGAACCTGGAACTGATCCATTCCCCGAATGAAAATGCAGCCACTTTGCTCTCGGTGCTCGACCGGACGATCTCTCCCATGGGATCGCGCCTTATGCGCCGCTGGCTGTTGCTTCCGCTGAAGGACCGCAAACCGGTGACCGAGCGCCACGACCTTGTGGAATATTTTATTCAACATACCGACTTCTGCAATACCATTGAACACAACCTCAAGATCATCGGTGATCTGGAACGGCTGATCTCCAAGGTGGCTGTCGGGCGGATTACGCCAAGGGAGATCCTTCAGATCCGGAAAGCCCTGCAGGCTATCCTTCCGATCCGGCAGGCATGCCTTTCCTCCGAACTGACGGCCATGCAACAGCTTGCCGAACAACTGAATCCCTGTGAGTTGATCGCCGAACGGATTGGCCGGACCATCAAGCCTGACCCTCCCGTCATGGTTTCGAAGGGAATGGTGATCGAAGACGGTATCTCACCCGAACTGGATGAACTCCGGAAACTGGCTTTCTCGGGGAAAGATTACCTTGTCCAGCTTCAGCAACGCGAGGTAGAACGAACAGGGATCAGCTCCCTGAAAGTCGGATTCAACAACGTTTTCGGTTATTACCTCGAAGTGACCAATTCGCATAAGGAAAAGGTACCGCCCGAATGGATGCGGAAACAGACACTCGTGAATGCCGAGCGTTACATCACTGAAGAGTTGAAGGAATATGAACAGAAGATACTGGGAGCCGAAGAAAAGATCCTGGAACTTGAGGCCGGTCTGTTTAACGAACTGGTCCTCAGCCTCGGAGATTATATCCAGCCCATACAGCTTGATGCCCAGTTGATCGCCCGGCTCGACTGTCTTCTTTCGTTTGCGAGAGTTGCCGTAAGTAACCGGTATGTCCGTCCTGTAATGAATGATTCCTACCGGATCGATATCCGCCAGGGCCGTCATCCGGTGATCGAAAGGAATATGCCTGCCGGTGAAGATTACATAGCCAATGATGTCCAGCTTGATAATGACGGACAGCAAATCATCATGCTAACCGGTCCCAATATGTCGGGAAAATCGGCATTGCTGAGGCAAACAGCGTTGATAGTGCTGATGGCCCAGACGGGTTGTTACGTGCCTGCCGATTCGGCCGAGATCGGGATTGTAGATAAGGTTTTCACCCGGGTTGGCGCCTCCGACAACATTACATCCGGAGAATCGACCTTCATGGTTGAAATGAATGAAACTGCCAGCATTCTGAACAATATCTCCAACCGCAGCCTGATCCTGCTGGACGAGATCGGACGCGGAACCAGCACTTACGATGGAATATCCATTGCCTGGGCCATTGCCGAATATCTCCACGATCACCCGCTTTACCGGGCAAAGGTCCTTTTCGCCACGCATTACCATGAGCTGAATGAGATGGCGGTTTCCAAGCCGAGGATCCGGAATTTCCATGTGTCCGTTAAGGAAGTCGGGAAAAAGGTGATCTTTCTTCGGAAACTAACCCCGGGCGGGAGTGCCCACAGTTTTGGCATCCATGTGGCCCGTATGGCCGGGATGCCCGGAAGTCTTTTGCAGCGGGCCGATGAGTTGCTCGAACAACTGGAAAAGAAACACGGATCAGGCGAACTCGGATCTTCCGGAACAAAAGAGAAATCAACGGTAAAACAGGAAGATCCCTATCAGCTAAGCTTTTTCCAGCTTGAAGATCCGTTGCTGGGCCGTATCCGCGACGACATCCAGCAACTCGACATCGACACCCTAACCCCGGTAGAGGCATTGATGAAACTGAACGAGATCAAGAAGATGCTGAAAAAGTACTGATCCCGAAAGTCGGTGCAGTAATCGGGGTGTGAAGGCAATAACGAAATGAAGCCCTGAACCCGCGATTTCGAACTACATTCCGCAAATTCCTCACGGGCTCACTATAGTAATCAATGAGTGCCGGTATCCTGCTCTATCCTCCGGCTGCCGGCGTCAGAACGTGTCCAAAAATTATTTTTCACCTCTCATTGCTTTTTGAAAATAATTGTATATTTGCACTCCCTAACGGGAAAAACAGGCGGAAGTAGCTCAGTTGGTAGAGCACAACCTTGCCAAGGTTGGGGTCGCGAGTTCGAGTCTCGTTTTCCGCTCAGCAAAGCTCCTGGCAATACGCCGGGAGTTTTTTTATATCAATCTTTACTATCTTTGCAGCAGATTCCAGTGCCCGAATGGTGAAACTGGTAGACACGAAGGACTTAAAATCCTTTGGCCATTGCGGCCATGCCGGTTCGATTCCGGCTTCGGGTACTAATCTTAGCATAAGTAGCTGATTTTGAGCGCGTTGAAAATCAGTTATTTTACGGTGCTGCCGAATGTTGCCGAATTTTGCAGAATTCGTCTCGTTCAAAAAAGCAGTTTCCAGCGCTAAGATAAAAAAGGTCGGAGCGAATCCGACCTTTCTTTTTAAATAAACTTGGGAAGACTATTCGTGTGTGCCCGGGTTATTATTCAGTGTACAACTTCTTCCGGTTCAGATCCCCGCCGGTCATATACTGACCGTATTTGGCATCAAACTCTCCGGAATCCGCCATTTCTTCGTCCTCCAGATCCTTACGGAACTGCTCTGCGAGTTCGACAGGAACCAGGTACCAATGCCCGCAATCGTCCTGATAGGCTTTCACTTCTATTCGCTTTGTGCCAGCCTTCTCGAAAATCTTGTCGCAAAGTTCCTGCGTGAACGGCAGCTTAGTCCCGTCCGGGAATAATATGATGATATCTCCGGGAGCAATAACGTAGGCGCTGTACCGGTAATTGATATACGGAACCATAAATGACTCCGAGAAGTCCATTTTTGCATCCGGGAACCAGGCTTTGATTATCTCCGGGTAGTCCCGTGGTCCGAGTTTGGCGAAGCCGTCTTCCAATCCTTTCTCGTATGGAATGGCTTTTAGTGGTTGCTTGAGATTGTAGTTCATTTCAGTACTGTTATTTGAATTTTCTCTTTCAACACAGCCCAATCCTCTTTGCTTATTCCTTTGGGTCTGCGTATGTAGGCTAATGGAAATTGCCTGGAACCGGAATTGCCGGCGATAACCATGGTGTCTTTTGAGAACGTCGGGATAAAGTCGTCCCCGTTATTGTATATTGTTATTGAATCGTAGCTCGTCATAAAAGCCCAAGTTTTCTTTTGAAATTGTCGAGATGCGAGTGGGCGTCTGAAAGCATATCCTCCATGTGAGCCCGATGGTTCTCCAGTATCTTGTTAAGCTCTTCCTTCGTCTCGCATTTGTCTATTTCAGAGACTTCCAGCAGATCCCCGCCATAGAAGTCCCTGTATTTTTTCATCTTTTCTTTTATTTTATTAATATCCATATCACTGTGGTTGTTTAGTAAGTGATTCTTCCAGGGCTTCGCTAATAGCCTTCCGCATTTCCTCCAGTCCTTTCCGGCTCGTCATAATGACGTACTGCCTATCGCACCTGCCCGGGTACTCAACAGACATCTTGATCAATTCTCCAGGCACCAAGTCATTGTCCTCATAGATCTCGAAGATCTTGGAGAAAGGCACGAATCCCTGTGCGTCCATGATCTTCTGAAGTGCATCTTGTTTCGGCATGTCCTTATAGACAACCTGCTCCAGGATTCCATTTCCTTCGGCATCCCTGCTTCCATGCATACACATAACGAGAGCCGGGTTTCCCCCTTTTACCGGATCCACTCCCATAACATAGTTTTCCTGGTGAGGGGGAAGGAGCTTTGGCTGGATTACGGTGAATCGTTCATCCAGCATGTAATAGATCAGGGGCGGATCAATGAGCGGATGGTGCACAAAGGTCCAATCGAACTCCCCATCGTTATACTTAATTAAGGTCATACTGTGTCACTGTATTTGGTCTGTAAAATCTCTGATACCTTTGATCTAATCTCGCTGTATTTTCCCGGCTACCCTATATACTAACTATTTAAACTATTGAACGGTTTAACTATTGAATAGAGAGTATATATAATATTAGGAAATTTTTCGGGCTTCTGGGCTCTTAGAGTATCAACGGTTTCAGAGGGAATTTTTCGGGGTTTCAATGTACAAATGTACAATGGGAGGATCTCATCAATTTTCTTCGGGTGAAACTGACTTGCGCATGGAGACTGCAAAATCCAGCCTTCCATTGACCAGCATGTTGAAGTAATTGACCTGGGGAAGGAAGCCCAGTACCCTGATGTGCCCTTGCTGCATGTCCTGGGTCTTGAGATAGACCATCCTGCATGTGTCACACACCCAAAGCTCTCCAGGGATCTTCGCTACCACTGTATCCAGGATAGTGAACTGCCGGTTTCCACAGACCCGGCACCAGGGATCTTTGCAGTTCCAATCAACGATCATCTCTTCGTTTTGCATGTTCCTTGAATATTTCGAGGCGCCGGGCATGAGTAGACGCCTTGGTTAGAAACTCGTATTCGGCAGTTGCCGGGATACCTTCACGAAAGATCAATTTGGGGTTCTTGAGGAGTCGGTGGAAATCAAAGAAGTAAACTCCGGTCTTTCCGACCGGTTGGGGTTTATACTTCAAGATTTCGATTTCCTGAAGCCATCCGAGTATTGCCTCTGTCTTTCTTCTCCCTATTCGCAGTTCTCGTTGGATGGTGCTGGATTTCAGCTTAAATACCGCGTTTGTTGAGAATCTCGCTATATCTACAATGTACTCAAATGCCGCTATCTGCTCAAGAGTCAATCCCTCTTGATAAAGGTCTAAGGCTGTTCTGTTGATTAGCCTGACGCTTGGACTTGGCATAATTGTATTCCTTGATCTCCAACCCGTTGTCCACAATCAGCGCAGCCAAGCACCCATCGGAAGGACGCTGGATGATGGTCACGAAGGTAGCACCTAAGTCATAGGTGGTACCAAGGAAGCCGTTTATGTTAAGGATTGGGTTCAGGTTATATATAATTTTCATATGCAAAGATAATAATACTACTCAGATATTACAATTTTTTATATACTCAATTTTTTTTGTTATTTTTTTTGAGACTCTCAATAAGCCTGTTGCTCCTCAAAATAAACCCCCCTCGGGGGGATAGTGCCTAAAAGGGTACGGGGGGCTTCCAAACTTGGGAGCTTTGGCGGGATTTGAGTTACTCTCAAAATCTGATAAATTCTTCCCGGCATAATTCCTGCCAACGGAAAGCTTTGACGGGATAATGGACAGAGCCTATCGCGTGCCCGTCAATTTGCCTTTCTGAAGCCCTTGAAACGGACAGATGGCTGCTGATGCCATAAATTGGATCTGCTTGAAGATTGAAGTCTCTCCATCTTAATTAATATAAGACTTTTTGACTTCAGCTTCCTCTCAATACTTCAAAAGTAAACCCTAAATCAACATACGCCTCACGATAAATAATAACCATAGTATGAAGAAAAAAGTCATTGATGAAATTGATCTAATGATCATTAACCAACTCCAGAACAATGCCCGGATAACCAACCGATCCTTAGCTAAGAAGATAGGGTTATCCCCGGGACCGACCTTGGTAAGGGTCAAGTATCTTTATCGAAGAGGATTCCTGAAAAATTGCCGGGCAGCCGTAAATTACCCATTATTCAACTATCTGTTGAAGTCAGTAATTTTTATCTCAGTTCCGGAAGAAAAGTACAACAGATTCATTGGTAATGCCAAGGCAACCAGGGAAGTTACACAATGCTTTGAATTAAAAATGAAATCCCCTTTGATCAAATCGAGGCAGTTCCTGGTATCACTTATGGCAAAGGACAATGAGGACCTGAAAGCAATTGTTGACCAATTATGCAGAGGAACAAAGCTAATAGATATAAACATGGTAATAGTTGAGAGGACGCATAAGGATACGTCTTTATATTTAACAGAGGCTGAGATTTGAATAAATACCTTAGTTTGATTTTTCTGAATTAGCACCGAAAATGCCCCCTTAGAAGTTTTGAGGGGGCATTACTTAAGATTTCTCTACTTCCTATTATCAATGCATTCAATCGCCCATAGTAGTTGAACACTTCTTATTCCAATTATCTATTTCCTTTTACGAGAAATGATCCCTCATATTCAATGAAAGATTTTCCTTGATCAATTCCTTCGCCCTGTACAAATTTTAAAATCACCGAAGGTGATTTATCTTAGAAATAAACACTGATTGAAGCGTCAACTAATTGGAAATAACCATTCTGAATATTTCTGCCTCCGTTAATATTGTCAGAAATAAATACGCAACTATGATCACTAAAAAACTCTATACTTGGTAGAATCATTCGGGGTGTAAACCAGTATCCAATGATATTTTCTTCATATACAAGCTGTTCAGAAGTATTATTATCAACAGCCGTTTCTACGTTCTCGATCATATCACTTGTACCAGGATTACTACTATTCATTACACTGTCTGATGTGCTTTCTGAACTCAAATCCTGAGAAGATATGATCGAATTGGTATCTATTACACTATTACTTTGGTCTGATGAATTCACATCAGGTGACTTTTGCGGCGAAGAATCGATGAGATAGAGGATGGAAAGGAAGGCGACCAACAGTACTGAGGATAATACGATATAGACGACAATATTGCGTGTCATAATGACTTTCGCGATTTTTCCATGCTGTACAATAATTGTTACACCATCATCTAGAACGTATTTCCCATCAGACGCTATCCTATTATTTATCAATACTTTATCACCAATATTATGATAATAGTTGGTGGTTTCCATAATCATTAAGATCAATCCGGAACGACTCTTATAACTCCTTTTAGTTCGAATTTCTTGGATTTTACTATCTTTAATATAATATTCTTGGTTTGAATCTTTTGTTGAAAATATGCCATCAGAGACTCTGCTTCCATCAATAGTTACTTCACAACCGACAGTTACTATACCGGAATTATTCCCTTGATGATCTTTAGCTTTTATCTCTAAGGTTTCTCCACTTATCAACTGTTTTGTTACTATATGATGTTTCTCATTTTTAATGCGATCCAAATATCTTTTATAATTTAAATCTGCGATCAAATCTTCATTCATCAGGATAATATGATCAGAGGTCCCATCAAGCTTCAGAATAATTGCAGCTTCATCAGAAAATGCCTCATTACATAAAAGTTTCTCAAATACCAGATCGAGCATTAAGGATTGAACTGCTGGGATATAGTCCCAGTTTCCGACAATTGCCTTACCATTCTTTGATATTATTAGTGATTTGTCCTTCCTGAATATTAGTTTAGTGCTCCCATTTACAGAATCAAAAAGCACCCATGGTTTGTCAATCAGAATAGCTGTTTTATCTAATGACGTACTACAGTCTTTCAACTGTTTAGCAATACTTGCAAGATAAGCCTTCATATTAGATAATTTCTAATTGATATGATAATGATCAAGCAATAATACAACAATAACAAATTTGTTTGTACAAAAAAGAGTACTCTTCTATGCTGAATATTTATTTGATCCTCCTGCCATATCCATTAAATAAGACATCTTTCAATATCCTGATTTTGTATGCATTGAAAAATTTCTAACTCTAGAAAGCAAATTAGATTTCTAATGCAGAAATGAATACCCCGCACCATAAACAGTCAGGCTTACTATAAACCCACGGCACAGATCCCAACTCCGCAAGCGGCGGCGAACCAGGCATCCAACAACCTGAATTTTTAATCTGTAGATGATATCAACGAATTGTGCCACTGGAAATAGCTTCCCTTAATTGCAAGAATCTTTACAATTCTATTTGACTAGCGAAAACACTGTTAAAAAAAGTGCTATAGTAGAGGTAGCAATTAGAATCAAACTTATCCAAATTGATTCAAACAGGTGATTTTTGCCATAAAACAAACAAAGCGTATGTGCAAGAATCAAAACTGTAAAAAAAATGAGTGCAGTGGGTTTCAGGATCATCCCAGAGAGACCATTTATGCCACAATGGATGACTTTCAGCACATGAAAGAAATGATAACGGATGATTTGAAAAACATGCTATCAAACCTTCCCTGTGAGAAAAAGTCTTTCCTCAAATCATATGAAGTAAGAAATATACTTGGTTGCTCACAAGGAACATTGAGAAACCTCTGTAAGAAAGGCATCCTTTGCCCAACAAAAGTTGGGGGCACTTGGTATTATTCTTCTGACAAGGTGTATAACCTTCTTGACATGAATATTGTCAATAGTTAAGCCTTACTGTTTTTGACTCTCATGCTATGAAAAGCAAGGAACTTCATCCGATCACCATTCCAATTCAACTGATCAGTCTTATCTTCAATCAAGACTGTGTTTCCGAATTTAAGGTGTTTGTTGTCGCAAAAATGCTAACGCCAGGAAGGTTTCATCGGAGAAGTCCAGAGTTTGATAAAATATGTTCCCATTCATGCTTACAGTCCAGGACAGTTCTAAAGCATCTCAACAATCTTGCTTTAAAAGGGTGGATAAGCTACGACTCGGCAAAGTGCATGTACTATCTCCGTTCATGGTCATGGTTCCGTAAAAGGGAAATATTCTATAAGCGTATATCGGTCACTATTAAGCATGAAAATCTTGATAGTTTTCGCGCTTTCTTGTCCTCTGCTGTAATTTCGGCAGGAATAAAGACACAGTTCTACTGTTATACTCAAAAAGCGAAGAATGGCATTCTCAAAATCAAGACTATAGAGAAACCGGGAAAGTCCGCAACCATTATAAGGGGTGTTGCATCACAAGACATGCCGGATTCTTATAGTCAGCAGGATATTGTTTTGCCATACTTTGGATACTCAAACCAAGGGATTGCTAATTTGTTAGGTTACAAATTGACTCGTGCCTGTGAACTCAAACATGAAGCGGAATCGGAAGGATATCTGAAGACCCGACCTCATTTTCTGTTAATCCAAGAGCTCAGTAGTCCTGTTCCAAACATTCGACAAAGTCTTTATAAAGCCTTTGGGAATGAAGCCTCGAAAATTCGAATCATACAAAAAACAAGAAGGAAAACAAAAATCACTATGATCGTTAAGCAACTACATGATGAAATTATTCCACTCATCGAATTGAAAAAAGTAGACTACCGGCGTATGCTGAGGTGAAATTTGATTAAGGGTATTCTGTCAATGTAGCTTTTCATTTAACCCTCAATAATGTCAGTCAAATAGTTACATAAACACAGGAAAGAATCAAACAAACCACCTTGATATACAACGGCTTATCAACCATATCTTCATGGCGATCTATATTGTCATCTTAATTTTTTTTACAAATAAATCTAATAATTATATAAGACAAGTCAATTATGTAATAATCGAGATGTTATTTTTGTTCATTCCTCAAACTATGAAACTGGACTAGCAAATGACCATTTCAATCACTGATTGGATTAAGGATGATTTAATACCTTCTCTGTTCCCTCATATTCCTCAACTATTTCCAGAACACAACTTTAACAAGTTTACCTGGGGATGGGGAAGCAAGACATATCTGGACGGTACTCCGCACAAGGACCGAAAAAATAAGACTGCGATCTTAAAAACAGCTCCTGCTTTCATTTTTGAACAGGGCGGTGAAAGGCTCAGCCTGGTTGATTACGTGATGAGAAGGGATCGGACTGATTTCATTCAGGCAGTGAAAAAACTTACAGAGATTTCTGGAATCCAGCTTCCGGGAAATCAGGAATACGACAAGTTGGCATACCTGAAATTCAAAGAACAGGCATCAATACTTGAGTCGTGTAATGCATATTTCAAATGGTGTCTTGGACATACACCTGGCAAAGAAGCTGATGCTGTTCGAACTTACCTATCTCAAGAGGCTACACCCATGAAGAGGGGGAAATCATGGAGCTTGGTTACATTCCAAGCCAACAGAAACTTTTTGCATACCTATCTGACAGTAAGAATAAAACAGGCTTTGAAAAAGAAAAAATACAGGATATAATAAAATTGCATAAAGGGATTGGAACCACTCATAAACTCACCATACCATATAGGGTGGGTGGAATAATTAAAGGATTTAAATTCAGAACCATAGGAACTCATTCACCAAAATACCTGAATTCTACTGGTTTGGATAAAAGTAGCGGATTCTTCAACCTTTCACCTCTTAAGGGTGAAAAAGATATTGTTATTGTTGAGGGTGAACTGGATTGCCTGCATGCTACTGCAAAGGGAATGGATAATGTGGTGGCTTTGGCAGGAAGTACGATCAGTTCTGAACAAATCAGAGATTCCCTTGCCCGGGGAGCTAAAAGCTTTACCCTCTGTTTTGACAGGGAATCTGCCAATGAGATGTTGACAGCAAAGCGGATATCTGCAGCCATCAAACTACTACTATCTGAAAATGCTTCCAGGATTTATGTAGCAACACTTGATAGTCTGGGAGGGAACAAGACTGATCCTGATAGTTATATAAAGCAAAAGGGCATTGATGAATTTAGGATCATAATTGAGAAGGCTTTGCCATACTACGAATTTGAATTTGAACTTATCAAGAGCAAGTATTCCCACTACCTGAACCAACAAGTTCCGTTTCCAAGGAGACTCGATGAGTTCCTCGATGAATTTATCCGATACGCTTCCGGGATTACAGACCCCCTAATTCTTGATCGCTTAATCCGTATCTTCACTCAGACAATGTCAATTCACCAGTCAGGTATTACTATGGAAAGCCTGAAGGCTGTCATCAAGTCTAAAAGAAATAATTAAGTTCTAAAGTTGCAAGACATGGACAGTTTTTCAACAACATCACTTGCAAACAATTTTGCTGTCCATATTCTCTTGCTATCCAATAGTTTTCAACTCGATAATGATCAAACGGAATTCATTATTTTAATTCGTACCTGAATTGGACAATATTAATATTAGATTTTGCTTTTAGGCAAGCTATGTATTTATCAGCCAAATTAGAATACCCTCCAACCACTACCCTACCTTCCACATCCTGGTCATCGATAGATATGCTGTTATATGGCAGGGAAATTAATCCAAGTTCCTTTTTTTGACGATAGTAAACTTCATAACAATCTCTATATTCAAGAATATGGGCTTTGATGTGATTAACATACTGATATAATTGATTATACACATCATACTCTAGTTCACTATTCTTTCCCAACTTCACTTCAATGACTACGAATTTGTAATTATCATCCTGTATCTGCTTCAAGGCAAGCAAATCAATTCGCTTTCTTTTCAACTCGCTATCAGTGATTTGTCTATCGATAATAAAAAATACCGGGTTATTTAGGTTGTCTGTTATAATTGCCTGTTCAAAACCTATCTCTTCTCCATTATTGACATCTCGGATCTGAGAACACAAACTATCAATATTGCTTTTTTGGAATAAGGGATGCAATAACTTCGATCCAACTTTACAAACCTGATAGTCCTTTTTATCAATAAAAGTAAATCTTGGATCTTTATTCAATCGGCTTTTCTCAAAGAACTTCTTATTTATCGATACTTCATAAGTATTATTACCCAGATACTTAACCTTGGAAAGGCTGTTCCCTTTGAAATAGAGGTTGAAATAATTATCACGGATCGAGAACTCAATTTCCCCGAAGTATTTCTCAAGGACAGCGGGCAAAAATTTAAAATCCTGCTTGATTGCTGAAAAAGTCTGTGGATCAAAGTAGCGTTGAATCATTTTGTAGCAAGTATTTGAATTTGGAATTATATAGTAAATTCTTGTCTATCAGTGCGAAGGTCAACATTCATCAGCCCGGAATTGGCGAATAATGATCTGACTTTTTCCGGATTGTCAGTATGAATTGGGACGGTCAGAGTGGGACTTATAGCTTTTGCCAATTCTACAATTTCCTCCAGGCTTGCATGTCCGCTGGTATGAATGTGATGGAACCTGACTTTCCCTTCACCTCTTAATTTGTTGATCAAGTTAGAAGCAGGATTCCTATTTTCATCCTCCAGGTATCCCAACCATTGCGAGTAGATAAGATTAATCTCACCCTTATGCCTCATTTTGTCTATCATTTTCTCGTTCGGAACCCTGACAAAATACACGAACTTCTCGGGTTTGACAAATACTCCATTATGGGGAGTCTTCAACTTGATTTTGCGCCTGAATTCATCAAATTCAGGAGAAGCTATTTTATCCATTTGAGATTCAGATGCGTAAACAAGGATTCTGTTTGCCGCTACGGTAGGTAAGCGGTCTGATTTTCGCCCGACAATTTCCAGGAGAAAAGCAGAATAAACATCTATCACCAGCATCTTCTTGCCTGCCCTGCATGCATTGAACACAGAACAAAACCTGTCAATATTCTGAGCAGCACTAACAACATAGGTAAGGTTTTGCTGATTGACTACAATATCGGTAATTGCTTTTTCAACTTGCTCCTCTGTTTCATATTTCTGAGCTCTCCGTTCAATCATTGTTCCCTCTGTCAATAAGAGGTCAATGTCTTTAGGAGGATTGCTGATGATCCTGTCGAACAATTTACCCTTTCTTCCTGAAGACCGAAGGTCCCCCGTATAAAAAATCCGTTTCCCATCCACTTCAATCATAAAAGCAAATGCTTCAGGAGAGGAATGGTCAACAAGGTAAGGATAAACCCGGAAGGTAGCTGCAATGGTAAAGCTACTCCATGCATGGATTGCATATATCGTATTCTTCAAGGGACCTAATCCAAGAAATCGTCTTGTGGTATTAATCAAATCAAGTGAAATCTGACCCATGTAAACAGGTATAACAGGGTCTAAACTCTCCATTAACCCGTAATGGTCCTGATGGGGATGGGAGATCAACAAAGCATCTAGCGGATTTTTGCTATAACTTATGTCTGGATTTGATGAGTTCAGTGGAATTCCCAGATCTAACCATAGAATTTTACCATTGTCGGCTTTTAATTCTATACAGGTACCTCCTATCTCTTCAGTTCCACGATATATTTTAATCTTCATCTTAATGATGTAATCTAATCAATACTTGACTTTATATTCAGCTATATATCAATCCAATGCATTGCCCAAGCTCCAGTTTTCGCTCTTACTTAAAAAGTTAAAATCTTTGACATTCCTGGCTAATTACAATGATCTTGAAGAGCACTTTGCTGATGATCCATAACAACACGATAAAGTTATTTATACTAATTCCATTGGCTATGCGAAAACTTGTTGATGATATTTTCAAGAAATGGTTAATTCTCTGATCAGATTGGCATTACCTACCAACCCATCTTAATTTCTTGATCACACAGGTTTTATCATCTAATTTGAACACTATCTTATTATCATCAAAACCGCTTAACTCGCAAACTCCATAATGGAGTTGCCTGTGGTGATTCGCACACACAGTTATCAGATTTGCTGTGGAGAGGCTACCCGTCTGAAGCGATGAAACAGGAATTACATGGTGCACTTCGATGTAAGGTTTACCATTTGGCTTGTCGAAAGAATATGGGTTTTCCCCCATACTATCGCAAATCATACATTTGAAACCTGCAAATTCTTTAAAACGCTCAGAAATTGAGCCACGCTCTATTCTCTTACTGATATACTCTTTCACTTCAGGCGCCGCATCTCGATACTTCAAATCAATACGTAACAGGTCATCAAGTGTTCCAATCTGCTCATTTTCGGCTAATTCATTGGTAAGAGCGGGATTTATAGATATATCTCCTCTTGGTTCCTTGCGTTTTCTCCTCCTGGGGACGTTTATATCCAATACTTTTCTCACAATAAATAGTGCAAAATCCTCAGTTGCCCAATTCCAGTCTGCTTCATCATATTTTCTCTTTTCAGGCAGATCCGGGAATTGCAGCTTCAGGTACTTGTTGATCTGAGGCAGATAATATGGAGGGACATCAGAATCTTTAAGGGCTTGCTTAAGCGTTGTAAAATATTCCTGAGACTTCCAGAAGAAATCTAAACCTCTATCCGGGATCTCCGTGTTGAATAGATACTTAATTGAAGTTGTAAACTCGGTTGAGGATACACAAACAAATTTCTCTGGGAATAGTGTACCAAGCCATGCGGTAAGGACTGGATAACTCATGCCCCTGTTATAACTGGCAATAGGAGTAACATCACCCTGTGAGCTAAGCTGTTTGAATAGTTCAGTATCCGCAAGAGAAATTGGCTCACTCAGTTTTTGCCTGGCTCCTCGAATGATGAACTGAATGCCCCGGTCGTGCCCGGAATACTTCTCCTTCATGGATTGCAGGCATAGCGACAATACATCATGAGCAGTTTGTGATTTCAGATCAACTCTCTGATTAAGCCAGTTGGAAAAAAAGAATTTATATGTCTCTCCCTGCACCCATCCAGATTCTTCACAGTATTGTGCATATCTTGCGAGCGATTCCCGAAGCCGCTCAATATTAAGAGCAATCATTTATACACTATTGTTTTTTGAAATAGATTTGACTCGAAATTATTCAATATTTGGTTTTAGGAGTCTCTTCCACTCTTTGATTTTCCCTTCTATTGACATAGTTGTATTTGCTGAACTTGAAGAAGGTGCAATTGCCTTTATGACTCCGGGTAGTTGCCCAAAATTCGATTCAAAAAGTTGAAAAGCCTTTTTCCCATTGAATACCAGTTTCTTAATAGCAGGAAATGATTTCAACAAATCCCCAATATCATTTACAACTCCCGACTTAATATTACTGTCCAGGCTACCTTCTCGCAAGGCTTCATTTAACACATCCCACAACCCTATTCGATTGGAGAGCAATAAATCAATTTTCCTCTCGTAAGTAAAAACCTTCGACTGTTGTTCGAATATACCATAGATTATACGCCAGAACTGGTTCTTAGGGTTAGCATAGTACTCGCTTTTTCGAATGGAAATATCACTAGGAAGACTACCAAGAACCAGAATTTCTGTGTTGGGACTAATTACCGGGAGAAGACCTACTTTTATGCTTGTCATAGGTTACTTTAATTGGATACTCTCATTACACAACATCATGATGGATTACTTTCCTGAATTGTGTCAACATTTTTGAAAAAGCAAAATAAGCCGCTATCGATGTAACTGGGTATAGCCCCATTCTCCTTCATTCTCCTGAATTCTTGGTAGAGTGAACCCAAAACTTCCTGTGCAATTTCGAAATTCCTGGGATTCGAGTAAGGACAGAATTCCATCTTACTCGCTTTCTTTACATAAACTTTCCCTTCTGGGTTAAAATAATTGAACGAACTCCCTGAGTTAAGGTAGCTGTAATTCATGAACATATATCTATCGTGCTCAATACTTCTTCTAAATGGAATAATCCGGAATAATACTTTCTTGCCCAGGATATTCTTGCTTTCCTCTATCAATAAGTTTTTGAGTTGAGGCTCAATTTCTTGGCTAAAAACCAATAAGCTTCTGAGAGAGTATCTCTCTTTTAAGCTTTGCAATAATTTGAAGAAGTTCTCGTCAACTGGGTTATATTCTTGATTTAGCTTAAATATATATGGATCAGAGATTATTATATCCGTAACAGGTAAATCAGGCAAAATATCATCCCAGGCTTTAAATTCAGCTTTAGCTTTAGGATCATTTACTCTGAGATACCTGTTATCTGATAAACGCTTATATGCTTCCCGGTAGTCATCCAGATAAGCACAAAGGAATGGATTCCGCTGATTTTCCTTTTTTCTTTCTTCCGGATCAGAAATATCAACGAAAAAGACTTGATAAGGGATTGTGCGCTCTATTCTTCTAGCTGCATCTACATATTTGTGAGGTATGGACCATATCCCGGAATCACCTCGTCCTTCCAGAAATGCAGAAAGCAATGTCAGTTCTGTATCATCGGGTTTGCCATACAGTGTCAAATCACAGCCTCTTTTCGCAAAATCGATGAAATCTTTCGGCTGCCTGATAGGATCGCTCATAAACGCCCGATAGGCATCTGTAAGAATCTGAATATCAAGGTGTGCTCTTAACATCAATTTACACTATTGGCATTCAAAATATCTGCTGTCATTATAGCTGCCTGATCGTAAAATCCGGTACCAAATCGCTCTTTGAGTATCCCGTCCTTTCGGATAGTGATCTCATAATATTTATCAGCCTCATTAACAGAATTGAAGTATAAGATACAAGCACTATGAGGATCAAACTGACCCTTGGCAACCAGGCTTTGCAGTCGCTGGATCAGGTATGCACTATGAGTTTCAATAATGAACTGAACATCAAACTTGTTCAGGCACAACGTGAAAAAATCCACCAATTTTGATTGCCAACTTGGATGTAGAAACACTTCCGGTTCCTCAACCAGGATGGTTTTCTTAATGATCCTACTTTTCTTCCTGCCTTGTTCATTCGGAATTCTTTCCCTGATCACCTTTTCTTCCTCACTTGAAATCAATACCGATAGTGTTTTTAAGATAAGTTTGATCAGGTTGGAAGTCCCCTTGCCAAGTTCGGCGATATTGATTCTGGGATTAGTAATATAAGAATCATATCCAGGTTCAAATGAAAAATTACTTAGATTCTTTCTTTCTTTGAGAATCTTCTTCACCCCGGTGATCAGATTCACCTCAAAAGCTGAATTCAAATGAGGTATTATTTCAATAACTCCATCAATATCAAACATTGCAAGTGATTCTCTCACAAAAGCCAGATATTCAGGAAGGAGACGATATAGAATCAGCAGGTAATCATTGCCATGATCTTTTAAGATAAGCCTCTCCTGTAATAAATCTGGTTGTATATGTTGCACATTAACACTATTGAACACAACACTTTCAAATTTTACAGCTTCAAGTATTGGGCGGAGTACTTCGTGAATAAATGATTGGTAATGCAAGTCATCCACCAGGAGTTGATAATTCTCCCGTTCCAGGTCAGAGCTTTCGCCAGAATAGAGGGCTTCTTTCAAACTATAACTAGCCAAATTGAAGAAGTAATCATATAACAACTCTTGTTCAAAGTCATGGAAGGAGAACGGAGAGACATCGTAATCAATCAGACAATATTCATTTTCGCTGAAACACTCTCCCCACCAATACCCATCCTCATAACTAATTCTACCCAAATGAACCAATAAATCACGATAATCCACATCGGCAATCTTTTCTATGAATTTTCGGAGCAGCTCAATACTTAGCCTAAATCTTATAATACTGGTATCTCCCTTGTCCGATGGAAATTCTATTTTGGTTGACTCACGTTCTGCCAGACCAGTTGATCTATAAATCCCAAAGAATACCTCACCATCTGAGTTGATAATCTCCATACTTTCAAAAATTGCACTCTCCAGAAAACGGAAGTCTTCCTTAGAACCATCAACAAAAGTATAGAGCACCTTGAAATATTCTTCAATATTAGGTAGTTGAATATTATATCCGAACTTGAAATACTGATTTGCGCTATTTATGTTTTTCACTTCCTTGAAGCTCCCAAGATTGTATTCCTCAGTGATCAGGTTCAACGCAGGGAAATCGGATCTTGATATCCCCTCAGAGAATAACCGGATGGCTTTAAATACTGTGCTTTTACCAGAATTATTAGCGCCTGTGTAGATATTCAAGCTCTTAAAATTAAACGTATTACCCTCAGCCAATATTCTGAAATTCTCTATATAGAGATTTGATATTCTGTCATTCATACCCCTTATTGTAGTGTCATGTAAAAATAAAGCGTTTTATTCTTTCCAGTTAATCGAAACAACATTTCATATAAATTTGACAATTATCCATACTATTTTCTTGTATACCTCGCTTCAGAGCTGACTATAACTAAATCAAATCCTTATATAACAACCAAAGCGAATTTAGCGGTTCCTTGCCGTAGCTCCTGACTAAATTACAACTTGTTCACACAACCTCACTACTGATTGAAATAAGAAATGGCAATAAAGAAATCCGAACTCTACTCGTCCCTCTGGGCAAGCTGCGATGAACTAAGGGGTGGCATGGATGCCAGCCAATACAAGGATTACGTACTTGTAATGCTCTTCCTCAAATACATCAGCGACAAATGGGCTGAACAACCCTATGCACCAATCAACATTCCGGAAGGTTCAAGCTTCAGGGATATGGTGGCATTGAAAGGCAAACCGGACATAGGAGACCAGATCAACAAGAAAATCATTGCTCCGATTGCTGAAGCCAACAAATTATCTGACATGCCGGACTTCAACGACGTGTCAAAGCTCGGCAGCGGTAAAGAAATGGTGGACAGGCTCACCAATCTCATTGCCATCTTTGAAAACCCTGCCCTCGACTTCAGCAAGAACCGGGCAGAAGGAGATGATATCCTTGGTGATGCTTACGAGTACCTGATGCGCCATTTTGCCACCGAAAGCGGTAAAAGTAAAGGACAATTCTACACTCCTGCCGAGGTCAGCCGGGTAATGGCAAAGATTATTGGTGTCAATAATGTTGATACAGAAACCGAGGTCAAGGTATACGACCCGACCTGCGGATCGGGGTCTTTGCTTCTACGGGTAGGAGGAGAAAGTAAAGGCAGGGTATCACTATTTGGACAGGAAAAGGACGCTGCAACGGCAGGACTGGCAAGGATGAATATGATCCTGCACAATAACCCCACCGCAGAGATCAAACAGGGGAACACGCTCGCGAATCCTTTGTTTGAAAAGGAAGGCAACCTGGAAACCTTTAATTTTGTGGTTGCCAATCCTCCTTTCTCTGATAAGCGCTGGAGCAACGGACTGAATCTACCAGAAGACAGACCCTATAACCGTTTTGCCGATTACGGGGTCCCACCGGAAAAGAACGGTGATTTTGCTTTCCTGCTGCATATTGTCCGCTCCCTCAAACGAAACGGGAAGGGCGCCTGCATCCTTCCGCACGGGGTCCTATTCCGGGGAAATGCCGAGGCAGGGATCCGCAAAAACCTGATAAAAAAAGGCTATATAAAGGGCATTATCGGCTTGCCGGCGAACTTGTTTTACGGTACCGGTATCCCCGCCTCTATTATCGTGATCGATAAGGAGAACGCTTTGAATCGCAAAGGAATTTTCATTATTGACGCGGGCAAGGGATTCATAAAGGATGGCAACAAGAACAGGCTTAGGGAACAGGATATCCATAAGATTGCGGATGTTTTCAATAACCAGAGACAGATTGAAGGATACAGCCGCATGGTTTCCTTTGAAGAAATCGAGAAGAACGAATACAACCTGAACATTCCCAGGTACATTGAAAATCTTGAAGTTGAAGATATTCAGGATATCGAAGCACATCTGTTAGGTGGGATTCCGAATGTTGACATTGATGCCATGCACGAATACTGGCAGGAGTTTCCAAGCCTGAAGTCTTCGCTTTTTGAACCATCCAACAGACCCAAATACTCCAACCTCAGGGTCGAAAAAGACCGAATCAGGCAGACCATATTTGAACACAAGGAGTTTAAGGCATTTATTGAGAATGTGGATGGGTTGTTCAATTCATGGGAAACCAGAAGTATTGAGTACCTGAAGAACCTTCAGGTTGGATGCCATCCCAAGGAAATCATACATCTTATCTCTGAGAACCTGCTATCCACCTACGATTCAGAGAAACTGGTTGAGAACTACAGCATCTACCAGCAGTTGATGAACTACTGGAATTCCACCATGCAGGATGACATCTACATCATTTCTGTGGATGGCTGGAAAGCTGAAACCTATCGGATTCTGGTTGAAAACAAGCAAAAGAAGATGGTGGACAAGGGCTGGACCTGCGACTTGCTACCTAAAGAACTTGTGGTTAACCGGTTCTTCAGGAAAGAAAAGGAATTGCTGGAAAACCTTGAAGCGGAGCGGGACAGCGTTGGCGCCGAAATATCGGAATTGGAAGAAGAACACGGTTGTGAAGAAGGATATTTTGCTGACTTTGATAAGGTTAATAAAGCTAGTGCAGCTGCCCGAATCAAAGAGCTTAAGGACGAGAAGAAGAAAGCACTACCGATGGCTGCTGAACCTAAAGATAGCTATGGTGAAGGCATGAGTGAATTGGATGTGATGAACAAATACCTCCTGCTTTCCGACAAGCTTGCCGAACTGAACAAGCAGATAAAAGCTAGGCAAGCCGAACTGGATGCAAAGACTTATACCCAGTACCCCAAGTTAAGCGTTGACGAAATCAAAGCACTGGTGGTGGAGGACAAATGGATGCAAAGCATTGAAGCTTCCATCAAAAGTGAAGTTGACCAGATTAGTCAGCACTTGACCACTCGCATCAAAGAACTGGCTGAACGTTACGAATCTCCGCTTCCTGCCATAAACGATGAAGTTGAGGAACTGGAAAGCAGAGTGAATGCTCACCTTCAAAAGATGGGGTTCATATGGAAATAAGAGAGGAGCACAAGAAAACTGAGGTCGGTGTACTTCCAAAAGGTTGGAGTTTGAGTTATATTTCTGATATAGCTGAAGTTATGGGTGGTGGAACACCAAGTACATATAATAATGATTACTGGAATGGTCAAATAAACTGGTTTACCCCAACAGAAGTCAACGAACCAAAGTACTATTACGAAAGTGAAAGGAAAATTTCAACAGAAGGGTTGAAAAATTGCTCTGCCAAACTTTTGCCAGTAGATTCAATCCTATTGACAAGTCGTGCTGTAATTGGAAATGTGGGGATTCTGAAAATTGAGAGTTGTACAAATCAAGGATTCCAATCTCTTATCCCGAAAAATAACGTTTCAAATGAATTTGTTTACTACTTAGTCCATACATTAAAACCAATTTTCCTTAGACTTGCCAGTGGAAGTACTTTTCTGGAAATAAGTCCACAAAAAATTAAAAAAATCCAAATTGCTCTCCCCCCCCTTCCCGAACAAAAAGCCATTGCCGAAGTCTTATCCGACACCGATAACCTCATCCAGGCACTTGAAAAGCAAATCGCCAAGAAACGCCTGATAAAGCAGGGGGTGATGCAGGAATTGCTTAGACCGAAGGAGTGGTGGGAGAAGAAAAAATTGGGTAGTGTTGCAATTTTAAAAGCAAGAATTGGTTGGCAAGGATTAACTACTGCTGAGTATAAGGATTCAGGAGACTATTTTCTTATAACTGGTACTGAATTTAAGAATGGATTTATCGATTGGGAGAATTGTCACTTTGTAGAAGAAGATAGATATCAGCAAGATAAGAATATTCAAATTAAAGAACACGATGTTCTCGTGACAAAGGATGGGACTATTGGAAAAGTAGCATTAATAAAGAGGTTAATCAAACCTGCCACTCTTAATAGCGGTGTATTTGTGGTGAGACCAATAAATGGTTCCTTTTATCCAGAATTCTTTTACTATCTCTTGCTTTCTGAAGTATTTATTAGATTCTTAAGTCAACTAACTGCGGGTTCGACAATAAATCATTTATATCAGAAAGATTTTGTTTCTTTTGAGTTTTTCTCACCAAATAATCTTGATGAACAAGTTCGTATTGCTACTATTCTCAGTGATATGGATTCGGGCATTAGTGCATTAGAGAATAAACTTATTAAACAAAAATCAATTAAGATGGGCTTAATGCAGCAACTATTAACAGGCAAAATACGATTATTGTGATGTTAATAAAACAATACATGAATGAGTAGGATACGAATTTTTATCAGCAGCGTACAGGCTGAGTTTCAACACGAGCGACAGCTGCTGTATGAATACCTGACCCATGATTTCCTGTTTGGAAAGCATGTTGAGGTCTTCCTGTTCGAAAACCTACCTGCCGTGAATCAGTCGGCTCGTTCAATGTATCTGAAAGAGGTGGAGCAATGCGATATCTATATCGGGCTTTTTGGCAGGGAATACGGGTTTGAGGATGCAGATGGGTTCTCTCCTACCGAACGGGAGTTTGACCATGCCGGAGCCTGTTTCAAGAACCGCTTGGTTTTTCTTACCCACCATCCCATCGAAGAACGTCATCCGAAGGAACAGGCGCTGGTCCGGAAAGCGGAGGCTGTAGTGGTGCGCAAGCAATTTGCTTCTTTTTCTGAACTAAAAGTAGCTATTTATGAATCGCTAATTCGGTATCTTGAAGAAAAGGAAGTGATCAGGACCAGCCCTTTTGATGCTACGTTGCATCCTACGGCTAACCTCGATGATCTCGACCCGGATAAGATCAGGGAGTTTGTACATGTCGCCCGGGTGAAAAGGAAGTTCCCGCTTTCGGAGGATTCCACTCCCGTTACGATACTTACCCACCTGAATCAAATGTCAGGACAACGCTTGTATCATTCAGCCATTTTGCTTTTTGGAAAGCAGCCCCAGCGGTTTTTCATCAATTCCGAAGTACGATGTGCTCATTTTCATGGTACTAACATTGTTAAACCCATCCCTTCGTATCAGGTTTACAAAGGCGATGTGTTCCAGTTGATTGATCAGGCAGTCGATTTTGTGCTTTCCAGGATTGATGCCACAGTAGGAACACGAGATGAGAGCGCCCGGGTTGAAATTACCTATGAAATCCCGAGAGCAGCGGTAACCGAAGCTATTGTAAATGCTGTTGCTCACCGGGACTATACCAGCAATGCAAGCGTTCAGGTGATGCTTTTTGCCGACCGTCTGGAAGTCTGGAACCCGGGATCGCTTCCTTATGGTTTAACCCTTGAAATGCTGCATAAACCGCATCATTCCATCCCGCAAAACCTGCTCCTGGCTGAGCCTATGTTCCTGAACGGTTATATCGAACGCCTGGGCACGGGCACCCTTGACATTATTCGCTTGTGCAACCAATCAGGTCTAAAGCCTCCCGAATTCATTCAGGAAGAGTACTTTAAAACAATCCTCTGGAGAGTCAAAATACATGAAACGGACAGAGAAGAAAGGATAACCGGAGAAGTTACCGGAGAAGTTACCGGAGAAGTTACCGGAGAAGTTACCGGAGAAATAGAAAGGGTTGTGCTGGTGATAGACGGTGAATTAAAAAGAGCTGAAATACAACAAATATTGCAGCTTAGTCATCAGGAAAACTTCAGGGACAACTATCTTTTGCCTGCCATCAGGGCTGGACTGGTCGAAATGAAATTTCCTGAAACGCCCAATCATCCTAACCAGCAATACAAATTGACTGAAAAAGGAAAATTATTGAAGATAAAACTCAATAAGAAGAAACACAAATGACCGAATTCGGGAAACCTGAACGTCATACCCAGAACCGAATCATCCAATTGTTTCAGGATGAGTTGGGGTATGCTTATCTCGGCAATTGGGAAGACCGCGAAGGCAACAGCAACATCGAAGAATCTCTGCTTTCCAAATATTTACGAAAACAGGGCAATCCGGAAGATGCCATCCGACGCGCTGTGTATGAACTTCAGACCACAGCAAATAATCCCAACAACAGCCTCTATACCAATAACAAGAACGCCTATCAGCTGTTACGGTACGGCATTGATGTCAGGACAGAAGCCGGCAGGAATTACGAGAAGGTAGCCCTGGTGGACTGGAAAAACCCGGAGAACAATGATTTTTTCATAGCGGAAGAAGTCACGGTATTTGGGAATCGGGAAAAACGACCGGACATTGTGCTGTATGTCAATGGAATTGCATTAGGTGTAATCGAGCTTAAGCGCAGTACGGTATCCGTGAATGATGGAATCCGGCAAAGCATTGTCAATCAACAGGAAGAATTCATTCAGCCCTTCTTCTCCACCATCCAGTTCATTTTTGCAGGAAATGACACTGAAGGTCTGCGTTACGGAACGATCGGAACGCCTGAAAAATATTTCCTGCAATGGAAGGAAGAAATCGAAGACAACAGCAGGATCATGCTGGATAAGTACCTGATCAAGATATGCAATAAGAAACGGTTCCTGGAACTTATTTTTGATTTTGTACTGTTCGATGCCGGCATTAAAAAACTGCCGCGTGTACACCAGTATTTCGGGATCAAAGAAGCTCAGCTATTTGTCGGGCGGTACGAAGGCGGGATCATCTGGCATACACAGGGAAGCGGGAAAAGCATCGTCATGGTATTGCTGGCAAAGTGGATTCTGGAAAACAATCCCAATGCCCGGGTCGTCATTCTTACTGACCGTGATGAACTCGACAAGCAAATCGAGGGAGTCTTCCGGGATGCCGATGAGCAAATCTATCGCACCCAGAGCGGCAAAGACCTGATGTCTCATCTGGAACAGCCAAAGCCCAGGCTGGTTTGCACGCTGATTCATAAGTTTGGCAGAAGGGATGTGGACAATTTCAACCAGTTCATACAGGAATTGGAAAGCCAGCCTTCGAGGGCAGTCGGGGAACTGTTCATTTTCGTGGACGAATGCCACCGCACCCAGAGTGGCAAGCTTCACCGAACCATGAAAGCCATGTTGCCCAACGCGGTTTTCATCGGTTTTACCGGTACGCCCCTCCTGAAGAAAGACAAGCAGACCAGTATCGAGGTATTCGGGAAGTACATCCACACCTATAAGTTCAATGAAGGGGTGACGGATAAGGTAATCCTGGACCTGATTTACGAAGCGAGAGATATTGACCAGCGATTGACATCCAAACTAAAGGTCGATGAATGGTTCGAAGTAAAGACCAGGGGACTGAACGAGTTTCAACGGTCGGCACTAAAGCAGAAGTGGGGAAACATGCAGACTGTCTTGAGCAGCCGTTCCCGGATGGAGAAGGTGGTAAGTGATGTTGTTTTTGATTTCAATACCAAACCCAGGTTATCCTCCGAAAGAGGCAATGCAATTCTTATTGCATCCTCCATTTACGAAGCCTGCAAATATTACCATATTTTCCAGAAGACCGAACTTGCAGGGAAGTGTGCTATCGTCACATCCTACAATCCTATCACGCAAGATATTACTACTGAAGATACCGGTGCAAACACGGAAACCGAGAAGGAGTTCATGTATGACCTCTACCAGGAAATTCTGAAAGATGTAAAGGTTCAAGCCAACAAGACCAAAACCGAGAGTTACGAGGATTGGGCAAAGCAGAAGTTTGTCGAAGAGCCCGCCAACATGAAGCTCCTGATAGTTGTTTCAAAGTTGCTTACCGGTTTTGATGCTCCGAGTTGCACCTATCTTTATATTGATAAGTCCATGCAGGATCATGGATTGTTCCAGGCAATATGCCGGGTAAACAGGCTGGATGGCGAAGACAAGGACTTTGGATTTATCGTGGACTACAAAGACCTTTTTAAAGAAGTTGAGAATGCAGTGGCTGTTTATACTTCCGAATTGGATTATGACCATTTTGAAGCAAAGGATGTTGACATTCTGCTCCAGAACAGGTTAAAAGCCGGGAAAGAAAGGCTTGATGCAGCGCTGGAAGAGATAGCCATGCTTTGTGAGCCGGTTCCAATGCCGAAGGATACGCTGGCACACATTCATTATTTCTGTGGAAATCCTGAAATCCCGGAAGAACTGAAGGCAAAAGAACCACAGCGCAACGCCCTGTATAAGTGCACAGTAGCTTTGATACGGGCTTATGCTAACATAGCGGATGAGCTGGATCTTGCCGGATATTCCGATAACGAGATTGAGAATATTAAAGAGGAGATCAATAACTACATCAAACTCAGGGAAGAAATCCGGAAGGCAAGTGGCGAAACGCTGGACATGAAGACCTATGAAGCGGATATGCGTCATCTCATCGATACCTATATCCAGGCGGATGAGTCAGTGAAAATTTCCGCCTTCGATGATATGCCGCTGCTCGACATCATTGATAAGTTAGGTATCAACGAAGCGATCAATTCACTACCCAAAGGGATCAAGAACGATAGGAGAGCTATTGCCGAAACCATCGAGAACAACGTCCGAAGGAAAATCATCAATGAGCAGCTGATCGATCCTTCTTTCTTTGAGAACATGTCAACCTTACTCTCTGAAATAATTAAGGAGAGGAAAGCAAATGCTGTCAGCTACGAAGAGTACCTGAAGAAGATTGCCATCCTGGTCAAACAGGTGAATGAAGGCAAGTCAGAGGACACTCCGGAAGTTTTAAAGACCCCCGCGCAGAGGGCTTTGTACAATAACCTGGGCAAGGATGATCAGCTTGCAATCCTGATGGATACTGCAATCAGGAAATCCCGGCGAGATGGCTTCAGGGGCAATCTTGCCAAAGAGCGGGAAGTCAAAGCAGCTATTTACAATACCCTGAAAAGTTACTCGAAAGAAAGTGACAGGCTCACCTTTGGCGATCCCAACGTTAGTTACGGGCTTATTGAAACTGTGGAAAGAGTTTATAAAATTATCGTTGAGCAAAAGGAGTACTGATGGATTCGATTCGATTGGGAGATTTGATAATTGAGGTGGAACTGAAGGATATCAAGAACATCCATCTCAGTGTATTCCCTCCTTTGGGAAGAGTACATATCTCAGCACCCCGTAGGATGGATTTGGATACCATAAGGGTATTTGCCCTGTCAAAGCTCAAGTGGATAAAAAAGCAGCAGGAAGCATTCCAGAAGCAGGAACGCGAAACGGCAAGGGAGTATCTAACCCGGGAAAGTCATTACTACCTGGGGCAGCGGTATTTATTAAAATTGATCGAGCGGGACGCAACCCCTAAAATTGTTTTAACAAAGAGAGAGATCAGGATGTATCTCCGACCTGAAACTTCTCAAGAAAAGAAACAGGAATTGCTGAATGAGTGGTATCGCTCTGAGTTGAAACGGATAGTACCACCATTAATCGAACGCTGGGAGATTAAGATTGGGGTTAAAGCCAAAGAGTTTGGAATAAAGAAGATGCGCACCAAGTGGGGAACATGTAATCCAGGTGCCGGACGGATATGGTTAAACCTGGAATTGGCGAAGAAACCATTAAGCTGTCTGGAATATATTATTGTTCATGAACTGGTTCATCTCAAAGAGAAGCACCATGATCAGAACTTCACTTCATTATTGAACAATTATTTACCTAACTGGAGATATTTACAACAGGAGCTCAACAGGTTGCCTGTTAACCATTGGGAGTGGAAGTACTAGTTGGAGTGTGTCAGATTGAAGTACCTATAATAATATTTGCGAAAAATTTCACCCATTATAATCTACTAAATAAAACAGTAAATATATTTGTTGTTATAACTACTCATTTCTTATAGTTTCCAAGTATACTGCACAAACACCTAAGTTTTTTATCAATGGTTTCAACAAACAAACTTCTAGTTGCATTTGGCTGTATGGTGCTTTCCTGTTGTAATAATCCTGCTCCAAAAATCAATCAAGGCTCGATTTCAACAATGGTTGCAGACAGCATAAAAGAAGTAATGCAGCCAAATGACACCTTAATTGTATCCTCAGAGAAGTATGAAATGACAATCCATAAGAGAGATAGGCATTATGGTAACTTTCTCTTTCTAAACTTTTGGACAGGGATGGATTCTGTTGAATATGTTATTATTAGAGATTCTCTTTTAAGACACGATGTCATTTCAAGGTCTTCCAACAACAGTTCAACCTTATTTAAGATTAGCGTAGCCAAAAACTATAACGAACCTGATCAAATAGTAGAACAATGCTTTAACCTTTATCCAAATTTTGAATTTGGGAAATTATTTCAAATGAGTTTATATCTGACAAATTGTAGTGAAAATGAAACAAATTATGATTATGTTGATAATATCATCAGGTTATATACTTCAAGATATGGTATCCCGACAAAAGAAGTGAGAGATCCGATAAACTATGAAACGGCAAAAGTAATAGGCAAAGACCCTGAAAACGACAATAAATACTATTCGGAGTATATAACTAAGTCATATTACCGATATGAGTCTTATTCTTGGCAACTAACTAATAACAAGATCGTAATCGAAATAGAGCATGATGACAAAAAAAGCATAACTACATCAGCGTATCTTGGAAAGGAAATAAGGTTTGTAGAAATTACTAGCCTTACAATAAAATATACAGATCAACAACACCTCAACAAAAAAGCGAATGAGGCTGAGCGTGAAAAACAAAAGAGATTAGAAGAAATTGATAATTCATTGAACTCAATATAAATTGATTTGAAATATTAACTTCTATGAAAATACTCAACTGTTACAAAGTATTATTTTAAATTTATTTAAGAACTCCATATTAGCTCTGTAAATGACGGCATGTTTACTATTTTTTCATTTAAGGCTTTTTTCAGTATTAGTGCTGGTTGACGCGTTGAATCGAAAATATTCCATTAGGTAAATGATAGTAAGGAGACCATAATTAATAATAGGTTTAAAGCAAGTTTATATATCTATTCTTTTTGAAAAATCCCGCAGCCTTTTACGGTTTACAAATATGTACGGCTTCATGGATCGATAGTCCTGGTGCCCGGACATATTCATAACGTCCTGGATCGGAACTCCCTTCTCCAGCATGATGGAAATGAAGGTCTTGCGCCCAAGGTGAGAGGAAGCGACCTCCCAAATAGGATAGATGGTCTCGATCTCTTTGTTCCCCTGACGGTCCCGGAGCACAACCGGTCGGTTCAGCCCGCAATCTTTCAGCACGAGTTTCAGGTAGTCGTTGAATCTTTGGGATGAGATCTTCGGCGGTCTGCCGCCATACCTTTCCACGATCTCTTTCGCCTGGGAAAACATGGGAACGAAAGCGCGGGACTTGGTTTTCTGGGCGGAATACTCGATCACATCATCATCGACCCATGAAAAATTAAAGCGCTGGGAATCAGAATATCGCATACCGGTAGATGCCAGGAACAGGAATAAATCCTTTGTCTTTGCCTTATACCCGTTCATCGGGGTATATTTTACGATAGTCAATTCGTCCTCTGTGAGGGCGATTACTTCAGGCATGTAGGCTTTGTATTTCAAGAATTTGGTATCGACCCCTGGATAGGTGTACCGGATGAATACCTTCAGGACTGAAATGTGCTTTGCCACGGTGTTGTTCAGTAGATCCTTCTTCAGAATTAAAAAAGCAACGAACTGCTCCAGTTGTTTGTAGTCGAAAGTCTGGATATCCAGCTTGGTGTCCATGTACTCTTCGAACTCCTCCAGTATCGCGCGGGTGTAGTTATAGTTCCGGATGGTGTTGTGGGTAAGGAAAGCCTTCTTGGTCTCGATGTACCTGATGAAATCCGAAACAAGCTGGAACTGGAGATGCACACTTGCCGCCCTGCCGGCTTTAATGATGTCAGATTGCTTAATCTCCTGGATCTTCAGCCGGACATTTTCCGCAGTCAAAGGTCCCAGCTTGCTCGCCTCCATGACCGCATTGGTCATAAGTTGGATTCCTTCACCTATTATTTCCATATACCTGTCATACTCCGGATGGTTCTTTGACAGGACATTGTTTCTCCAGTAAACCTTCTCGAAAGGCAGCCCGGTGGAGTAAACAACCCGGGTGTAATTAAAACGGCAGATGATAAAAACATGTTGCCGAATGTTGCCGACAGATAGCTTATACATGCAGCTAACTTATATGTGTTATTTTTTAGTTAGCTGATTTTCAACGCTTTATATATGCATGTTCTTTACATGCCATGCCGGTTCGATTCCGGCTTCGGGTACGAAAATAAAAGCCTGAAATTCATTGAATTTCAGGCTTATCTTTTTAAAACAGCAACATACCGTGCTAAACATATAAAAAGCAATTGTAGCCATATTCAGGTCGGCACTTCAAATATCCCGGGAAACAGATTTATTATAACCATCATTCCCTCAGAAAAGCCAGGACATCTATCTCAGTTCAGAGCCTTAAGCCTCCGGACCCCGGGCAGGAAACCGGGGTAAAAACCAGTAACTGCAATATAAAGCCGTAGAAACCAGTCCGCAAATCCGCGAGTCAGGATCGCAGACCGGGATCATCAGAAGTCTGTCTGCCTTTTCGGCCGGCTCCCAGATCAATTCCGAGAGGACAATTGGAAAGCAATTCAAATTAAAGGGACCAGTCCGGTTTACGTATTTCATCAGCTTCAGAATGATATTCCTATGAATTTTTCCGGACAGTTTTGAAAAGGCGCAAGCTTATAATGATGTACTTTTACGAATCAGCTTTCTGTCAAAATCAACAATGATCATTTTAGCTGTCACAGGTGCCGGCAATTCGCCCGACAAGCCGAGAGCTGAAAGGCTGTACTATTCATTTCCTTAGTTCCGATTCTTACAATATAGATCAACAGAACAGATTTTCCGGTTAACACCTGTGTTTCTATGTCGCATGATCACACTATTGAATTCAGGATCAGGTCTTTTTATCCAAACTTCTTTTCGCTGACGCAGGCCCTTAACCAGCCTGATGAAGGGTGCCCGGCTGTCACAGGTGAAGACCTCCGGAAACCGGAGTTAGAGTTCAGGCGACAGGGTGAAAAAGTCTTTCATGAACTTCCGCTCTCTGCTGCCGACGTCCTCATCCTGAACCATAGCGACAGACAGAAGGCACACCATTACCTCGATCTTCTTATCACCCCGCCGGAAGAGAACCCTTACGCTTTGGAAGAAAAGCACAGCATCCGGACAAATTACCTGGAGAAGTTGAAGCAGAGGATGGAGAAGTTAGCGTTCACAGAGAACATGATGGTTGTCCCGTCCTGCACGCCAAAACCGTATGACGACATTATGCTGAGCCAGAAAGGCAAGGTACTGCTCGATCTCTACCGCGAAGGATACCCGGTCCCTGATTTCTGCACACTCACATCCAACTCTTATCAGCTCGATGAGTCCGAACGGGAAGCATGCCTGCTCGACGCGATCTCGAACCTGGAGAAGATGACCGGCGAGAATCTTGGCGGAACGGACAAACCCCTGATCTTTGCCTTACGTTCTGCAACGCCCTTTTATATCCCGGGGGTAATGCCTACCTACCTGAATGTGGGAGTAACCAAAGCAAGCCTGCCGAGCCTTGAAAACCATTTCGGAAAGGAGGTGGCATGGAAGATCTACCTTAACAATCTCCAGAATACCTGTCAGATCCTGGCACAGGAGCATGATTTTCAGGATATAAAGAAAGGAGAAGGCGTACCCCCTGCCGAAGAGATCGAAGCCCGCATCTGCCGGCTCTTCAGTCGGATTGAGTCAGTTGATGAACGGGCTCTTTATGATGCGCACTACCAGACCTCCCTCTTCATGAAAAGTTCCCATGACTTTTTCAAGCGGAACCAGGACCTTATTTACACCTTTCAGCGCGGCCATCTTACCTACCCGGCCCTGATCCTGCAGAAAATGGTCTGGACCGTCAGGAACAAGGAATCGTACCCGGGAGTCCTTTACAGCCGGCATCCCCGTACGGGTCTGGGGATGCAGATTGAAAGCGTGCGAGGGATTTTCGGTGAGGATATCATGACCGGCACTGTTCACGCTGAACAGCGCGAATACTTCAACAGGCATGAGATCAAAGAGGAATTCCCCGCCATCTACCACTTCACCCCTATCCTGCCCAAACTGGAGGAAAAGCTGAAATCGCCTGCGACAATTGAGTTTGCGGTTGAATCGTTCGAAGGGACTTCTTTCTTTGCTTTGCTGCAGCTCAATATGTCGGAGCTGACAGGCCGTTCAACCCTGCTTACGGCGATTGATCTTTATCAGAAAAAAATCATATCCAAGGAAAGAGTCATAAACCTGATCCGCCCGTACCACCTGCGGCAGATATTTTCCGAACGCATCGATGATGCCTCGCTGAAATCCATGATTCTCTTCGGCACCGGGGTGTCGGTCCTGCCGCGATCGGCCGTGTCCGCCAGATTATATTTTACAATGGCCAAGGCCCTTGAGGCCAAGAAAAAAGGCGAAAGAGTATGCCTCTGCAAGGAGAACTTCATCCCTTCCGAAACCATCTTCATGGGAGAACTGGATGCGATCCTTTGCATGAATCCCCTTGCAATCCATGTGGTAACTGCCTGCCTGGGATACGGTATCCCTGCGTTTATCAACCTCAAGAACCACCGTATGAAATTATGCGGTGACGTGATCTGCAATGATGCGGGAATGGTGATTCACGAAGGAGAGTGGATCACCGTATCGAGCAAAAACCACTGTATCTATGCGGGAAAAGCAAGTTTCAAGCCTGCACGGTTTCAGAAATACATCGAGGGTACAACTTTAGAGATGGATATTAAGGAAGAGACCGTCTTCATTAATATGGCAAAAGCATACAAGTCGTACCAGGAAATCCTGAGCACTCTCAGGACCGAGGAGGCAATGACCCTGCCTGATCTGGTAAAACTGATCCGAAACGACTATGACCAACGGCCCGAGAAAGCCGTGGAGTTTGTTAATGGCTGGTTCGATACGCATTCAGAATACTATTATACGGAGATCCTGAAAAGCGGTCTCGGCTCTCACCTGGATCAGCATAAAATTTACAACCTCCTGACCACCAATCGCAGGACCATCTTTTTCAGGAATGTGATCAGCATGTGCCGTAAGGAGAAACTGAGCGGCTTCACTGCCGGGGCTTTCATGCTGGGAAGGTTCTTGTGCCATCCTCACCCGATTGCATTCTGGAGGGCTTTCGACCCCGCCGGCATCGCCTTTATGCTCAATGAATATATCCTTTTTGAGAAATATATGCAGGTCCTTTCCGAGTTTGGTGAAAGGCACCTGAACCGGACCAGGAACAAGATACTTACCGACGATCTGAACTCCATTGCACTATCATCCATGGATTCCGATGCTTTTCTTCCCCTGAAGCTGGCTTCCCCCGACTGGAATGAGATCGAAGCCTCTCTGCCTTCAGGCTTCGACAAGGACAGCTTATTTCTCATTGCCCTGCTGAAGCAGCCCTATGGACGACTCTTCGATTACAACCTCCCCTGGTCGCTGGAAAAGCTTGCCGGTGTATGTATAATGGAAAACATAGCCGTACCGGAGGCTGATACAGTCTGATTATGAAGGGAAAACAGGATCAGCTTGCTTTATCAGACCCTGAAGATCTTAAGATTGAAAAACAGCAACCTTCCTGTTCATCTCATTTTTTCACCTTAGATTGCCGCATAAATACAGCGAAATATAGGTTGAAGATTTTAATCTTCTTTTTTAACTTTCATTAACCCGGTTTTCTAACTTTGTAACTGTTAGAAGTACTTTTTGAAAGACCAAATACTTGTTCGGCTAAATTGGCTCCCTCTAAACCACAATACGACCGGAAACTTCCCGAAACTGACGAACTTCCTTCCAGAGCTGACCGGAAGCAGTTCGATCATATTTTCCGTTCCTATGTACCCCGTTTACTGGCTTACGGAGAATTGTTCACCGACAAGGATACCGCTCAGGACATTGTGCAGGATTTGATGGTCTATATTTATGATAACGCAGAAACCCTGGTAATCCATACATCCCTTGAGGCCTACCTTTTCAAGGCAGTATACCTGCGCTGCCTGAACCATATAAAAAGGAGCAAAGTTCAACGCGACTATTATCAGCGCAATTCAGAGGATCGTGCCGGAAATGAAACAGACTACTACGATCCCGATCAAAATGAGATTATCCGGAAGATTTACAGTACGGAACTCAGGACCGAATTGATCAGCGCCATCAACGAGTTGCCTCTTAAATGCAGGGAAGCCTTCATTAAAAGCTATATCCATGAAATGAAGGCAAGGGATATTGCCACAGAACTGAACATTTCGGAACGTACTGTCAACTCGCATGTTTATGCTGCCCTGAAATTCCTCCGGGCCAGACTGAAAGACAAAATTTTCCTGCTGTTTCCCCTCTATCTCTGATCCCGGCATGATTGAGCCGGCTCATAATCTCAAGACCTGATTTCCCGGATAAAAGATAATGCCCGCGGCCTCTTACGAGATCCCGGGCTAAGGATTTCTCTCAGAATTCATTTTCAACCGTTATCCCTGTCAGACCAACCCACCGGATTCCGATCGAATGCCGTCTTTCGGTCTTTTCTTATCGCTTCGGAAAAAATTTGCCTACGGACTAAGTAGTTTTTCGGATTGGATTGTCATAATGCTAAACAGACCGATCTTGAAAAATATCGATGAGATAGTATTGAGGAAAATCCAGGGTATAAGCACTCCCGAAGAAGAATCACAACTCAGGGAGTGGTTAGCCCAATCGGAGGAGAACAGGAAAACGTTTGCCTATCTGAAAATGATCTGGAACGCCAGAAAAGTAGAAGAATACGCCTCCGGCCCCGAACTCGAACGAACTTTATCCACAATAAACAAAAGAATTGACAGGCTTCAGAACAGAAAACCCGTGATCCTTCCGGGACGAATCCTCAGGTATGCCGCCATCTTCATCGGCATCCTCGGAATATCCGCACTCGCCTGGCAATTCAGACATTTATCCACAGGTGAGAAAATGATCACCAAAGTCGCCTCTCTGAAAGGCGAGATAGAAATGGTGCAACTCTCCGACGGGACAAGCGTATGGCTGAACCACGGAGCCAGACTGGTTTACCCGGCAGAATTCGGTAAAAAAAGCCGGAATGTTGAACTGGAAGGGGAAGCCTATTTTCAGGTCACCCATGATCCTTCAACGCATTTCGTGGTTTCAACCCGTTCACAGACTATCGAAGTACTCGGCACCACGTTCAACGTAAATACCAAAGTGAGGGGAAACATTACGCAAACTGTGCTGGTAAAAGGCTCGGTTGCACTGTTGAGTCCTGAAGGCAAACAGATCGCAATACTTAAGCCCGGTCAGATGGCAACTACCCGGTCAGGCAACAAGAGTGCCGGGATTTCAGACGTGAACACAGAGGTATATACAGCCTGGCAGCAGGGCAAAGTAGTTTTCGAGAACGCCCAACTTACGGAGATATTAAATAAGCTTGAGGATGTGTATGATGTGAAGTTTCAGTATGATGCGGCTGCTATGGGCAGGATCAAATCAAAATACAATTTTGTCTTCCTGCTGAAACAGGATCTTGATACGGTGATAGGCATGCTCAGGTTTGTTGCGCCTGTCGACCAGCTGAATCTGAAAGTAATCCCGGTGTCGAAATCAACCGGGACAAAAGTAAAACGCTAACCACCTGTATAAAAGAATATAAACCAGCTAACCATGAGCCCCTGAATTGAAAAAAGAAACCGGGAAGAAGGTGAGAGCTTTTCCCGGTCAGAAATGATTCAATTAAAAAACCACAAAGTCTTGTTAATTAAATCTTTACAAAATTATGAAAGAAAAAGCAAAGGCGTATGCTTTTGACAGGAGTTTTTTAATCAAAATACTCATTATGTCAAACATGATAGTGGCTTTGGTGCTTTGTTCGTTCCTGACGGCAGTTGCCGGCGAAACCTATGCCCAAAAAGTCCGGTTGAACCTCGAGTACAAGAATGTCCCCCTTCAAACGGTGATTGATGATATCAAACAGCAAACAGAATTTGAGTTTGCCTATGAATCGGATATTGAAGACATCGTTGTAAAGAAAGTTTCGGTTCATGCTAAAAACGAACTGATTGATGTGGTAATGGAGAAGGTTCTGAAAGGAACCGGGATAAAATTCCGGGTCATCGACAAAATCATTCTTCTTTCCAATAAGGAAATGAAAACCACCACCAGGGCGACAGAAGCACAACCTCAGGAGATAAAGGTGAGCGGGACTGTAAAGGACAAGTCAGGGCCGCTACCCGGCGTCACTATCCAGATAAAAAACACCTTCCAGGGAACTTCCAGCGACCAGCACGGCAATTTTTCGCTGACAGTTCCGGATCTGAATGTTACGCTTATCTTTTCCTTTATCGGATATCTTACGCAGGAAATACCGTTGCAGGGCCGTTCCAGCATCGATGTAATGATGGTGCAGGATGTGATGAACCTGGATGAAGTGGTTGTTGTCGGTTATGGAACCCAGTTAAAGAAGGATCTCACCGGAGCCGTTTCTACGGTTAGCAGCAAAGAGATACAGAAATTGCCGGTAGTCGGTGTTCAGCAGGCTTTACAAGGCCAGGTTGCAGGTGTTCAGGTTACTGAGAATTACGGTACTCCGGGTGCAGGCGTTCAGGTCCGGATCAGGGGAATCGGCACGATTGGCGACAGCGATCCGTTGTATGTAATTGACGGAGTTTCCACCAAAGACGGCATCAACAGCCTGAACACCAACGACATCGAGTCGATAAGCGTATTGAAAGATGCCTCTGCTGCTGCCATTTACGGTGCCAGGGCCGCCAACGGTGTCGTACTCATCACAACCAAGAAAGGACAATCAGGAGTCTCCCAGGTGCAGTTTAATGCCCAGTATGGCGTTCAGGCAATCTCCAACAAACTCGACCTGCTTACTGCCGACCAGTACACCGAAGTGATGGATGAGGCTCTTAAAAACGACGGACTCGAACCCGTCTGGAACAACCCCGGACTGGGTGCCGGAACCGACTGGCAGGATGTGATCTTCAGGAAGGCCGCTTTTCAGAAATATGATTTGTCATTTACCAGCGGCACCGATAAAACATCCTACCTCCTGGGTCTTGGATATTACGGTCAGGATGGCATTGTGAACTACTCCGATTTCAAACGGTACAATATCCGTTTCAACCTCAACTCCAACGTATCAAAAAATTTCGTTGTCGGTACCAACATGAATCTGTCCAGAATTTCGGAAGATCTTATCGATACCGAAATCAATGGTGTTGTTCGTTCAGCCATTTTCCAGCCGCCTACCATCCCTGTTTATAATGAAGACGGCAGCTATGCCGGTCCGGGAGCCAACGAAGGTGATGCACAGAACCCTCTTGGCATGGCCGACAGGTCTGACAAGACATCCGTCTACGACAAACTCTTTGGCAACCTCTTTGCCTCCTACCAGTTTACTCCTTCCTTACAATTTAAATCAAGCATCGGACTCAATGTATACTCCCTGCAAACCAAAGACTTTGATCCTACTTTTTCGGAAGGAAATGCAAACAGACTGATCAACTGTCTCACCACCCAGGATGCAGATTACTTCGATGTTACCTGGGAAAATACGCTGGACTATACAAAGAACATCCAGAATCATACGATCAATGTACTGGTCGGGAATACCATGCAGGATGCAAAAACCAATACCCTGACCGGATACAGGGAAAACTTCAGCAATAATGAAGGATACCTTCAGTATCTGGATGCAGGTTCGGCAAACGACAAGGCAAGAGGCAATCTTACCGAATGGTCGCTTCTGTCCTATTTCGGCCGCGTTAATTATGATTATGCAGGCAAATACCTGTTATCGGTAAACACCCGCTATGATGGTTCTTCCAGGTTTGGCAAGAACAACCGCTGGGGACTTTTTCCATCGGCATCAGCAGGATGGAGAATTTCAAAGGAATCATTCTTTAATGTTCCGCTCATCGATGATCTCAAACTCCGTGCTTCCTGGGGGCAACTCGGGAACCAGGACATCGGTCTGTATGCTTTCACCAGCACACTGCAGCAGATTTATTACACGCTGGGAATTCCTCAATCGGTATATGTCGGTTATTACCCTGCATCCGATTTCAATCCCGATGTTAAATGGGAAACTACCACGCAGCTTGACTTTGGGATCGACATGTATGCCTTCGATTACAGGTTATATTTTTCGGTCGACTACTATAAAAAGAACACCACTGATATGCTCCTGACCCTGCCTCAACCGGCAACATCGGGCTTTGGAAGCACCGGTTATGAGAATCTTGGCGAGGTAGAGAACAAAGGATGGGAGTTTCAGGCTATGTGGAGGGATAAAATTGGCGATGTCGGCTATAACCTCAGCGCCAATGTGACCACATCGAAAAATAAAGTCATTGGTTTGGGCGAATACAACGATGCCATCACTTCCGGGTTATTTTTCGATATGTCGACCCGGACAGAAGTCGGACATTCCATCCGTGAATTTTACGGATATGTGACCGACGGCATTTTCCAGAACCAGTCAGAGATAGATGCTGTAAATGCCAAAGCAGCCGAACTCAACGGGGAGGGCACTGTCTACCAGAGCCTCCTGACGGCTCCCGGAGATATCAGGTTCAAGGATCTGGACGGAGACGGGAAAATCACGAGCGAAGACAGGACATTCATCGGAAATCCTTATCCTGACCTGTTCTTCGGATTCACTGCAGGTGTTAATTACAAAGGCTTCGACTTTTCGATGACTTTCCAGGGTCAGTTTGGGAACGAAATTTACAATGCTACCAAATTCTGGCTGACCAATTCCGGATACAACTATAATAAGGGCACAGATATCCTGGAAAGGTGGACCGGCGAAGGAACCAGTGATTCGGAACCCCGTCTTACCACGCTTGATCCCAACCAGAACAGCAGAGGATCCGACAGGTATATTGAAGACGGCTCCTATGTACGCCTCAAAACCCTGCAGTTGGGTTATACACTCCCTGAATCCGTAGCTAAGAAAATCTTCCTGAAAGGCGCCAGGGTATTCGTTACCGGCACCAACCTGCTCACTTTCACCAACTACACCGGATATGATCCCGAGGTAGGTACTGCCCGTGCGTCACTGGGTGACCGTACAGTTGGTTTTGATGAGGTAACCTATCCGCAAAACAAGAGTTTCGTTGTCGGACTGAATGTCACTTTGTAACGAATCACTAAAATTCCAAAGAAAATGAAAAGATACATTTATACAGTCAGCGTCCTTGTCCTGATATTTACCCTGATCACTCCTTCCTGTACCAAGGACAGTTTCCTTGATAAGGAACCCAACGGCGTGCTGTCGACCGGCAACTATTATAAGACTGCCGATGATGCAGAAGCGGCCATCAATGGTGCATATTCGATATTGCTTGATTTCTGGGCCGAGAGCATAGCTTTCAAGAAAGATATCATTTCGGATGATGCAGTAAAAGGGCAAGGGGTTGACCTTGCTGCGCTTACCAATTTCGACAATCTGAACTTTTCTGCTACCGACGGGGTGAATCTTACCATCTGGAGCCTCTATTTCAGAGGAGTACACCTTGCCAATCTTGTTCTGGATTATGTGCCAGATATCAACATGAATGCAGCCGAAAAGAACCGCATCCTTGGTGAAGCTCACTTCTTGAGGGCATTCTACTATTACACCCTCGCAATCCGCTATGGTGGTGTTCCCCTTATTCCCAGCACCCTCAATGCCGAGAAATATCCCTCAAGAGCCGGCATTGCCGAAACATGGGCCTTTATTGAAACTGATCTGAAGAAGGCAGCCGAACTGCTTCCCTCCCGATCGGAATACAACACCAGCGACATTGGCCGTGCTACCAAAGGCGCCGCTCTCTCGTTACTGGGAACAGCTTATCTCTTCGAGGAAAAATGGCAGGATGCCTTCAACGCTTACCAGCAGGTAATCCAAAGCGGCGAATATAGTCTTGAGACTGAGTTCAGCAACCTCTTCAAACCTGAGTACGATAACGGAGTTGAGGTCGTTTTTGAAACCCAGTTTAAGGGAGGCGGAGAATTCTCCTACGGGAATGGTTTCAATTTCTGGGTCAGGCCCAGAAACGGCTCCACCATTTTCGGACTTGGTTTCTGCATGCCCACCCAGGATCTTGTTGATGAGTTCGAAGCTGGTGATCCCCGCTTAAAGTACACTGTGATCCGTCCGGGTGACATTATTTCGGATGAAGTAAGCGAATTTCCGTTCCAGGCCTCATGGGCGCCCGAAACAGGCATGAGCTGCGGTAAATATGTGGTCGGAGTGCCGGTAGGCAGCAATGCTGAAAGGCATGAGCAAAACCTGAAACAGATCCGCTATGCCGAGGTTCTTCTGGGTTATGCCGAAGCTGCCTATCACCTGGGTAATACGGCAGAAGCTGTCGCAAAGATCAATATGGTAAGGGAACGTGCCCGTGGCGGCAACAATGCAGTTCTGCCGGATATTACGGCATCGGATGATATCTTCGCTGCCATCGTGCACGAAAGACGCGTTGAATTAGCCCTGGAAGGCAAACGCTATTTCGACCTGGTAAGATGGGGCCTTGCCGAAAAGGAATTAGGCGACCTCGGTTATCAGCCCGCCCGCAAAGGATTATACCCTATCCCCCAAACAGAATTGGACGTCAATCCAAACCTCGTTCAAAATACTGGTTTCTAATTAGTCTGGCTTGTGGTTGAATGAATGGGAACGGTTCTGTCCGTTCCCTTCATTTTGATCCGGCATCAGCAATCTTTCAAATAATCCGGTGCATCGTATGAAAGCCATTAAAATACTAGCACTTTTCCTGATCATTGTGATTCAATGTCACGGACAAAGTCCCAGCCAGGATAATTCTTCCTGGGAAATTCAAGTTACCAAAGCTGATAAATACGTTCCGATAGCACTGTCGAGCGGAAGGATCGGACTTCTACCATCCGATGAGCCTTTCAGGGTGAGTTCAATTGTCCTCAATAATGTGTATGACAAGGAATCGGAACTCGGAGTCAGCAAAATACTCTACGGCGTCAACTTCGCAAACCTGGAAATGGCGATCGATGATGAAGTTGTCGACAGTAAATCCATAACATCCTGGAAACAGGTACTGAACATGAAAGAAGCCTACCTGGAAACTTCTTTTATTTTCAGGGACAAAGCTCAGATCAGTTATCGCATTTATGCCCTGAGAAACATGCCGTTTGCAGCCATCATCGATATTAGTGTCAGGCCGTTGAAAAACCCTGTACGCATGACTGCTGCAGGAATTATCAATACTCCCGCAGGCGATAATGTGCAGCATGCAACTTTCAGAACCCTGAAAGACAATGAGATCACCATGCCTCTCTTACAAACGACTGCCGGCAGTCCTTTCGGACGGCACCTCATCGCCGGCACTGCTTCCTTTTTGTTCGAAAACAACGAGTCACCTTTGTTAACCCACCAGGAATCAACCAAAACAGAACACAGCTTATCCTTTCAAAGGGTGATAAAACCGGGTGAACAATACAATTTCGCATGGGCCGGTGCTGTGTGCACAACTCAGGACTTCTCCGACCCGCAGAACGAATCGGAAAGAATGGTAATCTATTTGCTTCGCGACAACAAAGCCAAGGTCCTTAAAGAACATGTCCGCCTATGGGAAAACCTATGGCAGGGTGATATCATTGTTGAAGGCAATGCAGCCGACCAGCAGGATATCCGATTGGCATTATTCCATCTTTATGCTTTTTCGAGATCCGACAGTGACCTGAGCATACCTCCCATGGGATTGTCATCGACTATTTACAACGGACATATTTTCTGGGATACGGAACTCTGGATGCTGCCACCGTTAATGACCTTTCATCCGGAAACAGCAGCATCGGTTCTCAATTACCGTTTTAACAGGCTGGATAAGGCCCGCAACAAGGCTAAAAACTATGGCTATAAAGGAGCGATGTTCCCTTGGGAATCGGATGATACCGGCGACGAAGCCACTCCGTCGTGGGCGTTGACAGGTACATTTGAACATCATGTAACAGCCGACATTGGTATCGCGTTCTGGAATTACTACCGGTTGACCGGCGATAAAGAATGGCTGAGAAGCAAAGGATACCCGGTAATAAAGGAGGTTGCTGACTTCTGGATAAGCAGGGCCGAAAAAAGACCGGACGGATCCTGGTCGATCAACAATGTGGTTGGTGCTGACGAATTTGCGCCCAACGTGGATGACAATGCCTTTACGAATGGCTCGGCAAAAGCTATTCTTACCTATGCAACACAGGCTGCCGAAATCCTGGGGATCACACCTCCTGCCGCATGGAAAGAGGTGTCAATGAATCTCCGGTTCAACTATTTGAAGAACCAGGTCATGATGGAACATTCGCGTTATAACGGGGAAGTCATCAAACAGGTTGATGTCAATTTACTGGCATACCCGCTGGAAATCGTAACTGATCCGGCCGGTATCCTCCGGGATCTTCTGTATTATGAGCCGCGAATCTCCGCTGAGGGTCCGGCAATGAGCCATTCCATCCTTTCCATTCTCTACTCCAGAATGGGCAACGCCGAACGTGCCTATGAACTTTTCAGGAAAAGTTTCGACCCCAATAAGCGGCCTCCGTTTGGAGCACTGGCAGAAACAGCCCAGTTCGATAACACCTATTTTGCAACCGGCGCAGGCGGAATGCTGCAGGCAGTGCTGTTTGGATTCGCAGGATTACATATAACCGATAACGGTATCGTTCAGAAGGATCCCTGCCTGCCCAGACAATGGAAAAGCCTCACCGTGAAAGGAGCCGGGAGTATGAAAGAAACCTTTACCGTGACTCATAAGTAAAGTTCCACGCTGGCGCGCGTGTCTTCACGCGTGCCACTCTAATCTCATTTCTTTTTCTTCGCTGGCGCGCGTGTCTTCACGCGTGCCACTCTATTCTCATTTCTTTTTCGCTGGCGCGCGTGTCTTCACGCGTGCCGCTCTAATGACAGAGCGTTAAATGAGAATACCTTGAACGTCATGAGTTTTTTACCGCATCGCCTCAAAACGCTACAAGCTGGCACTTTTCAATTATTCTCCGTATTTTTACCCTTCCGTCACAGGATTGTTTGATCCACAGAAGCATCATCCATGGATTCAACCTTTTACTGGCAAAACCGTAATAGAATGAATGGATGCCGGACTTGTAATTCATGCTTGCGATCGCAGATTCTGTAGCCTGCCTGCCGTGATGAGGCTGTGAGGATCTCGCGAATGGAATAATACCAATCAAGAACGAAAACTGCCCAATGAGCCACCTTCCTGTTTTAATCCCCGATCTGGCCCTGATACTCGGAGTTGCTGCCATAGTCACCCTGATATTCAAGAAATTAAATCAACCGGTGGTATTGGGTTACATTGTGGCAGGCTTTCTCGTTGGCCCCAACTTCCATCTCGTTCCTACCATCCTTGAGATTGACAATATTAAAATCTGGGCTGATATTGGCGTTTTGTTCCTGTTGTTCAGCCTCGGACTTGAATTTAATTTCAAGAAAATGCTCAGGGTCGGAGGCGTTGCCGGTCTAACGGCATTTATCGAAGTATCCCTGACCATGGCTACGGGTTACCTGGTGGGACGACTGCTCGGGTGGACTTTTATCAACAGCCTGTTTTTGGGGGGAATACTGGCTATTGCCTCCACAACCATTATCATCCGGTCGTTTGATGAGCTAGGAGTTAAGAGTCAGAAATTCGCCGGCGTCGTCACAGGTGTCCTGGTGATAGAAGACCTGGTCGCAGTTCTCCTGATGGTGTTGCTCTCCACAGTTGCTGTGAGTAACTCCTTTTCCGGCGCCGACATGCTGTTTTCATTGTTTAAACTCGCGTTCTTCCTGGTTCTGTGGTTTATCACCGGCATCTATTTCATTCCTACATTCCTTCGAAAGATCCGGAAACAACTCAATGAGGAGTCACTGCTGGTTTTATCGCTCGCCCTTTGTTTTCTGATGGTGATACTTGCCACCTACGTGGGATTTTCTGCTCCTCTGGGTGCCTTTATCATGGGCTCTGTCCTGGGCGAAACATTGTATGCCGGTAAAATCGATCATATATTGACTCCGCTGAAAAATCTTTTCGGAGCCATTTTCTTCGTCTCTGTCGGAATGCTCATCGATCCGGGTATGCTCGGCAAGTATGCCGTATCTATTTTGGTGCTGTCGCTCGTTCTGCTCATTGGAAAACCCCTGTTTGTCACTATGGGCGTTTTAATCGCCGGCCAACCGCTGAAAATAGCCATACCCACCGGAATGAGTTTATCACAGATTGGTGAATTCTCATTTATCATTGCCAGCCTGGGGCTTTCCCTGAAAGTGACAGGCGATTTCCTCTACCCGGTGGCAGTAGCGGTCTCCGTCCTCACTACCTTCACCACACCTTACATGATCCGCCTCTCCAATCCCCTTACCTCCTTTATAGAACGGATCCTGCCCGGCAAGCTGAAACGATTGCTGGACGATTACAGTGCAGAAGCTGATAAGGTTACGGTAAGGAGTTCCTGGTCTGTCGTGCTTCGCTCCTATTTTATCAATATTATCATATTCTCAATCCTGCTGATCGCCATCATTATCCTGAGTACCGAATACCTGGTGCCTTTGTTTGCGCACTACAAAATGCATGACATCATCTCAACGATTGTCACGCTGGGCACCATGTCGCCGTTTCTTTGGGCGCTGGCTTTCAGAAGATCTGAACCCCTGGCATACGCCGACCTCTGGGTGAATGCATCCTTGCGAAAACCGTTGATCCTGCTTGAAATATCACGGTTGATACTGGCGGTTCTTTTTATCGGCTTCCTGTTCCACCGGCTCTTCTCCCCGACTGTAGCACTGATCGGTGCTACTGTAACCTGCCTGATCCTGTTAGCATCATTCAACAGGCTGAAGGCGTTTTACAACAGAATAGAGTCACGTTTCATGGCTAATCTCAATCAGCATGAACACCGGGAAGAGGCATCCAGAACAATGCTTACGCCCTGGGATACGCACATCGCCACGATCGAATTAAACGAAAAAGCGCCCTTTATCGGAAGCACGCTGGCAACAACACAGTTGCGGGAGCGGTTCGGCATCAACATCGTAAAAATCGACCGGGGCAATTCGGTGATCAACACTCCCGGCCGGGATGAAAGGCTGTATCCACAGGATAAATTGTATATTATCGGTACCGATGAGCAACTTAATGCCTTCAATGCGTATCTTGAAAGTTCATCAGCCAGGATCGGGGAAGGACAAATCAGGCCCGAGATCTCGCTTTTTCATTTGGTGATCCCTGACAACTCCCCCCTGGTTGGGAAAAGCATACGCGAATCCAGGATCCGGGAACTTTCACAGGGAATTATCGTTGGCATTGAGAGGGAAGGATCGCGGATCATTAATCCGGATTCAGTTACCGAGTTTATGCCTTACGATATTGTCTATATCGTAGGCAACAAGATGCGCATCCAGGTACTTATGAGAGACCTGCTTTAGCATCAGTCCCTGCCGTTTTAAGGTCGATCGTATGTTTGAGATGATGATCTTTCGGGTGAAGGTATTCCAAAGTGAGTATTCCCCGAAATAGTCTCCGGCGCGGCTTTTCATGCCTGCCTCAATAACCGGAAAAGCGTGACAACCAACAAAGGGCCGCCACGCTTTTTCGGAACCAAAAACAACCAGCAGAAATGAATATTCAACAATCAATAGTAAATGGTCGCAGAGAATTGATCTAGGAAAGGTTTGAAGCCGCTCCCGTCTTTTGTTCTGCACTTTCTTTTAAGCCCGGTTTCTTCTCTGTCCCGGTACGCATAGGCAATGTTACATAGAACTGTGAACCTTCACCCGGTGCTGAATTCACCCGGATATGTCCGCCCAGTTTCTCGGCATATGCTTTTGAAATAGACAATCCCAGTCCGGCACCTTCATACGACCGTGCCAGGGAATGATCTACCTGTACAAACCGGTCGAAAATAGCTTTTGCCTTATCCATGCTGAACCCGATGCCTGTATCCTTTACATAAAAGACCAGGAATTCTCCGTTCAACCGGTAACCAAATTCGATGCTCCCCTCCCTGGTGAACTTGATTGCATTTTTGATCAGGTTCATCAGAATTGAGTTGAATTTCTCCTTGTCAGTAGAAATTATGAGATTGTAGTTTGCCGAGGCTTCATCCAAAATCAGATTGATCCCCTTACGGCTTGCTTCCGGTGCAAAGAAAGAATGGATATAATTGAGCTGTTCCCTCACATTGATTTCCCTGATGTAGACTTTGAGTTGCCCTGATTCAATAACGGAAATATCAATCAGCTCATTGATAATGTTGAGCATCCGGTTACCGCTTCGTTCCAGTACCTGAAGATATTCTTCCTTTGCCTCCTGCGACAGTCTGGGATTCTTCAGGAGGTCGGCAAAGCCAAGGATACCGTTCATCGGAGTCCGGATTTCATGGCTGATATTTGCAAGGAAGGCGGATTTAAGGCGATCATTCTCCTCAGCCTTCTCCTTCGCCAGTACAAGTTCGTCGAACAGCTGTTTCTTTTCCGTGATATCTTCCTTAACAGCAACGTAATGAGTGATAGTTCCTGATTCGTCCAGGATAGGCGAAATGAGGGCTGACTCCCAATAGAGTTCACCGTTTTTCTTCACATTCAACATGTCACCTTTCCATAACTCCCCTTTGCTAATCGTTTCCCACAACCGTTTATAAAAGACATCGCTCTGGCACCCTGATTTCAGTATCCTGGGCGATTTCCCGACCACCTCATCCATGGAGTACCCTGTCATCTGGACGAATCTGTCATTGACATACTCAATATCGCCGGCCGGATTTGTTATCACGACGGCCACCGGTCCTTTTTCCACCACTGCAGAGAGCTTACGCAGGCCTGATTCTACTTCCTTAAATTTGGTTGTATCGAGAATATAGCCCCGCATCAGCTTCATCCGTCCGGTTTCATCAAACACGCCTGTCACATTTACATAAGCCGATATTTTCCTGCCACCCGAAGAATAGAGCTCCAAATCGACTTTTTCCAATGTCTTTTCTTTTACCAGCCTTTTTACCAGAACATCATGTATACGGAAATCAGCAAACAACTTTTCAGTCGGGAATGCAACCGCCTCTTCTTTCGAATTAAATTCGAACAACCTAAGGAATGCCTTGTTGCAGCGGATAAGTTTTCCTTTCGGGGTAGAAAGAAAATCAGCAGTAATACTGTTTTCGAACAGGCTTTCCAGTTCATCATGGTTTGCACGCAATGCTTTTTCTGCACTTTTCCTGATCTCGATCTCTGTACTCAGCGAGAAGAATGCATACGAAATGAGTATGAAGCCGATAAGGGTACCTGCCGGAAGACTGAAACGCATCATATCAATGAACTTCCCTGACTCAGCTTCCTGTCGGCGCATGTTATTGATACTCTCCTTCTCAAGTAAACCGACTATACCTCTGATTTGCCCAAGGCCGGAAGACAATGCCCGCGAATAAGCCTCTGCCGTTTTCTCATTGCCTTCCTCAGGAATCAGACGGATATAACGATCGAACTCGTTGATTTTGGCATGAACCATAATCCTCAGAATCATCAGCATGCGGTCATGCTCATGATTAGATCTGGTATATACACTCAGTTTGGAGAGATACCTGTTGACATTATTCATGGAGTTACGGTAAATGGCCAAACTGGCCTTGTTACCATTTATCAGGTATGCATTTCGGTATGTTTCGGCATTATCCAGATTGTAAATAAGTTCCCTGTACCCCTTCAGCTCTTCATGCACATTCCGCTCGTTTATTTCAGTGGCAACAATAAGCTGGGGAATGCCCAAAAACGAAAACACACTCATGAAGAACAACAATACCACGCCGGCAGTAAGTCGTAACACAAACCGTCCATCCAGTGTCCAGAGATTTCTGATCCTCTTAAAAGTGCGGATAACCAGCACTACACCCATCAGCAGGAATGCCGCAGAACTGCTGTCGGTCATGGCGATAAGTCCCTGATGCCCGAAACCAAAGAGCCTGGGAGAGACGGCACTTACTAAACCGAGTGCGCCGAGCGTGGCCACCAGCGTACTCACGATAAAATTGGCTATATGGTAGTTCTTGCTCAATCTCGGCCTGCTGTGAAGCATCAGGCTCAATCCGGCAAAGAGGAAAGCAAAGGCGGTAAGCGGTTGCAGCAGAAAATGCCTGGGTTCCTCCCATCCGTTCAATGACGGGCCGCCAAACTCACGTGCGACATGAAGGTTGAATCCGAACAGGAATCCAAACGTGGAAACAGCAGCAATAAAAGAGACAAGGCCTGCCAGGATCATCGCGACCCTGCGTCCGCTTCCGGATAGCCGGGGCCTTGTCAGTGTTAATAATGAGAGTCCGGAGAGTAGCTAAGAGAAGGCAGAAAAGAAATTGAGATATTCGGGTAAGGGCAGGAAATCCACGTTAAATCGAATTCCGGTTACAAGGAAAAGCAACATTAGTGCTCCAAGTGCAATGACAAGTGTACTTACAAGTCTTGCAACCGTTTCGTTGTTTAGTGAGATCTTATTCATCCTTCTCTTGGGGTAGTCCATTATTTAGACGAATTTTCTGAAACTGATTGTTCCAGTTCAGCGATCACTTCGCCCAGTTCTACAAATCCATCCGATTTGCCTATGAAGTAATTGGCTCCTTCCGACAGGCATCTTTCGCGGTAATGAGAATCCGTATAATTGGTAAGGATACAAAGAACGGCCTTACTGCCTGTTTCCCTTATCTTTTGTAAGGCAGTAAGGCCGTTCATAACAGGCATGCGTATGTCGAGTGTTACGAGATCGGGATTGAGTTCTTCCACCAGCCGGATAGCATCAAGGCCGTTATCAGCTTCACCAATGATATCAACTGATTTATTCATTCCGGCAACTTCCCTGATCTTTTCCCGCATGAGGGGCGAATCATCCACTATTACGAGTCTCATTTGAGCAGTTATTTTCTGCCGACAAAGTAACAGCATCCATTTCAGGCAGATTATAGGGAATCCTCCAGAGAACCTGTAAGGTACCTGCTATTGTTCTTGTAGGGATTTTCCCTACATCCGGTCCGAAAAGTGAATGGAAACTGCCCCTTCTGATTTCCTTAAGCAATCAAACCGTTTCTGATTGCATACAGGATCAGATCAGCATTGGATTTCATGTCCATTTTTTCCAGTATACGGGTCCGGTATGTGCTCACTGTTTTTTCACTGAGTGAAAGCTGTTCGCCGATCTCACGCAGGGAGTTGCCCTGCGCGATCATACACATAACCTGAAATTCCCGGTCGGAAAGTAATCCATGGGGAGCTTTATCGGACTCCGGTTTCTGATCGAAGATGAGTTTTTCTGCGAGGCCCTGGGAGATGTACTTGCCCCCTTCCATGATTTTCCGGATCGCCTGGGCCAACTCTTCAGGAGCGCTGTCCTTCGACAGGTAACCCGAAGCCCCAAGCTTGAAAGCCCGGATTGCATATTGTTCCTGCGAATGCATGCTCAGCATCAGCACCCGCTCCTGCCTGTTTCTGTTCCGAAGTACTTCAAGGACATTCAGCCCGCTTTTCCCGGGCATCGAAATATCGAGGATAATAAGATCAAATTTGTCATTTTCTATCTTGTCGAGAGCGAGCTGACCATCCGTCACCTCCTCGATTACCACACCCGGGCTAAGATCACGAATAATATCCTTCAGACCTGCCCGAACGACAGAATGGTCATCAGCAATCAGCACTTTCTTCATACGCTGCGTTGTTTACAGTGTGTGCATTTAACCGGTACCGGGGATTGTTACTTCAACAGCCGTCCCTTCACCAGGCTTCGACTCAATCCTGAAATGCCCTTTAAACTGCCTTGCCCGTTCACTCATGCCAGTCAGCCCAATGGATTCCCATGAATTCAGTTTCTCAGGCGGAATGCCAACGCCGTCATCCTCCACCCTTAAACAGATCTCTTCTTTGTTGCCGGTTAACCTGATATAAACATTGGATGCTTCTGCATGCCGGATCACGTTCGTAACCGATTCCTGCAAGATCCGGAACAGGGCGGTGTTTTTACTGGCTGTATCCGCCTGAACATCTTCCAACTGCAGATCGAACCTTATACCAGTCCGATCTTTACACTCCCCGCAATACCATTCAATGGCTGCAGCAAGTCCCAGATCGTCAAGGAGACTTGGACGCAATTCAGACGAGATGTGCTGTACATTCCTGATCGTTGAATCAAGCAAACCTGTCATCTCATCAAATCTCTTATCAAGTCCGGTAACAGAGGCCGTGTTCTTACGGATCCAGTTCAGGTCGATTTTCAGGGCGGTAAGCGACTGCCCCAGCTCATCATGGAGTTCGCGGGAGATCATTGCCCGTTCCTGTTCCCTGATCTCATTCATGGCACTGTTAAGCCTCTCCAGCTGCTCCAGCGATTGTTTAATCTCCTTCTCCGCCCTTTTCCTGGCGGTAATATCCTGCATCGTGGCAAATGCGTACTGCTGCCCTGAAAATGTGATAGTTGAAATATTCATCAGAACGACCACCGTCTCTCCTGATTTGGTATAGAAAACCCGCTCTTCATCGATCAATTCCCCGAACTCATTAATTTGATCCACTATTTTGTCTACCTTATCCTTTTCACGGCTTATACCTAACTCAAGGGAGGTCTTTCCGATAGATTCTTCCCTGGAATATCCCAGCAGTCTGATCCATGCTTCATTCACATCTATAATTCTGTAATCAGGGGCAATTGCCAGCACTATAGGAAGTATGGCTTTACGGAACAATGTTTCAAACCGGATCTCGCTTTCGCGAAGTTCCTGCTCGGCCTTTTTGCGTCCTGAGATATCGCGGATGATCAGGCTGCTGAAAAGCTTACCATTGGCATCTTTATATAGTGAAGTCGAAACTTCTGCCGGGAAGGGTATTCTGCCCTTCCTGAACAATGTGATCTCTCCGGTGACGCGTCCTTTCTCATCCCTTTCCCTGAGCAGCCCCTGCAATCGGAGATCCGAAGGGTCAATAAGATCTTTGCGCTCACATTTATAGAGTTCTTCTTCGGTCATCCCAAACATGTCGCATGCAGCCTTGTTTGCCGAAAGTATGATCTCCTCTTTCGTCGGAGAGCTCAAAATCACGGCATCCAGGCTGTTCTCCATCAACAACCTGTACCGCATCTCACTCTCCCGCAAATCAGCTTCAGTTTTACGGATGGCTGTAATATCACGGATAACGCTCAGGATGTAATCTCCGTCACGAAGCGCTATCACCTCACCGGATAATAAGGTATTCCTGACTTCCCCGGATTTGGTCCGGAAATTTACTTCCATGTCGGTAACCTTGCCATCCCGGTCTATCAGTTCCACATATCGCTGCCGGTCGGCAGGATTTTCCCAGAGTAACAGGTTATCAGTTGTTCTTCCTATGTTATCCTCTGCCGAATATCCTGAAAGCTCTCTCATTCGATCATTCACCTCAACTACTTTCCCATCCGACAGCGAAGCAATTACAATTACATCCGGACTGGAGTGGAAAGCCTTGTAGAACTTTTCTTCCGACTGCCGCAGGCTTTCTTCCATGGCTTTCCTGCCTGTGATATCCTGAATCACGGCAGTTGAAAGCCTTGGAGTGCCGTCCGGATAAAACAGCATGGTTATCGAAATATAACCCCAGACTATTTTTCCGCTTTTATGAATATACCTCTTTTCAACACCAATCGAATCTTTTTCACCGACTGATAATCGCCGGTGGATATCTCTATGGAACTCAACATCTTCTTTATAGGTGATCTCCGGAATTGTCTTCTGAAGTAATTCCGCTTCTGTATAACCAACGAATTCGCAGAAAGCCTGGTTTACCCTCAGGTACCTTTCTGTAACAGGATCAGCCTGAGCCTGGCCTACTTTTGCCCCAAAAAAAGCCCCCCTGAATTCTTCTTCCCGGTCACTTAAGATTTCCAACTTCTCCTGCAATCGGGCAATCTCATCTTTATACTTCACCTCCATGGCCTCAGCAGTCTCTTGTAACTTCCGGTACAATCCGGCAAGTTCCTCCAATGACATGGACTCATTATTCATGGATAAGGTTGATTTATTTTATAAATATAGCACAATTTATTGATTTTTCTGATGGGCTTCCTGAAATTTCTTGACATGCCGGACCGTTTGTGCTGAACCTCGTAATCAGCGGAGAAACAAGGATTTTAGTTTCCAACTAACCGAACCTTATAAATATTTTGTACCTTGTAATGTCAATCAGTTTCTCATCAAATAAATAACAATCATGCTGGAACAATTGCTCAAGATCGTACAGGAAAATGCGGGAGAGGCAATAATCAATAATCCCGCGATCCCCAATGAACAGAATGATGCAGCCATGGAAACGGCTGCAGGATCCATTTTCGATAAACTGAAAGGAATTGCCGGAGGCGGAGGGCTTGATTCCATTACCGGACTTTTTCAGGAATCGGATATCTCATCCAGCCCGGTAGTCAATAATATCTCCTCCGGTGTAGCCGGCGATCTGATGAAAAAATTCGGGCTTGATCAGGGGGCAGCAGCCGGTATTGTTCAAAAACTGATCCCGGCGGTTATGGACAAATTTGTCAAGAAAACCAATGATCCCAACGACAGCAGCCTAGACCTTCAGGGAATTCTGGGCGCACTTACAGGCGGTTCTGATAAAGGCGGAGGCCTGTTGGGCAAACTGAAAGGCCTGTTTGGGAATTGATACCCGGCTTTGCGGATGAAAATTGGTCTATTCCCTGATTCGCTCAGGGAATGTGAAGGTATTTGTGTGTCTGCAACGACACCTTCCATTCCGGATGGTTCTTCACGTACTCGATGATCAGAGGAGCAACAACTTTTATCCTGCTCCATTCGGGTTGCAGAAATAACTGACAATGGGGACTAACCTGCTTTGCGTTTTCTTCGGCCCAGTCAAGGTCGGTTTCATCAAAAACGATGACTTTCAGCTCATTGGCCAGCGGAAAGACAGATTCAAGCGGCGGGCTCTTTCGTTTGGGTGAAAGACATATCCAGTCGAAACTTCCGCTGAAAGGATGAGAACCGGAGGTCTCCAGGTGTATCGCCATCCCTTTGTCCTTTAACCCTGAACATAAAAGATCCAGGTTATACATAAGCGGTTCGCCCCCCGTCACTACCACTGTGCGGGAAGGAGAATCCGAGGCCCTGGAGACGATTTCTTCTACCGCTGTAAGCGGATGCAGTGACGGGTTCCACGATTCCTTCACATCACACCAGTAACAACCGACATCACACCCGCCTATCCGGAGAAAATAGGCCGCCCTGCCTGTATGGAATCCTTCACCCTGCAAGGTGTAGAAATCCTCCATCAGGGGCAGAAACGAACCATCAGGCGTCAGTTCTCTCATCGTGGATCAAATAACTTTTCAGATTAAAATAACTTCACTTCATCAGAGGTATTACCCTCTTACCTGGTCTGCGGATATTCTCTGGCAAACGCTGCGGCATGACGATTCTTACAAGACTTCCTTGCTTTCGTATGCTTTCATCGTATTCAAGAGAAGCGATACTACCGTCATAAGGCCAACGCCACCCGGCACAGGTGTAATATAGCTGCACTTGGGAGCGACCTCATCGAACCTGACATCCCCGATAATATGGTATCCTTTCGGGCTGGAATCAAGTACGCGATGAATGCCCACATCAATTACAACGGCACCTTCCTTCACCATGTCGGCGGTAACAAACTCCGGTTGCCCCATGGCAGCAATCAGTATATCGGCTGATGCCGCAATCTCTTTCAGGTTATGGGTCCGGGTATGGCATAAAGTAACTGTACAATTGCCCGGATAAGCTTTCCGGGAGAGCATGATGCTTATCGGAGTACCGACGATGTTGCTGCGCCCAAGCACCACACAATGCTTCCCTTCGGTCTCTATTTTATACCGTTCAAGCATCTGCATGATTCCGAACGGTGTTGCAGGCAGGAACGAAGGCTTTCCAAGCACCATATTCCCGAGGCTGACCGGGTGAAACCCGTCAACATCCTTTGACGGATCAATGCGGCTGATTACCCTGTCGACATTAATATGTGCAGGAAGCGGAAGCTGTACGATAAAACCGTCAACTTCATCATCATTATTGAGGAAATCGATAATTTCCAGCAGTTTTACCTCCGAAGTGGATTCCTCCAGCCGGTAGATCGTTGAAGTAAATCCGATCTGATGGCAGGATTTTTCCTTACCGTTCACATACGAAAGGCTTGCCGGGTCCTCGCCGACGAGGACAGCAGCCAGGTGTGGCGCCCTGCGCCCGCTGTCAATTATCTTGGACGACTTTTCAGCCAGTTCGCGCTTGATGTCAGCCGCCAGCTTTTTCCCGTCAATAAGTTCCATGGTAAGATATGATTTAGGTTGCGATCGATAGTTTTCAAGGTATGAGCAGACCGATGTGGTAAAATGGCAACTCAGACAGTGAGGAGCCAGAAATTCATCAGAGCTGTTTCATTTCAGTTATCACCTCCGCTTGGCATTTTTCATCTTTTGCGCCATTTGCCGGGCGCCACCGGTTGAGATCGACTTCATCATCCTCCGGGTATCGTCGAATTGCTTCACCAGACGATTCACTTCCTGAATATCTGTGCCGCTGCCGAGGGCAATCCTTTTCCTGCGGCTCCCGTTCAGCAACGATGGATTTTCTCTTTCAGCAGGAGTCATGGAATGGATGATCGCCTCAATACCCTTGAATGCGTTGTCGTCGATGTCAACATCTTTTAAAGCCTTACCCATCCCCGGGATCATGGACATCAGGTCCTTCACGTTGCCCATCTTTTTGATCTGCCTGATCTGGGCGAGAAAGTCATCGAAATTGAACTGGTCCTTGGCTAACTTTTTCTGAAGTTTCCGGGCTTCTTCCTCATCAAACTGCTCCTGGGCGCGTTCTACCAGTGATACGATGTCTCCCATCCCGAGGATACGGTCAGCCATACGTTCCGGATAGAAAACATCGATGGCATCCATCTTCTCGCCAATCCCGACGAACTTGATCGGTTTGTTCACAACCGAACGGATGGTGAGGGCGGCTCCACCCCGGGTGTCACCGTCGAGTTTGGTCAGTATCACGCCTTCGTAATCGAGTCGCTCGTTGAAGGCTTTGGCCGTGTTGACAGCATCCTGGCCGGTCATGGAGTCAACTACAAAAAGGGTTTCCTGCGGGTTCAGACTCTGTTTGATTGCAGAGATCTCATTCATCATGAGCTCATCGATGGCAAGCCGGCCGGCAGTATCAATGATCAGCGTATTGTACCCCCTGTCCTTGGCATGGTTCAGCGCGTTCTTCGCAATCTTGACCGGGTCCTTCGTTTCGGGTTCGGCATAAACCTCAACCCCGATCTGTTCGCCCAGCACTTTCAACTGATCAATAGCAGCAGGACGGTAAATATCGCAGGCGACCAGCAAGGGGCTCCTGCCCCGTTTGGTATGCAGGTAATGTGCAAGTTTGGCCGAGAATGTGGTCTTTCCGGAGCCCTGCAAACCAGCCATCAGAATGATAGAAGGAGTTCCTTTCAGGTTTAATTCTGCCTTGTCGCCTCCCATCAGGCTTGCCAGTTCGTCGTGAACGATCTTCACCATCAGTTGCCCCGGCGATACCGATGTCAATACATTTTGACCCAGGGCTTTAACCTTCACCTGATCAGTAAATTCCTTCGCCACTTTATAGCTCACGTCGGCGTCGAGTAATGCCTTGCGGACATCCTTCAGCGTTTCGGCTACGTTAATCTCGGTAATATAACCATGGCCCTTGAGGAGCTTAAACGCCCTGTCGAGCCTGTCGCTTAGACTTTCAAACATAGTATTGCAGGGTATTCAGGATTCGAAAAATGAGGTGCAAAGGTACGATTTATCTGTATCTGTTTGAATCCGTGCGTTAAGGTTTATACAGAACATTCACGTCTTCCATTGATTGGCATTTTAAAGTATTGTATTATATTTATATATTGAATCGTGATAGAAATGCTTCAACCCAACGGATCCCCTTTGGGATATAACTGTCAAATATACAGTGCAACTGTTGCGTGCATCCTGAATAGTTTCGCAGAGCATAATTGAAACAATATTCTCACCTTTTTACACCATGATGTCATGAAAAGATTCGCCGCCTCCCTCTTCCTGCTTTTAATTCTGGTGACCGTCAGAGCGCAGTTCTCCGAAGGAACAGTCGCTTATAACAAGCAGGACCGCCCTGCCCTGAAAGCCGAACTCAATTATTCGCCCGGAGTGGTGAAAGATGTCATCCTGGAGGACATGAAATACAGAGGGTTCTTAAAGTCAAGCGAGAGCAAGGGATTCAGGATGTTTCCGGGGATCATTTTTGAACAGATCAGCCCTGAGCCAATCGATCTTTATCTGAAGTTTGATGATGTCAAAAAGCAAAAAGACAAGACTATTGTCTATTTACTGATGAGTACCGGGAGTGACAACTTCATCTCAGGAAGCTCCTATCCGGAGCGGTTTGCCGGCGCCAGGACCTACCTTGAAAGCCTGGCACCCAAATTCGAGGCCCGTCAGCTTGAGATCAACATTACTGCACAGGAAGCAGTGGTCAAGAAAGCCGAGAAGGCTTATAACTCTCTGATAGGCACCGGCGAATCACTCCAATCGAAGAAGAAAGACCTTGAAGAAAGCATAGCGAAAAACCAGCAGGCCCAGGAAGCACAGAAAGCAGCGCTGCAAAAGGAACGAGATCTCCTGGAAACGCTGAAAAAGCAGCGTAAATAGCCGGCTATTCTGTTTCTCTATTTTGGCAGGATCATCACCCGCATATCATCAATCAGAAAATCCGTCCTGCCAAGGTTCCAGGCATATACCTTCAACCGGTACCCTCCTGGATTGATCGATTTTCGCGAAAGCTCCAGGAAGTTGAAAACACAGTTCCACTGGTCTTTCTCAATGACAAAATCACTCACCTTCACTGCTTTCCATAGTACCGGTTGATTTTTCAACTCGATGGATATGACAAAATTGGCATCCGGTTTTGTGCTGGTATTCACCCAGGCATCCGTCCGGATCTGCCAGGCTGTATCGTTTGATCGGGACAATAAAGAATCAAGTGACATTTCGCAGGAGCAGGAGAAACTCCCTCCTTTTACCCGGCAGGAAGTGGTTCCCGAAAATGCTGAGCCCGTTTCAGGAAGCGGATTCTCCGACCAGCCGGGGCAGGAGGACTCCAGATCATTCGTGGCAATCCATTCATACTTCTCCGGGCCGGCGCTGGTTTTCCCGAAAAAAGCTTCAGGAACACCATCGGAAGCATCATTCAAACCTTCTTTTCCAGACGGCTCAAATGAAATACGCTCCCAGGTAACCGGGATCACATCCTTCATAAATCGCCTGTCAGAGCTGCGGAGCATAATTTTCCTGACCCGTGGTTCACTCCTGCTGTCATCTGCGTTCAGGATCAGAGGATTGACCCAGATACCCTGTGCAGCATTCCGGGGAACGATCCGGTATGACCTGATTTCATCCGTATCCAGTAAGTAGTAAATATAGCAGGCCTCATCCTTATAAAAGAAGCTCTTCAGACCGCCGGAGAAGTTCCGGTGAATGGCGGCATTCAGTCTGATTACCCCGTCGCCCGTTTCCGGAACCGGATACCAGGTATTCCATTCAAATGCATCACTCTTCAGGATGGTACGCTTTAATCCCAAAGGTTCTTCCCTTTTCTGAAGCACAAGTACCGGAAAACGTCCTTGCTGCCGGGCGACGAACCGGTATTGTTGAAAAAGTGAAAGCATAGTTTCGGGTTGATCGTTCAGGATATAGCGCCCGTCAATGCTCTCCAGCGATCCGTTGTATACATCATGGGTGATTTTCCTGAGCTCCCACAACAGAAATTCCGGGGCTTTCTCAGAAGCAAAATGAACGGCATTCTCGCCGTCAAGCCAGGGCGTATAACAGGCATAGCTCTGCAAAACAGGCCGCGGTTTCCAGTTCAGATCATTGACAGGAATGTAGGAATAATCCCATGGATAAACATCACAGGTGGCCTTCCCCACCAACTCACGGATTGCCGGTTCCAGCCGGTTGCGTCCGGTCTGCTTTTCAGAAGCCTGGTTACAGGTATCAGCTATATAGCCATATTTAAAAAGTATTGAGTTGAGATTGCCAAAACCCGGGAATGAACAAGGCATTGGTTCATAATAAAGGGAATTCCTGAGGTTCAGAAAGAGGGCAACAATTACAATGGACACAAAAGCGGTGGTAAGCAGATGTCTTCTCTTAACCAGGAACAGGGAAATACCCAGGACAAGGACAATAAAAGAAAAGAACATACCGGCATGCAGGTAATCTTCTCTCGCCATACCATATTTCCATACGGCAAACAATGCAGGACCGGCAAGAATGATATACTTTAAAAGCAGGTGCTGACGAAAATGCACTATGATCAGGCACACAAGAGAAAATCCGGCCAATCCGAGCAACCACCAGTTGTTATCCGGATAATAGGCAACAGCAGCGGAGTTATCGCCAGCCAGTTGAACCATACCATACAGGTAACGGAAGAAACCCGAGAAGGTACCATACAGGAGAAACCAGGTTGCCACCAACAATACCGGAAAAACCAGTATAAAGAGCAGCCTTCGCGCCGAACGCTTCTGGAACAGGGTCTCATACAAAAGGATCAGTATGAATCCTATGGTGATGATAATACAGACGATTCCCACAAATGCCTTTACATAGACTGCAGCAACTGTAATGATGGCAGGCACTGCCAGCCAGTTCCGGTTACGGACCAGGAGATAGTTTACATATCCCATGAGGACGAGACCGGTCATCACAAGCAATATATCAAGGAATGAAAGCAGAATCGTTGCAGTGAGGATCATAGCAATGATGGGCAGCAAACCGCGCGCACAGCGGGACCTGAGCAGACTGTATGCAAATCCCGCCCGGAGAAGAAAATAAAGTACAATTGCCACCTTAAGGTTGATGCCGACAGGAAGTGGATACATGATAAAAGCCAGAGGTCCGTGCGGAAAGATGATATCCTTCCCCATTAACAACTTCCCCTGGATCAGGTAATTGAACAACCAGGACAAAGGCGGATCGATGCCGTTTGCATAAACCGGATGCAGGGCAGGAAATGTACAATAGGCAATAAAGGACGATAAGACCGTGATCATGAAGGGCGACAGATCTCCTTTTCTGAATTGCCGGCCGATCTCCCGGAAAGTTAGGTGCATGAAGCTGGAATATTTGCCCCTAAATTAATCAAGTCTGACGATTTTAACCCTTGCACTCTCAGATTGCACAGTTACAGCTGTCAGATTGCCTTATTGAAATATTATCCTGCACTCGTATGAAGTTATTCCGGAGGCATGAAGCGCTCATTCGGAGATAGCAGTCGGACCGAAGCGTTTCTGTCGCTTTTACAGTTATACCGTTACATGCATTCCCGCAGGTTTAGCTGAATGAAATAGCAATTGCATGAACTGTTCATGCTGAATTGTAAAACCCGCTCTTTAATTCGGTAGTACCTTATATATATTCTCTCATGCATTCTCAACGCCACCAAAAGACTCACATTCCAACAGGTGAAAAACATACTGTTCCATAAAAATCTCCAGTCTCATTTTTTATTCGGATAAATTATATATTTGCACACATTACAAAAATCTTAAGTAAGTACCCATCGCGGTTGTCTTACCGCTGAACATCCAAATTTTACCAAACAACAAACTATGACAAAGTTTTCTACCTTACTCCTTTGCCTGTTCATCGCCGGGTTTGCTTTCGGCGCCTCTGTCGACAAGGAATTGGCTAATCAGGTTGCCAATAACTATTACAAGCACTATTCAGGTAAAAGTGACATGATCCTTGCTGATTCATACAGCAACAATTACAATGGATTAACCACCTGGTATGTATTCAACTACCGTTCAGGTGGATTTGTCGTTATTGCCGGCGACGATGCTGTTACACCCATTCTCGCTGAATCCAACAGCGGCTACTTTGCTTATCCTATCACTTCACCCACCGTTAAATATTGGTTTGACAATTATGATAAGGATATTGCGCACATCATTTCAGCCAAATACGATAATACTGCCACTTTACCCGAATGGAACAGCATTCTTCAGAATGATTTCCCGCGTGCCACCAATGATGTAGGCCCGCTCCTCTCCACTACATGGGATCAGTCGCAGTATTACAATTACTATTGTCCTACCGCCGCAGGCGGCCCCGGTGGACATGCCTATGCAGGTTGTGTAGCCACTACAATGGGACAAATAATGAAATACCATAGCTTTCCTGAACACGGATATCTTTCGCACAGCTATACACATGCAAGCTATGGCACTCAGACGGCCAACTACGGAACTACTACCTATGAATGGAATTCAATGGGTACCGCTGCCACTTCTTCCAGCTATCAGGCTATTGCAACCCTGCTTTACCACAACGGCGTAGCCGTCAACATGGATTACGGTGCTGATGGTTCAGGTGCATTCAGTGAAGATGTGCCTTGGAATCTGGTCACCTATTATAACTATGAGCCTTCAACCATTACGCTGAAAGAGAAAGCAAATTACACCTCCACAGGATGGAAGAGCCTCCTGATGGCAGAGCTGGATCTCCTTCACCCGATCTATTATTCCGGCGATGATGGCACATCAGGTCATGCCTGGGTTTGCGATGGTTATCGTACCAGCGACACCAAATTCCACATGAACTGGGGCTGGTCAGGACTCTACAACGGATATTTCGCAATCGGTTCTTTGAATGCCGGTGGCTATACTCCCAATAACGACAACAAGGTCATTATCGGTATTCAGCCCGGAAATCCGGATTTTGTTGTCCGGTTCACCGATCTTCGCCCTGGTCAGATCATTGGCTACGGTGGAACTTTCAACCTGAACTGCTCGGTTCTTGAAGGCGTTGCAACTGCTGTTAATGTTTATCTGGATGACAGCCAGATCTATACAACCCCTGAAGGCACCTTTGCTTATCCCTGGAACACCGGCGAAACCACCCAGGGTGACCATCTGCTGAGAGTTGAAGCCATCAACGCCACAGATACCGTATATCATGAAGTGATTGTTAAACTGAATGAATGGATTCCCCAGGCCAGCAGTTTTGCAACCTCCTCCAGAGGTGTTAAATATATTCACGCCGTCGACTCATTGGTTGCATGGGGAACTGCTTACGATGGTTCCAATACTTCCAACTATATCCAGGAATGGACCCGAACCGAGAATGGCGGTGACACATGGATTTCCGGAACAATTCCCAACTGCGCAGGACTGGAACCAGCCATGATATTTGCCCTGGACAACCAGACAGCCTATTGCCCGATGTACAAACAAACTGGAAGCAAACCTCAGGGGATTTATGTTACCCACGACGGAGGCACAACCTGGAATCGCCAGACCTCAGCATCCTTCTCCAACGCCAGTTCATTCCCCAATGTAGTCCATTTCTTCAACAGCAATGATGGTTTCTGCATGGGTGACCCTATTAACAGCAAGTTTGAAATCTATACGACCTCCAACGGCGGTGAAACCTGGACTCAGGTTCCTGCAGCCAATCTCCCCAATATCCTCTCCGGTGAATACGGTGTTGTCGGATACTATTCAGCCGTTGGCGACAAGGCATGGTTCGGAACCAACAAAGGCCGCGTTTACCGTACCAGTGACAAAGGTCTGAATTGGCAAGTCAGCACAACCACGCTTGGAGCTAAGTATGTCGACATCGAAATGGCCGATGAACTCCACGGCCTGGCACAGGATAAGAGTGAAAACAGCACAGGAGCATTGTCCGAAACTTTCGACGGTGGCGTTACCTGGTCAACAGTTACTGTTACCGGACAAATTGGTACCGCTGATTATTGTTTCGTTCCCGGAACCGAGAACACATGGGTTTCGACTGAAACCGATTACAACCTCCCGGTATTCGGCTCTTTCTATAGCTTCGACGGCGGTCACTCATGGGCAAGTTTCGAACTCACCCAGGCAACCCAGTATATTGCTGTTGATTTCGTAAACAACCACTGCGGCTGGGCCGGAGGCTTCAACCTCTCAGCTACCGAAGGCGGTATGTATAAATATGTAGGCGTTTTGGAACCGGGCCTCATCCTTTCAACGATATCCGGCCTTGCCGCACAGGTGACCGAGAATAGTGTAAATCTCTCCTGGAACGCTCCGGCAGGCTTCAAAGCTCTGCTGGGATACAACGTATACCGGAATGATACACTCATCACCAGTTCACCTGTATCCACCCTGTTCTTCAACGACAGCCCTGTTGCCAACGGCAAGCAGACCTATTGTGTAACCGCAGTATACGACAATGGTGAATCAGAACCTGTTTGTGTAGATGCATGGATTACCGTAGGTGTTCCCAACACTGATCCTGCAGCCTTCCGCGTATATCCCAACCCTGCTACCGATCTGATCAACGTGATTTCTCCCGTTCAGTTCGACCAGGTCAGGATCGTAACCCTGCTCGGACATGAAGTTTACAATAACTCTACACCTGGTAACAATCTGCGCATCCTGACCGAAGGGCTCGAAGCAGGTATGTACCTCATGCAGATCACTGTAGGCGACAATGTGATCACGAAAAAGATCTCAATCCGTTAACCAACGGTTGAATCATAAAAAAAGGCTTCCTGTTACCGGGAAGCCTTTTTCTTTTTATTCAGATGATCACATTCTCTCAGGAACGTCAATACCAAGCAGCCACATCGAATTCCGTACCGCATTTCCTGTGAACATGCACAATCCGAGACGGAATAGCTTCCTATCTTCATCCTCTTCCTTCAGGATAGTGATATCGTGATAAAAGCGGTTGAATTCACACGAAAGTTCATATGCATAGTTGGCAATCACAGCAGGGCTAAGCGCGTTGGCTGCATCCGCCAATACAGACGGGAACTGGTGCAGGATGCGTAAAATCTCTTTTTCCTGTGCCAGCAGGTCTCCCTTAATCTTCAAAGGTAATAACAGCCGGGAAGTGTCATAACCCAGTCGTTCGGCATTCCGTAATACAGAAAAGATCCTGGCATGGGTGTACTGGATAAATGGCCCGGTATTTCCGTTGAAATCGATGGATTCGGCAGGATTGAACAACATGTTCTTCTTCGGATCCACTTTCAGGATAAAATACTTCAACGCGCCGAGACCTATAATCCTGAACAATTGCACAGCTTCTTCCGAATCGAAATCATTCACTTTACCAAGTTCCCGGGTGGTTGTTTCGGCAGTCTCCAGCATATCTGCCACCAGGTCATCTGCATCCACCACCGTACCTTCGCGCGATTTCATTTTACCTTCCGGAAGTTCGACCATCCCGTACGACAAGTGATATATATGATCATGCCACTCCCGCCCAAGGTGTTTCAGCACCTTGCCTAGTACCTGAAAATGATACTCCTGTTCATTCCCCACAACATATACCAGCTGTTGCGGATGGAATTCCTCATAACGTTGCTGGGCTGTCCCCAGATCCTGCGTCATGTACACCGAGGTGCCATCGGAACGCAGCAGCAGCTTCTGATCCAATCCTTCATCCGTCAGATCGATCCATACAGATCCATCATCCTTCCGGTCCAGCACTCCCGAAGCAACACCTTCCTCCACAAGACTTTTCCCCAACAAATAGGTCTGCGATTCGTAATAGGTCTTATCGAACTCTATTCCAAGCGATTTATAGGTTTTATCGAAGCCCTCATACACCCATCCGTTCATTTGCTTCCATAAATCGAGGGTTTCAGGGTCGTTTGCTTCCCAGTTCCGGAGCATCTCCTGTGCTTCAAGGATCAGCGGAGCGCATTTTGCAGCTTCATCCTTACTGATCCCCTGTGTAGTCAGCTCTTCAATCTCCGCTTTATAATGCTGGTCAAAAAGAACATAGTATTTCCCTACCAGGTGGTCACCCTTCATCCCTGAAGTCTCCGGAGTCTCTCCTTGCCCCCACCGTTTCCATGCAAGCATGCTCTTACAGATATGTATTCCCCGGTCGTTCACCAGGTTCACCCTGATGACATGTTTGCCGTTGGCTTCAAGAATCCTGGAAACAGAATAACCCAGCAGGTTGTTCCGTATATGCCCCAGGTGCAATGGTTTATTGGTATTGGGAGATGAGTATTCCACAACCACGGGCGGCTGTTCGGCACAATCCCGGAATCCGAAACGGGGATTGCTGAATCCGTCTGCAAGAAATTCACACCAGTATGCATCTGAAATCACAAGGTTCAGGAATCCTTTGATCACATTGAAAGAGGCAATTTCCGGCATTGAAGCTTTTAATCTTTCGCCTATTTCAGAGGCTGTAAGTTCAGGGGATTTTCTGGATGCCCGCGTGTAAGGAAAGATCACAAGAGTGAAATCCCCTTCAAAATCCTTGCGGGTTTTTTGCAGCTGAACTGTCAGCGGATCAATGTCAATTTGGTAAAGTGATGCAATCGCCTTTACCACTTCCCTGATTAGCTTTTTCTCGATCATTCGGCACCTCTGTTGAGCCTGCAAAAGTACACTTTTGACCTTTATTATCGGCAATTAAGCCAGCAGGTTAAATAGCTCTTTCTGCATATCATATGCTCCGACAGGCTTATAGAGGATTCAAATTGTGAACTCCGCCTGACTAAACACTTATAGATGTTATAGATTCTGAAACTCTTATCAGTCCTAGCATTCGATAAGGTTTAAAAAATTTTGCCAGCAAGTTTAAACCACTAACTTTGCCCGCTGAACCTTGAGAAAAAAACCAACCAACAATAAAGTCAATTTAAAAACAAATTTTATGCGACGAAACGTAATCATCATTGGAGCCGCAGGACGTGATTTCCACAATTTCAATACCTTTTTCAGGGGTAAATCGGAATACAACGTTGTAGCCTTCACTGCTGCCCAGATTCCGGATATCGATGGCCGGAAATACCCGAAGGAACTTGCAGGTGCAGACCTCTATCCGGATGGTATTCCAATCCACGCAGAAGCTGATCTGCCCAAACTGATCAAGGAAATGAATGTGGTGGATTGCGTATTCTCATACAGCGACGTTCCTTACCCCCGTGTTATGAACATCAGCGCTATGGTGAATGCCTGCGGTGCCAACTTTATCCTGCTTGGCCCCGGTGAAACCATGATCAGAAGTACCAAACCTCTGATTGCTGTTGGTGCTACCCGCACCGGTTGCGGTAAAAGCCAGACATCACGCCGGATCATTGAAATCCTGATGGCCAAAGGCCTCAAGGTTGTAGCTGTCCGTCATCCCATGCCTTACGGTGACCTGAATGCTCAGAAGGTGCAGCGCTTTGCCAAGGTCGAAGACCTTGCCAAACACAAGTGCACCATCGAAGAAATGGAAGAATATGAACCTCATGTAGTACGCGGCAACGTTATCTATGCCGGCGTCGACTATGAAGCCATTCTTCGCGCTGCCGAAAATGATCCGGACGGATGCGATGTTATCCTCTGGGATGGTGGAAACAACGATTTCCCATTCTATAAACCAGACCTCACTGTAGGCGTTGCCGACCCGCACCGCCCGGGAGCCGAAGTTGGCTACTATCCTGGTGAAGTGGTTGCCCGCATGTCGGATGTCATCGTTATCAATAAGATCGATTCAGCTGATAATGCCAACATCCAGAAAGTACGCGACAATATCGCCAGAATCAACCCGAATGCCCGTGTTATCGACGGCGCTTCACCCCTTACTGTCGATAAACCGGAACTTATCCGTGGCAAACGCGTTTTGGTTGTTGAAGACGGCCCCACACTCACCCACGGTGAAATGAGGATCGGTGCCGGTACGGTTGCCGCCAACAAGTATGGTGCCGCCGAACTGGTTGACCCGCGTGCCTTTGCCGTTGGTAAACTGGCAGAAACATTCCGCATCTATCCCAACATCGGAACCCTTCTCCCCGCAATGGGTTATGGAGAAGAACAAACCCGCGACCTGGAAAGGACCATAGAAAACACCCCCTGCGATGCAGTTGTGATTGCAACTCCTATCGACCTTAACAGGGTAGTGAAGATCAACAAACCTTGCGTTAAAGTTGGTTATGACCTCCAGGAAATAGGCAAACCCGATCTAGTGGAAATCCTCGATGAATTCGTCAGGAAACACAACCTCGTAAAATAAACACCCCAAGGAAAAGCGGCCGATCGGTCGCTTTTTTTTTGCCGGCCTGCGTTGACAACTTTTAAAAACTACAGCTCCGACAGACCGGAATAGCCAGATTGAAGTTCGTATCTTTATATCCGAAAATAATCCATCCCGATGAAAGATAAAAGCCTGATCTCCATTACGGATTTCTCCAAAGAACAATACCTCAGAATCCTTGAAATAGCTGCCGGTTTCGAGAAGGAGCCCAACCAGAAACTGCTCTCCGACAAAGTGGTTGCTTCCCTCTTTTTTGAACCGTCAACCCGTACCCGCCTGAGCTTCGAAACTGCTGCCAACAGGCTGGGCGCAAGGGTAATAGGCTTCAGCGACAGCGGCTCTACCAGTGTAAAAAAAGGAGAATCGCTGAAGGACACCATCATCATGGTCAGCAGCTATGCAGATATCATTGTAATGCGCCATCCGCGTGAAGGCGCTGCCCGCTGGGCAAGTGAAGTTTCCTCCGTGCCGGTGATCAATGCCGGCGACGGAGCTAACCAGCACCCTACCCAATGCCTGCTCGATATGTACAGCATATACCAAACACAGGGAACACTGGATAACCTGCAGATTGCCTTTGTCGGTGATCTGAAATACGGCAGGACCGTCCACTCCCTGGTGCAGGCCATGTGCAACTTCAATGCTACCTTCCACCTGGTCTCACCTGAGGAACTGAAACTACCCAGCTCCGTCAAGATGCATATCAAGAATGCTAAACTGGAGTACAGCCAGTATACCGAACTGTCGGACGTCATTCCGATAGCCGATATCATCTATATGACCCGTATCCAGAAGGAAAGGTTCAGCGACCCTATGGAATATGAAAAAGTCAAGAACTCCTATGTCCTGACACGTTCAATGCTTGGCGGCAGCAAACCCAACATGAAAATTCTTCACCCGCTGCCCAGGGTCAACGAGATCAGCGAAGATGTTGATCCCACACCCCAGGCCTTCTACTTCAAACAGGCCGAAAACGGAGTTTATGTCCGGCAGGCTCTGCTGGCTGCAATTGCAGGCGTTAAATAACAAGTACAAACCAGTCTGACCATCCAATGGAAAATAAAAAACAACTCAGCGTAACGGCCATTGAGAACGGAACCGTTATCGACCATATCCCGGCCAACAATGTTTTCAAGGTATTACACATTCTGGATCTTGAAAACACCAACAACCAGGTACTCTTTGGCGACAACCTTCACAGCAAAAAGTACGGCAAAAAAGGTATCATCAAAGTGAGCAACACCTTTTTCGATGTGAATGAAATCAATAAGATTGCATTGGTAGCCTCCACAGCCACCATTATTGAGATCAGGAACTTTGAAGTGGTTTCCAAGAAACAGGTTCAGGTGCCGGATGCCATCGTGAATATTGTTAAATGCTTCAATCCCAACTGCATCACCAACATAGAAGCTATTCCAACCCGGTTCAGGGTGGTGGATAAGGACGAAATGAAGTTACTTTGCCACTATTGTGAGAAAATTACCGTTAAGAACAACATCGTTTTCCTCTAAAAACTTCCATAATCCCATTACCGAAATGAAAAGGTCCTTTCCATTCCTCAGCCTGTTTGTATTGCTTGCGATTACAGCGGTTGCCCAGAAACCCGGGCATGATAAAGGTGTTTTCAAAACCTATGAGCCGGGATACTTCCAGAATTCCATTCTGAAAGGCATCGAAGCCTATGAATCCAAACTGGAAACACCAAAAGCCAGACCTGTATTTAAAGCCGATCCCTCATCCTTTTCCATTCCTGCCGACAAAGGAGCCTTCAAGGCATACTGGCATAATGAACCTGTTTCTCAGGGCAATACCAATACCTGCTGGTGTTTTTCAACTACCTCCTTCCTTGAATCAGAAGTATACCGCGTCACAGGAAAGAAGGTAAGAATATCGGAAATGTATACGGTTTATTGCGAATACCTTGAAAGAGCACACAGCTGGGTCCAAACCAGAGGGAATATGGCTTTCGGAGAAGGATCGGAATGTGATGCAGTAACCAAAAACTGGAAAAAATACGGCTGTATGCCGTATGAAGCCTATACGGGATTTCTGCCGGGACAGACCTTCTATGCACACGACAAAATGTTTGATGAACTGAAAGGGTATGCCGACTTCGTGAAAAAGAACAACCTGTGGGACGAAGAATCTGTGGTTGCCAATATGAAAAGCATCCTGAACCATTACATGGGTGAACCGCCATCAACCTTCGTAGTGGAAGGCGTGACCTATACCCCGCGTGAATACCTTACGGCTGTGTTGAAACTCAATCCGGACGATTATTACAGCATCCTGTCCTATATGCAGCAGCCATACTGGCAAAAGGTGGAATATGAAGTTCCGGATAACTGGTGGCATAGCAAAGATTATTACAATGTACCGCTGGATGAGTATATGAAGATCCTGAAAACATCCATTCAGAAAGGATACACTTTCGCAATCGGCGGAGACGTTTCGGAAGCAGGGTTCCTCGCCAGGGAAGCCAATGCTGCCGTAATTCCTTCATTCGACATACCCTCTTCTGCCATCGATGAGAATGCCCGCCAGTTCCGGTTCAGCAACGAAACGACTACCGACGACCACGGGATGCATGTAGTCGGATACCTCGAAAAAGACGGTACCACCTGGTTCCTGGTCAAGGATTCCGGCGCAGGAAGCCGAACAGGAGGCAAAGAAAAAAATCCCAATTTCGGTTATTATTTCTTCCACGAGGACTATGTAAAACTGAAAATGATGGACATCATGGTTCACAAGGATATGATGAAGGAACTGTTGCCACGTTTTAAGTGATCTTTACATAATTCAATACCTGACCTCATCCTTAATCAGAAAATGAAATGCCTCAGCAGCACTACCGGATCTCACACCATTCAGAGCCTTCAGAGGGTTACATCCGGAAACTGATTGCCCAGGGCGAGAACCAGCAACTGGATTTTAAGTTTGGAATAACGGATTCCAGGAAAATTGCACGCACGCTTTCGGCTTTTGCCAATACCGACGGCGGGCGGTTGCTGATTGGCATCAAGGATAACGGAGCCATCGCCGGCGTCAGGAGTGAAGAAGAGTATTATATGGTGGAGGCGGCATCCGAAATGCATACCCGCCCTCCTGTTCCGTTTGAGGTTAAGGAATGGACGGTTGAAGGACGCAGGGTGCTGGAGATCATTGTTCCGAGAAGCCGGGAAGATCTGCACCTTGCTCCCGATAAGCAGAACCGTTTCCTGGCCTACATCCGGGTTAAAGATGAAAACTTCACGGTCAACAGTGTGTGGATCAAAGCCTATAACTGGAAGAAAAACCCCGAAGGCGTCTTCATACGCTTCGCCGAAAATGAAAAGTTCCTGCTTAACTACCTGGAAAATAACGGCACCATCACGCTTTCGAGATACTGTAAACTTACCGGGCTTCCCCGAAGGGAGGCAGAAAACATCGTAGCCGGTTTCCTGGCCATCGATATGATCGGGATCATCTTTAGCGAAAGCGGAACCAGTTATGCTCTTTCCGACAGTTATCTATCCATGTCGGAAAACCAACGGAATGAAGTATTTCTGAGGGTATCGTCGCGGACACACAAAACAACATGACTCACATGGCCCGTGAAGAAAATAATCCAACGCTGTTCTCCGTCCGGAAAAGGATAAAAAGCTTCTCTTATGCTTTCGCCGGCATCCGGCTACTCATTACTTCCCAGCATAATGCATGGATACAGTTGGCAATCGGGACGCTGGTTGTGCTGGCCGGCCTGTTTTTCCGGATCGGCCGGTTGGAATGGTGTTGCGTACTTGCATGCATCGGGGCAGTCCTGTCGCTCGAAGCTGTAAATACCTCCATTGAGCATCTGGCCGATACACTGCATCCCGACCGGAGTGAAGGGATCAGAAAAGTGAAGGATCTGGCCGCAGGTGCAGTCCTGATCGCATCCATTGTTGCTGTTGTCGTAGGTCTTCTTATCTTTGTGCCCTATATCACCGGCATGTTCAGGTAGCGTATAACGAAACACGAAACGACCGGCCGGTATAACAAATTAAACCAAGGGCATCTGTGCTCTTCTTCAACTAAGTTGCGTGATAATGATCCTGATTGCTGACGGAGGCTCCACCAAGACAGATTGGCGGTTACTAAAGAATGGACTGGAGTATAAACAGATTAAAACCACAGGATTCAATCCTTATCTGGTTGGAAGCGACGAAATAGAATCCATCCTCTGGAAAGAATTGCAGCCTTTCATCGATACCGACGGAGTTAAGAAAATCTACTATTACGGTACAGGGTGCTCCTCGGTTGCCAAGAAACAGGTCGTTGAGTCCGCCTTCGAACGCATTTTCAAATCTGCGGATATCATGATCGATCACGACCTCCTCGGCGCAGCCAGGGCTCTTTGCGGTGATCAGGCCGGTATTGCTGCAATCCTGGGCACAGGTTCAAATTCCTGTTATTACGATGGGAAAGATATCACCGACCAGATATTCTCTCTGGGATATTTCCTTGGCGATGAAGGCAGCGGGGCCTATATGGGTAAGAACCTGATTTCGGCATACCTGCATAATGAGTTGCCTGAAGATATCCGGTCAAAATTGGAAGAGCAATACCCCATCGAGAAGGAGAGTTTCCTGGATTCCATATACAATAAACCGGCTCCCAGCAGATTCCTTGCATCCTTCAGTACCTTTATCAGGCAAAACGCCCAGCATCCGTATCTCCGGGACCTGATTACCAGAAATTTCCGGGAATTCTATAAGTATCAGGTGTGCTGCTACCCGCAACATAAAGAGGTACCGGTGAACTTTGTCGGATCTGTCGCATTTCATTACCAGGATTTCCTTCATGAAACAGGCCATGAATTTGGAATTCATGTTGGTAAGATCATCCAGGCTCCCATCGACGGACTGGTTGAACATCACCTGAGAGAAACTGTTGAGGATTAATACGAAAGAATCTTCAGGGTCCCGAACGTGACCTTTGCTTTACAATGAAATGCTGATGACAGATCTTCAGAATACCGTTGATTGTATATTCTGAGCAACCAATATGAAGCGTTATCCGGTTTTCTGTATTCAATCACCCTGTCAGGGAATAGCATTATGGTTTTCTTTTAAAAACCAGCGATGCTGAATTCACGCAATATCTCTTGCCCGTGGGTTCCGGACCGTCATCAAAAACATGGCCCAGGTGTCCTCCGCAGGTTGCACAAACAATCTCTGTCCTGATCATTCCATGACTGGTATCCGGGACTTCCAGAACATGATGAGGCTTTGACGGATCATAAAATGAAGGCCAGCCACAACCGGAATTGAATTTGGTATCGGAAGCAAACAGTTCTGCACCGCAACCGGCACAATAATAAATACCTGGCTCATAGAATTTGTCATACAATCCCGTATAAGGCCGTTCAGTCGCTTTTTCCCTCAATACGCTGAATTGCACGGGAGTGAGCTCTTTTTTCCATTCTTCCGTCGATTTATTCACTTCGAATTTCATAGGTTCCTGTTTTGATTTTTCCGGAAGCCTGTTATGTGAGGTACAAGCCAGAACAGTCACTGCTGTAATCAGGAAACAGAACAGTCTGAAAATTGTTGAACGGATTTCAGCTTTAACAGTCGGACTCATCAGATACCGGGAATGTGACAGGAATCAAACAACTCACTGCTTCATTTGTTCTAAAAGCCTCTGTTCATTCTCCCGGCGGAGGTACAGCCTGTCAACATAGTCATGGGCCTGCTTCAGATGGAATTCCTTCATCGCCTTCTCCGCCCATTGCATGGCCGAATCCAGATCACCCTGCATTTCGGCGGCCAGTGCCAGGTTATAACAAGCCCTGCCCGCTGCTTTCGGATCCTGGTCATTGGTCGAGGCAAGCCATACCTTCCGGGCTGCATCCCAATCATTGAACTTAACATGTACTCTTCCGTTTTCAAGTCCGGAACTCCCTTTCACAAAATACCTGCGCGATTCAGTGATCCAGTTCGGAGATATCCGGTTTGCCATCTGAATTCCGGCATAACGCCCTGCATCATTCAGAACATGACGTTTTGACGGAAGCTTTTCCAGGGCTTCCTTTTCACTGTCGCCCTCTCCACTCCAGCTTTTTGAATCGGTGAATACGACCTGGTCAATTACTTTTCTGCTCAGGTTGTCATACAATCTCCAACCTGAATTGACATCCACCTCAAGGCTGGTTTTATATTTCAGCCTGACTGCTTCCCTCCCGTTTACCTTTTCTTTCAGCTTTGAAGTGCTCTTGTGCAGTTCAAAATCCGAATCGAATGTCTCCAGCGAAAGCAATGCATCAACCTGATTGGAACGGCAAAGTTCGTCAACCGACTCCCAATCAAGTTCAGTGGGAAATTGTTTGGTACCAGTTCCCCTGTATGCATCACTTTCTATCGTGATCGCCTTGATCCGGGGCGATTCATTCAGACGATCCTGTACACCCCTTATGCAATTGAATGAGCCCTCCCGGTCAGCCAGAACTGATTCGCCGGAGATAAAACCTTCAAGGATATTCAAAACTGGTTTGTCATGTGGAGGAAGCGACCGGTTCAGGACGGCCACGGATTTGACTGACGACGGGATAGTGATCCCGGCAGGCACCAGTACCTGCATGCTGACTCTCCGGGTAGCACAGGAAGAAAGCACGATCAGAATCAACAATACGAAAACTGGCTTGAAAATACATTTTTTCATAAGCGATAGATTAAATGATTTATTTGATAAATTGTCAACAGATTAAAGATAAGGAATTTTCAAGATGGATACCGTCCTGATTACTATAGGCATACTTTTGATTATAGCCGGAATAGCTGGCTGCATCGTACCGTTTCTTCCGGGACCGCCATTGGTCTATGGAAGCCTGCTCCTGCTGCAACTCAGCTCCAAACCACCTTTCTCAACGAATTTTCTGATACTCTGGGCCGTATTAACAACGCTGATACTTCTCGCTGACTATTATATACCGATCTGGGGAACGAAAAAATTCGGAGGCACCAAAGGTGGAACATGGGGGGCAACCATCGGACTGATCATCGGTATTTTCTTCCTTCCGCCGCTGGGGATTATCCTGGGGCCGTTTCTCGGAGCCTATATCGGCGAACTGGTTCAGGGTCAGGATTCAGGCAAGGCTTTGCGTTCTGCCGTGGGATCATTCGTCGGATTCGTGACCGGAACCCTGATGAAACTTGCTATCAGTGTCGTGATGGCCTATTATTTCATCCGGGCTGTCGTATGAGAACCACAACGGCTTCTCGCTGAAACAATCTAACGGATACTGAACATCCCAGAGTGTCAATCCTTTGGCAGGCACTGAAACGCCCGCTCTCCTCCTGTCACGGCTCTCCAGAATGGATCGCAGATCATCCAGATCAACCCTGCCCCGCCCGACATCCAGCAACGTGCCGACAATCGCCCTTACCATATTGCGGAGGAACCGGTCGGCCTCGATCCTGAATTCCAGCACATGACCTGTGTCGATCCAGGTTGCCTGGTACAGCTTGCATTGGAAATTGGCTACCTGGGTCCTTACCTTGCTGAAACATTGAAAATCGGAATATTCTGTCAGCATGGCTGCGCCCTTGTTCATTACTTCAACATCAAGTGGGCCTGTATACAGATGTGAATAAGGATAGAGAAAAGGGTCCTTACCCCTTGCGATCGAATACCTGTATTCCCGCCTTATGGCACTGAACCGGGCATGCATGCCCGGATGGACTGGTCTGATCGCCTGAATAGCTATGGCCGGTGAAAGAAACCGGTTCAGCTTGTACCTGAGTTGCTCAGGATTATGTAATGCCTTCTCCGGATCAAAGTGCGCATAATAAATTCTCGCATGTACTCCGGAATCCGTTCTTCCGCAGCCCGTTAATCCGGCAGTATATCCGCCAATCAATTGCAGTGCCTGCTCCAGGCATTCCTGTATGGTCAGGGCATTGGGCTGTATCTGCCATCCGCTGAAACCGGAGCCGTCATAAGCCAGTTGAATGAAATATCGGTAGGGCATAAGAAAAAGAAAGCATAAAAATACCAGCAAATGAGCAAGAAAATCAGTTCCAATTCTTAGACTGATTATAAATTACAATAGAGGGCTAAAAAAATGACTTCTGTTATTCCAATAACAAGTAAAATAACTAAATTTGCTCTTAGTTGTTAATTCATTAACAATGTAATGCTTTGTAAATCTAATATTTATTAACAATCATGGAGGTCTAAAATGTCAAACATTGAAAACTTAGTTCATGAGCTCGTTGAGAAGCACGGCCGGGATAGAAATGCCCTGATGCCGATTCTGCAGGGAGTCGTTGCACAGGAGAAATTCCTATCGGAAGAAGCGATGATCTCAATCGCGCGCGAGCTCGATCTTTCTGCAGCCGATGTGTATGGAACAGCATCCTTCTATACGTTCCTTGACACTGTTCCTCGCGGCAAAAACATCATCCGTGTCTGCAAAACTATCTCATGTCATATGCGGAACAAGGATGAAATCATTGGTGCTCTTGAAGATCAATTGAAGGTGAAAGTCGGGGAAACAACCCATGATAAAAGGTTCACCTTACTGACGGCCAACTGCTTAGGCTGGTGTCACAAAGGTCCGGTCATGCTGGTTAACGATGAGGTGTTCCCGGAAGTTACTCCCCAGAAAGCTATCGAGATCATCGAAGAATACATGAAGAAAACCAATTAGCTCACAGGTACTAAAAACCCAAATGACATGGAACAACAGCAACAACAACTAAAAAAGGTTGACATCATATTCGGATGGGACGATAAATTCACCCCTATAGATGTTTACGATAAGACTGTTAAAAAATCGGCCGACAGCATCATTCTGGACATGATTGACTCGGGACTGAAGGGTCGTGGCGGAGCCGGTTTTCCGACCGGTCTGAAATGGAAGTTCACCCGGAATGAAGAAGCCGACACCAAATATGTGATCTGCAATGCCGATGAAGGCGAACCTGGCACTTTCAAAGATCGTGAGATCCTTGACCGGGTACCTGAAAAAGTTTTTGCCGGAATGGCCATCTGCGGTTATGTAATCGGAGCACGGGAAGGCTATATCTATGTTCGCGGTGAGTATAACTTCCTTTTAAAAGGCCTGCAGAAAAAGATCGACATCTTCAATAAACAACTGCATGAGCGTAAAGCCGATTTCGCAATCCATCTCCGCTCAGGAAGCGGGGCTTACGTTTGCGGTGAAGAGAGCGCCTTGTTTGAATCGATGGAAGGAAATCGCGGCGAACCCCGTAACAAGCCTCCTTACCCTACAGTCGCCGGTTACAACAGCAAGCCAACTGTGATCAACAATGTGGAAACCCTGGTTTACACCTGTGAGATCTGCCGGATGGGGTCAGAAAAATTCAAATCCTTCGGTACGTTCGACTCCCGCGGTTCCAAAGTATTTTCCGTATCAGGCGATACCCCGATACCGGGAATCTATGAACTGGAGCTGGGAATGCCGCTTAAAGATTTTGTGGAAGAATTTGCCGACGGTGATGCCAAGGCTGTTCAGATCGGAGGAGCCTCCGGTCATTGCGTACCCCGGAAAAAATTCAACGAAACCATCATTGGTTTCGAAGGCATACCGACGGGAGGATCCATGATGATCTTCAACTCGACACGTTCAATGTACAACGTGTTGCACGATTACCTGGAGTTCTTCACAGAAGAATCGTGTGGTCAATGTACCCCTTGCAGGGTAGGCTGCCAGCAACTCCTGAAAGGAATTGAGGCTGTGAAAAAAGGTGAAAAACCACCAGCATACCTTGAAGACCTCAAGAAGCTGACCCTGACGATGAAGATTGCTGCAAAATGCGGATTAGGGCAATCTGTGGCAAATCCCTTCATCTCCATTGTCGATAACTTCAAGGAAGAGATCATTTACTAATCCAGCGCTAGCTAAAAACTAATAGGAGAACCCGCCATGAGTAAATATATGGTTAATCTTAAAATCAATAATATTCCGATCTCCGTTGAGGAAGGCACAACCATCCTGGACGCTGCCAAGAGGCTGAATTTCAGGATACCCACCCTGTGCAACCATCCTGATCTCAGCGTTGCCGGTAACTGTAGGGTGTGCGTGGTTGAAGTGAAGGGAGCACGCCTGCTTGCTGCTTCCTGTGCCACTCCCGTATCGGAAGGCATGGAAGTATACACGAACAGCGAAAAAGTCCGTATCGCGCGAAAGCATGTCGTTGAATTGCTTCTTTCGGAACACAACAGCGATTGCACCAAATGCTTCAAGAATGGGCATTGCGAATTACAGGAACTGGCCAGTGAATACCGGATCGGAGATCATGTTTTCCTTGACCTGGTAAAAGCAAAAGACAAGATCCAGGACATCTCCTCCCCTTCCATCGTAAAAGATAACAGCAAATGCATCCGCTGCCAGCGTTGCGTGCGTACCTGCGCAGAACTGCAGGCTGTCAGCGCCCTGGCCGTTATCAACAAAGGAAACCACCAGGCGATCAGCACTTTCCTCAACAAACCCATGAATGATGTAGTTTGCACCAACTGCGGTCAGTGCATCAACCGCTGCCCGACCGGTGCACTCACCGAAAGGAACTACATCGAGGAAGTATGGAATGCCATCTATGATCCCAAGAAATTTGTGGTCGTTCAAACCGCACCGGCAACCCGCGTCGCGCTCGGAGAAGACCTTGGTATCGATACCGGTTCCAGGGTAACAGGCAAAATGGTGTCGGCATTGAAAAAGATGGGATTCAACAAGGTGCTGGATACTGACTTTACTGCAGACCTTACCATCATGGAAGAAGGTACCGAATTGCTCACCCGCCTGAAAAAAGCGATCGTTGACAAGGACGAGACCGTTAAACTTCCGATGATGACATCCTGCTCCCCGGGATGGATCAAATTTCAGGAACATATGTTCCCCGGACTGCTCGACAATCTGTCAAGCTGCAAATCACCCCAGCAAATGTTCGGTGCACTGGCCAAGACGTACTATGCCGATAAGATCAATATCAAGGCTGAGAACATGGTTGTAGTATCAATCATGCCCTGTACAGCCAAGAAGTTTGAATGCAACCGTCCGGAAATGCGCGACAGCGGATTTAAAGACGTGGACTATGTGCTCACCACCCGCGAACTTGCCATGATGGTGAAACAAGCCGGTATTGACTTCGATAAACTGGAAGATGAGCATTACGACAGCATCCTTGGAGAATCGACCGGTGCCGCCGTGATCTTCGGGGCAACAGGAGGCGTAATGGAGGCTGCCCTGCGGACAGCTTATGAACTCGTTACCGGAAATGAAGTCCCCTTCACCAACCTGAACATCAAACCGGTCAGAGGGATGGAAGGAGTGAAAGAAGCATCCATCAAGATCAAGAATACGGTACCCGAATGGAATTTTCTCGAAGGCGTCGAACTGAACGTCGCCGTCGCCCACGGCCTTGCCAACGCCAAGAAGCTGATGGAAAGTGTCCAAAAGGGTGAAGCCAACTACCATTTCATCGAGATCATGGGATGTCCGGGTGGCTGCATCGGCGGAGGCGGACAACCTATCCCGACATCACCGGATATTCGCCGTAAACGGGCAGAAGCCATTTACGACGAAGATATGGGTATGTCAATCCGAAAATCGCATGAGAACCCGGAAGTGACCGAAGTCTATAAAGACTACCTGGGGACCCCTCTTGGCCATAAATCGCATGAACTTCTCCATACACATTACAAAGTACGGAAAAGGTATTAACCAACCACCAGAGTATCTTAGTAAAACAGAGCCGGTTGATTTCCGGCTCTGTTCTTTTTTTGTGTACTGCACGACTCAACTCTTTGTTATTTAGAATTTTTCTAAATTTATTGTTATTTAATTAACATTGTGAAAATAATAACAAATCAGTTGTCAGATAGATAAAACTGATATACTTTTGCATCAGAAAACCTGGAGTGGTTTAAAGGTGATTTTTGGATAGAAAATCATTGAGAATCGCTGATATACAGAAAGATGAAACTGAAGGATATAGTTAGGATTTTGGAAGCTAACGTGGTTTGCGGTTTGGAAAACCTGGACCGCGAGATCAGCTTTGCTTTTGCATCGGATCTGATGAGTGATGTGTTGACGGTAAACCGAAATAACCTGCTGCTTCTCACGGGTCTTACCAATATTCAAACAATCCGGACCTCTGAGATGGCTGATGTAACCAACATTGTGCTGGTCAGAAATAAGAAAGCCACCCCTGAGATGATTCAACTTGCCAGGGAAAACAATATTGTATTGCTGGAATGCCGCTTTTCCATGTTCAGGGCCAGCGGACTCCTTTTTGATGCCGGACTTGAACCGGTCTATTAAACGCCAGGGCTAATGCATTTCACCTATCACGTCGAAGGAGGTAATTTTACAAATGCCGGCGTCGCATCAAGCCAGTTCAAGAAAGTGCTGATGCAGCTGAATGTTGACCCGGCCCTCATAAAAAGGATCGTAATTGCCTTATATGAGGCTGAAGTGAACATCGTTGCCCACGCGTATGAAGGAGTGATCAATATTGACCTTGACAAGGAGAAAGTCCGGATAGTACTGAGTGATAAAGGGCCTGGCATCCCGGATATTGAAACTGCCATGAAAGCCGGCTATTCAACAGCCTCTCAAAAGGTCAGAGAGATGGGATTTGGCGCCGGGATGGGATTGCAGAACATTAAGAAAAATGCAGATCATCTGCATATTCAGAGTGAAGTAAATGTAGGAACGGAACTGGAGATTGTAGTCTTTTTAACAGGTAAGTAAAAACAGGAATGGAAGCACGTCATTTTCATCATGCTTTGCGTATCAGGGAAGAGATCTGCACAGGTTGCTCCCACTGCATGAATGTGTGCCCGACTGAAGCCATTCGTCTGAGGAAAGGAAAAGCCGTTCTTTATGAAAACCGCTGCGTCGACTGTGGCGAATGTTTCAAAGCCTGCCCCGTCCATGCCATCCATATCGACCACGACGATTTCAACAAGATCAGGGAATACAATTACCGCATCGCTCTTGTCCCTGCCGTTCTTACCGGCCAGTTTCCCAAATATATACCTCGTGAGGATATCTACAGGGCAATCCTGGAGATAGGTTTCACCCATATTTTTGAGGTCGAACTGGGGACTGACCTGCTACTGGAGCAGATGAAAGAGTACGCCGGAAATCACCCGGATACCACACCCCTGATATCTTCATTCTGTCCAGCCATCATCCGCCTGATACAGGTTAAATTTCCCTCCCTGGTTTCCAATATCATGTTGCTGAAACCGCCTCTGGATATTACGGCTTTATATGCCCGTAAGCTCCTTACCGATCAGGGGGTGAATCCTGCTGAGGTCGGGGTATTTTACATCACACCTTGTGCCGCAAAGATCGCTGCAATCAAGAGCCCGGTCGGAGAGGATTATTCCATGATCACCGGGGTGATCAATATGGATTTCATCTTCAATAAGATCAACCTCTATCTGAGGAATAAAAAGCAATCTCCTGCCACCGACATCAGCAATCCTGTGTTGTCGGGCAGGGCGCTCCGCTGGACTCTCACAAACGGGGAAGCCGACCACCTGCCCGGCAGGTGCCTGGCTATCGATGAGATCCATAACGTGATGGAGTTCCTGGAAAAACTGGAAAACAATGAGATCAACGGAGTCGATTTCCTGGAACTCAGAGCCTGTGACGAAAGCTGTGCCGGTGGTGTCCTGGTGACAACCAACAGGTTCCTGGTAGTTGAACGACTGCGAAAGCATCCGGAAGAAGAAAGCCCCGCCACCGAAGAAGGTGAAATACACAAATACGACGACTATCTCAAACGCAGGAGTTTTATCCGCGAAATAAAACCCAGATCGATGATGGTTCTGGATGAAGATATGTCGGAAGCGATGATAAAAATGGACAGAGTGCAACAGCTGATGGACCTCCTTCCCCTGACCGATTGCGGAGCATGCGGGGCACCTAACTGCCAGGCTTTCGCAAACGACATCGTCCGCGGCGAAGCCTCCATCCGGCACTGCATCTTCATCCAAAAAGCAAGGGAGCATAGCGGTGAACTCGATCCGGAAGAATCGCTCAGACTTCTGAAAGAAATTTGGGGAAACGATAAATTTTAAACAACAATCAGCCATGAAGGTAGAAGAACTTGTAAAATCATTGAATCTCAGGGTTTATGGAGGCACCAGAGGGATGAACAGGACTGTGACCGGTGGTTATTCGAGTGACCTCCTGAGCGATGTTATGGGTCATGCTGAGCAGGGAAAACTCTGGATCACCCTCCAGACCCACAAAAACGTACTGGCAGTTGCCTCATTGAAAGATCTGTCAGCAGTGCTGCTGGTCCGAAGCCTGGAGCCCGAAGCCGATATGCTTGCACAGGCTGAACTGGAAGGCATCCCTGTGTTGGGAACAGATGATCCCGCATTTGAAATCTCCGCAAAAATCTTTAACTTGCTAACAAAATAACAATGCAAATATTCCGGGCCGATATTCATATCCATACAGTGCTTTCGCCATGTGGCAGCCTGGAGATGAGCCCGGTTAACATCGTAAAAAAAGCTAAGGAAAAAAAACTCGATATACTCGGAATTACCGATCACAACTCAACCCGACACTGCTTTGTCACCAGGGAGATAGCAGAATCAGCCGGAATCTATTTGATGATGGGGGTTGAGATCACAACAAGAGAAGAAATACATTGCCTGGCGTTCTTTGAAAGAGATGATCAATTACTTGAATTCCAGTCATACCTGGATGAACACCTACCAGATATCCCCAATGATCCTGAACGCTTCGGGCATCAGGTGGTAGTGGATGCAGAAGAAAATATCCTTATGCAGGAGTCCCGGCTGCTGATCTCGGCGCTAGATTCAGGTCTCGAAGAAACTGAATCAGTTGTTCACCGGCTCAACGGTCTGTTCATCCCGGCACATATCGACAAGTCACGATTCAGCATCATCAGCCAGTTGGGATTTATACCTGCCGACATACGTGCCGATGGATTTGAGGTATCGCAGTATGCCACTGAAACCCTGCTACAGCAGATGCTGGTGAACCATACCGGGAAATCAGTGCTCCGGAATTCCGATGCACACCAACTTGACCAGATCGGTACCTGCTTTACCGGATTCGAACTGGAAGAAATCAGTTTCAACAACATCCGGCAGGCGTTGCTTTCACCTGCCAGAATTCATGCAAATGCCCGATGAAAGACCTTTCGCTCCATATCATGGATATTGTGCAGAACTCCATCAGGGCAGGCGCTTCGCTGATAGGTATCGAAATCGATGCTACGACAGGCAGTAATAAGTATCTGCTCCGGATCACCGATAACGGATGCGGAATGGACAAAGAAACTGTTGAAAGGGTGACGGATCCGTATTTTACATCCCGCACCACCCGGAAAGTTGGCCTGGGTATTCCACTGTTAAAACAGAATGCTGAAAGGACAGGAGGTACATTTACAATCCTTTCAATTCCCGGTAAAGGAACCACGCTGGAGGCAAGTTTCGTCAGCAATCATCTGGACTTTCTCCCCGAAGGAGACCTGGCCGGAACCATCTGCCAGCTTGCCTGCGGAAATCCAACGATCGATTTCTGTCTGAATTACCATACAGAAAAAGGGAGCTACGAGTTTGACACCAGGGAAGTAAAAAATGTACTTGAAGATGTTCGGATTGAGGATCCAGGCGTATACCCCCTGCTCAAACAGATGATCGACGAAAATATCAGGCAATTGATCCAGTAAAAAATTACTTACCATACACCAATATCAAAATTGCACAAAATGGCAACAATTAAATCGTTAGATGATTTGCGAAAAATCAAAGCCGAAGTTCAGCAAAAGATGACTCTTCGGGAAAGGAGCGACAATCCGGAACAGTTGGTCCAGATTCGAGTGGCAATGGCTACCTGTGGAATTGCCTCGGGTGCTAAAACCGTTATGGATTACCTGATCACCGAGCTCGACAAGCGCAATATTCCTTCGGTTGTGACCCAGACGGGTTGCATGGGTTACTGCTATGCCGAACCCACCATCGAGGTTACCCTTCCCGGCAAGGAACCGATCGTGTTTGGATATGTTGACAGCCGGAAAGCTGATCAGATCATCGAAAAGTACATCAAGAACGGTGAACTCGTCGATGGGATCATCCCGGTGAATTACGAATCAGTTGATGACAAGTAAACCTAAGGAGGAATTAGATATGGCAAAATACACAATGCATTTGCTCGTTTGTGGGGGCACCGGCTGCCGGGCTTCAGAAAGTGAAGGCCTTTTTCACAATCTGAAATCCGAGATTGCCGCCAAAGGACTTGAAAATGAAGTCCAGGTAATTACTACAGGCTGTTTTGGATTCTGCGAAAAAGGACCTATTGTTAAGGTGATGCCTGATAACACTTTCTACACCCGGGTTAAGCCCTCGGATGCCAAAGAGATTGTTGAGGAGCACCTGATCAAGGGAAGGAAAGTTCAGCGGTTGCTTTATGTAAATCCGGAGACGGAAGAAAAGGTTACCGATTCGAAACACATGGGATTCTACCGGAAGCAACTCAGGATTGCTTTGCGCAATTGCGGATTCATCGATCCGGAGAATATTAATGAGTACATCGGACGCGATGGATACCAGGCTCTTGGAAAGTGTCTCACCGAAATGACCCCTGAGCAGGTAATTGAACTCATGAAGAAGAGCGGGCTTCGCGGCCGCGGTGGCGGAGGCTTCCCTACCGGTCTCAAATGGGAGATCACACGGGCTTCCAAAGCCGATCAGAAATATGTGGTCTGCAACGCCGACGAAGGAGACCCCGGAGCATTCATGGACCGTTCGATCCTGGAAGGCGACCCGCACTCCGTAATAGAAGCCATGGCCATTTGCGGTTATTGCATCGGCGCTTCCAAAGGGCTGGTATATATCCGTGCCGAATACCCTCTTGCTATTGAACGACTGAAAATAGCCATCAACCAGTCGCGTGAATATGGTCTTCTCGGTAACAACATCCTGGGAACCAGCTTCAGTTTTGATATTGAATTACGCTATGGTGCCGGCGCCTTTGTCTGTGGTGAAGAGACAGCTTTGATCCACTCTATGGAAGGTCTCCGCGGTGAACCTACCGTTAAGCCCCCGTTCCCGTCGGTATCCGGCTACATGGCCAAACCTACCAATGTGAACAATGTGGAGACCTTTGCTAACGTGCCTGTGATCATCAATCGGGGTGCCGAATGGTTTTCCAGCATCGGGACCGAGAAATCACGCGGAACCAAGGTGTTCGCACTTGCCGGAAAGATCAACAATGTCGGTCTGATTGAAGTACCCATGGGCATCACCCTGAGGGAGGTTATCTTTGAGATCGGCGGCGGCATCAAGGACGGCAAGCAGTTTAAAGCTGTCCAGACCGGAGGCCCTTCAGGAGGATGCCTTACCACCAAGCACCTGGATACTCCGATTGATTACGACAACCTTATTGCAGCCGGTTCCATGATGGGTTCAGGCGGGATGATCGTAATGGACGAAGACGACTGTATGGTGTCGATCGCCAAGTTCTACCTCGATTTCACTGTGGAGGAATCCTGCGGTAAGTGCTCACCCTGCCGTATCGGTAACAAACGACTGATCGAGATACTTGAGAAGATTTGCAAAGGTAATGGTACCATGGAAGACCTGGACAACCTGCGCAACCTGAGTCATGTGATCAAGGACACCTCACTGTGCGGACTCGGTCAGACCTCCCCTAATCCGGTACTGTCGACCCTTGATAACTTCTACCACGAGTATCTGGCTCATGTGGTTGACAAAAAATGTCCGAGCGGACAATGCAAAGCGCTGTTGCAGTATTTTATTGATGCTGAGAATTGCGTTGGTTGTACGGCTTGTGCACGCAACTGCCCGGTGAATGCAATTTCAGGAGAACGCAAAGGCGTTCATATCATCGACCAGTCTGCCTGCATCAAGTGTGGCGCCTGTATGGAAAAATGTAAATTCAATGCAGTTTTCATCAAATAATTGAGAGGAATCACCATGGAAACGATCAAGTTAACTATAGATAATAAAGTCGTTGAAGTTGAAAAAGGCACGACAATTCTGGATGCAGCCCGAACCATCGATGTCAACATCCCGACGCTCTGCTATTTACATCTTCATGATCTTGAAATAACCAATAAACCTGCCGGTTGCCGGGTCTGTGTCGTTGAAGTCAAAGGCCGCCGCAACCTCGCCCCTGCCTGTGTTACAGAATGCATGGAAGGCATGGAGGTAAACACACATAATATCCGGGTCCTCAATGCCAGGAAAACCGTTATGGAACTTATCCTGAGCGATCACCCGACCGATTGCCTTATCTGTCCGAAAAGCGGCAACTGCGACCTCCAGACCCTGGCCCAGGAAATGGGCATCAGGGAGATCAGGTATCAGGGAGAACAGTCGACTTACAGGGAAGATACTTCACCGGCTATCATCCGCGATGTGGACAAATGTATCATGTGCCGCCGCTGCGAAATGATGTGCAATGAAGTTCAGACCGTCGGCGTTCTCTCCGGAGTGAACCGCGGCTTCATGGCTGTTGTAGCACCCGCCTTTGAAATGAACCTCGACCACAGTGTCTGCACCTACTGCGGACAATGTGTAGCAGTCTGCCCCACAGGAGCCCTTACCGAGGTTGACCATACCAATAAAGTCATCAGGGCTTTGGCTGATCCAACCAAGACTGTAGTTGTTCAGACAGCTCCGGCCGTACGTGCCGCACTGGGTGAAGAATTTGGACTGGAACCCGGCACGCTGGTCACTGGTAAAATGGTTGCCGCCTTACGCAGATTGGGATTTGATTATGTATTCGATACCGACTTCGCAGCCGACCTGACCATCATGGAAGAAGGCACAGAACTGCTCGACAGGATTTCACGCCATCTGAACGGTGACAAGACGGTGAAACTGCCGATCCTCACTTCGTGCTGCCCGGGTTGGGTGAATTTCTTTGAACATCAGTTCCCTGATATGATAGATATTCCATCGACGGCCCGCTCACCGCAGCAGATGTTCGGCTCTATAGCCAAGACCTATTTTGCTGACAAACTCGGCATCAAACGGGAGAATATGGTTGTTGTTTCAATCATGCCCTGCCTGGCAAAGAAATATGAATGTTCCAGGGAAGAGTTCAAAGTTGACGGAAACCCGGATGTGGATTATGCTGTTTCGACCCGTGAACTAGCCCACCTGATCAAACAGGCCAGCATTGACTTTACCAGCCTGCAGGATGATGATTTCGACCGTCCGCTGGGAGAATCAACCGGCGCCAGTGTGATCTTCGGTGTAACCGGTGGTGTTATAGAAGCTGCTACGCGTACCGCTTACGAAGTATTCACCGGAAAGAAGCTGGAAAAAGTAGACTTTGAACAGCTCCGGGGGATGGAATGGATCCGTTCGGCAACCGTCGATTTCGATGGCACGCCAATTAAGATTGGTATCGCTCACGGTTTAGGAAATGCACGAAAATTACTTGAACAGATCAGGGAAGGCAAGGCTGATTTCCATGCCATCGAGATCATGGCCTGCCCGGGCGGATGCATCGGAGGCGGCGGACAGCCCCTGCACCATGGAGATTCTTCAATCCTGAAAGCAAGAACAGCCGCTATCTATCGCGAAGATATCAGCAAACCCATCAGGAAATCGCATGAGAACCCATACATCCAGCAGTTGTATGAAGAATTCCTCGGCAAACCTTGCGGCCATAAGTCGCATCACCTCTTGCACACCCATTATTTCGACAAGAGCAAACCGGTGGAAATCGAGTAATCAAAAGCGAAACATTCATTAATTCTAAGAAGAATCGTTATGGCAAGCATTCAAATAAAACTAAATCAGGAAAAGCTGGACCAGTTGAAGGCCATTTGCAGGGAATTCAACAACGACAAGGGTGAGCTGATCAATGTATTGCATAAGGCTCAGGGGCTTTTCGGATACCTGCCGGCAGAAGTCCAGGAGGTCATCGCTTCCGAGCTTAAAACCTCTGTTGCACACGTATACGGCGTTGTGTCCTTTTACTCTTTCTTCACAATGAACCCCAAAGGTGAACATCCAGTCAGCATTTGCATGGGGACCGCCTGTTACGTGAGGGGTGCCGAAAAGGTCCTGGATGAGTTCAAACGGGCCCTCAATGTTAAGGTCGGTGAAACCACTCCCGACGGTAAATTTTCACTCAGTTGCCTGCGGTGCGTAGGCGCATGTGGACTGGCACCTGTGGTGATGGTCGGTGATAAGGTTTACGGAAGGGTGGCACCGGATGGAGTAAAGGATATCATCGACGAATACCGGAAGTAATACCTGTATGCACTTCAGTAAAAAGCTGTCTCATCCGTGGGACAGCTTTTTTTTATGAATCGCGACAGAAAGCGAAGCATTTATCATGCAGATACAATCATACCGTTGCATGCATCATCTATACGTCGAAAATAAAAAAGCAATGGTATAACTCAACGAAAGTGTCAGATTTACAGAAAAATCATGAAAGCAGTTTTGATCATTAAATTCATATATTTGCTTTACAAATTGCCAACATTATTTGCATGACCTCCGACACCAACGACACATCCCGCTTGCAGCAGGAAATTGACAGGCTGATGGCCGAAAACTCCGGCTTAAAATCAGAACTTTCGAAGCTGAAAGATATTGAATCCCTTGAACAGGATGCTGAAGAGATTAAAGCGCTCGCCGAAAAAGCAAACCGGATCAAGAGTGACTTTCTGTCGATGATGAGCCACGAGATCCGCACACCCATGAACGGTGTTGTCGGCATGACCAGCCTTCTGATGGACACGAAGCTCACTCCGGAACAGCACAACTATCTGGAGACCTTGCGGGTAAGTGCAGATAACCTGATGGGGATCATCAACGACATCCTGGACTTCTCCAAGATCGAGGCAGACAAACTCACTCTTGACGAAAACTCGTTTGAGTTGCGGAAGTGCATTGAAGAGTCTCTGGATGTTTATGCCCAGAAAGCAATTGATAAAGGTGTCGACCTGCTGTATATGCTCCAGCCGGATGTTCCGCCATACCTGGTTGGTGATATGAAAAGGCTGAGGCAGGTGATCGGGAACCTCGTGAACAATGCCATTAAATTTACAGACGAAGGTGAGATCTTCATTTCGGCAGAAAAAGGGACTGAAACAAAAGAATACTGCGAAATACTCATTTCCGTCAAGGACAGCGGGATCGGCATTCCCAAAGAAAAACTGTCACAGATCTTTGAAGCCTTCACACAGGGTGAATCCTTTGCCAACCGTCGGTACGGCGGTACAGGCCTGGGCCTTGCCATTGCCCGGCATATTGTCGGACTTATGGGAGGCAGGATGTGGGCCGAAAGCACTCCCGGAAGAGGTTCTACCTTCTATTTCACTGTCCGCCTGAAAATCGCCGAAACTCCCACTACCAAGCTATACATCCGCGGTCAGATTCCGGAGTTAAAAAACAACAGGGTGCTGGTTGTTGACAGTGATCCGACCACCCGGCAGATCTTCAGTGTCCAGTTCGATTCCTGGGGAATGAAGACATACAATGCCGCCACCGCTAAAGAAGCGTTGCGCATCATCGATAACGAAGAGAGCTACTTCGACCTCGGGATCATCGACATGCAACTTCCCGAAATGACCGGTGTAGAACTGGCAAAGGCAATCAGGGAAATACCGTTCAAAGGTGATATTCCTTTTGTTCTCGTTTCATCGGTCGGAAAGATAAGCAACCTTCCGCCTGACCTGTTTGACGCACAACTGACCAAGCCTGTTAAGCTGGCTGAACTTTTCGACCTGGTGCTCAGCGTTATAGCCGAAGCACGCAACAGAAAAAAGATGGAGGCCGATCACAATTTCGACAAGAAACTTTCCGATAAGCTCCCGCTTAACATCCTGCTGGCTGAAGATAATTATACCAACCAGGAACTGGTCATCACGCTGATGCGAAAGATGGGCTACAATATCGATGCCGTCGATAATGGCCGGAAGGTGCTGGATATGATGGAGAACAAGAAGTACGACATCATCCTGATGGATGTGCAGATGCCCATCATGAACGGCATGGAGGCCACCTCTGCTATCCTCGACCAGTATCCGGAAGGTGAAAGACCTTATATTATAGCAATTACGGCTAATGCCATGCCCGGCGACCGTGAACGTTTCCTTGAAGCCGGAATGGTTGATTACCTTTCAAAGCCGATCCGGTTTAAAGATGTGCAGGAAGTACTGGTACGCTGGGGCCGGAAAATACAGAATAAGAAAGGGCAGTAACAAACATTCTGAAAATGACATCTACCGATCAGGAAGCGGCCAGTGGCAGGATCCTTTCCGACAAGGATTATCAGGCATTTCTGAATGTTTACATCCAGCAGAATAACCGGAAAGAATACCTGACATACCTCTACAGACTCTTCAGGGATTACAACGAGAATTTCCTTGGATACTTCTATAAGACCGCCAACGATCGCCTGAACAAAGAGTACAAGCGCCTTCAGGAGGTAATGGAAAACTCACCCGACAGAAGCAGCAGCGAATTGCTGATCATCACCGAGCTCAAACAATTGGTGAATGACGTCCTGAAAGATGCTACGCTGATCCAGGACGAAGAAGACCGGGCTGCAGGAAACTGATTTACAGTCGGATTATCTCTTTACACTGATGGTTATTTCACTGCCGGTGGGATAAAAATTCGTTCTTATATACAGAATCGGTTGCCCGTCAGTCATCAGGCACCAGCCTTCCCCTCCTTTTCTGAACAGATCCATGCTCCGGTAACGCTGGATTTTTTTATTCTGTATGTAAACCTTATCAGGGATTTCATTTCCATGAAGTTTTACGATGTATGCTCTTTCCTTCAATCTTCCTTTAAATTCACCATCAGCCGCCCCGACAACGATTTCCTGATCACCTGTCCCAGTGTTCTGGAAACTAATTCGTGTTAGGGAGAATGCCCCGTCGCGGTATTCACGGGTAGAGCCATCATCTTCGTATAATTCGAAAGAAGCATCATTTCCCGGATAGATATCCAGTGTCAGGGTGTCGGCAGGACGTTCCCCGTCAAAATTCATTTGTGGATACATGGGAATCACAGACCCGGCTTTCACAAATACCGGCAACTTTGAAAGGGGCGCAGGATATTTGCTTAACAACTTGCCACCTTCATATTTCCTGCCATCCCAGTAGTCAAACCAATCTCCTGCCGGCAGATAGATGCTGTCGCGCACTTCTTCATCCCGGAAAACGGGAGCAACCAACAGACTCTTGCCCAGCATGAACTGGTAATTCACCTCGTCGCCCCTGCAAACCATATCCTCCGGATATTCCAGTACCATGGCCCGCACTGCCGGCACACCCGTCACCGCTGCCTCATGACACAGAGAATACATGTACGGGGTCAGCCTCATCCTGAGTTTTAGGTAGCTCCGGTTGATGGATGTATAAGGCTCTCCATGTACAAAGGGTTGTTTATCCTGAGGTGCCCAACCTGACATGGACATCAGCACCGGCGTAAAGCATTTCCATTGCAGATCGCGGGTGAAGGTTTTGGGGCTCCCCCCGAAAATGCCATCGATATCTCCGGTCGCACAGTTTTGCGCCGATAATCCGGATCCTGTAACGGTAGGGATGTGCCAGCGTATATAATCCCATGAACCGCTCTGGTCGCCGGTCCAGACAACAGAGTTCCTGTGAGTGCCTGCCCAGCCGCAAACCGACCAGACAAACCCTCTCGCATCGCTGTTGTTTTCAATACCATCATATGCAGCCTTACACCCGTCGATTGCGAACTTGTAGCCGTTTCCAACCCAGGCAACATCCAGTTTGCATAGTCGTGATCCGTATTCTCCCACTTCCCGGGCGATCTTTTCCACACCGTTTTCGGTCCATAAACCTGTATGAAAACCTCGTTTGGCAAGTTCCGTAACTACCGAATCCAGTCTGGTATAACCACAGCCGTAACCATCATTGGGAAGTATCCACCCACGCGGCATATCATGTTCAATATACTTGTCAGCTATCAGTGGGATCACATCCGGAGTTGTTCCCTTATAGCCGGTTGTGTTTCTCGATTTATTTGCGCCCCTGTTGTAACAGTTCGCATCACCCATTCCGAGAGCCCACCGCGGAGGCAGGAATGGCTTGCCTGTAAGATCTGTATAATCATTCAGCAGATCTTTCAGGGATTCGCCGGTGAAATAATAGCAATCGAATCGGGATTCCTTGTGCGACAGCCTGACGGTGTCTTTAAACGAGTATTCCCCGGGAGCATAAGTATTCCTCAATGCTCCATAGCCCATGGTGCTCATATAAAAAGGTGCCGGATTCGGATTTCCTCCTTCTTCCCAATTCCAGTCGATCGCGAGTTTTATCGTTTTATCCCTGTGCGAGAAACGGCCGTTCTGCATGCCACCTCCATAGAAATATTCGTCCCTTGCCCGCTTCAGATACTGGATAGTTTCCTCTCCATAGGTAAGGCCTTTATTTTCAGCCCAGATCAATGATGAGTTGTCGCTTTTATACAGCTCGAACCGCAGAGAATCCTTGTAAACGCGCAAAGCAGCCTGCTCTGTGCTGATCAGGTAATAGTTTCCGGCATCCTTTAAATGAACAACAGGATTATTGTCTGGCTTGCTGATGACAATATCTTTACCTGCGGGGTCAGCGAACTGCCCGTTATAGGCCATCTGAATCCGGAAAATATCCTCCCTGCAGAAGTCAACGAAGATTCTCGCGTTGTGACAGGAGATCTCTACCTGGTGTCCGCGCTGTTCAATACCTGTAACGGGGCCCAATTCATAGGCGCGGGAAAATAGTTGCAGTTCCAGGGTATCGTTTTCCCTACGGCTATCTCCTTCCAGGTCCGTATAAAACAAAACAGAATGTATCCCGTAATCGGTCAGGTCCGCGGCAGGAAATGCCACTGAAACCGTGTCAACGATCCCGAAGGGGTTGTGGTTGGAAAAAGGAACAGTTGTTTTTACCGGTTGCCGGTTATCGATTTTCAGGTAACAATCAAACGGTTTACAGATTTCTTTTGCGCTGAGGTTCACCACATTGAAGCGGAAAACTTCATTCGATGTGAACACGTTGTTTTTCACAGGGTGAGAGACCAGGGATGAGGCAGAAAGGTCTGATTCCAGGGCCTCACACAATTCAATATCATCCACCATCCAGTACCAGGCATAGATCCCGCGCCAGAAAAAACGGAGGCAGACCGAATCCTGCATGGCAGCAATAGCGGAAATGTTCAGCTCCACATTCATAGGATTAGGGCAGTCGGCTTCTGAGGTTATATCGAACCTTGCGTCGAACTCTTTCCAGTCTTTCCCATTGTTCGATACTCCAACCATGAGTCCCCCGCCAGGTCTGACTTTCGCCCAATCGTTCCATTTGAGGTTCTGCTGAAATTTCAGGTCAACCAAATGCTTTCCCCGGCAGTCGATGGGAGCAGTCTGAATGTAGGTATCCGGAGAAATCCCGGCCTTCTCCCAACGGCGGTAAAATCTGTCCACTTTCACTCCGGGCGCACATTGCAGATGATATCCTCTGCTTGAGGATGCAATCGGCGGTGCCTGCTGGTCATAACCAAATGATCCGGGAAATGGCTGGTCAGTGATTTCCCAGACAATGCTGCTGTCGTTCAGCGCTTTAACCATCCATTTATCGGGTATCTTCCCTGAGGAAAAGTCTTCTTTCCAGAATGCCTCCCCCGGACGAACAGTGCGACTCTGGGCAAAAAGCAGAAATGGGATTTGAAGGATCAATGCAACTAAAAGGCAACGTGTTCTCATCGGCAGGTCATAGAATTATTCCGGAAGATGCTGACAGGCTGCTGCTGCAATCAAAGAGCAGAATAATCCTTCTCAGCAATTAACACCCGAAAATACAGATAATATGCATTGAACCTCTTCATACAACTTATAGAACTTCCATACTCAGCAACCAATGTATGAGGGCCTGTCAACAGATGAACCAGCTCTGCAACATGTATCATACATTACTCTTTTTATCCATGCTCTTCTCTGTCCACCCTTTAACCGGCTCTCTCTATCCCTTGCCTGGTCTTTATCTTTATAAAACTCACAGAATATGACTTCCCATGGCCGATATTGAATCGTCCACCCCTTTTTCGCCAGGGAATTATGCGACTTGAACCGGGATATCAGAGATGAAGTGTACCCGCTATAGATCTTGTCCGTTGACTTTGAATACAATATCTACTGAATCTTAACAGGTTTGCCCCAAAGGGGACTCTTTGAGTCGAAGCAAAGCTGATTAGAGTCAGTAATACTGAGCATGTTCCGAAAAATTCATTTGGCAAAACTGTTCAGCCGCAGTATAAACGCAATAATCCATAAAAAAAAAGCCCCATAAGGGGCTTAGTAGCGGGATCG
>CAZJCG010000002.1:44150-183248 GCA_964544545.1 uncultured Lentimicrobiaceae bacterium | reverse complement strand
CTTTGCTTATAAAAGACAAAAGATAAAAGGAAAAAGATAAAAGAATTTACTACGATTGACCATGAATGGCTACTGAATGGCTATCGCATGACCACCGAATGACTATTGTATGACGATCGAATGGCTACCGTATGACCATCGCGTATGACTATCGCACGCCCCGCCAGGCTCTGGCTTCTCTACTTCCCCTTCACGCTCACCCGTTTCACTCCGGCATAGTTCACCTTCTTCACTTCCTGAAGATATTCTATAAGAGCCTGTGCACTCGTGGTATATGTGGTTGTGCCGGGATCGCGGTGGTCGAACTTGTAACTGGCGGCGATATAGCTGTTCACGCCGACCTTGTATTCTTTGGCAGCATCCAGGGGCTTGCCGGCCTTGTCCTTCATGATCACATCCTTACAGTTCCCCTGATCATCGGTCACAATGGTATAACTCATCCCCGACACCTCGAGGTCAATGGCCTTGCCCCGGTTAAAAGCATTGCAGATCAATGATTTGATCTCCTCTGTATTCATGGTGTAGGTCACCACCAGGTTGCCGAACGGGTCAAGGCGGTATACATCCTTCAGCCGGATTGCGCCTTTCTGAAGGTTCGAAATACGGATACCGCCTACATTCTGAAAGGCGAAATCCACCTTTAGCCTGCTGGTGATAGCATCCGTCATCATGCTTCCCAGTTCGTCCTCACCTTCGAGCGGTGCTTCAGCAATGGCTATTTCCTTGTTGAGCTCAGGGTTGTCGTTGTATTTGTCGATTAAAGCCTGAACCTCCGGATTGGTCCCGGTGATGGAGGCAAGCGGGATCAGCTCATAGGTCCGGCGGACGATCTTCTTATCCCTGACCACCAGCGTGGTCTTGCCTACATTTTTAAGTCCCGAACCGGTCTGGACGATCATCACATCGCCAACCATCATGGGTTGTGTCATCATGGTATGAGAGTGACCGCCGATGATCAGGTCAAGCTGGGGCATGGCCTTAGCCAGCGGCTCATCCATCTCAACTCCCAGATGAGTGAGGGCGATCAGCATCCCGTATTTCTTTTTCAGTTTGCTGAATTCGGCTGCTTTCCGGATGCCGTCGGTGAATTTCAGTCCTTCGAGCCTGGAAGGGTGGGAGTCGGGGAGACCGTTCTCTCCGAGTTGAATGATGCCCAGGACAGGAATCTTCACCTTGCCGGCTTTCAGGATATAATAAGGTTCAGGCTGCTTCAGCTTTGCCCCGGAGGCATCGATGTTGCAACTGATGAACGGGAAATTGGCCTGTTTCCTGCGGGCATTGAACTGATCCTGCCCAAGGTCAAATTCATGATTCCCGATAGCACTGAGATTGAAACCACAGCGATTCATCAGGTCGATCATCGGATAACCCTTGTCCTCCACCATGTCCACAACAGGATTTCCGGTGAAGTTATCGCCGGCGGCAAAAAGGAACACATAAGGATGCATTTTTCTGAGGCTGTCGGCCAGATAGGCAAGCTTGCCCATGTTGTCGATCTTCGCATGCATATCGTTGGTATGCAGGATGATGATCTCTGTTGTCTTGCCGCTTTTCTGGGCATCAAGCCGGAGGCTGGTTCCCGGGAGTAACACGACTGCCAGGATCATGAATCGGATGATAGTTCTCATTGTATCGGGGTTCTTTTTAATGTTAAATGTTGTCCTTCTGTCAGGGGGCCGTCGGGTTCCGTAGGGTTGCCGAAACGGTCAAAAATAGTCAAATTACCTTTCAGCAATAACTTGCAGGAACGGGCAGAATAGGCAAGTACAGCGTCGCGGATGCGGGCGCCACTGAATATCACTACCGGTTTTTCATTGATATAGACTGTCATTTCCGTGCATCCATATAAGTGTTGATCTGCTCTCGGGCGTCAGCCGGAGCGAGTGGAGATCCACATTCTCAATCCAGACCACTCCCGGCTGTTTGCCTGGCTCCAGTGAGCCCAGTTGACCGAACCCGAAAAAGCCGGCCGCATTCTTTGTCGCCCATTCGATCATTTCTTCGGTCGGTATTTCGGGGTACGCCGACTGGATGGCCTTCATTTCTTCCAGCATCGACAATGAAGTGTTGGAAGCAAGGCTGTCGGTGCCCAGCAGCATGCGGACGCCTTTTTCGCGGAAAAGGCTGAAGGAAGGCAGCCGGTTTTCGATGTAAAGGTTTGCATTCGGGCAGAAACACCAGGCAAGGTTGCGGAAATATCCTTCCGCAAATTCAATGTCACCTGCTGTGCTCATGGTATTGTGGACCAGCATCAGGGGCTGTTCGGGACGGAAACAATACGCTATGCTTTCAAGAGGTCGCTTTCCGGTCGGAACGAAAGGTGCAATTCCGGGATTATAGTAGTTGCGGCGGTCAGCGATAGGGCCGCTGCCGTCAAGGAAAAACTGCATCTCATCTTCCGATTCCTGGTGGTGAATGGTGAGCAATTCGAAGGGAGAAGAAGCCTGCCCGGTTATCAGCCGGAATAGCTCTTCCGACAAGGAATAGGTAGAATGAGGCACCACCGAGGAACGGTTATTCCGCTCAAGCGAAAGGAAAGTCTTGTTGAGTTGTACGATCCGTTCATAGGCAGACCGGGCTTTCAGAGGATCGGATGCAAACGCCTCACAGAAGGTGTGGAACAGCAGGGGAGAAGAATCCTTGTAACCGGCGGTTGAAAGGGTGTTGGCAATATCACCGACAGCCACAGTGCCTGATTTCAGCATGATGTCGCCTTCTCTCCAGACGGCTGCTGCTTCAGCGCCCGGGTCAATGTTCTTCCGGGCAGTATCCAGTTGCCGCAGGAAATGGTCAAGCCCTCCTGAGGGAGCAATCATTCCTTTTGCCCAGGAAAGTTCCAGATGGCAATGTGAATTGATGAATCCGGGACAGAGTATGCCCGGATAATAGTGTAATCCGGGATAATCCTTTTCCGTCGTTGAACGCTCATGCAGGCCAACAACAGTCCCGTCATCATCCAGTTCCAGGATGCCCCCCCTGAGCGGAGCGGTAAATACGGGAAAGATATAGTCGGCAGTGAGGTAATGCATGAATACGGGCTTTCCGGACAAATTTACTGATAAATTCCCACCGATGCCAGTACCTTGCTCGTTGTGTCCGGGAACTTACTCTTTTGAATGATGCCGGAATTGCGGTTATTCCTCTGCTGTCAGGGAGAATTTTTCCGGTCGGTGCATGCTTTGATCCCGTCGGACAGGTCAGGGCAATAACACCTCTCCGCTCTTTTTGCTGCTCGGGTACCTTCAGGAGGTCTCATTTTTCGGTAGATTTGTGACAGCAAACAGCTTTAACCTGTCAGCATGGAGAATTCATTTTCAATTGCCGGAACGATCGTGGATGTGATTGCCGGCGCCATTTTTCCCGGAACAGTCACTGTAAAAGATGGAAAGATCATTTCGGTGGAGAAATCGGACAGTGTCCCTGGGCCTTTTATCCTTCCCGGATTGATTGATGCCCACGTGCATATTGAGAGTTCCATGCTAGTCCCTTCCGAATTTGCGCGCCTGGCTGTTGTGCACGGCACGGTAGGGACCGTATCCGATCCGCATGAAATTGCCAATGTGTTGGGGATCGATGGGATCCGCTTCATGGTAGAGAATGGCAAACAGTCACCCTTCCATTTCTATTTCGGGGTGCCTTCCTGTGTTCCGGCTACCGGCTTTGAAACGGCTGGTTGTGTGATCGGCCCCGAAGAGGTGGAAGCTCTGATCGCTGAACCGGAGTTCAAATACCTGTCGGAGATGATGAATTTCCCCGGTGTCCTTTTCCGGGATCCCGCCGTGATGGCCAAACTCCGGTCGGCCCGGAATCATGGCAAACCCATCGACGGACATGCCCCGGGACTGTCGGGCGACGGTCTGAAAGCATACGCCGGCGAAGGCATTTCAACCGATCATGAATGCATTTCGCTGGAGGAAGCCGAAGAAAAGATCTCCGTCGGGATGCACATCCTGGTCCGTGAAGGAAGCGCAGCCCGGAATTTCGACAACCTGATCCCTTTGCTTGGATCGCACCCCGACAAGATCATGTTTTGCAGCGACGACAAACACCCGGATGATCTGGTGCACGGGCACATGAACCTCCTGCTCCGGCGGGCTGTCGCGGCCGGTTTTGATCCCATGGCTGCAATCCGGGCGTGTACCCTGAATCCCGTAAAACATTACGGACTGGACTGCGGCCTGCTTCAGCCCGGTGACAATGCCGATTTTATCCTTTGTGATTCCTTGATTGATTTCAATGTTCAGGCTGCCTATATCGGGGGTGTGAAAGTCGCAGCCGACGGAGTTGCGATGCTAAAGCCGGTAAGCTGTGTGGCACCCAACCGTTTTGAACTGGAAGCTGTTAGCTCCTCCCAGTTGAAGGTACCGGCCGAACGGGGCTTGCTTAAGGTGATCGAGGCATACGATGGTGAGCTGGTCACGGGTAAGCTGCTGCTCGAGCCTTCGGTGGTAAGCGGGGAAGTAGTGGCTGATACTGGCAGGGATATCCTGAAGATCGCGGTAGTGAACCGTTATAATCCCTCTGCTCCGGCTGTGTGCTTTATCCGGGGATTCGGACTGAAGAAGGGGGCCATTGCTTCCACAGTGGCCCACGACAGTCATAACCTCATCTGCGTGGGAACATCCGATGAGGAGATGCTGAAGGCGATGCGATTGCTGATCGGGGCTCGTGGCGGCATTGCCATCACATACGGGACCGAATCGCTGACATTGCCACTGCCTATCGCAGGATTGATGACCGATGCCGACGGTACAGAAGTGGCCAGGCTTTACGTGACGATGAATGAGGCCGTCAGGAAGCTGGGCAGTCCGCTGCGGGCTCCTTTTATGACACTTTCATTCATGGCCCTGCTGGTAATACCGGAGCTGAAAATGAGTGACCGTGGACTTTTCGACGGCAATGAGTTCTCTTTTACAAAACTCTTCGAGAGGCAATAGATAAATGTATATATTTATGTTTGTATTATGTATTTTTATATCTTTGCCGAAAATCTAATCCCATGTCAGACCAATTGAAACTGGACATCGTAAAACTCGAAGCTGCTGCCAGTAAGCTGCGTGCCATGGCACATCCCATGCGCATTGCCATCATTGAATTGTTGAGTAACAATAAGAAGCTGAGCGTTACCGAGATATATGAATCGTTACGCATAGAGCAAGCTGCCGCATCTCACCACCTGAACATTCTTAAAGGTAAAGGAATCCTCTCATCACGCAGGGATGGGAAACAGATCCATTATTCGCTCAAGAATAACACACTGCTGGAGATCATCAGCTGCATCAACCGTTGTAACGACGCTGCCTGACGTTCTGCCAGTCAGTCTTCAGCTGCTACGGAAAGCATATTTTACAGATTCCATTCTTCTTCCAGCTCCCAGTTGGCACGCACCTCAAGAACTTTGGGGTAATAAGCCGTGCGCTCGGGCTGGATGTGCTTTGTGTATACTCCGGTATCCCACCGGCCATTGCTGTTCCGGTCGTAGATTGCTTTTAATCTGAACTTGCCGGGATAAAGCGCTCCGAAATCGACTTTTTGTGAACCATTGAGAACGATCTGCTTCACCACGGCATCTTTCTCGGTGAGAAGCTGCAGGATCAGCGGGTGTTTGATATTCTTCAGATTCATGCTGATACGTAGTATGCCATAGTCCTCTTTGGGCTTCGGTATGAAGTGAGTCTTTGATGAATCGTTCACCTGGCCATAAATATCCCTGAAGATCCCTTGCGGAAAGAGTAAGTCATAATCGACTCCCGGCTGCCAGGCATGGTTTACTGCCAGCCTTCGGTGAATCGGGTCTGCAAAAGCGGCTGATGCTGTCACGGTATCCTTCTCCGGTCCCTGAATGATCCTGATCCCTGTACTGTCGAAGTATGCAAGCGGATTAGCGAATGTGAGCAGGAAGGGCTTTTCCCAGTCAAGAGTCATCGTTCTTGCGGTGGAGGCGGAAAACCTGAGGGTTGAGTCGGCGGGCTGTTGCTTCCTGCCTTTGTCTGTTGACTTGCTCTTGAACAAGGTTGCCACAGTTGCCGTATCGATTACCGAACCCCGGTCGGAAATTTTAACCCGTAACGTGTCGGGCATGGTGCCCAGCAGCCAGCAGGTCACGGTATCGCGGGCGGCAGAGTATTCCTTCACCGACCAGTCCGTGTTATTTTCCAGGTTCAATGGTTCAAATACCGGATCAAACAACGGATACCGGAAATATAATGCCATTGTGTGAGGCGAGGTCATCACTCCTTTGGAAAGCCTTTGGATGGAATCCGGTTCAGGGAAGAGGTCAATCATCGCCTGAGGACCGGTTTCGGTAGTCACCTGGATTCCGGTATCCCTGGAAACCGGAATATAATAGGGCTCCACCAGGCTGTCGCTGAAAGCGATCTGCTCAGTAGGCAGGTTATAGAGGTAGTCGCTGTTCCCGTCCTTGAGGGCGAATATCTTGTATTTCCCCGAAGCAAGACTCGAAAACAGGAAATTGCCGTCATCGCCTGTACGGGATACATATACCGGCCGTTCTTTCATTGGCAGTGAGTCCTCGTTGGCGGTATAGAGCATCACCAGAATATCTTTTACCGGCAGCCGGGTAAAGGCATCAGCTACTTTACCTGCATAACTGAGTGAATCGATTGAATTTCCGGTTGAGAAGGCGAAGGAGAAGTTCTTCATCGGATTCTTCTCAGTAATGTCAACGATCCCGTTCCCGAAATAGAGACTGTACGTTGTATTGCTTCGGAGCGTGTCCTTGAATTTTATGATGAGCGAACGGCTCTTGATCTTCATTTCGGGTTCTTTATTCAGCGGGGGGGAGATCAGCAGGTACTTATCCAGGTCTTTCAGCTCGATGTATTCACTGAAGGTAAGCGTCAACCTATCGTTCCTGAAATTGGCAGACCGGTTTACCGGATTGGAATAGACCATTTCAGGAGGCGTGATGTCCTTATCGCCGCCGGTCGGCGCGACAATGGTCGCACAGCCCAGCGCAATTGCCAGCAATCCCGTGAATGCCGCGACAAGCTTGATCCAGCGGGTATATCCCTTGGGTAATTTCATGAAGATCGGATTTGCGACTGCAAAGATGGCAATTTTTCGCTCAGGATTCCACTACACGCTTGCAGCCGGGAAGAGGTGCACGTTTGACCGGGGTCTGCTGACGGATGAACTGTTGATGCACCAGTTGCGTGGAGAGCACTCCTGACAGGGCCATCTGTACTACTTCAGAATAGTTTGCACCGGAATTGATCTTGTTTACGAGATCACTTACCCGTTTAGGGTTAAATATCCCAATCTCCCTGATGGTTGTTTCTGAAAGCATGTCGGCAATCCAGCCCGGGGCTGAAGGGCCAAGGAAAGCCTGCGCAATAGGCGCCCGGTAGGCTTGCTTGGTACGCCTGACGATGGAATCTGGAATTCGTCCTGCCACGGCCTTCTTCAGCAGATACTTCTCATCCAGGCCTTTCAGCTTAAAGTCTTCGGGAAGTTTGGAGCAAAACTCGATGAGGCGGTAATCGAGAAAAGGATAACGCCCTTCCACCGAATTACCCATGGCCATGCGGTCGCCCTGCGACGAGAGCAGGTATCCTGACATGAAGATCGATATTTCCAGGTATTGCGAACGGGCCAGATCGCCCCAATCCATGAAACCGGCGGGTAACTCAGGGTATAACAGACTCAAAGGATCATAACCACTCAGCGGGGCGGCAAAATCATCTGCAAAATAATACTGGAGACGGGATGTATTATGCCAGCGCAGGAGATGCGAATAGAGCGGGTCCGCTGTGTCGGCCATGCGATAACCGAAAAACATCTTCAGAACCGTGTTGTTTACACCGTTCAGACTCTTCAGGTATGGATATAGCCTGTTGAGCAGCAGGGGCCTCAGTTTTGACTGCGGATCGCGTGCCCAAAATCTGCGAATGCGGGCTTCCTTGAAAATGTTATAACCTCCCATGAACTCATCAGCCCCTTCACCGGTAACCACCACCTTGATGTTATTTTCCCTTACATGCTTTGACAGCAGGTACATGGGTACCGGCGCTGTACGGAGTATGGGGAATTCAGCGTGCCACACGGCATCGGGGAAACTTGCGGCAATATCTTCCGACTTGCATTCAATGGCAAAGTGACGGGTGTTAAAGTACCTTGCAGCCTCCTGCTGGAAGGCGGTTTCATCAAATTCATCATCCCTGAATCCTATGGAGAAAGTATTGAGAATTCCGGGTTCCAGTTCATGAATGAATGAGGTGGTGGCGCTGGAGTCGAGACCGCCGCTGAGGTAGGCGCCTACAGGAACATCGGCCCTGAGGCGTATCCTGACAGCATCACGGAACAAATCAGTAAATTCGTCAATGGCATCGGTTAACGAAAGGTCATTCCTGACTGCTTCTGCAGGAAATTGCAGTTGCCAGTACCGCTCTACCCGGATTCCCGATTCATTCACGATCATGTAATGGGCCGGAGGCAGTTCCAGAATGTTCCGGAAAGGTGTCTTAGGGCTGAGGGTGGTCCAGAACGTGAATATTTCTGCCAGGCTTTCCGGCAGCAGTTCCCTTTCGATGCCGGAAAGGGTGAATAGACCTTTAATCTCGGAACAGTAGCAGAAAGCCCCTTGTTTCGACCAGTAGAAAAGGGGACGGATACCAACCCGGTCGCGGGCAAGGAATAGTTCCCGTTTTCTTCGGTCCCAGATGCTGAGGGCAAACTGTCCGTTGAGTTTGTTGAGGCAGGCAGGGCCATACATGGCATACATCTGCACGATCACCTCGGTGTCGCTGTGTGTGCGAAGCCTGATCCCCTGGCGGATCAGCTCTTCCCTGAGCTCAATGTAATTGAATATTTCGCCGTTAAAAACGATCCAGAAATTCTCTGATTCATCCGAAATGGGTTGTTGTCCGGTATTCAGGTCAATGATGCTGAGCCTGGCGCTCCCCATTCCGATACCATAGCCTGTGTAGATCCCGCTTTCGTCAGGGCCCCGGTGCCGGATAGCAGCCAACATTCCTTCCAATAAAGGTTCGTATGAGGCGCCTTGCTGGAAATAGTTGAATATACCGGCGATCCCGCACATCGTGACCGGTTATTGAAGCTTTCGTTGAACGTAATTGGCGATGGCGTTGATGGATTCAAAATTCTCTTCCAGGAGTTCTGAATCATCGGCAGTTATTGAAAATGTCTCTTCCAGATAATTAATAAGGGAAATGAAACCCATCGAATCAAAAATACCCTGTGCGAAAATGAGGGTGTCATTCATCACCTTCTCGGCAGGAGTGTAAGTCGACTCAACAATGAATTCTTTCAGTCGGTCTTTGATCATTTCAGCTGTATGCATAGAATCTGTAGTTTTCCCGTTGTATTCTGGTTCCAGGTCGAACCGGGGTTGGATAAATTAAATTGAAAAATGGAAAGAACTTTAAATGTAGATCCGGTAAATGCATTCAAAGCAAAAATAACAAAATGAATGCTTTTCTGTTCATGAGTTTTACAAAGTAATTTGCTGTTTTTGCGTTCACTGGTCTTACTTTATTGCCGGATTAAAAGAAAGTAATAAAATTTACGTGATCCTGGTAAAAATATCCCAAAGGATCAGCAAGGTTTCAATACAATTTTATCTGTTATCAGGTTATACCAGGCTTTGCCTGTCAGCTGCCCGTATCCGGATTTTAGATTGAGCATTTTTTAATAATTACCACTGAGAGAACATTTTAATTAATGCCTTTTTATCAATTTTTCCATTGGCGCTTTTAGGCATTTCATCGATGAAAGCCACCCTGGAGGGAATCATGAACAATTCCAGGTGACTGGCACACATTTTAAGAATTTCTTTTTCCGTGAGGGTATTGGGTTTGTGTGTAGTCACAACGGCAAATACGGATTCTCCCTGCACAAAGTCGGGAACGCCGAATACTGCTGCTTCCCGCACTCCTTCCACCTTATGGATCACTTTTTCAACCTCCAGCGGACTCACCTTTTCACCCCTTGACTTAATAATATCGTCGTTTCTGCCCTGGAAATAGAGGAACCCCTCTTCGTCCATAGTGAACCAATCGTTCGAACACAAGATCCGCTCTCCGGGGATCTTCCCCGGTTTCAGCATTTCATTGCTCAGCGCTTCGTTTTTCCAGTAACCGGCCATAACGTGCGGACCACGGATATGCAGGATGCCGGGTTCACCCGGAGGTGCCGGCAATCCTTCCGGAGTGAGAAGGAATACTTCTGTCCCGGGAATGGCCTTGCCCACCGAATTCTTCTTAATCCCGATGAGTTCCGGTTCAAGGTAGCACACCCTCTTGCATTCGGTCAGGCCATACATTGAAAAGATGAGGGCATTGGGAAATATCTTTTTTAATTCTGCTATAAATTCATACGGAAGGGCAGCGGCCGTATTCGTGACTGTCCTGATACACGGAAATGAAAGATGGTTGCTTTTACTGGCAGCGATCATCATGGCATAAACAGTCGGAACCCCGGGAAAAACCGTTGGCTGGTTTTGCTCAATGCTACGGTAAATGGTTGCAGGGAAAGTGAAAGACTGTTCGACGATGAGTGTGGCACCCAGCGTGATTGTCATCAGTAATTGATAAAGCCCGTAATCAAACGCCAGCGGAAGGATGAGCAAAACCCGGTCGCTTTCCTGAAGACGGAGATATTCTATAAGGCTCCAGGATGTGAATACCATTGACTGGTGCGTCATCATCACGCCTTTCGGGAATCCGGTGCTTCCGGATGTATAGATGAGCGCTGCCAGGTCGTTGGGGATCACACTATGAAGACTGCCGGCGGAGTCTTCGTTTAAAACCTGCTCCATCTCTGTAACCGGAACCGGGAATGAGGCCTTTCCGTGTCTTACATTTCCGGCTGCCAGGATCTCCCTGACCGTTTTGGCCGACTGCAAAGCCTCTGATACAAGGTTGATCAGGATATCCTCGGTAAGTACAAAAGCAGCATCGCTGTCGTTGAGAATATAGTGCAGTTTCTCAGCCTTGGTTTGCGGGTTGATGACCAGGAACACGCCTCCGGCCAGGGTAATCCCATAGATGGATAAGATACAATGCCACGAATTATGCATGTACACCAAAGCGCGATCGCCTTTCTGCAGCCCCGACCTGATAAGGTACGACGCAATCTTTGAGGCTCCTTTCAGCAGTTCATCGTAGCTGTACTCGCTCCCTTTAACGATGACGGCTGTTTTAGAAGGATGCTGACGCGCTGAATTCAGTAATGCTTCTCCAAGTAAACGCTGAGGAATCGCTGTCATAAATAGCTGGGTTGCGTTTCGTTATCGGGGATTTCATTCTTTATTGCCGGCTTGGTCCTGCAGAGTATTAAAACGAATACCGGATCGGGATCAGCCGGAGGTATTCGGTGGTTTTTTGTTTCCGCTGGAAATTGGCATAGATATGCAAAATGTCCTCTCTCGTCTTTCCCATTACTGCTGCCACTTCTTCAGGATTATAGTCATTCTCGTAAGCAAACCAGATCAGGTCCATTTCTTGGAAAGGAAGCTGGAAGAAGAACTCCTCCTGGGTCTGTTCTGCCGAATAGGTGTCGGAAGTAGGGGTGCGGCGGATGATTTCTTCGGGGATATTCAGTTTTGTAGCCAGCTGATAGACCTGTGTTTTATACAGATGCCCGATAGGCAGAATATCAACGCCACCATCCCCGTGTTTTACAAAAAAGCCCTGGTCGATTTCGTGCTTGTTGGCTGTGCCCAGGACGGCATAATAATTTGCTTCCCCATGATAATAAAGCATCGACATCCGGCAACGCTGTTTAAAATTCGATGCAGCAACAATCTGGAGATATTCTTTCACCGGGATCACTTTACGTGATTCCTTGCCGTCAGGATCTACTATGGTGAGAAAGAAGACCGGAGGAAGAAGGTTGTTCAGCCCGGTGGAGTTGATACCGATCTTGGATTTGTAAGTCAACGGATTGAATTCGGGAAACACGCGCTGGATCGCTTCGTCCCGCCTTTCATAACACCTGAATCCGCTCAATGCCCCGGAAATATTTTCTACCAGCGATTGTACGCCGAAGGTCTCTGCCAGCATTTTTCCCAGGCGCAGGCTATCGGAATTCGATTCCTTCTCCGGCATCATAATAGCCAGTACTTTGTCGGGGCCAAGCGCCCTGACGGCCAGGGCTAATGTAACTGATGAGTCGATCCCGCCGCTGACACCAACAACTACTCCCTTGCGCTTCAATCCCAGGGTGACGTCTTCCTTTATTTTTTTGCAGATCCTGTCGATTTCCTGCTCGGCATCTGCGAATCTGAGAATATCCTTCGAAAACTTCATATCTCTTTCCGGCCTTGCCGGCTGTTGCTTAAATTTAGTTTATTTATCTCTCCGGATGAAAACAGAGATATATACTGAGCGTGTTCTCCAATAAATTTTTATACAAACCTGTTCAGCCGAAGTATACAAATGTATTGATTATTCAATTATTACCCGGGAATGATGACTATTTCTCCCAACGCCTGAGATTAGCCATCTTTCTCGTGAAGAAAGCAGCCATGAATCCCGGGATTCCCATCTCTTTCATTTTACCTTTTACAAGGCTTTTCATTTCATCCACCGTTATGTCGGGACGGGTGAAACGGCCATCCTGATAACAATGTGAACAATAGAGCGTGTTCAGGGAACCATCCGCATTGGATCCGCCGCCTTTTTCATCCTTTTTCAGGGGCATTCCGCAAGATTGACAGTACTTGTTTTTCTTTTCCATTATATACAGTTAAGGTTTCCGGTTAACAAAGATAACCAGCAATTGCATCCGGATAGAAATTTAATTATGCCGGATTTGTGTTCCCTTAAACGAAGTTCATGCGTAACTTTACATTTTTTAAGAGCTGCGCCATGAAATCCATGAACTTTTTCCGGAGTCTTGCCGTGATGCTGATTGCCTTCGGGCCGGGCCTGTCAGCTTGGGCTCAGGATCATATGTTGCCTCATATCGACGGAATAAATGCTGCAGAAAAGGCAGTGTATCTGAAGATGTTGATGCATCAGCCTTCGGGACTGGTGAACAACTATGATCTTAAATACCACCGGTTTCAGTGGCTGGTGGATCCTTCCCAGTTGGCCATCCGGGGCTCCGTAACATCGTACTATGTTGTGACCAGCGCTTTATCGGAGGTTCAGTTTGAACTGGCGCCGGAATTATCCGCCGATTCTGCCTTCCATCACGGATTCAGGGTTAATTTGGACCATAGCGGCAACCTGCTGACAATAAATCTGGGTGAGATTATTCCTCAGGGAACTCTGGACTCATTGACAGTTTACTATCACGGGAATCCGCCCAATACCGGGTTCGGCTCCTTCGGGATAGGGACGCATTCGGGTGTTCCGGCATTATGGACCTTGTCGGAGCCCTTTGGCGCCAGCGACTGGTGGCCATCAAAGAATGACCTGACCGACAAGATCGATTCACTCGACATCTTTGTTGCAACGTACAATGGTTATACAGTTGCCTCGAACGGCGTGATGATGGGGGTTTCACCCTACGGCCCCAACCTTAGCGTTACACACTGGAAACACTCATACCCGATCGCCAGTTATCTGATCGCAATAGCCGTCACGAAATATTTGCACTATACCGAATACTTCACCGGTCAGGGTGGAACTTACCCGATCGAGAATTATGTTTATCAGGAAGATTCGTTGCGCTGCCGTCAGCAAACTGCCGGGCTTATGCCGGTTTATGCATTGTATGACTCGTTGTTCGGTTCTTATCCTTTCGAACGTGAAAAATACGGTCATGCCGAATTCGGATGGGGAGGAGGTATGGAACATCAGACCATGACCTTTATCGGCCAAAATGCTTTTAATATCAATATCTTATCGCATGAGCTTTCGCACCAGTGGTTTGGCGACATGGTAACCTGTGGTTCGTGGCACGACATCTGGCTCAATGAGGGATTTGCCACCTACTGTGCCGGACTGATGTTTGAACATCTTTCGCCTGACCACGACTGGCTCGTCTGGAAGAATCAGAACATCACCTATGTTACGATGTATCCCGATGGAACTGTTTATTGTGAGGATACGACCAGTGTGAACCGCATCTTCGACTCCAGGCTTTCATACAGTAAAGGAGCGCTGGTTCTTCATCAGTTGCGCTGGATTGTGGGCGACTCAGCCTTTTTTGCAGGATTGCGGAATTATCTGGAAGATCCGGACCTTCGCTACGGTTTTGCCTTTACTCCGGATTTCGTAGTCCACATGGAAACGTCTTCCGGCAGGGACCTTGCCTATTACTTCGACGACTGGATTTATAAGCAGGGGTTTCCCAGCTATCATGCTACGATCAGCCAGGACGGTCTTTTCAATACGACCCTTACCATGAATCAGACCCAGTCGGATCCGTCAGTGTCGTTTTTCAGGCTTCCTGTGCCGATGCAATTCTTTGGCGGCGGCAGCGATACCTTACTGGTATTTGATAACACATTCACGGGCCAGGTATTTGAGTTTAATCCGGGATTTAAGATCGATTCGGTACATTTTGATCCTGAGATGTGGCTGATCTCAGCCAACAATGAAGTAGCGCTGGGCGATAACGAGATGCAGACGAACAACCTGATCAGCCTTCAGCCTGTTCCTGCAAATTCGGTGTTGCGGGTCTCCTTTAAAGAAGGAACAGATCCGGCTGCCGGGGTGGTGGACCTTGCCGGCGTCCGGGTAAATGCACCCGTGATCAGCCGGCTGACAGACCGCCTGCTCCTGGATGTAAGCCGCCTTGCCCCCGGAATTTACATCTTACACCTGAATACCGGCAACAAGTCGGTAAGCCGGAAGTTTGCTGTCATGCATTAATCCCTGATTCAGGCTGCCAAAGCATGTATTTTATAATGTCCGGAAGTTGAATCCCTGATCCCTCATTTGTTTCAGGAAACGCGGCAGGGCATATTCCAGCCTTTCCCGGGCCTTGAGACTATCGTGAAACACCACGATGGAGCCGGGCTTCGTTCCCCGTAAAGCGATCCGGAGGCACTGCCCGGGTGTAAGACGTGCATCAAAATCGCGCGTCAGTAAACTCCACATGATGATCCTGTAGTCATCTTTCAGCGCTTTGGCGAGAGTGCGGGTGATCTGTCCGTGCGGCGGGCGGAACAGGTTGCTTTCCACCAGTTCGCGACAGCTCCGGACATTGGCCAGGTAATCCTGACGGGATGTCTTCCATGCCTGAAGGTGGTTGAATGAATGATTCCCGACCTTGTGTCCTGCCTGCAGAACCTGACTAAACACTTCAGGATGTTTGCGCACATTGTCGCCGACGCAGAAAAAGGTGGCTTTGACGTTGAAAGCGTTCAGGGTATCCAGGACCCAGGGTGTGACCTCGGGGATAGGCCCGTCGTCGAACGTGAGATAAATGGCTTTTTGATCCGAAGGTCCCCGCCATTCCAGATTCGACGGCAGGAAAACTTTCAGCATATCGGGAACGGCGGATAGGTACATGCAATGATCAGATGTGAATGCCTAGGTGCGAAAGTAAACCTTTTCTTTCAAACGGGAGGGGTCAAATCCGTCAAGCTTCCCCGGACGATGTCACGGAAAAGCCGTATTTTTGCAAAACCATTCAGTAACCTTTCATTCATTTGACCATAAATTAATAAGATACCATTATGAAGAAGCTAGTATTGGTACGCCACGGCGAGAGCGTATGGAACAAAGAGAACCGTTTTACGGGCTGGACTGATGTCGATCTTTCCGAAAGGGGAGTGTCGGAAGCGCATGATGCTGGTAAGGTATTGAAGGAGAATGGATTTAATTTCGACATTGCCTATACATCCTATCTGAAGAGGGCTATCAGAACTCTCAATTTCATCCTGGAAGAAATGGACCAGATGTGGATACCTGTCAGGAAAAGCTGGAGGCTGAATGAAAAGCATTATGGTAATCTTCAGGGACTTAACAAGGCTGAAACAGCTGCCAGGTATGGGGATGATCAGGTACTCATCTGGCGCAGGAGCTACGATGTTCCCCCTGCACCCCTGCCGGCCGACGATCCGCGCAATCCCAGGATCGATCCGCGCTACATCGCTATCGGCGACGATGCCCCTCTTACGGAATCGCTCAAGGAAACAGTGGCCAGGATGATCCCATACTGGGAAACTGAGATCAGGGAATCGCTGAAAGAAATGGACCAGGTGCTGGTTGCCGCCCACGGTAACAGCCTGCGTGCCGTTATCAAGGTACTGAAGAACATCAGCGACCAGGATATCGTAAGCCTGAACCTGCCTACCGGTATTCCGTATGTATTCGAGTTTGATGATGATCTGAATCTGGTTAAGGACTATTTCCTCGGTGACCCCGAAGTGATCAGGAAATTGATGGAAGAAGTGGCCAACCAGGGAAAGTCAAAAAAATAATCCATCGGCTAATTCTGTTAACTGCTGCCTCTACTGATGAGAACCTGGGTCATACCTGATATTCACGGCTGCCTGCTTACCTTTAGGGAATTGGTGGAAGGTATGATCAAACTCCGTAAGGACGACCAGCTGTTCATCCTGGGCGACTTCATCGACCGTGGTCCCGACAGCAAGGGGGTGATCGATTATATCCTTCACCTGGAAGCCTCAGGTTACATGGTTACCACTCTGCGCGGTAACCATGAGGATTACATGATCAGCGCAATCAAAAACGATGTCAGCCCGGGTTTGTTTTCACGATTTCTTGGCAGGGAGAGGACCCGCAGGGACTGGTACCGTTTCGGCGGTGAAGAAACAGTGAAGAGCTTCGGAGTGGATAAGCTCAGCCATATTCCGCAGAAATATATCGACTGGCTGAATGCGCTTCCCCTTTATTGCAGCTGGGAGAACTTCCTCATTGTGCATGCCGGTTTCAACTTCTCGAACGACAACATCTTCGAAGATGAAAACGCCATGATGTGGATACGGGATTTTGAAATTGACCCGGAGAAACTGAAAGGTAGGAGAATTATCCATGGGCATGTGCCGGTGGATCTGGAGTTCATCAACTCATGCATCAATTCCCAGGCCTATCATTTCATAGCTCTCGACAACGGGGTCTATATGTCGAACCGGCCGGGCTACGGCAATCTCGTTGCCCTGGAGCTGAATACCATGTCGCTGGAGGTGCAGACTAATATTGATTTTTGATCTCTGTATCAGAATTGAATAAAAAAAAGGACGAATTACCATTCGTCCTTTTTTACTGGTGCCGGTGGCTCCATCCCTTTCTTCAGAGAATCGACCAGGGTCTTTACCTGATTGTCGACTTGTTTCAGATAATCTTCGTACGCAGGTTTATAGCCCGGATCTTTTTTATCAAGCCATTTCTCGATGGGTACCCTGGATACCTGCTTGAGGTTGAAGTTGTTGATAGTGTAACGATATCGTCCTTCTTTGAGTTCAATCCTCATCTGATAGTCTACAATCCCTGCTGAACGGTTTACACCCTTTTCATCGTAATTGAGTTCAATGCGGTGGATCAGTTCGATCAGCCCTGTTTCGGGGTTGCGTACCCTGGTTACGTCGGCGGGATTCTTATAGGTTTTATTGATCCATTCAATAGCCCGGTTGAAGAGATCGGTCTTGGAACCTTCGACCTGTACCACCTCCTTGTAGGTGATCAGTTTGGTGTCGGGGTCAATGGGAACCGGTGAAGAAGATTCCTGGGCAATGGTAACTGTTATACCGGTAAAGAGGGCCAGGAGGCCGGATATGATCTTTTTCATGTGCGAAGTTGAGATGGAGTGGCAGGATCAGCAAAAAGCGTGCCTTTGACTGATCACTTGTCAATCCGGGGTTTGTTGACGATCAGGAATATGTCTTCACTGTCACGTTTCATCAGGTATTTCTCTCTCCCGATCTTTTCAGCCTCAAGAGAATCATTCATGAGCCGGTGGTAATCAATGCTGTCGCGGGTGGTCTCGTTGATATAGAATTCTTTTTCCTGCCGGAGCTTCTGAAGATCCGATATCAGGCCAAGTTGCGACAGGATGTTATTCCGGTCGAGGAAAAGCATCCAGACAACAAATGCCAGGATAGTCAGAAAATACTTGTTCCTGATGAAGTGGGGGATTTTGTAGTACAGTCTCCTGAACATGAATCAAAAGTACTCAATACTTCCTTACAACAAATCGTGAAACTACTTTAAAGCCCTATTTTTTCAGCTATACCACTCATAGCCCTGATCGCCAGTTCGGAAAATTCTTCCAGCGGAATTCCGATCTTTTCACATTCCAGAATATTTTCACGCTTCACCGAGGCTGCAAAGGCCTTTTCCTTCATTCGCTTCACCACCGATTTTGGTTTTACAGAAGCTATCTTCCGGTCGGGATAAACATAGGTGGTTGCGGTGATCAGTCCTGTAATCGTTTCGCCTGCTGCCAATGCATGCTGGAATCCGGTGGATCGTTTCTTTCCTGTTGCTACTTCGTTGTGCATGGCAATGGCATCCACCACTTCGGCATCAATACCCATCTCAGCGAGCCAGCGTGCACCTTCCGGTCCGTGGAGGTATGGGTCGGCATTTGTCACCTCCACATCGAGGTCGTGGAGCAAACCAGCCTGACCCCATTGGTCGGCATCATGTCCGAGCCTTTCAGCCAGTGCGCGCAGCACGGCCTCTGAGGCCAGACAATGTGCAATCATCCTTTCATTTTTAATGTGCTTGTTGAGCAGTTCCAGTGCCTGTTCACGGGGTAAGAGCATAATGAGAGTTTTTTGCAAAAGTATACCGAATCTTGACAGGTTTGTGAAGCAAAGCCGATTAGAGTCGGTAATACTGAGCATGTCTGTAAAATTCATTCTGCCGATCTTTTCAACCGCAGCATAAATAAATTGCAGTTTCTGTAAATGGTTAAGAAAAATAGGAGGAAATCTATATTTTTGTTTAGCTGATTCGTAACTTATAACATGCGTAAGATCCTCTTCTTCATTCTGCCATTGCTCATTCCCCTGCTCGCAAATGCAGGTGAAAGCAGGCTCCTGCAATTCCTTCATGCCATCCCGGGTGCCGAGGTCAAGGCAATTGATTCATCGGCGTGGGTGGAATGTTATCTGCTGATGTTGCCTCAACCGGTTGATCATGCCAATCCGGGAGGCCCGCAGTTCAGACAAAAGATCATCGTTGGCCATCGCGGCTATGACCGGCCGGTTGTCATGGAAACCGAAGGCTACGGCGCCCAGTGGGTTAACGGATTTATAGTTGGTGAACCTGCCCGGTTGCTGGATGCCAACCAACTCTATATTGAACACCGGTATTTTGGGAACTCCGTTCCTGAGAAGATGGACTGGCGCTATCTGACTGCCGGACAGGATGCTGCCGATTACCATGCGATAAGGGAGTTGTTCGGGAAGATCTATTCCGGCAAATGGATAGCTACCGGGGTGAGCAAGGGTGGACAGACCGCAACAGAGTATAAGGTATTCTATCCGGATGATGTGGATGTTACCATTCCCTATGTTGCCCCAATCAACTACAAACGCCTCGATAAAAGGATCAACAGGCATTTCAGGATTGTCGGAACTGATGAGTGCCGCGACCTGATCAGGGACATCCAGCTCTACCTGTTGAAGAACAAGAAGGTTACTCTTCCTTTGTACGACAGTATCTGCAAAAAGCAGGGCTTCAACTTCAGGATAATGGATGTTGAAACAGCCTTTGATTATTCGGTGCTTGAACTGCCGTTCTCATTCTGGCAATATACTGCCGACTGCAGCCGTTTGCCGGCACGCAACGATTTTAATCCCTTGGGGATGGTCAGCTACCTGATCAATATTGTTTCACCTTTCTGGTATACGGATGCATCAAAAGCCTTCGAGCCGGCTAATTATCAGTTTTATACCCAGCTGGGTTATTATGAATACAACGAATGGCCCTTCCGGAAGTATCTGAAACATAAGGATTATCCCAACTCAGCCTTTGTGCCGCAGGATGCCGACATTCGCTGGGATAACTCTTACATTCGCAAAATGAAGCGTTTCCTGAAGGGTGATCCTCAGCATATGCTCTATATTTATGGGGAGTCGGATCCCTGGGGAGCCACCTCTGCTCCGATAAAACCCGGAGGAGGATCACTGAAAGTCGTGATCAGCAATGGAACACACGGAGCCAACATTGCTTCCATGTCGCCACTGCAAAAGCAAATGGTGTTCGATACCCTCGAAAAATGGTTGAACATGAAACTGCCTGCTAATGAGAATCGGTGACAGGCGGAAGTGGCGGAAGTACGACAAAATCTGGGAGACACTCCTCCGGATATTGGACGTATTGTTCATTTTCTGGGAACTTCCGCAGAACATTGCCGGCTTGCTGACTTACCTTCATGCGAAACGTTACCACAAGATCCTGTCAGAGAAAAAGTTCAGGCGCAGATACAAGGTTGAAACCGAAGATATCGGTATAAGTTTCGGATGGTTCTTCTTTTATTCCCGTTCCTGTAACCGGTTCGGCTATTTTTCGGATGATTGCCTGCTTCATGAATATGGTCACACCTTCCAGTCCAGGATACTGGGACCCTTGTATTTCATTATTGTTGGTATTGCCTCATGGATACGTTATCTATACAGCTGGTATTACCTGCGTAAAAACGGGACTGCCTGGCGGGATTACTACGACGGCTATCCCGAACGCTGGGCGGATGACATGGGCGGCGTGCATACCGAGATCCGTGTGGGCTCAAACTGGCAGAATAAATGGCGATGAGCATGCAGTATTTCTACTTCCGGAACCGTGAGGAATGGCGTGAATGGCTCAGCCTGAATCATTCAGCGACAGATGAACTCTGGCTGGCATATTATAAAAAACATACCGGCAAGCCATCTGTTATATACCGGGAAGCACTCGAAGAAGCTCTGTGCTTCGGATGGATCGATGGCATGATAAAGCGTATTGACGATGAAACCTATATCCAGCGATTCACTCCCAGGCGAAAGAAGAGCCGCTGGTCGCAGACTAACATACGTCTTGCTTTGAAACTACTGGAGGCAGGGAAGATGCATGAATCGGGGCTGAAATTCAGAGAATACTGGAGCCCGGAACATAAAGACAACCATGACATTTCAGACACTGTTATCTGTGATCCGTCATGGGAAGAGAGACTGAACTCGAATCCTCTGGCTGCCGGGAATTTCAGAAATATGTCGCCCTCAAACCAAAAATTATTCCTGCGCTGGATCATGGCAGCAAAGCGTGAAGAGACAAGGATGAAGAGGATGGCCGAAACACTGGCCATGCTTGAACGAAACGAGAAGCTCGGGATGAAATAGCACGGGAGGCCAGGAAGGGTAAAAACATGAATGAATTGTAAACCTTATAATCAGCTTTATGGAATTCAATGATGTGATCCACAAACGTGAGAGTGTCCGGAACTATGATCCTTCGCGCCCCGTTGACAAGGATACGTTGAACCGGATACTGGAAGCCGGACGGTTGGCGCCGTCAGCTGCCAATTACCAACCCTGGGAGTTCTGGCTGATTTCTTCACCGGAGATGCTGGAAAAGGTCCGTCCCTGCTATGCCCGTCAGTGGCTTCATGATGCCCCGCATATCCTGGTTGTGACCGGCGATCCGGACCAGGGCTGGGAACGTGTTGACGGCTTCAACTCCCTGCAGACCGATCTGGCTATTGCCATGTACCAGATGATCCTGGCAGCCACAAACGAAGGTGTGGGTACCTGCTGGGTATCGAATTTCAAACCAGAAGTGTTACGCAACGCCCTGGGCCTAAAGGAAAGCATGCAGGTTTACGGCATTACCCCCCTGGGTTATCCGCGGCCCGGTTTCGTCAGCAGAACGGCAACCATGCGGAAGCCGCTGCATGATATCGTCATTATAAAATAGAATTGTCTGAAGGTTCTATTATCGGACAGGAGTTTCATCATTTCTGTTACCGCTCCGGTATTGCAGATACCCCAGACCAACAGCCAGCAGAATTAAAGTCGCAACACCGTTGCCAACCGGTGCAGGGCTGTTTTCACCTCCTGCCGGCAGTCCGTGCGTTCCGCCACCCGGGCTGCCTGAGCCCGGTGATGGCTGGGAGAAGAGTAAGAACGGAAGCAGCAGGAAGAAACAAACAAGTAGTTTTTTCAGTGGTTTTCGCATAGTATGTTGGGTTTTTGATGGATGTTTCCGCAATTAAGTTACTCGGCAATAAATACCTTCTGTGTAAATGATTTTCTCGGGTTATCCAGTGTGACAAAGTATATGCAGTTACCCGCCGGAACAGGAAAGTCATTACTTCCCTTCACAACTTCTCCGCAAGCGACCAGCCTTCCAAGAATATCGGTGATCCGCACGTTTGTTTTGTCGCCTGATAGCCACTCAATACGTACCGACTTATTGATGGCGTAAATCTGCGTGTGCTGCTCTTCCGGATCCTGCACTCCGACGGCTGTAAAATGCAGTTTGAAACGCAACGGATCACTTCCGGCAACGTAACTGAAGGTATATGCTCCGGCTTTCAGATCCGTTTTTCCACCAGTCAGGAGGTCTTCGAGAATGACTTCCTCAAAATCATTGTTTTCCGTGATCCTGACAGAGTATTCGCCCGATGATCCGGCTTCAAAACAAAGCGGCATGACATCAACGGCCGGAAGTGCATTGATGGCCAGATTCCTGTTGCCTGTTTTTGTGTACAACTGAGGCACTCCTTCGATCAGCGAGATGATCTTATGTGCATCCCACAGGCGGTCGAATTTCGGACTTGCTTCATCCAGGAAGCGGATAAAGGTGCGGTCGGTATGACTGGCACCGACAGCTTCAAGTTGTAAGAGATGAGAGATCGTCTTTTTATAAAATACCGAATTCCCATTGAAGCTACGGTTGGCATTGGTAAACGTTAGCGTCCCGTTGCGGAGCGCATGCACGAAGAATCCCTGTGCAGGCGGGATATTGGGCCCTATTCCACCTGCCCAGGCCTGGTAGGTGAGATTCACATCATCCCAGTAATAAACGGAGGCATCGAGCGATATCGGGAACAGCAGGGTGGAAGGATCAACCGCGGAAGGATATGGATTGCCAAGCAGGTTCCAGGATGAGAAATCATTCACCGGATTGTCGGTAGCCGTATAATCGATCGAGATCGGCCCGGTATTTACCTGATTCATCAGTCCGGAGAAATCGACCGCTTCTCCGGTACCATGAAGCGGGCAATTGTAGGCAGGACAATACTTCAGGCTGTAACCTTTCATCGGGAGCCATTCATTGTCCGATGCCGGGATGCAGGGAATACCGCTTCCGGGAGCAAAGTTAACCCAGGTGTTCTCCGGCTCACTCCAGTCATTGATCCAGTAATCCCCCACTGGGATCGTAAACGTGGTGAGCCCGCTGACAGGAGCCGAAAGGTAATGCCAGCCCTGCGGATGATTGTTGTTCAGCGAATCCGCGCAATCGACAATAGTATTATCGAGCGATTTGATATTGCGACTATAAATGAATGTACCCGTCCCGGTAAAGCCTTTGTCGATCAGTGATCCTGACTGACCCTGGTTATCGGAACCGATACGGAGTTCTCCATCGTTTACTATCTCATAGTTCACCTTCAGGTTGCCGGTCGGCTTGATTAACAGGCTGGCTCCCGTCCCGATGATTAGTTTTTCTATCGTAACGGTCTGTCCGTCAATCTCCGGATAACGGCCGGCGGATACTGTTTCTATATCTGCCATATCCCCGATGCCCGGGACTGTTGCCGGATTCCAGTTGCCGGTCGCGAACCAGTCGGAACTGATATTGCCTGTCCACTGCCTGACCGGGAGCCCGGATTTATATACCAGAACGTTGGCAGTATCGGAAGCGATCAGATCCATGTCCCCGTCATTGTCAATATCCGTTGTAACCAACTCCCAGGCATTGTTCCAGACGCCGGGAAGCTCAAAATCCGGAGTGAAATTCCCCGAACCGTTATTCATGTAATACCGGATCGTGTGAGCATTGCTCCAGCGGATCACCAGGTCCGGATCGCCATCTGCATTTACATCCTGAATCCTGCCGGCTATAGCGGCACCATCACCCGGAGCTATGACTGAAAGCAGGCTGAAAATGCCGTGTCCGTCGTTCGCATAGCAGGCAATATCATAGCTTCCGTCAATACTGTTGCACGAAATCAGATCATTGGTGCCGTCGCGGTTGATATCCTGTATCATGGCACAGGAGGATGGAATCGAAAACTGAGGTACCAGGGTAAATTGTCCTGCCCCGTTATTCAGGAGAATGCCTAGTTTCCCGGCGAGATCCAGCGCGAGGTCCATGTCGCCATCGTTGTCCAGGTCGGCGGCGTTCCTGCCAGGGTCAATGCTGCCATTGCCGGTTACATCAAGCGATTGTATGCGGTTAAAGGATCCCGATGTATTGTTAAGGAATATATCCACGAACTGACCGGACGCCCCGTTGCATGCAACGGCAAAATCCTGGTACCCGTCGCCATTAAAATCCGCCACATTCAGGTATTGCGGCTCCGGGTCGGTGCTGAGTGTACCTGCGGCACTGAAAGTAAAATTCCCATTATTCGTCCACAGGCTGATCAGCCCTTGCTGTTTGGAAGGAATGACCAGATCCATGTCTCCGTCATTCTCCAGGTCAAGCATGGATGAAGGACAAGTGCCGTCGTACAGGCCGTTCCCGGAAAGAGTGGATTCAAGTGAAAATAGCCCGGAGTTGTTTTTAAAGACAGAAATATATTCAACTGACTCCCTTGTCCGGATGAAATCCACATCTGCATCCCCGTTAAGCTCTGCAGCTATGATACCGCTGGCAGATCCCGGAATGGTCTGACTCAGATTGAGTTGTGAGTAATAATTGGATGTAACTTCAACACGGAAGTCCCATACCATTGGCGCGGGCAGCATGGTTCCCGGAACAGCGCTTACCGGTTGGGGTACCACAACCTCAACAGTTTCGCCATGACGGAATCCGGTGAACGGGATTAGAGTTAAGGATGAATGAACCGGACTGCTAAGGATCTGACAGGGATGCAGGCCACTTTCCTGACCGAATACCCGGATCAGTTCAAATGTGGACGTATCGGCCGGCTGGTTGAAATGAATGCTGACCAGAGCAGAGGTTGAAACGTCCGTACAGTTCATGGCCGGCTGGATCGCTTCTATCTCAAAATGGTTCTGCAGGCCGGCGGGACTTTCATAACAACCCATGTCGATGGCACTATCAATGATCCTGGGATTACCGTCCAGATCAACCGGCTGGCTGCTGAAAACGTCATTGCCTGTATTGATACAGGGACTGCCCAGGTTCAGACGAAAGTTGCCCATGCCTGCATTGATAAATTGAGGGTCATTCGAAATATTGCCGGTACCCGTGGGCAAGGGAGCGGTGCAGCAGTAAGAAAAAGAGTTCCCGTTCCAGTTACCGTTCTCATTGTCCCAGAGGATACAGTTCCTGAATTCTCCGCCGGTTCCGGCTGCATCAACGCCGCCGAAACTCTGGGCACTGTTCCGGGTAATGGTGCAACCGGTGATGAAGATAGCCTGGCTTCCGCCGGATGAGCCTTCCTGGCAATAGATGCCACCTCCCGTTGCTACCGGTGCGGAATTGCCTGTTATCAGGCAGTTTTCCAGCTTACCGGCATGAAGGATCTGGATGCCGCCGCCGCCAAAAGCGGACCACTGGGGAGCGGTAGTCGTGTTTCCCCTTATTATGCAGGCACTCACCAGGGCATTGCCCTGCAAGTCCTCCATCCGGATGCCGCCACCGCCCTCGCTTGCCTCATTCGCTTCAACAGTGCAGTTGCTGATAAGGGCATTACAATTCTGGCCATACATGTAAATGCCTCCTCCCGTCCTGGCTTTATTGCCGGAGATGATGCAATGCTCAATTACAGGACTGGCATTCAGGATCTTAATTCCTCCGCCCATCTCATTGGCTGAACCTGTCAACTGCGTATTGGCATTGGTGATGGTGAATCCGCAAAGCCTGGTGGCGTTCGTTTCCGAATGGTCAAAGGTGACGGCGCTGATGCCGTTGTTATTTCCGTTAATGATGGTGGATGAAATGTGGGCCTCATCCCCGGTAAGCAGGAATCGTGATTCAACCAGGATGGCTTTCCCGCTGAAATTGAGGTTTTCGTAATATATTCCTGGTTCAACCAGTACCGTGTCACCCGCCGAAGAGGCGTCAATCGCCTGCTGGATTAAAGGGTAGGATACCGGCACTGACCGGATGAAGGCAAAGGATCCGGTACTGGTCAATAAAAGGCATAGAATGATCAGGGTTTTTGGTACTGAGCTTTTCATGGCACTGGAAGCTTATAAGGTCAAATTCTGCTTCACAAGGAATAAAGGAAACTGTTACCGGCAGTTACAACAAACCGGTATCCTGACCGGAGAGAAAGAAAGCGGGAAGCTGGCAGGGAGAGGTATGCAGAAAAGGCAGCGTATTGATCCGGAGTCTGGATGGAGATTACAAATTTAGCAGGGAGCCGGGAATAATGAACTAAAAAGCTGCATTTTTTTGCGATAGGAAAAATATAAGATAAAAGATAAAAGTTCAAAGATAAAAGATTAGGAGGGGGTGGGAATTTAAAAATTTAAAAATTTAAGAATTAGATAATTAGCTGATTCGGTGATTCGGTTATTAAAAAGTATTCTCTGCTTTTCTCTATTGGCTCAGTGTTGATGATAAGAGCATAAATCTCCTGAACAGCGTATATCTTCCAATTATCCTTTCGGATTTAATTCGTGCCTTCGTGGCTAAAAAGGTTCCCGCAGATTACGCTGATGATTCTATGATCTCTGCGAGAATCTGCGATTTTTTCTGCGGGATCTGCGAGAAACAAATGAACAGGAATTTGGGAATTAGCTGATTCGGGAATTAGCTGATTCGGCGATTCGACTAAGAAGGAATTTGGGAATTTATAAATTTAAGAATGTGAAAATTAGTCAATTCGGCGATTAGCTGATTCGGTGATTCGGCAACTTTAATTCGCTGCCGGCTTTCTGTTCTGTGATCTGCATGTGAGAATGGGGAAAATAGGCAACGAAAGAAAATCTGGATAGTGATCCTTCAGCCCCGAATGTGACCGCGAGTGACAAGGAATGCCTTCCCCGTTATTTGGATTCTGGACATTCAACTCTCTGTTTCCCGCTACCTGAGCGCTTCCGCCCGACTTACTAACATTTTCTTAACACACATCCCCTGATTCTGCATATTCGCTACTTTTGGCACGCCTATAACCAGCTATCATGCTATGAAAAACTCCTTCGATCCCCGTAAGAACTACGGAGACTCACGTGAAAAGATCGGTTACGTCCCGCTCAGGGCTGCAACCCAGGAAACTTATGATCGGATCGGGTTCATGTCGGGACTGGAAGTACACCAGCAGCTCGATACCCGCGAAAAGCTATTCTGCCGTTGTCCGGCAGGTAAGTATCAGAAACCCAGTCAGTTTGATGCAGAAGTGATCCGGCATATGCGGCCAACGCTCAGTGAACTGGGCGAATACGACGGTACAGCCCTCATGGAGTTCAAGACCCGGAAAAATATCATATACCGTCTGAAAAACGAAACTACCTGCACATACGAAGTCGACGATACCCCGCCTTTCCCGCTGAACCGGGAAGCACTGGGCATCGCGATTGAGATATCGCTGGTATCGAAACTGAACATCGTCGGTGAAGTACATATCACCCGTAAACAATATCTCGACGGCAGTATTCCTACCGGCTTCCAGCGTACCGCAATCATCGGCGTGGAAGGGGAGATCCCGTTGAAAAATAAAAAAGTCCGCCTGATCCAGCTGAGTCTGGAAGAAGACTCCTGCCGTGAAGTCAGCGACATCGGCCATACGCGTGTATATCGCACCGACCGGCTTGGTATGCCGTTGATCGAAACGGTTACCTACCCCGATATGGTCAACCCGGCAGAAGTGAAAGAAGCCTGCGATTATATCCGCTTCCTTAACCGCAGCACCGGCAAGGTGCGTACCGGTATCGGCGCCGGTCGGGAGGACGTTAATGTTAGTTGCCGTGGAGGATCGAGGGTCGAGATCAAAGGCGTTGCCCATACACGCTGGATACCCGCCCTTACACATATCGAATGCTTCCGTCAGTGGGCCTTGCTGGCAATCCGCGATTTATTGCTGGAAAAGGCTGGCGATCCTGCCACCTGGCAGATGCGTCATTCCTTCTTCGATGCCGACCTGCTGAAATCAGCCTATGGACCGATCCTGCAGACCAAAGAAAACAAAAATCAGCTGGTAGCCATAGTACTCCCGCACTTCAAGGGTGTCCTTTCGCATTTTACCCAGCCCGGTAAGATGTTCGCCAACGAACTCAGCGAACGGCTGAAGGTGATCGCCTGCATCGAAATGCCACACATGACGCATTCCGAGGAGCTGGATCCCGTGCTGGACGCTTCCGACTGGGAGAAGATCAACCAGCTGGTAAAACCTGCAGAAAATGATGCAGTTCTGGTGATATGGGGACCTGCCGACGACATACCTACGGCTCTTGAAGTGATCGAAGAGCGCTGCCGGATGGCTTTCAAAGGTGTTCCCAATGAAACCCGTAAATCCTTCGGGGATGGCACAACCATTTTCGAACGCGTGCTTCCCGGTGCCGATCGTATGTATCCTGATACCGACTCTGCACCTATTCCACTGGATAATGCCTATATCGAAAGTCTCGGGAAGAACCTTCCCGAAGAGGTCATAAGCCGCTACCACCGGCTGAAAGAATGGAATATCCCGGAAGATACGTACACCTATATCTTTAAGAAGAATCTCTTCCCCATGATCGAGCGGATCGTGAATGAGCTGAAGATCGATCCGGCCTTCACAGGGAAACTCTTTGGTCATACCATGAAATGGGTGGAAGGACATTTCAGGCCTGCTGCCGAGTTCGACTACAAGATCGTCTTTGCGTTGCTCAGGTTCCTGAAACAGCAGGGGATTGAGCTGGCCATTGCCAGACGAATGCTGCCGATCGTTTATCAGTATCCTAAGATGGACTTCGATTCAGTGCTCACAAGTATCAAATTCAAGAGACTCGACAGAGAACAAATTCTGGCACAGGTGCCATTCCTGAGGAAAAAATTCGCCGATATCCGCGTATCAAAGGCTGATCATGTGGAAAACCACTGGGTGATCGGGCAGGTCAGGAAGAGTGCGGAAGGTAATATGCCCCTGGCAGAATTGGTTGAAGCTATCAACGGAACTAAATAATACTGATCATGACTGAAGATATTTTCCAGGGATACAAAGGACAGGCTCTTTCCGTTCTCAAGCATTTTAACGTCAGGGTGTGGAGCCAGTGCACAGTGGAAACAACCCGCGGCTCCTTTGTCGGAACCATACTTCCCCGTGCTGAAAACGACGACGACAGGCATATCGTAATGAAGATCCCTACCGGATATAATGTCGGTCTCGATATCGATACCATCCGGTCGATGAAGGAAACCGGATACAAGAAAGCCAATTACAAAATACCCGAAAAAGAGTTCCCTTATACTGCCGGCTTACCAAAGGTAAAGCTGATCGGTACAGGAGGAACCATTGCCTCCCGCCTCGACTACCGGACAGGAGCAGTGATTCCTGCCTTCTCGCCGGGCGAATTGTACGGAGCCGTGCCCGAACTGGCAGGCATCTGCAACCTCACAACGGAGAAGATATTTGCTGTTTTCAGTGAAAATATGGCTCCGGAGAACTATAAAAAACTTGCCATTGCTATTGGGAAAGAGATAGAAGCAGGAGTGGAAGGCATCGTGATCGGTCATGGAACCGACACCCTGCACCATACTGCGGCTGCGCTTACCTTCATGGTCCAGAATTCGCCGGTTCCGATCATCCTGGTTGGCTCACAGCGCTCAAGCGACCGTCCGAGTTCAGATGCCGCACTAAACCTGATGCATGCCTGTACAGCCGCCGGCCATGGTGATATTGCCGAAGTGATGATCTGCATGTTCGGGCCTACCTCCGATGAGTACGGTTTTCTGCACAGGGGTACCCGCGTCCGCAAAATGCATTCCAGCTACCGCTCTACCTTCCGGACGATCGGAGATACGCCGATTGCAACGGTTACCCGCAAGGGCGTCGTGCCTATCAAATCAGTTTATAACCACCGCCGGAAAGACCGTAAAGCCACCATTCTGCCCTATTTCGAGGAGAAAGTTGCCATCGTGTACTACTACCCGAATATGCAGCCGGATATCATCGATTCGCTGGTGCAAAACGGATACAAAGGCATCGTAATCGCCGGCACCGGTCTGGGACACGTCAACAAACCGCTCTACCCCGCCATCGAAAGGGCCACCAAAGCCGGCGTAGCCATCTATATGACAGTCCAGACCCTCTGGGGCTATGTACACATGTTCGTTTACGATACCGGCCGCGACCTTATGGCCAAAGGAATCGTTCCGGCAGAAAATATGCTCCCCGAAGTGGCATACATCAAACTGGGCTGGGCTCTGGGTCAAACCAATGACCTGGAAGAGGTGAAACGGATCATGCTCACCCCTATCAACGACGAGATCACTCCTCGCGAACCTTACAACGGATACCTTATTTACCAGGGAGGCGTTCCCGAAGTAGAAGAATTCGTCAGAAAAGTCAGGAAGTAATAATTGCCGCCAGATCTGCAATTAGCACTCATCGAAATCGTAGGTAAATGTTGAAAAATGGCAATACGGCCATCCGGTAAATATCCGGATGGCTTATTGTATTTGCCTGATAATTTGACACTTCGTTCCCTCGTTAAGGCGTCCCGACCGGTTTCCTGCACTGATTTCAATATTGTTCATAACTCTGGACGCAGACTGCTAAAGAGGCTAAAAAGCCTCTGGAAGAATGAGTATATTTACATTCCGGTAATCCAGACCGATATCCTTGCCTATGCCCAACCGACTCATACATGAGACCAGCCCCTACCTGTTGCAGCATGCCAACAATCCGGTGGATTGGTATCCTTATGGTGAAGAAGCATTTGAGAAAGCCAGGGCAGAGAACAAGCCCATGTTATTCAGTATTGGATATTCATCCTGTCACTGGTGCCATGTGATGGAGCATGAGTCGTTCGAAAATGAAGCGATTGCAGCCCTCATGAACGAGCATTTCGTGTGCGTGAAAGTCGACAGGGAGGAGCGGCCGGATGTTGATCACTTTTACATGGATGCCGTCCAGCTGTTATACGGTCATGGAGGCTGGCCGCTCAACTGCTTTGCACTGGCCGACGGCAGGCCTTTCTGGGGCGGAACATACTTCAAACCGGACCAGTGGAAGGATATCCTGAAAAACGTGTCCGGTATTTTCAGGAATCAACCCGGGGACTTTACCGAACAGGCTTCTGAAGTCACTGAGCGTTTGATGCAGAATAACCGGGTCACTTCCGACGGTGAAGAACTCAACCTCGACAGGGACTATTTCGAAGAGATCATCTATATGCTGCGCCAGCACCTGGATACCTCTTTCGGAGGGATGAACGGCGCTCCTAAGTTCCCTATGCCTACTGTATTGCAGCTTCTGTTGCGCTGTCATTATGCTTTCCACAAGGACTTTCTTCTGGAGCATGTTACCAGAACCCTGGATTTCATGGCCATGGGCGGCATCTTCGACCAGGTGGGTGGAGGCTTTGCCCGGTATTCCGTCGACAATAAATGGAAAGTACCCCATTTTGAAAAAATGCTTTACGACAATGCATTGCTGGTAAGCCTTTACTGCGATGCATACAGGATAACAGGTGATGAATCACACAGGGAAGTGGTTGAAGATGTGCTCACCTTTGTTACAAGAGAACTCACTTCGCCCGAAGGATTGTTCTACTCATCACTCGATGCCGATAGCCAGGGTGAAGAGGGACGGTATTATACCTGGACCAGGGAAGAGATGGAGGAAACATTGGGCTCATACACCGATCTCATGGTGGAATATTTTGGGATGGGAACCGAGATAACGGGCTCACAAAAGGAATGCATACTCTATCGTCCGGTAAAACCGGAAAATTTTGCAAGGCCCCATTTCCTTTCAGCCGAAGAAATGCGTTCGCTGGTCAAACATTGTCGTGCATTGCTGCTTGAAAAAAGGAATCAACGGATACGGCCGGGCCTGGACGACAAGGTGCTGCTTTCGTGGAATGCATTGATGATAAAGGCTTTTGCAGATGCCTACTCCGCATTCGGGAATGCAGAATATCTGGGTAGCGCTCTGAATGCTGCAAGATTTATCCTCTCAGCCATGCAGAATCCTGCCGGTGGTTACTTTCATACATGGAAAAATGGGAAAGCCCGTATAGCAGGCTTTCTGGATGATTATGTGTTCTTTGCAGATGCCTGTTTATCCATATACCGGATTACCCTCGACAATACCTGGCTGGGTGAGGCTGAAAGTCTGGTGAAATATGCCATAATGCATTTCGGGGATCCGGAATCAGGTCTGTTCTTCTTTTCCGAAGCAAAACACAAATGTATCATCCGTAAAACCGAGATATACGACAGCGTTATACCTTCTTCCAATTCCGCATTTGCCCGGTTACTGCATGCCCTTGGGACTATTACCGGGAAGAATGCCTATCTGGAACTCAGCAACCAGATGCTGGCCGGAATGAGAGAGAAGATCCTCAACTATCCGACTTCATATGCCAACTGGGCTATCCTGGCCCTTGAAAAAAGCCTGCCTTATTATGTCATTGCCGTAGTTGGTGACGATGCGCATGAGAAAATAAGGGAACTGGGCAAATATTATCTGCCTTTCTCATTGATCGCTGGTTCAACAACACCCGGTGACCTTCCGTATATTAAAAACCGGTATGCATCCGGCAGAACCCTGGTCCATATCTGCAACGAAAATGCCTGCTTTGCACCTGTTGATTCAGTCGACAAGGCCATTGAGCTGCTGAAGATAGGATTCAGCATGACCGAAATGGAACAGGGAACGGTTTAGTCTTTCGAAAATTCTTTGACCATACTCCTGTAAGCCGAGAATACATTGGCTCTGGAAACAAATCCTATATATTTCCCCTGGTCAAGTACCGGCAGGTTGTAATGAGCCGTCTCATGGAACTTCCTGGCTACATCTTCCATTGTTGCTTGTTTGTCGATGTACGTGTCCGGCATGAACATCAGGTTGCTCACATAGGTTGAATCGTAGAGTTCGGGCTTGAAGAGGATCTCCCTGACATCATTGATGAATACCACGCCCAGGAAAAGATTGTTTTCGTCGACTACCGGAAATACATTCCGCTGCGATTTGGATACCACCTTGACAAAATCCCCAAGTGTATCATTGGGGCTCACAGGACTGAAGTTTGTCTCGATCAGCTTTTCGATCGACATCCGGTTCAGTACGGCCTTATCCTTATCGTGTGTAATAAGGTCGCCTAAAGCAGCTAATCTTTTGGTGTATATTGAGTGAGGTTCAAAGGGCATGATTGTCAGGTAGGCAATGATGGCTGTGATCATCAGCGGAACGAAGAATGCATATCCTCCTGTGATCTCAGCAATGAGGAATATAGCCGTGAGGGGCGCATGCATAACGGCAGCCATTACCCCGGCCATCCCGGCTAAAGCAAAATTGGACTCAGGCAGCCTGCCTGCTTCAAAAAAGTTGATCAGTCTGCTCATGAAAAAGCCGGTAACGCCGCCCATAAAGAGAGACGGAGCGAACACCCCCCCGATACCGCCACCGCCTGTTGTTGCCGACATGGCTACAACCTTGAAGATCAGGAGCAGCATCAGGAAGATCAGTACCAGTAAATAGTTGTTGCCCAGTGGGAAAAACAGGCTTCCTTCCAGCAACGAGGCTCCTTTTCCATTCAGAAGCATCGAAAGCGTTTCATACCCTTCCCCATACAGAGGCGGAAAGATGAACACCAGCAGACTGGTGATCACGCCTCCGGCCAACAGCCTGATTACTCCTGCCGGCATACGCTGGAACTGTTTTTCAATCGACAGGTTAGCTCTGGTGAAATAAAGCGATACTATTCCGCAGAGTATTCCCAGCAAAGCATAAAAAGGGAAGTTCTCCAGACGGAAGGGGTGTTCTGCCACAGGAAAGTGGAAGATCACGCCACTGCCCATGAAGAAATAGGCCAGTGTTGTGCCGGAGGCCGCTGATATCAACAGTGGTATGAGGCTCGACATGGTAAGGTCAAGCATCATCACCTCCAGGGCAAATACTACTCCTGCGATGGGAGCCTTGAATATCCCGGCAATGGCGCCCGCAGCTCCGCAACCTACCATCAGGGTGGTTGTGTGATAATCAAGCCTCAGAAACCTTGAGAGATTGGACCCAATAGCTGAACCGGTAAGCACGATGGGCGCTTCCAAACCGACACTTCCGCCAAACCCGACGGTTACCGCACTGGCAATCATCGAAGTGAAAGTGTTATGCGCCTTGATGATCGAGTTATTGCGGGAAATCGAGTAAAGCACCTGGCTAATGCCATGACTGATATTATCGCGTACAACATACTTTACGAAAAGGTAAGTCAACAGGATGCCGATAAATGGAAGAGCCAGGTAGATCAGGTTGAAACCAGACCTGTCGATCCCCTTGATAAGGATATTATGCAGAACAAAAACAAAATTCTTCAGTATTACCGCGGCCAGTCCCCCGAATGTGCCGGCCAAAAGGCTGACAAAGAGTATGAATGTCCGGGGCGACACATGTTTCAGTCGCCACGAATGGATTCTTATAAAGAAATTGTTCATTGCCATCGATAGACAAAAATAGGGAAATCCATGCATTCGTTACGATAGGCTGTAATTTGGTTTCGGTCTGTATAAGAATTGAACCACTCGATTTGCCGATATTATTCACTCCCTTATATTTGCAAAAAAATTTTTATAAGATCAGGCGGTCGGCAGAATGCTGATGCAGTCGGGCTGGTTTTCGGCTTCGTTCGTACAACCGGCAGCAGGATATCCCTGTGGGACTTGATAAACCCAGAGGGATTTTTTATACCTACTCCAGATGGACAAAGCAAAAAGAAAAAGAAAAGTCGCGATACTGTCAGTGGTTTCCAATTCAACCCTGGTGGTGTTCAAACTCATCGTGGGCTTGTTTATTGGCTCGGTGTCGGTGATCTCGGAAGCCATTCATTCCGGGATGGACCTGGTTGCATCCCTGATCGCATTTTTAGCCGTGAGGGCTGCCAGCAAACCGGCTGATGACAGGCACGCTTTCGGGCACGGGAAATATGAAAACCTTTCAGCAGCCATTGAAGGCTTTCTGATCTTCGTCGCTGCCGGATGGATATGCGTAGAAGCTATCCGCAAACTGATGTTTCCGGGAGTGATCGAAACACCCGGTTGGGGCGTTCTGGTCATGAGTGTATCGGCCATTACCAATGTGGTTGTGTCGCGCAAACTTTTCAAAGTAGGTAAGGAAACTGACTCAATGGCCCTCATGGCCGACGGCTGGCATCTCCGTACCGATGTCTGGACTTCGGCAGGAGTGGCCTTTGGATTGCTGGTTTACTATATCGGTAACGCCCTGTTCCCCGAACTGCACCTCCAGTGGATCGACCCCGTTGTTGCCCTGGGCGTGGCAGGACTCATCTTTAAAGCAGCCTGGGAGCTTACCTACGATTCTGTTAAAGCATTGCTCGATGAACACCTTCCGCAAAATGAAGAAGAACTTATCCGGTCGATCATAGCCTCTTTCTTCCCGAGGGCTAAAAGCTTTCACAAACTGAAAACACGGAAATCAGGTTCGGAAAGGTTCATCGAATTTCACCTCGTGGTCCATAAGGACCTTACGGTGAAAGAGGCTCACGATATCTGCGATGAGATCACTGCCCAGATCGTTGATAAACTCTCCAACGCCACCGTGATGATACACACGGAACCTTGCCTGGATCAATGTGAAGGGATATGTATGGGCACATGCGCCATTTTTGAATAATAATTCTTGCCTCTTTTACCTGATATCCTGATCAGGTAGCGTTGTTGATTATTTCTTCATAACTTCTGCCGGGCTTATAATGCCGGAAGGCTGATTTGGGCTACCTTTACGGCGATATTCCCCGATGAAGATAATCAGTTACAACGTAAACGGAATCCGCGCCGCTATCGGCAAAGGACTGCTGGAATGGATAAAGGCTGCATCGCCTGATATTCTTTGTTTTCAGGAAATAAAAGCCCATCCCGACCAGATACCTGTTCTCGAATTCGAAAGCCTGGGCTATCAAACATACTGGTTGCCTGCCGAAAAAAAAGGTTACAGCGGCGTAGGGATCATCACCCGGCGAAATCCCGACAAGGTTGTTTATGGAATGGGAATCCCTCTTTACGATAAGGAAGGGCGGGTGCTGCGTGCCGATTTTGGCGATACTTCAGTCATTTCCGTTTATCACCCTTCCGGGACAACAGGCGATGAAAGGCAATCTTTCAAGATGCAGTGGCTGGGACATTTCCTCGAATATACTCAGGAACTGAAGAAATCACGCCCCAACCTGGTGATCTCCGGCGATTTTAATATCTGCCACCAGGCAATTGATATTCACGACCCTGTGAGGAATGTCACAAACAGCGGATTTCTCCCGGAGGAAAGAGAATGGCTCAGCACATTCCTTTACAGCGGCTTCATTGATTCCTTTCGTTATTTCGTCAAAGAACCACATCATTACTCCTGGTGGAGCTACCGGGTCAACGCCCGGGAACGGAACCTGGGATGGAGGATCGATTACCATATGGTGAGTGATCCCCTGGAAAAAAGAATGCAACGCGCAGCCATCCTGCCTATGGCTCGTCACTCGGATCACTGCCCCATCCTGCTTGAGATTGATTTCTGATGGGAACGGGCCTTCCGTTCACCAGTCAGGTTTTGTATGTAACCATAAAGTCTCCCTATGAAAAGGATCCCTTTCCTTGTGCTGGTTGTCCTCCTTGCGGGCGGAACCCTGTCGTGCGTTTCGACCAAAAAATACAACGATCTTGCAAGCCGCTGCAAGTCACAAAATGAAGAACTGTCAGCAAAAGTAGATGAGCTTTCAACTATCCGGAATGAACTTACATCCGAAAACAGCCGGATGAAAAGTGAACTGGCTAAGCTGAAGGCTGATACCACTGACCTGTCATCCCGGCTTCGGGTGCTCACAGCCGATTACCAGGAACTGGACCGCTCTTTCGAAATGCTGAAAGCCCAGGCCAGCGGGAACGAAGAAGAAACCTCGCGGATCATGGCAGAGCTGAAAGCAGCCCAGGATAACCTTCTGGCCAGAGAGGACAAGCTCAGGGCGCTTCAGGCCGAACTGGACATGAAAGGCAAAAACCTGCTTGAACTGCAATCGGCATTGCATAAAAAGGATTCAGTAACACAGGCCCTGCGAAAGGCTGTGGCAGATGCCCTGCTGGGATTCGAAGGAAAAGGCCTGACCGTGAAGATGAAAAACGGCAAAGTGTACGTTTCTATGGAAGAAAAACTACTCTTTGCCTCAGGGAAATGGGAAGTGAGCAGCGAAGGAGTCGCTGCACTCAAAAATCTGGCAAAGGTCCTGGAAAAGAATCCGGATATCAACGTGATGATCGAAGGACATACCGACAACGTTCCCTATAACGGTACCGGTCAGGTGAAAGATAACTGGGATCTGAGCGTAATGCGCGCAACCGCGATCGTCAAAATACTGCTTTCAAACGCAAAACTTGAACCTGTCAGGTTCACCACGGCCGGTCGCAGCGAATACCTTCCGGTCGACAATGCAAATACAAATGCAGCAAGGGCTAAGAACCGCCGCACTGAGATCATCCTTACGCCCAAGCTGGATGAACTGCTCCAGATCATCGAAACCAACTGAAGTATCCTGATAAATTGAGACCTGAACAACAAACGGCTTTCCTGGTGCTGGAAGACGGTACCCGTCTGAAAGGAAAATCCTTTGGATACAATCGCTCCGTTGCAGGAGAGGTGGTATTTAATACTTCCATGACCGGCTATCCCGAAAGCCTTACCGATCCTTCCTATGCAGGACAGATCCTGGTGGCCACCTACCCGCTGATCGGGAACTACGGAGTTCCGCTGCAGATGGAAGAAGATGGTATACTCCGCTTTTTTGAATCAGACCGTATCCAGGTTACCGGTCTGATCGTTTCGGATTACTCATTCGGCTTCAGCCACTGGAATGCCGGCGAAAGCCTCAGTTCCTGGCTGGTAAGGAACAAAGTGCCCGGCCTCTATGGTATTGATACCCGTGCTCTTACCAAGATCATCCGTGAAAAGGGCGCCATGCTTGGCAAGATCGTGTTTGAAGGAGAAGATGTCGACTTCGTCGATCCAAATCTGCAAAACCTGGTCAACCAGGTAAGCTGCAAAGAGGTGATCCGTTACGGTACCGGAGATACCCGCATATTACTGATCGACTGTGGCGTTAAGAACAACATTATCCGGCATTTCCTGAAGCGCACCACCACCGTGATCCGTGTGCCATGGGATTATGACTTCAGCACCGAGAAGTACGACGGCCTGTTCATCTCCAATGGCCCTGGAAATCCCAAAATGTGCGAGGCCACTATCCGGAACCTGGCCAGAGCGTTAAAACAAGATATACCCGTCTTCGGGATATGTCTGGGCAACCAGTTGATCGCACTTGCTTCAGGGGCCGATACCTATAAACTGAAATACGGGCACCGCAGCCATAACCAGCCGGTGCTGCAGGTTGGCACCAACAGGGCCTTCATTACCTCCCAGAACCATGGCTTTGCAATCGATAACTCAACGCTGGGCGAAGAGTGGGAGACGTACTTCATTAACCTGAATGATGGGACCAACGAGGGCATCCGGCATAAAAGCCGCCAGGTCTGCTCCGTACAGTTCCACCCCGAAGCCTCCAGCGGTCCTACCGATACGGAATATCTCTTTGATGATTTCCTTGCTCTTATTCGTAAGCAGGGATAGAACTGTTGCCGCGGAAACGATAAATCCGCGGAACGGTAGCCGGCAAGTATTTAGTTGCCGGATTCTTTGAATGCAGAACGGAATATCTTGCAGATATTTAATCAAATACGCAGATGCAAGATCAGATGCAGTTTGTACTGAGGTAATCAGATCGGGTATTTCGCATCTGAAGCCATCGGCCGGTTACCGGTAAGTCATTGACCAACTGACCGGTAAACCGAATGAACATCGGTGAAAATGGTAAAGTACCTGATTTACAGGTTTGCTAAAGTGTATTGAAAGCGAACGCTGCGAGAGACTTCTGCTAAAATCCGGAGGGCAATGCACCGGAATAAGCTGTGCATCTCTCGAAAAATATAGAGTCACTTGAATGATGAAGAACACAATCAGTAAAGTACTTGTCCTTGGCAGCGGCGCCCTGAAGATTGGAGAAGCCGGTGAGTTCGATTACAGCGGATCGCAGGCACTCAAAGCCTTGCGGGAAGAGGGTATATACTCCATCCTCATCAATCCCAATATTGCCACCGTCCAGACATCCGAAGGAGTAGCCGACAAGATCTACTTCCTGCCCGTTACGCCTTTTTTCGTCGAAAAAGTCATCCGAAAGGAAAAACCCGATGGCATCCTGCTTGCCTTCGGAGGTCAGACGGCCCTGAACTGCGGGGTGGAACTCCATCGGAGCGGAATACTGGAAAAATACAATGTGAAAGTCCTGGGAACTCCTGTAACTGCTATCATGGAGACCGAAGACAGGGAACTCTTCGCCCGTAAACTCCACAGCATTGAAGTCAGGACACCCCGCAGCATTGCAGTCACATCGCTGGAGGATGCACTGAATGCATCTGAAGAACTGGGTTTTCCCATCATTGTCAGAGCAGCCTATACCCTTGGCGGACAAGGTTCCGGATTTTGTTACAACCGTGATGAACTGATAAAGCTGGCCAATAAGGCATTTTCCTATTCAGGGCAAATCCTGGTGGAAGAATCGCTCAAAGGTTGGAAGGAAGTGGAATACGAAGTGGTACGCGATTGTTTCGATAACTGCATCACCGTCTGCAACATGGAGAACTTCGACCCGCTCGGCATCCATACCGGTGAGAGTATTGTGGTGGCACCTTCCCAGACACTGACGAATAGCGAGTATCATAAACTGCGTCGACTTGCCATCCAGATTGTCAGGAGTGTGGGCATCGTCGGGGAGTGTAATGTCCAGTATGCTCTCGATCCTGAGTCGGAGGATTACCGGGTGATAGAGGTCAATGCGCGTTTGTCGCGTTCATCAGCGCTTGCATCCAAGGCTACCGGCTACCCGCTGGCCTTCGTAGCTGCAAAGCTGGCATTGGGTTACGGGCTGCATGAACTGAAGAACTCCGTCACCCGGACCACAACAGCCTTTTTTGAACCGGCTCTCGACTATATCGTGGTTAAAATACCCCGCTGGGATCTGAATAAATTTATGGGCGTTTCCAAGGTCATCGGCTCCAGCATGAAAAGTGTCGGAGAGGTCATGGCCATTGGCAGAACGTTCGAAGAAGCCATCCAGAAGGGCCTCCGGATGGTGGGGCAGGGGACTCACGGCTTTGTTGGCAATAGCGATATCGAATTCGACGATATCCGGAAAGCACTCGCCGAACCAACCGATATGCGGATTTATTCAATTGCCAGCGCTTTTGAAGCCGGGATCACTCTGGATGAGATACATCGGCTTACGCGGATCGACAAATGGTTCCTGGTAAAGTTGAAGGCCATTTATGATACCATGCTGGAACTTAAAGGCGAAAATTCGCTGGAGAATCTTGATCCGGACTTGCTTCTGGCAGCTAAACAACAAGGCTTTTCTGATTTCCAGATCGCCCGGTTCGTCCTGAAGTCTTCCGGCAACCTGAAGGAACAACTGCTTCAGGTCAGGAAATTGCGGAAACAGATTGGGATTGTCCCTTATGTGAAGCAAATTGACACCCTTGCCGCCGAATACCCAGCTCAAACAAATTATCTCTATCTGACCTATAATGCCTCGGAGCATGATATAGCCTGCGAACAGGACAAGCGCTCGGTTATAGTACTGGGCTCCGGAGCCTACCGGATCGGCAGCTCGGTCGAGTTCGACTGGTGTTCGGTGAACGCATTGACAACTGCAAGGAAACAAGGTTACAGAGGGGTGATGATCAATTTCAACCCCGAAACCGTCAGCACTGATTACGACACCTGCGACAGGCTCTTCTTTGATGAACTGTCCTTTGAAAGAACCATGGACATTATTGATCTCGAAGATCCGCACGGGGTAATCATCTCTACGGGTGGCCAGATTGCCAATAACCTGGCTATGAGGCTGTTTGAGCAGCATGTTCCTGTCCTTGGGACCTCTCCGGAGAACATCGACAAGGCTGAGAACAGGCATAAGTTTTCTACCTTGCTCGATAGCCTTGAGATAGACCAGCCTCGTTGGAAGGAACTCTCAAACCTGGACGACATCCACCAGTTTGTTTCAGAGGTGGGATTTCCTGTGCTGATCCGGCCTTCTTATGTATTGTCGGGCGCTGCCATGAATGTGGTTTCCAATCGTCAGGAACTTGATTTCTTCCTTTCGCTGGCTGCAAAGGTCTCAAAAGAATATCCCGTGGTAGTGTCGGAATTTGTCCAGAATGCAAAGGAAATAGAGATTGATGCAGTTGCTGATAAGGGTGAAATACTGGCCTATGCGATCTCCGAGCATATAGAATTCGCCGGTGTACACTCGGGCGATGCCACCATGGTATTCCCGGCCCAGAAAATGTATTTCGAAACAGCAAGACGCATCAAGCGGATCTCGCGCGACATCGCCCGGGCTTTGCAGATATCCGGGCCGTTCAATATGCAGTTTCTGGCTAAGGACAACGACATCAAAGTGATTGAATGCAATCTCAGGGCTTCACGCTCCTTCCCTTTTGTTTCAAAAGTGATCAAGGTGAACTTCATCGACCTGGCAACACGCATTATGTTGGGATTGCCGGTCACAAAGCCCGAAAAAAGTGCCTTCGACCTGGACTATATCGGCGTTAAGGCTTCCCAGTTCTCATTTTCCCGGCTTCAGGCCGCCGATCCAGTGCTGGGAGTGGAAATGGCATCCACAGGAGAGGTGGGATGCATAGGGGAAAACTATTATGAAACCCTGCTGAAGGCAATGCTCTCGGTTGGCTATCGCATCCCTGAGAAAAATATCCTTTTGTCAACCGGCGATGCACGTTCCAAAGTGGAACTCCTGCAAAGCGCCCGCATGCTCACCGAAAAAGGCTTCACCCTGTTTGCAACCAGAGGGACGGCTCAGTTCCTGATGGAGAATGGCGTTCAGGCTACCATGTTGCACTGGCCGGATGAAGATGCACACCCCAATACCCTGGATTATCTGCGCGAACGCAAGATTGACCTGGTGATCAATATTCCCAAGAACCTTTCCCGCACCGAACTGGCCAACGATTATACAATCCGGAGGTCAGCAGTCGACTTTAATATCCCGCTGATCACCAATGCCCGGCTGGCAAGCGCATTCCTGTATGCAATCTGCAGGTTGAGTCTGGACGATCTGGTTGTAAAAAGCTGGGGAGAGTACTAATCTTCCGCCTGAGGCGAAAAATGGGTGAAAGCACTCATCACAACATCAGAATATGTTTTGGTGACAGGAACATCAATTACCGACGGCAGGTCTAGTTCAAGCTTTAATCCGTCTTTTTCCCGCCTGATCACCCGGACCTTGGAGCAGTTTACCATATAACGCCTGTGACAACGCACTATCTCAGTGCCCTTCAGACTGTCTTCCAGGTTCTTTAACGAGTTCCGTAAGAGAAAACGGGTGACTTTATCCTTATTGAGATAATAGATGCTGACATAATTATCGGAAGCCTCGATATACAAAAGGTGGTCCAGCTTCACCGAAAACCGGAGGATACCCTTTTCATCTGCAAAAGGTACCATAAACCGTGAAGTATCAGCAGGTTGCTGTACGGACGAAAGTTCCTCGATGGCTGCTTTCTTTTCTTTCCATGAGAAATAGAGCCAGAGTACCGAATAGGGCAACAGCAGCAGCAGGGCCGTATTTTGTACTGTGAGTTTAAAGAGATCCGGAAAGTATCGGTGATCGTGAAGGATTAGTTTGATATAGAGAGCATAGAATAGAGCCATGAATACAATTTCACCCAATACCCATAAGAAATAGTACCCATACGATAGCTTCCTTTTTCGACAAACATGATACATGATGATCCGGCTTATCACCACGACAAGCACTCCGGTAAGTGTGATCAGGCTCGAATAAAATAAAAGCTGCCAGCGTGTTATCTCAAACCAGACATTGACGCCGAAAGGTTCATAAATGTTGATGAAAACCAGGGCAAACAAAGCCGTGAAGAGGATGAGCTGAACTATGTTCCTCTTCTTGGTCAGATATATGGGTATAGGCTGTGAGATATCAGGCATCACTTTTTATTATCCTTTGCAAAAGTAGCCTATTCGACTGGATTTCTTCCTCGTTTTTCTCATTTTACCTGGCTATCATCACCTCACCGGGAATGATAACAGGCTGATGTGGTGAAAGTCGCTTCCTCATCAGGCTCTCGAAGAAATCCGGTTATCAGGATATCCGTAGTTATTTCAGAATAAAGAGATTACAAGGAATATAAATTTTAACAGACGCTGGTCGCTCTGTCCGGATTTCCGGTTCGGCAAGGCAAACATCAACCGGCGCCTGCATGAAAGTTTTAGTTTGGCCATGCATTAACCGGGGAGAAGCATGGTCATTCACGCCGATTCCTCAGGTTGATCGCACTATTGATGATTTTAGTGTGCTTTTATATATGAATAGGAAATATTTTCTACCTTTGCAGTCCCCAAACTGGGTGTATTGTCCGATGGTGTAAAGGCAGCACAAGAGATTTTGGTTCTCTTGGTCTAGGTTCGAATCCTGGTCGGACAACAACAAGAGTTGTCCTTTTAGAGAAATTAACCCTTTGTCCGACCGGGATGAGAAGTTTATCCCGCCGGAGTGAGCGAAGGCGGGAAATCCTGGTCGGACAACAACAAGAGTTGTCCTTTTAGAGAAATTAACCCTTTGTCCGACCGGGATGAGAAGTTTATCCCGCCGGAGTGAGCGAAGGTGGGAAACCCGGGCTGGACAACATGCGGCAATCCACAACGGGCCTTCCGGAAGGAACCCGGGGATAGTCCGGAACGAACGGAACTTGGATACGCGCCAGTCAGAAGTATCGACCGGCGCAACGAAATGGGAGGGGACAGTTGTCCCCTCTTTTATTCATAACACTGCAATTCGTCCCTTCCGGTTGTCTTCAATATTGAAAACTGATGGTGTCGTAGATCGTCTTGAATGCAAACAGAATAATGCACGCAACCATAATCAAACTAACATAAACAGCAATGATCCTTGAATCCCAGATCAGGAAATGGACCGACGAGCATCTTGAAGGAACCGACAGGTTCCTGGTAGAAGTCTACGTCAAACCCGGAAACCGGATCCTGATTTTCATCGATAGCGATACCTCTGTACTGATCGATCACTGCATCAGCCTCAGCAGGTTTATCGAATCACACCTCGACCGGGATAAAGAGGATTTTGAGCTGAATGTCTCTTCTGCCGGCCTTGATCAGCCTTACAGGATGGTAAGACAATATATCAAGAACATCGGCAGGGAAGTGGCTGTAACCCTACCAGATGGTCAACGGATCACGGGAACTCTCATTTCAGCCAACGACGAAGCATTTGAAGTGCTGGAAAAGATCAAAGTGAAGAAACAAATTACCGAGGTGAATCATCGGTTTACATACACTGAAATCAAAGAAACGAAGGAAATTTTCAAATTTTAACACAAAACAGTACTGCCATGGGCGAAATGGAACACATCAACCTGGTCGAGACTTTCTCTGAATTCAAAGAGTTCAAGAACATCGAACGTGAAACCCTCATGCGTATCCTTGAAGACGTTTTCAGGCATATGCTGATCAAGAAATACGGTACCGACGAGAACATCGACATCATCGTTAACGTCGATAAGGGTGACCTCGAGATCTGGCGCAACCGTACTATCGTTGACGATGAGGCCGTGGAAGATGAAAACCTGCAGATCGCCTATTCCGATGCTATAAAAATTGAACCTGACTTTGAAGTCGGGGAAGAGGTGGTGGAACCGATCCGTATGCTTGACTTTGGCCGGCGCGAGATCCTGGCTATTAGGCAGAACCTCATTTCCAAAGTCCAGGAGTACGAAAAGGACAACATTTACAGGAAGTACAAGGATAAAATCGGCGAAGTTATAACCGGTGAGGTTTACCAGGTATGGAAAAACGAAATACTGGTACTCGACGATGAATACCTCGAACTTACCCTGCCCAGGGCTGAACAGATACCCGGCGATTTTTACCGCAAGGGTGATTCCATCAAGGCCGTGGTTGCACGTGTGGAGATGAAGAAAAATTCACCAAGCATCGTGCTTTCCCGTACATCGCCGCTTTTCCTCGAACGTCTCCTTGAAGCTGAAGTTCCGGAGGTATACGACGGACTCATCACAATCAAAAATATTGTCAGGGTGCCGGGCGAAAGAGCAAAAATTGCCGTGGAATCCTACGACGACCGCATTGATCCGGTCGGAGCCTGCGTTGGTATGAAAGGTTCCCGTATCCATGGTATCGTCAGAGAACTGAAGAACGAGAACATCGACGTGATCAATTATACCACCAACGTTCAACTTTACATCCAGCGCGCACTCAGCCCTGCAAAGATATCTTCGATCAATATCGATGATGAAAACAAGCGGGCTGAAGTGTTCATGAAACCTGACCAGGTTTCACTGGCAATCGGTAAAGGCGGGCACAATATCAAACTGGCCGGTAAACTCACCGGTTACGAGATCGATGTATACAGAGATACTGAGTTTGATTACGAAGATGTTGATCTCCAGGAATTCAGCGATGAAATCGATCAGTGGATCATCGACGAATTAAAGGCAATCGGTTGCGACACTGCAAAGAGCGTACTGGAACTCAGCGTCGATGAACTGGTCCGCCGGAGCCAATTGGAAGAAGAAACCATCAAGGAAGTGATGAAGATCCTCAGGGCAGAGTTTGAATAAACGGCTGTGTCCCTCCAGGCATCCCGGATCAGGAAATACTCTGATGTTAAGTGCTTGGTACTATAACTGGGAAGTAACTGCATTTGCACCTAAATCCTGATTTTCTTACAGATTGAAAATATTATCTTACTTTTACACACTAATTCCGGGCATTAGAAGCCATTTAGATAAAAGCATGTCAGAAGGACCCGTCAATGTAAGGCTGAGCAAAGCCGCAACAGAGTTTAACGTTGGTGTTCAAACCATCGTCGACTTCCTCCATAAAAAGGGGCACAAGATCGACAGTAACCCGAATACCAAACTGACTCCGGAGATGTATGCGCTGCTTATCAAGGAATATCAACCGGATAAAGCTGCCAAGGAAATTTCCAAGAAAATTGAACTCGAGTACACTCAGCACCCGGTTGTTTCTTCCGGCACCCGTAAGACGGCAACTGAAGAGAAGGAAGAGCGCGAAGCAGAAGAACTGATTATTAAGTCGTCATACGACTATCAGACGAAGGCCAAAACAGAAAAACCTGCAGAACCTGCTAAAAAGGTGGAGCCGGAAAAGCCCGCCGTCCAGGCTGAAGCTCCGGAAGTTCCTCCTGTCGTTGTTGCTCCTGTCACGCCAATAGTCGTTGCACCGGAACCTAAACCTGTCGTTGAAACTCCGAAAGCACCGGAGGTTGAGAAGATCATAGCTCCGGAACCTGTTCCTTCCGAGCCGGTTGTCATCCAGCCGGAGGCCGATCAATCAGTCGGTGGCGTTAAAGTAGTTGGAAAGATTGACCTGGCCAGCCTGGAGCACAAACCTAAAAGCAAGGGTAAAAAGGAGAAAGCCGGAAAGGCCCCCGTTGCGGAAGCCCCATCAGCCCCCGCTGAACCCGAAATCGTCGAAAAAGCTCCTGAAGAACCCGTAGCCGAAGTCGTTGAAACACCTGCTGCAGAACCTGAGGTTGCAGAGAAGGCCGCTCCCGAACCGGAAAAGCCTGCGGAAACTAAGACGGAACCCGTTTCACTCACCGGCGTTTATTCGAAAGAAGATCCCAATTTCATCACTACCAAGATCCCAAAACTTGAAGGGATCAAGCTGGTAAACAAGATTGAACTTCCTGAACCTACCAGGACCGAGAGCCGTAAACCCGTTGCTTCTTCAACCGATGAAAACGGGAAAGGCAATAAGAAGAAAAAACGGAAACGTATCAAGTCGAAAGTTCAGACGGATACCGTCACTCCGGAAACCGCCAAACCAGGCGAAAGCAGGCCTCCTAAGAGCGGCGTGCGCCGGGGAAGCGTAAAAGGACACATAGTTGAACCCAAGGTTGAACTGAGCGAAGAAGAAATTCAGAAACAGATCAGGGAAACACTACAACGCCTTAGCGGAACAGGTAAATCGAAGGCATCGAAATACCGCCGCGAAAAACGTCAGCTGGTCAGCCAGCAACTGGAAGAACAACAGGCCAGACTTGCAGAAGAAGAAAAAATATTGAAGGTCACTGAGTTCGTTACGGCCAACGACCTTGCAAGCATGATGGATGTACCCGTTACGAAGATCATAGCAACCTGTATGTCTGTTGGCGTGTTCGTTTCCATCAACCAGCGTCTCGATGCCGAAACTATTACCCTGCTGGCTGATGAGTTTGGTTATTCCGTTGAATTTGTGAGTGTAGATGTCCAGGAGGCTATCGATCATGAAGAAGAAACGGACAAACCGGATGACCTCATGCCGCGGACTCCTATCGTCACCGTGATGGGTCACGTTGACCACGGGAAAACTTCGCTGCTTGACTATATTCGCCACTCTAACGTTATCGCCGGTGAAGCGGGAGGTATTACCCAGCATATCGGTGCATACGAAGTTAAACTGGAAGACGGCCGAAAACTGACTTTCCTTGATACTCCGGGTCATGAAGCATTTACTGCTATGCGTGCCCGTGGTGCCAAGATTACGGATATCGTCATCATTGTTGTTGCTGCCGATGATACAGTGATGCCTCAGACTATCGAGGCCATCAACCATGCTCAGGCTGCAGGTGTCCCCATGGTATTTGCCATCAACAAGATCGATAAACCAGGAGCAAATCCTGAAAAGATCAAGGAAGAGCTTTCAAAACTCAATATCCTCGTTGAGGATTGGGGCGGGAAATATCAGAGCCAGGAAATTTCAGCCAAAAAAGGCACGAATGTAAACCTGCTGCTCGACAAGGTACTGCTGGAAGCCGAACTGCTCGAACTGAAAGCTAATCCCAACAGGAGGGCTATAGGTACTGTTATTGAATCTTCGCTCGACAAAGGCCGTGGCTATATTGCCAAACTCCTGGTACAAAACGGAACCCTTCGCATTGGCGATATTCTGCTTGCAGGATCGCTCTTTGGCAAGGTAAAAGCCATGTACAACGAGCGTAACCAATCCATACGTGAAGCAGGACCCTCGGCTCCCGTACTCTTGTTAGGATTGACAGGCGCCCCGCAGGCCGGTGATTACTTCAACGTGATGACCGATGAACGCGAAGCCAAGCAGATAGCAAGTAAACGTCTGCAATTGCAACGTGAACAGGGCATACGCACACAGAAACATATTACTCTCGACGAGATCGGGCGCCGTATTGCCATCGGCGACTTTAAGGAACTCAACATTATCGTTAAGGGGGATGTCGACGGCTCTGTCGAAGCCCTGTCCGATTCGTTGCTGCGCCTTTCCACCGGACAGGTACAGGTTAACGTTATCCATAAGTCAGTGGGCGCTATCACGGAAAGTGATATTCTGCTGGCATCAGCCTCCAACGCCATTATCGTTGGTTTCCAGGTGCGTCCCAGCCTGAGTGCCCGTAAACTTGCCGAAAGGGAAGAGATCGATATACGTCTCTATTCCATCATCTACACGGCAATCAATGAAATCAAGGCTGCTATCGAAGGGATGCTCTCACCCGAGATTGAAGAAAAGATCACATGCAACGTGGAAGTCCGCGAGGTGTTCCGCATCACCAAGGTCGGATCAGTTGCCGGCTGTATGGTGCTCGATGGAAAAATCAACCGCAATACCCGCGTACGGGTTATCCGCGACGGGATTGTGGTGTATACGGGTAACCTGGGCTCTCTCAAGCGCTTCAAGGACGATGTGAAGGAAGTAGCCGCCGGCTATGAATGCGGCCTTAACATCGACAACTTCAATGATATCAAAGTAGGTGATATTATCGAAGGATATGAAGAAATCGAAGTGAAAAGGAAACTTTAAGCCTGCCGGACATTAACCGTGCAGATTCGGAAACAGGATCAACCTATAGTTTTTCCGGTCATAAAGAAGACGCAAAATGGAATCAGAAGATCCACATTGCGTCTTTTTTGTTTCTTTTAACAGCTATTCAGCTAATCCTGTCCGGCTATCTCAGAATCGTTTGTTCCCTGCCGGGTCCTGTTGAAAGTATTGCAATCGGTAACTTGACGGATCGCTCGATAAACGAGATAAAACTGCCAAGCTTTTCCGGTAATCCGGGAAAATCCACGGATTCATTCAGGTCACTCTTCCATCCGTCGAGTGTGGAATAAACTGGTTTCACAGGTTCACTCAGCGTTTCATAGGTGAGATCAGATACCACCTGGTTATCGAGTTCATAGGATGTGCAAACCTTGATCCTGGAGAAATCATTCATCACGTCTGCCTTCATCATTACCAGGTCAGTTACGCCATTCAACATTATCGCGTAGTTGAGTGCAGGGATGTCAAGCCAGCCACATCTGCGTGCCCGTCCCGTCGTAGATCCGTATTCGTGCCCCTTAATGCGCAGTTCTTCACCGGTTTCATCCATAAGTTCAGTGGGAAACGGTCCGCTGCCAACCCTGGTGCAATAAGCTTTGAATACACCAAAGACTCTGCCTATGGCTGATGGCGGAACTCCCAGTCCGGAACAGACACCGGCAGTGATGGTGTTGGACGAAGTCACGAACGGGTATGAACCAAAATCAATATCCAGCAGACTGCCTTGCGCTCCTTCTGCAAGAACCTTTTTTCCTTCAGCAATGGCTTTATTGATGAAGAGTTCGCTGTCGATAAGCTGAAAGGACTTCAACTCCTCGGCTGCAATAAGCCATTTTTTTTCATATTCACTAAAACGCATCCCATCAAGCTGTTCATCCTCCGGATTGAAATTGTAGGAAGAAAGAATAGTAAGATGCCTGGCTTTCAATGCATTGTATTTCTCGATAAAGTTACCGGACAAAAGATCACCGGTTCGTAATCCGTAACGGGCAGTTTTATCCGTATAGCAGGGACCGATGCCTTTCAGCGTGGAGCCGATCTTTCCTTTTCCCATGGCACGTTCGTAAGCTGCATCCAGCATACGGTGGGTCGGGAGGATAAAGTGCGCACGCTTCGAAATGCGAAGATTGAGACCGGGATCAACTCCCTTGGCCCTTAACTTTACGATTTCCTCGCTGAGAATGAATGGATCCAGTATTACACCGTTCCCGATAACATTGATCTTGTCGGGATGGAATATGCCTGAAGGAATGGTGTGAAGAACATGCCTGTCGCCTCCGATCTCCAGCGTGTGACCAGCATTTGGCCCACCCTGAAAGCGTGCTATAATATCATACTGAGGGGTAAGAACATCCACAATCTTGCCTTTGCCTTCGTCACCCCACTGAAGGCCTAAAATTACATCTATCTTCATCCGGATTTAGTTCGGTTAGTGTATTACGATTTCACCGTCGGACAAAGATAGGGCTATTTCCAATAAGCGGGATCGAAAATAGTTCGCTGTGATTCACGTAAAAAAGCAATGGCTGATGCCATTCAGCAGGATGATATCAGATAAAATGCAGGGAGATAAAGTTTAGGAAAGATTGGCGGTGGGTTCGCCTGTTTCGGATGTTCCGTAAAATGTCAGGGAGTGATGTGAGATCTTCACGCCAAGAGTTTTCTCAACCGAATCCTGGATTTCCTGTATCCTCGGATCACAAAATTCAAGCACCTGACCGCTGTCAATGTTGATGAAATGATCATGCTGCTTGAATTTGTAGGATTTCTCAAATTGGGCGCAATTGTTCCTGAATTGATGCTTCGTAACGAGATTGCAGTTCAGCAGCAACTCAATGGTATTATATAAAGTAGCACGGCTTACCCTGTACTTGTTGTTTTTCATCTGGATATAAAGGGTCTCAATATCAAAATGACCCTCGGTGGCATAGATCTCCTTCAGAATGGTGAACCGCTCCGGAGTTTTCCGGTGACCCAGTTTCTCAAGGTATTCCGTGAAGATCTTGCGAACCGTTTCGTAATTCAGCTTCTTGTTGTCCGTTGCCATGTCAACCAAATTTGGCATAAAGGTAATAAAAATATTTTATCTGAATTTGGAATAAATAAAAATAGGTATCCGGGACAGATACAGGTCATCCTGTTGAAGGATGAAAAGTCATCCGGGATCAGAAATTGGGCATAAGTTTGGTAATCCTGATGGCTGTCGATATTCCGCTGAGTGTTTTCAGGGCCTCTGACAGTTTGCTGATATCAACTGTGTCGTGAACGTAAAGACTGATATGCGCTTCAAAAATATCTCCCGAAGTTTCAATGTGGAAAGAGCGGATGTTTAATCCCAGTTGTTCACTGATCACCTTGATGATGTCGAAGATCATGCTCTTCCGGTCAATCCCGGTAACCTTGATCCCTGCGAGGAAGGTGTTCATATTCCGGTTACTCCACTTTACATTTACCATCCTGTTAGCGTAACGCGACATAAGCTCAATGGCTTCCTGGCAGTTGGTGCGGTGTACCTGAAGGATACCACCCGGTGCTGAATATGCAACAATATCATCACCAGGAAGGGGATGGCAACAATGAGAGATTGAAAATTCCATGTCGTCAAGATCGGGAAGCACCGTTGCTTTTGCTCCGGGTGCTTTAGCCGTCTTCATGGACGACATTTCCGGAGTCATTCCTGATGCCTGGACCGCTTCATGGCTTTCCCTGAGCAGGTTCTCATGCTCCCTGCAACACTCTTTCAGCTCATTCAGGCCAATTTCATCGTTGGCCACTTTATAGTACAGATCGGTATGGCTGCCTAAACTGCAGAATTCTGCAAAACGGGAGATGTTTGACTTGCTGAATTTCAGGGACAACTCACTGAAGTAACCTTCCAGTTTCGTCCTTCCTTCCTGGCCGGCGGCTTTTCGTTGCTCACGGATCGCCTCCTTGATATAGGTTTTAGCCCTGGCAGTGAATGCATAATCCAGCCACTCTTCATGAGGCATGCCTTTTTTGGATGAAATGATTTCAACCTGGTCGCCACTCTTGAGTATATAATTCAACGGCGACAGCTTGCGGTTGACCTTGGCTGCAATGCATGTATTCCCAAGGTGCGTATGTATATTATAGGCAAAATCGATGATGGTGCTTCCCGCAGGAAGCGACTTGATCTCGCCTTTGGGAGTAAATACGAAAACCTCATCCGAAAACAAGGTCAGCTTGATGTCGTCGAGGAAGTTCAGCGTATTGGAATCCGGCGACCGGAGTATCTCCTGTACCTTGCGAAGCCACTGGTCCAGGCCCGATTCCTGCAACTTGTCCTTGTCCGCCATCTGCTTGTATTTCCAATGCGCGGCATAACCCCTCTCTGCAATCTCATGCATCCGGCGGGTTCGGATCTGAACTTCAACCCATTGTCCGGTCTGGCTCATTACGGTTGTATGCAGCGACTCGTAACCATTGGCCTTGGGCGTGGATATCCAGTCGCGTAGCCGATTAAGCTTCGGGTTATAGTGATCCGTTACAATGGAGTATACCTGCCAGCAGGTAATCTTTTCCAGTTCCGGCGGGGAATCAACGATGATCCGGACTGCGAAAATGTCGAAGACCTCCTCAAACGGGATCTCCTTGGTGTGCATTTTCTTATAGATCGAGTAGACCGACTTTTCCCGGCTGTCAATCTCAAATGAAAGCCCCTTCATCGCCAGGTCAGCTTTGATGGGATAGATGAACTTCTGAATGAACCGTGACCTTGCTGTTTCCGACTCCCTGAGCTTGAGGGAGATGGTTCTGTATATTTCAGGTTCGGTGTACTTGAGCGCCAGATCCTCGAGCTCGCTCTTGATCGCATAAAGACCCAGCCTGTGGGCTAACGGTGAATACAGATATAAGGTTTCAGCCGCAATATTTTTACGCTTGTAATCCGGCATTGCATCCAGCGTTCGCATGTTGTGCAGCCTGTCAGCCAGCTTGATGAGGATCACCCTTACATCATCCGAAAGGGTCAGCAGCATCTTCTTGATATTCTCAGCCTGAATAGAAGTTTCAGGTTTTTCATATCCATCCTTGATCTTGGTAAGCCCGTCAACGATATAAGCGACTTTTTCGCCGAACCTGTTCCGTATGTCATCCAGGCTGTATTCGGCATTGTCCTCAACAACATCGTGCAGCAGGGCGCATATAATGGCAGTTTCTCCAAGACCTATATCGCCGGCAACGATCCTTGCAACTTCAAGTGGATGATAGATGTAAGGTTCACCGCTTCTTCGCCGCATGGTACTGTGAGCTTCCTTGGCCAACTCAAAGGCTTCCCTTACCTTGTTCTTGTCACGGATTCCCTTGTTGGAACTCCAGGCCCTGAGCAATCCCCGGTAACGCTTTACGATTTCCTTGTTTTCACTGGCAACATCGACCTGGTACATACAAGCTTCCTTAATTAACAGTATCCATACAAAAATACAGAATCTACCGTTTGCGCATTCGATGTCCGCCGATTGTATTTTTTGTACTTTTGAGTTTCGATACTGCATCCCACGAGCAGGATTTGTAAGAGTTTATTCCAGCAATGAAAAGGCAACTACTTTCTTTCATACTGTTCACCCTGCTGTCGCTCTCTGCCTTTGCCACCCATCAACGTGCCGGTGAGATCACTTTCCGGTATGTTTCAGGGCTTACCTATGAAATCACGATCGTTTCATACTCTTACGCGCCAAGCCCTGCCGACAGGAACGAGCTGGAAATCCTCTGGGGCGACGGGACTTCTTCAGTCCTCGTAAGGAATAACGGCGAATCCGGTTACAACCCTGCCGGGCTCTGGTGTGATCATCTCGGCGAAATGGTGGGCACCGATATCAAAAAGAACCTGTATACCGGACAGCATACTTTCCCGGGGCCGTCAACATATCATATCTCCCTCGAAGACCCGAACCGGAATTACGGGATCATGAATATCCCAAGTTCTGTGGATATTCCACTATACATCGAAACATTACTGACCATCAATCCCCTGGTCGGCCCTAATAATTCTCCCCAACTCCTGTTGCCTCCTATTGACCAGGGATGTGTAAATCACCCCTTCCTGCATAATCCGGGTGCCTATGATCCCGATGGCGACAGCCTCTCTTACAAGCTCACAATATGCCGCGGTGCCGGAGGTGAACAAATCGCCGGCTACGTTCTGCCAAACCTCGTCGATCCGAACTCTGTCAGCGCTTTCAATATGAATCCCCTCACAGGTGATATCACATGGAACAGCCCTACACTGCAGGGAGAATACAACATTTCTTTCCTGATCGAAGAATGGAGAAACGGTGTGCGTATAGGATTTGTAACCCGTGATATGCAGATCACGATCGTTACCTGTCAGAATGATGCACCGGCAATTAAGCCGTTAGCCGATACCTGTGTTACTGCCGGAAGTACCTTAAATTTCAAAGTTATTGCGACCGACTCCAACCACGACAAGATTACCCTGACATCAACCGGAGCCCCTTTCCTTTTCCAGGACCACAAAGCGGAATTTGAGCAGACTAAAGACTCACTCGGTTTGGCCGAAGGCGAGTTTACCTGGGAGACGGATTGCAGTCAGATCAGAAAGAGTCCCTACCAGGTCTTCTTTAAAGCCGTTGACCATTCGAACGAAGTCAGTTTGTTCGACCTTAAAAGCCTTTATATAAAAATTGTAGGACCCAAAACCGACAATCTGCAAGCTCTGCCTCTCGGCAATACCGTGAAACTTACCTGGGATGCGAATCCTTGCAGCAATGCTGTTTCCTATGCTATTTACCGCCGGAACGGATACTACGGTTTTGTCCCGGGGCATTGTGAAACAGGCGTTCCGGCTTATACGGGATATCATCAGATCGCCGAAGTCTCCTCCTCAGAGCTGACCTTTACTGACGGGAACGCACTCCCCGGCCTGGCTCACGGGGTGGATTACTGCTATATGGTTGTCGCTGTCTATCCCGACGGATCTGAAAGCTACGCATCCGACGAAGTATGCATAAAGCTTAAAAAGGATGTGCCTGTGATCACCAACATTAGCATCGATCGAACCGATGCTTCAGCAGGAAAGGTTTACGTGGCATGGTCAAAACCTACCGAAATTGATCCTGTCCAGGCTCCGGGCCCTTACAAATATTTGATTTACAGGGCTTATGATTTTCTCGGAACAAACCTGATACTCATCGACTCCCTGAATTCTCTCAACGACACCCTTTACTGGGACGAACCGGTCAATACGCTGGATACTCCCGTTAGCTATCGCATTGATGTATGGAATGATACGCCCGGTAATCGCTTCCTGATAGGGCCTTCACAGGTGGCATCTTCCGTATTCCTGACCATTGTTCCAGGTGATAACAAGCTGAGGCTCAACTTTTCCTTCTCTGTTCCGTGGAGTAACATGTCCTATGTTGTCTTCAGGAAAAATCCTGTAACCCTGCAGTTCGACTCAATAGCCACCACTGAGGACCAGTTTTATATTGACAAATCCTTGATCAACGGTCAATCATATTGTTACAAGGTGAAAAGCCTTGGTTCATATGGTACTCCGGGCATAACGGATCCGCTGATAAACTTTTCCCAGGAATCATGTGGCACTCCTATCGACAATGAACCGCCCTGCCCTCCGGATCTGACTGTGTCGCCCGATTGCGACCATATTGCAAATATACTTGAGTGGAATAATCCAAATGACAGCTGTGCCGATGACGTTGTAAAATACTATGTCTATTTCCTTCCTCCGGGTTCAGATTTGTTTGCCTTGCTGGATTCACTCAACGGCGCAACCAGTACATCCTATACTCACTCACTCCAGTTTTCTATTGCCGGTTGTTATAGTGTTGTGGCGGCGGATTCGATGGGCAACCGGAGCGTGATGAGTGATACGGTTTGTATCGACAGCGACACCTGCGGAGGATACCGTCTGCCGAACGTATTCACTCCGAACGGGGATGATTACAACGATTACTTTATTCCCTATCCATACAGTTCGGTTGAAAAGATCGATTTACAGATCTTCAACCGCTGGGGAATGCTGGTCTACAAAACAGACGACCCTGCCATAAAATGGGATGGGAAGGTCATGGGCACCAACCAGGATGCCAGTACAGGGGTATATTATTATGTCTGTGATGTATATGAAGTAACGTTGGGCGGAATCCTGAAACGGACATTAAAAGGTTCTGTCACGATTTTACGATAGGATACTGACAAAAAAAAAGAGGCTGTCTTTTGCGACAGCCTCTTTTTTCATTGTGTAACCGGTTAAGCAACCGTTGACATATGCTTGATCATGTCGAGGATCTTGCAGGAATATCCCCATTCGTTATCGTACCAGGTAACAAGTTTCACGAAGTTGGGATTCAGCATGATACTGGCTCCGGCATCAAAAATGGAGGTGCGGCTGTCGCCAACAAAATCGCTTGATACCACAGCGTCTTCAGTGTATCCCAGGATACCCTTGAGTTCGCCATCAGCAGCAGCCTTCACCACAGCCTTGATCTCATCATAAGTGGTGGCTTTTTCCAGGCGGCAGGTAAGATCTACTACAGAGACATCCAGGGTGGGAACGCGGAACGACATACCCGTAAGTTTGCCTTTCAGTTCAGGGATCACCTTGGTTGCAGCTTTTGCAGCACCGGTGCTCGAAGGTATAATGTTGCCTCCGGCAGCGCGTCCGCCCCTCCAATCCTTTGCTGAAGGACCGTCGACGGTTTTCTGGGTTGCGGTGGTTGCGTGTACAGTGGTCATAAGACCTTCTATAATACCGAAATTGTCGTTGATCACTTTGACAAGTGGTGCAAGGCAATTGGTGGTGCAACTGGCATTCGAGATGAACTGTTCACCTGCATATTTCCGGTGGTTGACACCGTAAACAAACATTGGAGTGTCATCCTTTGAAGGAGCTGACATGATTACCCGTTTGGCACCTCCATCAACGTGAGCCTGGCAGGCTTCCTGAGTCAGGAAAAGCCCGGTGCATTCGGCGACATATTCTGCCCCTACTTCCGACCATTTGATATCAGCAGGATTCTTGCATGCGGTAACGCGGATGGTCTGTCCGTTTACTACGAGATGACCGTCCTTCACATCAACAGTCCCGTTGAAGTGTCCATGCACCGAATCATATTTCAGCATATATGCCATATAGTTCACATCGATCAGGTCGTTGATAGCGACAACATCAATATCGTCGCGAAGGAAGGATGCGCGGAAAACAAGGCGGCCAATACGGCCAAAACCATTGATGCCTACTTTAATCTTTGCCATAATGTATTGATTTTTATGAATGAATCTCTGAAAATTAAACGGCTGCAAAATTACATATTCATATGCTAATAACGAAAAAAACGGTCATGTTTGTCCGAAATGTACGCTAACCGATGAAACGGAAGGGCTTAGGGTATACAGCTACCAATACATGAAAAATCACTATTTTTGCATCAATGGAAAACATCCGAAACTTTTGCATTATTGCTCACATCGACCATGGTAAAAGTACCCTGGCCGATCGGCTGCTCGAGATGACCGGCGCTCTTACTGAACGTCAGATGCAGAACCAGGTGCTCGACGATATGGATTTGGAGCGTGAGAGAGGCATCACCATCAAGAGTCATGCAATCCGAATGGATTATGTTCTGGATGGCAAATCGTATAAGTTGAACCTTATCGATACACCGGGCCACGTGGACTTCTCTTATGAAGTGTCACGTGCCATTGCGGCTTGTGAAGGTGCCCTGCTCGTGATCGATGCGACACAGGGAATACAGGCTCAGACCATTTCCAACCTTTACCTCGCACTGGATCATAACCTGGAGATCATCCCCGTGATGAACAAGATGGATAGTGACAGTGCTATGCCTGATGAGGTTGAAGACCAGATAGTAGACCTGATCGGATGTAAGCCTTCTGAGATAATTCGTGCCAGCGCCCGAACAGGTTTGGGCGTGGAGGAGATACTGCATGCCATCATCCATCGGATCCCGCCTCCCAAAGGTGATCCGGAAGCGCCACTCCAGGCCCTGATATTCGATTCCCTGTTCAACCCTTTCCGTGGAGTCATTGCCTATTTCAGGATATTTAACGGAAGATTGAAGAAAAACGATTTTGTCAAGTTCGTTTCAACGGTCAGGGAATACCATGCCGATGAGATCGGAGTCCTGCGCTTACAGCAGCATCCCCTTGATGAACTCAGCGCCGGGGATGTAGGGTATATCATTTCCGGAATTAAAACAGCAAGAGAGATCAAGGTGGGTGATACCATTACCCATGTCGACAGACCATGCTCTACCGCTATTGAAGGCTTTAAGAATGTAAAGCCTATGGTGTTTGCGGGGATATATCCAACCGACAGCGACGACTATGAAGACCTGAGAGCATCCATTGAAAAACTCCAGCTTAACGACGCTTCACTGAGTTTTGAGCCGGAATCTTCGGCTGCACTGGGCTTCGGCTTCCGTTGCGGATTCCTCGGTCTGCTGCACATGGAGATCGTCCAGGAACGCCTCGACCGCGAGTTCGATATGGACATTATCAATACGGTCCCGAATGTAATGTACAAGGTGCATACCACCAAAGGTGAAGCCTTCGAGGTCCATAATCCATCCGGGATGCCTGATGCAACCGTGATCGACTTCGTTGAAGAACCTTACATTCTTGCGCAGATTATCTCCAAGAGCGAATATACCGGAGCCATCATGAAGCTCTGTATGGACAAGCGGGGTACCTTGCTGAACCAGATCTACCTGACCCAGGATCGCGTAGAACTGAACTTTGATCTACCCCTTGGCGAGATCGTATTTGATTTCTATGATAAACTGAAAAGCATCTCTAAAGGCTATGCCTCATTCGATTATCATATTTCGGGATATAAAGAGGCGGCACTCTCAAAACTCGATATACTGCTGAATGGTGATCCCGTAGATGCCTTGTCGACATTGATCCATCGTGACAATGCCTATGATTTCGGACGGAGGATGTGCGAGAAGCTCAAAGAACTCATCCCACGGCAACAATTTGATGTCGCCATCCAGGCCGCTATCGGGTCAAAGATCATTGCCCGTGAAACGGTGAAGGCCGTGAGGAAAGATGTTACTGCCAAATGTTATGGCGGTGATATTACCCGTAAGCGCAAGTTGCTCGAAAAACAGAAAAAGGGAAAGAAACGCATGCGACAGGTCGGTAACGTAGAAGTACCGCAAAGCGCCTTCCTCGCAGTCCTGAAACTGGACTGACCCTTATACACCTTACTGTAATTTTTAAAAAAAATTTCATTTCTGTTGTAACTTTACGGTACCATACTCCGTATAATGTGCCGATTGATATCCTAACAGGCTGAAACAATATGACTGTAGCCGAGTACAATTCATGTGCCGACAATTACTCCGATGGGGTGTACAGGTTCATCCTCAAGAACATTAAGGATGATGATACAGCCAGGGATATTGTTCAGGAGTCCTTTGTCAAAATGTGGGAGAAGGTGAAAGAGGTGAGTTACGAAAAGGCCAAATCCTACCTTTTTACCACCGCCTATCACACCATGATCGATCACATCCGAAAGAACCAACGTTTGAGTTCAATGGAATCGGCTTATGAGAGCAAATACCATGACACGAATTCATTCAGCGATCTGAAGGAAGTGATTGATGAAGCTGTGGCGAAATTGCCTGAAATCCAGAGGACTGTTGTGCTGCTCCGCGATTATGAAGGGTATGCCTACGACGAGATCGGGGAGATCACCGGCCTCAACGAATCCCAGGTAAAAGTCTACATCTTCAGAGCCCGAACCTTTTTGAAACAATATATTGGAAGCCTCGATCTGGTCATTTAACTGCCCCAAGCGATGAACATCAACAAGGATAATTACGAAGCATTCTTCCTCGACTACTACGAAGGGAATCTTTCCGGTACCGGGATAGAGGAGATGTTCAGCTTCATTGAGAGCCATCCTGAAGTGAAAGAGGAGTTCGAAGGATTTGAAGCAGTTGCACTTATTCCCGACGAATCCGTCCATTATTATGGGAAGGAATCCTTAAAAAAAAATGCGGGTGACACGGCATTAGTGATTACTCCTGCCAATGTTGATGAATACCTGGTTGCTGAACTTGAAGGCACGCTTACCGCTGAGGAACATAAACTACTGAAAAAATTCCTGACCGAAAATCCACGTTTCGAAAAAGACCGGGAACTGTTCAAGTGCTCAAAACTCTATCCGGATTCATCCATCCGTTTCGCCGATAAAGCCTCCCTGAAACATAGCGTCGTTCCAGTTCGCCGGATCGTATACTACGCACTCTCAGCAGCAGCATCAGTCACCCTGCTGCTCGCCGTCTATGGCCTTTGGGAAAAGTCGGGGACAATCTCAACTGTACCCTCTCTGTCCGACAACTCACCGGTAAACACTAATGTTCAGAAGACTGAGACCAAGGCCGGTGAAATTCAAAAGTCTGCACCTGTAACCTATGCTTCCCTGGATGAATCAAAGGCTCAGGTAACATACACCACCGCCGGAAACAAGGGAACGAACCATACAGTTACTGAAACCCCGGCCCGCGATACAAGGGAAGTGCTTGCCATGACTGCCATGGATTGCCGGCCTGTTGTTTCCAGAGATTATGTGGAACCGGAATTCATGCTTATCCGTACCAGCCAGATGCATAGCAATAGTTACCTTGAATTGTATTACAATATTAAACTGGCGGAGCAGATCCAATATGCTCAACTGAATGAGGCTGACCGTGATCCTGAAAAAACGCTCATCCGTTCAATTACTGCTAAAGCCGGAGAACTCTTTGCTTTTAACAGGAACAAGAAAGAACCGATTAAACCTGCTCGGGAGGTTTCAGTATGGACGTTTGCCGAACTTGGCGTGAAAACCTACAACGCAATCTCGCGTGATAATGTTACGCTTGACTTGCAACGGGATGAATACGGTAAAGTCGTTTCATACAATCTGGCCGGGGATAAGCTAAACCTGCAGCGGGATATCAAGAAATAAAATCGCTTTTAACGTAAAGATCGGGATGATGTCCCGATTTTTTTTGTCTTCATGTTACCGCCTGTCAAGATTCTCCAGGGGATTTTCTTAAAAAAAATTAATAATGTCTGTAACAAAAGGATGCCTCCTTTCGTCTAGTCCCCGATTTTTTAAACAAACAACATAAATTCATAAACCGCATACCATGAAAACTATATCCATCCTTACCACAGCCTTCCTGTTATCGGTTCTGCCTGTGATCCATACATTCGCCCAGGAGAAGGGGAGTGGTATCGTGACCAAACAGGATCGTGAACTCGGCAACTTTGAATCCATTAACGTCGGATGTGCTATCAATCTGTTTCTTTCAGAAGGCGCAAAACAGGCTGTAACTGTTGAGGCTGACGAAAACCTCCAGGATCGTATTAAAACCAAAGTTAATAACGGTGTATTGGTCCTCAGTTGCGACAATGTGCGCAATCCTACTAAAATGAATGTTTATGTGACGGCGCCATCAATCCGGAGCATTGATGCTAACGGTGCCGCAACGGTGAAAGGACTTACCCCGATTAACGCCGACAAGTTCTCACTGAATTCAACAGGCGCTACCAAAGTATCGCTCGAAATAAATTCTGCTAGTTTTTACAATGAAGCCAGCGGCGCATCCAAAGAAACACTGTTGCTCAAGACGGGGCAGGTGAAATCGGAAATCAGCGGAGCTTCGGAAGTTACCCTGTCAGGAACCGGAACTGAACATAAGACCGAAGTGAGTGGCGCTGCCAAGCTTAAGGCAATGGAATTTGTTACTGACATCACCGATGCTGAAGTGTCAGGAGCCGCCAATGCTTCCGTGATGGCCCGCAAACAGATCAAAGCAGACCTCTCAGGCGCCGGAACAATGACCTATTTTGATAATAACGAAATTAAGAAGATTGGGAAGGCCGGCGAATACGTCCTTTCCTTCACCGGTATGGACGATGTGAAATCGGTAATCATCGATAATGATTCGGAGACTGGTAAAAATGATAATGAGAAAACTGTTACTGCCAAGACCGACGATAACGGTAATATTGAAGTGACAGTTGATGATAAAAAGATCGTGGTTGTAACTGACGATTCAGTGAGGGTAAAGTTTGGTGACAATACCTTGGAAATAGGTGATGACGGTGACATAAAGCTGAAAAAGGACCGGAAAAAGAGCAAATTCGACGGACATTGGGACGGATTTGAAATCGGCGTGAACGGCTATCTGACTCCTGATTATGACTTTAATTACCCTGATGAATACAGCCTTCTGGATCAGAAATACCAGAAATCGATCAATGTGAACCTGAACTTCTTCGAACAGAATATCAACCTGATCCGTAATCATGTCGGACTCGTAACCGGTCTCGGTCTTAGCTGGAACAACTACCGCTTCGAAAACAATGTGCGTCTTACCGAAACCGATAATAAACTCGCATTATATAAGGATCAGGTCGAAGGAGTTTCGTATGAAAAAAGCAAGCTGGTTAATACCTATCTAACCCTGCCTTTAATGCTCGAAGCCCAGACAAATCGACATGCCAAGGTAAACAGTTTTCATCTTTCGGCCGGTGTGGTTGGCGGATGGAGAATCGGAACCCATGCGAAGTATGTTTACGATGATGGAAGCAGGCAGAAGGATAAAGACCGCAGCGACTTCTATATGAATCCTTTCAAACTGGATGCAATTGCAAAAATAGGTTGGGGCGTTGTGAACCTTTATGCAACCTATTCGCTCACTCCTATGTTCCAGAAAAACAAAGGGCCTGAACTCTATCCATTTTCAGTCGGCCTCTGCCTGACTGATCTTACTGACCTGTAAGAAAAACATACAGATGTAAGAGATATAAAAATTTTACCTGTTCAGACAGTACGTTTAAACTGGTGGTTATTGTCTGGTGGGCTGCCCCGAAAAGGGGCAGCTTTTTTGTTTCAGGTCAATGTATTATTTTTGCCTGTGCTTCAACGGAAGAAATCGTAAACTTCCGGGCAGAATATTAACAGTAAAAATAAATCCTATGTCAGGGCATAATAAATGGTCAACCATTAAACGGAAAAAAGGGGCTCTGGATGCCAAGCGTTCCAAGATCTTCTCAAAAATCATCAAGGAAATAACAGTAGCTGTTAAAGAAGGAGGCTCCGACCCTGACGGCAATCCGAGGTTGCGTCTTGCTATTGCCAATGCCAAGGGGGCAAGCATGCCGAAAGATAATATCCAGCGTGCGATCAGCAAAGGTTCTGATAAGGACTCGGCTGCTTATGTTGAAACAACCTATGAAGGTTACGCCAACGGCGGAATCGCGATCTTTCTGGAAGCCACGACTGACAATACTCAACGAACGATCTCCAATGTCAGGTCTTACTTTAACAAGTACGGGGGGAACCTTGGCACTAATGGATCGCTGAGTTTCATATTCGAACGTAAGGGGATCTTTACGATTCCACAGGGTAACCTGGACCAGGATGAATTTGAGATGGCCGTGATCGATGCCGGTGCTGAAGATATTCAACTGGAAGACGGCTTTTTTACCATCACAACCGCCATGGAGGACTTTGGTCCTATGATGAAAAAGATGGAAGAGATGGGAATTGAACCTGAAAGCGCCAAGCTGCAGCGAATCCCCAGGGATACGACCAGTCTTGACCTGGAATCAGCCAAGAAGGTCATGCGCCTGATCGAAATATTTGAAGAGGATGATGACATTCAGGCCGTATATCATAACCTTGAGATTACGGATGAACTGATGGATGCTCTGGACTAGATCCAGAAGAATAAAAAAAGAAAGAGGCTGCAGGAAAGCAGCCTCTTTCTTTTATAAGTAAAACTGAATTAGGCACGGGCCGTGACGATCTCATAGGTGTCCTGGGCAATTACCAGTTCTTCGTTTGTCGGGATGATCATGACGCTGGCTTTTGAACCCTGTTTGCTGATGATTTCTTCCTTGCCGCGAAGGTTAGTGTTCTTCTCAGTGTCCACTTCAATTCCCATGAATTCCAATCCTTTACAACTTTCCTGCCTGGTTACCCAGTCGTTTTCGCCTACACCACCGGTGAAAATGATAGCATCAACCCCGCCCATTGCAGCTGCATAGGCTCCGATGTACTTGCGGATACGGTAATAGTAGATCTCAAGTGCCGTACTTGCACGACGATTTCCGTCGGCTGCTGCCGCTTCAATATCACGCATATCGCTTGAAACGCCGGAAAGTCCCAGCATGCCGCTGTGCTTGTTAAGAAGTGTGTTGGTGAAAGGAATACTGGTTTCTTCCTTATCAGCAATATACAGCACAGCTCCGGCATCCACATCGCCACAACGGGTGCCCATTACAAGTCCTTCAACGGGGGTCATACCCATGCTGGTGTCGACCGACTGCCCGTATTTGATAGCTGCGATGGAAGCTCCGTTTCCGAGGTGGCAACTGATAATCTTAGTGGTACTGATGTCTTTTCCAAGCATCTCTGCCGCCCGGTTAGAAACGAACCTGTGACTGGATCCATGGAAACCATATCTGCGAACCTTATATTTTTCATAGAGCGAATACGGGATTCCATAAAGATAGGCGTGTTCCGGCATGGTTTGATGGAAGGCTGTGTCGAAAACACCCACCTGAGGGATATCAGGCAGTAATTTGGTAATGGCGTAAATACCTTCGAGATTGGGCGGATTGTGAAGCGGGGCAAGGTCAACGCATTCTTCCAGCGCTTTGATCACTTCTTTGGTGATGGCAACCGATCCGTTGAATTTTTCTCCGGCATGCACAACCCGGTGTCCCACAGCCCCCAGTTCTTCAAGGTTGGTGAGAGAACCATATTCTTTATGGGTAAGAATAGCCAGTACGTGTTCAATACCGGCCTGATGGTCGAGTATCTCTCCTTCAAGTTTGAGGACCGTGCCATCGATCCTTGAATGTTTGATGGATGCCCCCTTAAGTCCTATTTTATCAACCAGACCTTTGGCAATTACCTCCGCCGTTGGCATATCAAACAATTGGTATTTTATAGAGGAGCTTCCGCAATTAAGAACAATTATCTTCATTGTATAGGTGATTTTCGTAAAAGACTATTTGAATTCGGGGCAGGTAACGGTATTGCCGATAATCTTGCCATTGGCATCATATTTATAGAAGCCCTGACGGCAGACTTTACCCAGGTGATTTGCCCTCACGAGCCGTTTGATGACCGGCGATGCTTTGTAGTTATGTTCACCGAATTCGGCAAAGAGGTTGTCCATCCATTTCTGAAGTTTATCCAATCCGATCCTGTCGGCAAGTTCAAAGGGCCCGAACTGGTGACCGAGGCTGGTGCGCATGAGTTCATCGATATCCTGGGCAGAAGCGATACCTTCCATAAGCATTTCACAGGCTTCATTGATCATCACGATGATCATCCTTGTGCTGATATTGCCTGGCGATTCCATAAGGCGGATAGGCTTTTTCTCCAGCATCCTGACGAACCTGCATGCCTGCTCGTATGCTTCATTGGATGTCTTTGCGCTACGTACAACTTCAAGTACCTTAACTTTGTCAGTCGGAGCGAGGAAGTGAAGGCCGACAGCCCTGTCGGGATATTTTAATCCGGCGGCAAGATCAGATATCATCAGGGTTGCTGTGTTGGAAGTCAGAATTGTATCGCGGCGGACCACGGCTTCAGCCTTCATAAAGATCTCTTTTCTTACTTCCAGGCTGGTACCAGGTTTACGGGAATTAATAGCCTCCAGCACGATGTCGCAGTCTCCCAGTGACTGGTAATCAATCGAGCCTTTAATTCTGGACAAGATCAGCCTTTTTTCACCCTGAGTCATTCCCCAGCGACGTATCTCATCATCGATAAGCCGGGTAATGCCATTGATCCCTTCATTCACCCTGGTTTCATCGATATCCAGGATCACCACGTCAAATCCGTGCTGGCTGATTGTTTTAGCAATCTCCTGCCCCATGGATCCGCAGCCGATGATGCCGATTTTTTGTAAGGCACCGCTTTTTTTACTGCCCTTCGTTAAGGTAAAATCTTCCAGTTTCGCAATAATCTCTGCCATAGTATGAGTGATTTTTTTAAATGTCAAAAAACAGGTCTGGCCTATGTTTATTATTGTAAATCAGTAATTTAAGACCTGTGTAGGAATAATTGATGCAAAGTTAGGATATATTTCAGGTCCGGGAGATCGAAGGTCCGGATTTTTTCTACTCCGGTTGTTGACCCGGATGCTTTCCGGATACAATCCGCGGTGCTTCCCGCTGAAGGATTTTTGTATTTTTGCCGTTCATATGCTGATCGGATGAGTGGCCACCTTCCCCGATATAAGGATTATCCTTACCCGGTTGATACAACCGGTTTTTTTGATTATTTCGTTCCCAACACCAACCAGTCGCAGGCTCATTATGGGGATCAGCAGACCGGTGTTTATTTCGGAATATATGATTATATCACCCCGGCTGCTCCTGCCAAGGAACTCCGTCCAGGGCCATCCTTTTTCAAGGGCCATATGCTGCCGGCATCTCCTTCAGGACCGAGAGTGATCGAGGGATATTCCACCGACTGGATCACATTGCTGATGATCATCTGTTTGGTATTGCTGGCCTGGATACAAACAAATCATTCCAAACGGTTGAAGCAGATATTTCGTTCAGTTGCGCTTCCCTATTACACAAATCAACTGGAAAGGGAAGGGAACCTTTACAATGAACGGATTACACTGGGGCTTTCGTTTGTTTTCCTGACTTCCATTTCGCTCACCCTTTTTCAGTTAATCAGAATGGAAGGATTGCAGCCGCAGGGGATATCTCCTTTCATTGTTTTTCTGACGATTTTTCTGGGTGTGGTTTTGTATGTGCAGATAAAAACGTTTCTGGTTCGAATTTCGGGTACTATTTTCAAGACCAGTGAGCATGCTCATGCTTATCAGCTCAATTCCTTAATATTCAATGATGCTACCGGGATTTTCACCTTCCCGTTTCTCCTGCTGGTCTATTATCTGCAACCCGAGCCATTCATTTGGATAGTTCTTGGAATAATAGCTATATTGCTTATATACAGGTTTATACGTAGTATTATCATTGGTCTTTCGAACGCGGGGTTTTCAATATTCTATTTAATTTTATACCTTTGCACCCTCGAAATTTTACCCTTCCTGTTAATGGTAAAATTGATCAGGCAGCAATAGGTGCCTGTTTTTGATGATCAAGAAATTGTACCCAATTAACCTAGAGCGTTTTGAAAATCAAGAACATTCTGCTTTCACAACCCGTTCCAGCGGAAATTGAAAAGTCACCTTATGGTGATATCATTAAAAAATATGGGGTGCATATCGAGTTTTGCAAATTCTTCAGGATCGAAGGTATAACCACCCGTGAATTCCGGGATGAACGGATCTATCTGAATGAATACTCGGCTGTTGTTTTTAACAGCAAGCATGCTGTTGACCAGTTCTTCCGCATTGCCAAAGAAGTGAGGGCTGAGATACCCGAAACGATGAAATATTTCTGCATGTCGGAGTCTATTGCCTTCTATCTGCAGAAATATGTTCAATTCAGGAAAAGGAAGATATTTCATGCTCCTGATGCTGCTCAGCTGATAGATATCGTGAAGAAGCACAAGACCGAGAAATTCCTGATCCCGTGTTCCGACAGCCATAATAAGGAGTTGCCGGGCATGTTTGAGTCTCTCAAGGTTCAATATAAGGAAGCTATTATGTACCGGACCCTTCCGGCTGAAATGAAGGATATTATTGATATTAATTCGTTTGATATGATCGTATTCTTCAGTCCGCAGGGAATACGTTCACTCTTCTATAACTGGCCTGATTTTGTTCAGGGTGAGAAACTCATTGGTACATTCGGTGCAACAACCGCCCAGGCTGCAACCGACGCCGGTTTTGTGGTTAACATTCCGGCCCCCAGTGCATCGGCCCCGTCCATGGCTATGGCCATTGACCAATACCTGGCCAAATGCAATAAAAAATAACACAGAGGGACCCGGCGCTTCAGCCGGGTTTCTTTTTAGGTTGTTTCCGATAGTATGCATGATTGTTAATTGAGATCCTGCAATACGATAGTTTCTCAGTCTTACAGGGTATTGTTACCTTTGCAGGCAATAAGAAACCATGGAAGAGAAGTATGCCCGGCCAACTTTCCGGAAAGCCGAACGGCTTTGTGGGAAAAAAGAAGTTGAAGAGCTTTTTAAGCAGGGGAATGTTCTTTTCGTTCACCCGGTTAAGGCCATATATCTGCTCAAACCGAAAAATGAAGCTCCTTCCTTGCAGTTACTCATTTCTGTTCCTAAGAAATACCTGAAAAGGGCTGTTGACAGGAACCGGATGAAAAGACTTATCAGGGAAATTTACAGGCAAGCTAAAGGTCCTGTGATGCAATCACTCGACCGGCTTCAGATCCATATGAACCTGGCGTTGATATACACGGGAAGGCAGTTGAGCGATTACGGTGAGATGGAGACGGCAGTGACGAATATACTGCGGCAACTGGAAAATATTCCCAAGGGCTGACCGTTTACATTCTACCTTTACAACAATGCAGCAGCTAAAAAGAATAACAGGCGGCATCCTTATAGGTCTGATCCGGTTTTATCAGGCTGCCATCTCACCCTATCTGCCTCCTTCATGCCGGTATACCCCTACCTGTTCAGCTTATGGCATTGAAGCGATAAAGAAATACGGCCCGATAAAGGGAGGCTGGCTGACCCTGAAACGACTGGCTTCATGCCATCCCTGGGGGGGCAGTGGATATGATCCTGTTCCCTGATGCTTTTTGAAATAATTTACAGTTAAAAACCCGATACAATGATAAAATCTCTTCTCCCGCTTTTACTCGTATTAATCCTGACCATTCCTTTTAACCGGGCTGATGGACAGAACTCCCAGAACTTTGAGATTTCGAAGAACCTGGACATTTTTGCTACGTTGTATAAAGAATTGAATACCAATTATGTGGACGATATCAATCCGTCGGAGATGATCAGGACAGGGATTGATGCCATGCTGGAGTCGCTGGATCCATATACAAACTATATCCCGGAAGCAGAGATAGAGGATTACCGGTTTATGACGACCGGTGAGTATGGCGGAATTGGTTCCCTGATCCACAAACAGGGAGACTATATCATTATCTCCGAACCTTATGAGAAATCTCCTGCCCAGAAGTCGGGACTAAAGGCAGGTGACAAGCTTATCCGTATCAACGATAAAAGCACCTCAGGTAAATCGGTGGAGGATGTAAGCAATATCCTGAAAGGGCAACCCGGAACTACGGTCAAGCTGGAAATCAGGAGGGAAGGAGAACCGAATGACCTGTCATTTACTATCAACCGCGAGAAAATTGTAGTGGAATCGGTTCCTTATTATGGGATGCTGAATCAGGATATCGGTTATATAAAGCTTAGCAGCTTCACTCAAAATTGTTCGGAGGATGTAAAGAAGGCTTTAACAGACCTTCGTCAGCGGTCCGGACTAAAAGGACTGGTGCTGGATCTGAGAGATAACGGAGGCGGATTGCTTACAGAGGCCGTTAACCTGGTGAATCTTTTTGTGAAGAAGGGAGAAGTGGTTGTAAGTACAAAAGGCAAACAGCTCGATAAGAACAAAACATACAAGACTAACTTCGAACCGGTGGATGACAAATTGCCACTCATCGTCCTGGTGAACGGCTCAAGTGCATCAGCATCGGAAATCGTTGCCGGTGCCCTTCAGGATCTGGATCGTGCTGTGATTGTTGGCCGCAGAACATTCGGGAAAGGGCTGGTACAAAATGTATATCCGTTATCGTATAATACTCAGGTCAAGATTACGGTGGCCAAATATTACATCCCCAGCGGCAGGTGCATCCAGGCTATCGATTATTCCCAGCACAACGGTGAAGCCGGCCATATTCCGGATTCGCTTATAACGGCTTTCAAGACGCTTGGCGGAAGAACGGTTTATGACGGGAAAGGCATCCAGCCGGATGTGCTGACAGATACCTTGCGGTTCAGCAGTATAGCATTTAACCTTGTTACCAAATATCTGATATTTGACTATGCAACCAAGTACACCCGGGAGCACCCTCTGATAGCTGAGGCCGGCAAGTTCACATTTTCTGATGATGATTATACCGATTTTACGAATTTCATTAAGTCGAAAGGGTTTGAATTCACAACGGCAGTGGAGGCTGAGGTTGAAAGACTTAAGAAAGCGGCAGAAGCTGAAGGATGCTGGGGCGACATCAGTGCAAGTTATGAATCCATGTTAGCTCAGGTAAAAGCGCACAAGGAAAAGGATCTGTCCGACAACAAAGAGGAGATCAAAGATCTTCTGAAGCTTGAGATCGTGAGCCGTTATTATTATCAGAAAGGGAGGATTGAAGCTTCACTGGCGAACGATACGGACATAGACAAGTCCATACAGTTGATCAATGAACCGGAGACCTATTCAGGCATCCTGAACGGGAAAGTGCAATCTGATTCAACAAGCCGGCCCGGAAAAAAATCTTAACGGAAGTTGTTTTCAGCATGGAGCAGGCAGAAGAACGTTTCGACAGTATAATTGCCGGGATTTATTATGTAGCCCTGGCACTTCTTCTGGCATCGATACCTTTGTCGAAGTACACCACCAGTGTAAGTCAGTTTGTGGTACTGGGATTCTGGCTGCTTTACCGGTCCGATACGGAGTATTTTAAAACCTATTATGCCGGTAACCGGCTCCATCCCGGAAGGATACTACGTTTAGTCACCGGTTTTTTTGTTTCGCTGGCCGGTTCGCTGTTATCCAAATTCAAGTCTTTCTTCAGCAACAAGGTGGCATTGGTCATCTCGTCGTTGCTGTTGTTGCATGTACTCGGACTTTTGTATACTACTGATTTTCAGTATGGTTTGAAGGATATCCGTACCAAGCTGCCACTTTTCCTGCTGCCACTCTTTTTATCAACCGGACCAAGGATTAATACCAGGGTCTTATATGCGTTATTACTGGCATATTCACTGGCCATCCTGGGTGGAACCATTTACCGGCTGATCCTTTATTATAACCTGCCTGTAGCCGACACCAGAGCGTTGAATGCCCATATTTCCCATATCCGTTTCAGCCTGAATGCTGTTTTTTCAACCTTTGTCCTACTGTACCTGATGAATAAGAAAAGCGGATTCCCGGTTTGGGCAAAGGGCTTGTTCGGACTGACGGCAGCCTGGTTTCTGTTCTTTTTATTCTTTCAGCAGTACACCACAGGTATAGCGATATTCATTCTTGTTACCATCATTATGTTGCTATTCCGGGCATTCAGGGCAGCCCGGGCGAAGATGCGGGTAGTTCTGCTGCTTGCATGCATTCTCCTTGCGGCAGCGCCGATCCTGTATTTTAGTTCGGTCGTCAGGGAGTTCAGGAAGACGGAGCCCATATCCTTCAACACGCTGGAACCAAAGACGGTCCAGGGAAATTCCTATTACCACGATACAGTGAATTTCCGGATCGAAAACGGGCATTATGTCGGGCTGTATATTTGCGACAAAGAGTTGCGGAAAGCCTGGGCGGGAAGGAGTCATTACCCGATCGACAGCCTGGATCAGAAACAGCAGAATCTTCGTTTTACGCTGATCCGTTACATGGCTTCCAAACAGTTGCGCAAAGATTCATCAGGCTTGGCGCAACTGAGTGATGCTGATATCAGGAACATAGAGGCAGGGCGGACCAATGCCATGTACAGGGCGGGATTCAATATCCGTGACCAGATCAACAACTTCCTGATTGGCTGGGATAATTACCGGCATCATAACAATCCGAATTCCAGTTCGCTCATTCAGCGGTTTGAGTACTGGAAGACCTCGGTCCAGATCATCCGGAAGCATCCGCTGTTCGGCGTTGGCACCGGTGATGTGCCTGATGCTTTCCGGAAGCAATATGATGCAACGCATTCTATATTGGATCCTAAATACAGACTGCGATCCCATAACCAGTTCCTTTCCATCACCGTTGCACTGGGTATAGTCGGGCTCATCTGGTTCCTGATCGTTCTGATATATCCAATGATCCCCCGTAAGAGATACAGAGATTATTTCTACATGGTCTTCTGGCTGATCTTTATACTTTCAATGCTGACGGAAGATACCATTGAGTCCCAGGAAGGCGTGACTTTTTTTGCATGCTTCACATCTCTTTTCCTTCTGGCATGGGACCGAGAGGATAAAGAATTGCCTGCAGAAAACCAGAATTAAGCAATGGCTGAAGATTATACATATTTGTCTACCTTTAAGCAGATTTTTATGGCTTAAGTACGGGCCATTCCTGATCGTAGAACCTTACATTAATTCGTGAACCAAAGGCATGATAGAACATAAAATTCAAATCGCCTTTACCGAGTATCCATCGGTTGATGAACTTCCTGCCAGCGACAGGCAATTGCTTGAGAAAGCCTGGCATGCCTGCGGTTCTGCCTATGCGCCCTATTCCCGTTTTTTTGTAGGCGCTGCTATCAGGCTAAGGAATGGTGAGGTCATTACGGGGAATAACCAGGAGAATGCAGCTTATCCTTCGGGATTATGCGCCGAAAGGGTGGCTGTGTTTGCTGCAGCCAGCCATTTCCCGGGAGTTCCTATTGAAAGTGTTGCTATTGTGGCAAAGACAGAGGTTTTTCATCAATCGTCCCCTGTCACACCGTGTGGCGCCTGCAGGCAGGTGCTGGCTGAGTATGAGGCTCTGAATGGTGAACCTATCCGGATCGTGATGCAGGGCGAAAGCAGCCGGGTATGGTCGGTGAATGGAGTGAACAATTTTCTTCCTCTTATGTACCAGGGAAACCAGCTTAAGAAATAGCCTGGTACTATAATCTTTTTTTCTTGTTCCTATGAAACATATCCTGTGGATAGTGTTAATATGGGTTTTAATGATCGCCATGCGTTCAGAAAAGCCCGCATACCGGCTTTATAATGCGAAAGGCAAGCCTGTGACGTACGAAGAACTGCTGGCCGATGCACGTGCTGCTGATATCATCCTTTTTGGAGAATTGCACGATCTGTCAGTTGTTCACTGGCTTGAATATGAACTGATGACAGACCTTTATCAAACCAGGGGGAAAGAACTGATATTAGGCGCCGAGATGTTTGAGGCAGATAACCAGCTTATTATCGATGAATATCTTAGCGGGAAGGTAGTGGACAAGAATTTTGAATCGGAAGCCAGACTCTGGCAGAATTACAAGATTGATTATAAACCGCTGTTATCCTTTGCCCGTGACAGCGGGCTGGCGTTTATAGCCACCAATATACCGCGGAGGTATGCAGCCCTGGTGAACAGGAAAGGATTCGAAGGATTGGACTCCCTTTCTCCGGAGGCAAAAAGGTGGATCGCACCCTTACCAGTGACTTATGACCCGGAACTGGCGTGTTATAAGGACATTGTCAGTAATATGGGAAACACTCCAAGCCATGTTACGCAGAATATCGCCAGGGCCCAGGCAATAAAAGATGCAACCATGGCTCATTTCATACTGGCCAACTATAAGCCCGGCAGCGTGTTCCTTCATTTCAACGGCAGCTATCACAGCGACAACTTTCAGGGGATAGTATGGTATCTTCAGAGGACAAATCCTGACCTGAAGATACTTACTGTTTCATCGGTGCAGCAGACTGATCTCAGGGAAATGAATGAAGAATGGAAGGGGAAAGGAAATTATATTCTGGTTGTCCCGGAGAGCATGAACAAGAACCAGTAACTGGTTGAACCGGCGATGTTACGGAACAGGGATCACGCAAATGTGAACATCAGGTTCAGGCAGAAATTCCAGAGGGTTACAATGGCGATGGCGAAGAGTTTCGAAAGATAGAAGTTCCGGTTATAGCGACTGACCAGTAGCCAGATGACGAAGGTGTTGATTCCAAGTCCCAGTATAGAGATAAAGAGGAATCTGGAATATTCGATGCCGATCTCGGGATTATGGCTGTGGAAGGTCCACCAACGATTGAGGAAATAGTTGCTTGTTGCGGCGAGGGTAAAGCCAATGGCGTTGGCGACGTACTTTTGGATCTTGACAATTTCCTTGAAAAAATAGGTGAATCCGAAATCTACTACAACGCCTGTTGCGCCTACAACTCCGAATTTCAGGAACTTGATTACGAGATCTCTTGAAAGGAACGAGAACATATTCTCTTAAATTAAAACTGTACGATCACCACCTCTTTCCTGCCATCGCGCAGGAGTTCAACCGAGGTAACCTGGCCAGGTTTAAGTTTGCTCAACCGGGCCATATAATCGTAGATGTTAGTAACAGGTTGTCCATCCAGTGAAGTGATCACATCACCTTTCCGGATCCCGGACCGTTCGGCGGGACCGCCTTTCCGGGTGCCGTCCACGCGGAGGCCTTTGTTATCGGTCGAAACCATATCCGGGATGATCCCAAGGGTGACCTTGAGGCCACGTCCGTAACGAGCGCCCTGTTTACTGCCTGCTTCGCGGAATACAAGGGGTTCGGGCCTTGCGGCCAGAAGAACGGTCAGGTCATGAACCATTCCGAGTACCTCGGTTTCTCCCTGGTAGTCGATCTTCGACGCATCATCGGCAGGAGTATGGTAATCTTCATGCGCTCCGGTGGTGAAATAGAATACGGGAATATTTTCACTGTAGAAAGCAGCGTGATCGGAAGGTCCGTAGCCATCGGGAGTGCGGCTGACTTTGAAGGGCCTTCCGAGTGATAATGTGGCGATGATGGTATCACTTTCGGCAGAGGTCCCGGTTCCCCCAACGCTGATTAATTTGCTGTCGGGGTTCATACGGCCGATCATATCCATGTTGATCATGGCTTTCACCTGTTTCAGGCTGACGGGAGGGTTTCTGACGAACTCCTTGGAGCCCAGAAGGCCCATCTCTTCTCCGGTAAATGCCACGAACATGATGCTTCGCTTAAGGGCGGATGCTTCGGATTGAAGTTTCTGTGCCAGTTCTATCAGTCCGGCTGTGCCTGAGGCATTGTCATCGGCTCCATTGTGGACGGCATGTTCATCCGGCACCCTGGAACCTGAGTTTTCGCCGCCCCAGCCGAGGTGATCATAGTGTGCACCAATAAGAATATATTCCTGGCTCAGCACGGGATCATTCCCGCGGATCATTCCAACCACATTGTTGGTCTTGACCTTATGCTGGATGACATCTGCTGTGCCCCTGATCTCAACCGGTAAAAACAGGCTGGAGGGCGCATGATTGCTTTTAATGGACGTTTCCAGGTCGGACAGTGAATAGTTCATGGAGGCCAGAATACGGTCGGCCAGGCTGCGGGTGATATGGAAAACCGGAATGCCGGCATCTGCCGGTGTTTTGTCATACTGAATATGCATCAGGACGTCTTCTTTGTCAATATCCGAAGGAGTGACAAAGAGCACACCAACGGCACCCTTATCTTTAGCCGTAAGTACTTTGGTACGTTCCTGTTCGTACGAAAGGAAAAGACTGTTAGGCTTATCCGGTTCCGGATCTCCCCGAAGGATCATTACCCACTTGCCTTTCACGTCCATTCCGGCATAATCGTTCCATTTGAGTGAATCAAGATCGAGCTCGAATCCATATCCGGCAAATACAGCCTGAGCGGAAACGGTGCCGTTGGATGAAAAAGAAAGCGGCGTAAAATCTTTATTGAGAAGGGCCGGAGTTCCATCAATCACCAGGGAATTGTTGTCGCCGGCAATGATATCTGACACCAGTTCGAATTCCTGAAATCCTTCCTTTCCCAATAATATTAATCCGGCATTTTTGAATTGATCACGAATATAACCGGCAGCAATTACTTCTTCAGGCATCCCGGGTTTGCGTCCTTTCAGGGAATCGGAAGCAAGAAATCCAATCTGATGTTGAAGATCGGCCGGGGTGATTTCAACCGACCATTTTTCTTTAGCGACAGTTGTAATGCCCTGTGTAAAAACAGAGGTCACGGCAAAAAGAAGCAGAAGGGTGATAGCAACAAGTCGGATTTTCATATGCGTTTCAGGCAAATTGGTGGCAAACATACGTTAATTTGAGCATTTTGACTAATCCTGAATCCCGGGGCAAGGTTCCGGAAAAGATATTCAGAGTCAGAGCCGCTGGTATTCGATGGTTGGGAATCCTTTTTCTCCTTTTTCATTATAAAATCCAAGGAATCGTAGCTTAAAGAGAAAGCCGTCCCTGTTACGAATGATATAGATCTTGTCCAGTTTTACGGTGTAAGAGCCGGTATCAAAATCGTAGTATTTCCAGTTGTATCCGATAAAATCCTGCTGGCTTGAGAAATCAAGGGAGGAGGCAGTTTCATAGGTGATTGCATCGAACGGATGAATGGTATCGGCAGCAACGGCAACTAAAAGCGGATTGATCAGTACTCCGGTGACGAGATAGGGATAAGGCTCGCCCAGATCGGTGTACAACAAGGTCGTATATTGTGTAAAGAGAAGATCCCAGCCCTGATTTACCGGTTCCTGCGGGCATCCGTATTCTTCCCTGAAGCTGAAATGGATATAGTTCCTGCCTGCCTGCTTTTCGAGAGAATAGTTCTTTGGATTGCTGCCATCGAAGTTGGCCGCCCGGAAGTAATAGACTCCGCCCGACAGGCTGTCGATCACCAGTTGCCTGAATCCGCGGGGATTACCTCCTTCATCAATGCCACAGTTGATCAGATATAAGTTACCGTTGGATACAGTATCGGTGCCTTCGAGCGAAAACCAGTTTCCTATGGCAGTGGATTCATTGTTCCCGTTTGAATCATCGAATTTCCATTCCGCAGCCGTGGTATCGGCAGGTTGTCCAAATGTCTGATTTCCAATAGAAGCAGCATACATAAAGCAACTGGTGTTAAGTCGTATGCGCAAGCCTGAAGGGGTCGATTCAAAGCCGAGATCCCAGCGCTTACGAAGATCCGACTGAACAGTCACGCTGCTTTCCAGATCATAATATGCCTGGTACTTATAGGAATTGGTGAGAGTAATAGTATCGATGATCGTATTTCCCGGCTGATGCGGCAGAATCTTCTCATCCTCCTTGAAACAAGAGGTCGTTGACAGGACGAGGAAAGCCCAGCTCAGCAATAAGATAGTTTTCTTCATTTGTACCGGTTGAAATTGCAGGAGATTTTTACATACCAGGTCCTGCCCCAGGCTACATTGACCGAATCGCTGTTTCCGGAATGGGCGCCGCCACCGGCACCGATCGCCGGAACAGTCTTCACGTTAAAGAGGTTTTTCCCGCCCAGAGAAACGTTCAGACGGTTGTTTAAAAAGGGCTTCAGAATGGACAAGTCGAGGGTGTTGAAGTCGTTCACCCACCCGACGGAAATAGTCTTATTGTCGTTGGGAATTACCTGGGGCGCCTTTCCAGTGTATTTGTAATATGCAGAGATCGTGACATGCAGTTTTTGCGGTTTCAATACAAGGCTTCCGGTGAAGTCCTTGCTCCAATAGTAAGTTGCATTGCGGATGCCATCGCGGTCAAAGGCAAAGGCCTGTCCTGAAGCAGTGAAACCTGTTTTTGCCGTGATCCCCGGGTAAAGGCTCCAGGTGATGTTCATCTGCAGGCCTTCGGAGATATATTTACCGATATTAACGTAAGTGTACAGGTCTCCGCCTTCCGGGGCCAGCGTTATGTTGTTGTTGATATTATTGTAGAAGATACCAGCCTCAGCATTCAGGTAGGATCGTGTTGTTTCCTTGTTGTAACTGAGGTTCAGGTTGACGTTGTGTGAGTATTCAGCTTTCAGGTCCGGATTGCCCTGAACATTGTGATTGATATCGACGAAATAAAGATAAAGCTCTTTCAGTGCCGGAGCTTTGAAACCGCGGGCATAGGTTGTTCGCAAAGCCCAGTTCGCCGCTGGGGTCCACTTAATATTCATGGAGAATATGAGCGGGGCAGCATATTTAGTATTATACATGGCACGCACACCTGGCTGAACAGATAAATTCTTCAGCGGATTATATTTTAACGTAGCAAAGGCTGCATAATCACCGATTTCCTGTTTTTCGTCCCTGATGCGTTTGCCGCTGCCCGATTCCAGGTTCAGGTCAAGCCCGGCCTGGTAATTCAGTTGTTTGTCCTGATTATTCCGGTTATACCAGGCTCTGAGAAGTGTATTGCTAATGAGTGTTGTGTCCTGGTCATCAGCATTTGGAGTGAGGACTTGTTCCAGCGTAGTCAGGTCTTTGAGGTAGCGGTTTTTTATCCGGCTATAGCCCGAATAGGCAGCAATCAGGTTCCATTGCCGGTCTTTGCCGGAGGAATAGGAGGTTTCAAGTTTACCGGTTGTCCTGATGGTGGTAAAATGATTGTCGAATGCGCTCTCGAAATAGGGAAGGAGAAGAGGCCCCTTATCCAGAAGCAGTTCGTTGAAGTATTGACCGCTGGCTTTTAATCTGAATTTTCCCCCTGTATACAAGTAATAGCCATCGGCATTGTATTGCCGTCTGGGTTTCCATCGCTGGTTGCGAGATATGCCGGTATCGGCTGCGCCACCGAAAAAATTCCTAGCGGCATTCAGCGAAAATAAGTGCTTTTTCACTCTTTGACTTACTCCTGCATCGAAGTTATATACTCCGATCGACTCGTGGTAAGCATTGGCAAAAGAGGAGAATGCAGCCGATTTGTTTTCTTTGGTTATGATATTGATCACACCGGCAATGGCATTGCTGCCATATACCACCGACATAGGTCCTTCGATCACCTCTACGTGATCAACATTGTACAGGTTCATCTGGTTCAGGTCGATGTTGCCGTTCATCCGGCCTACAACGGGGATACCGTCAATCAGGAACTTGACATTTTCGCCGGAAAGCCCTTGCATGCTCAGGCTGGAACCGAGAACTCCTCCTTGTGATATGCGCATATTACTCTCGCCGGCCAGAAGGTCATTTAAGCTGGTGGCAGCTTTTTGCTCAATTTGCCGGCTATTGATCACATTGACACGGTAGATGGAACGGTCGGCCCGCTCAGGTGTGAACTGAGCCGTGACAACTACCTCGCTCATGTTGAGTATGGCTGGTTTCAGGTCTATCGTGATCGCTTTGGAAGCAGGCACCGTGTCGAGAAATGTTTCGTAGCCTACGTACGAAACAGCCAGTCTGGTTTGTTCATTTAAATCGTTGACAGCCTTGCCGTTCAGGTCAGTGATGCAATGTTTTACCTTGCCGGAAGTAAGCCCTTCAAAGCAAACATGAGCCGAAGGTATGGTCTCACCTGTCTTGGCATCGCGAACAATAATGGCACCCTGCTGGGCCCAGGTGATCAGCCCGGCCAGCAGGAATGCCATTAACCCTAATGATCGGATAAACAACACTGTATATATTAATTCCTTACAATCAGTTTACCTGTCAATCGTTGTTCCCCGGTTGTGACCGTCAGAAGGTATACTCCTCCCGAAAACGACTCTAAAGGAATTTTGACAGTATTCAGTTCATTGCGGTTTACATTGTATTCTTCGTTCCAGGCGAGGCGACCCGTCAGGTCGGATATAACAATCCGGACTGTGCGGGAATTGCCGGGATTTAATACGAGATTTGCTTCATAAACAGCCGGATTCGGATAGATTCCCAGGTTGGCTGACAGTGAAGTACGGTCGTCGATACCGGCCAGGGAGATGAGTTCTTTCTGCAGTACGATCCTTCCTGTCGATGAACCGGCAAACTCTTTGAAAACCAGCCGGTGGATATTCCCTGACTTGTCCTGTACAAAGTACATCAGCGAATCCACGACATGGTAAACAAAACTGCCATCCAGGTATTTCCAGTCCCAGCCTATGGCCGACCGGCTTGAATCCATGGCAGCCGGATCGAAGGCCCGGAAATCCGGAGCCACATGTTCGAACTTATTAACCTTGATATCATAGTTGCTGAGCACTCCTGTCACAGGGTATAATACTCCGTCGGGATAGGTGTACATATATTTGGTGAACAGTATGTCCCAATCGGTTGAAGAAACAGGCTCAAAATCAACCACCTGGTTGGTTGTGAGAGAGAAGCCGACGAAATTTTTGTCGGAATAAGGATTGCAGTCAAGGACAACAGTTGTATCTCCGCTGCCGTCCAGATTTGCATAGCGGAATTCATAAGTGTTGAGGCTTGAATATTTCCGCATGATCCAGAGTTTACGGAGACTTCCGTCGCGCAGTTTTATCAGGTAAAGCGAATCACCAACCACATCGTGTGATGCTGAATTGTAGCGACCCCATCCATAATCAGGGTGACCGAGCTGATTCTGGCAGAATGCTCCCGTTTCCCAATCAGTAGTTGAATTCACAAGCAATTTCCATGTAGAAAGTCCGGTGGTATCGAAGGTAGCCCATCCGCTGGTGTCGGAATTACCATAGGTGTAAAGCTCAACCCCGTTTAATCCTATGGGATTGTTGTTTGCGGCGTCATTTGTCAGGATGCTGGCACTCATACGGGATGCTCGAAAAGCAATGTCCCATTGTTTGCGGTTTACTGCACCCGTGTTGCCATTGGCCATGCTGTAATATATCTCGTTAACGTAACCGGGGCCCATGGTGACAGTGTCGGTAATGATGCCCGGCGTTTGGGCTTTCCCGGGAAGGTCAAGAAAGAAAACAGCTGATAAAACAGTAAATAGCGTAAGAATTCTTTTCATTTTTTTGATTTTTTATGAGACCGGAAACCAGGTCTGCTGTTTCCGTCCCGGATTTGTCGGTAAGCTTTTAATTGGTGTTGATTTGTGGAGGATTCGCGTTTCGCTGCCTTGATGAACAGTCCTGTATGGCCTGTTCAGATTTTACATCTGCGAGGATGGACACAACGGTCGCATCGCAGCATGCCGGATAGCCGGGAATTTATAAAGGCGAATGGGGTTATGCGGCAGGAGGAGCGCGCAAAAGATGAAGCCGCCCACAGGCAGCTGATATCAAAGAAGAGGATTGGGGACGTCCCTGGGTGATAATGACTTCATGAGGTATTGGAAGATGAAGCCCTGACAGGATAGTGACATCGTCGGCTCCGGAAATGTCATTAACCAGTGTATACGTCTTGCTGCCGTTTTCACCTATGGTCTTTCCCTTTGAGCGAACGGAAGTACAGGCAACGGGTAACAATTGTTTCCCCCAGATTTGATGCTGGTGAAAGTTGATGATGTTTCCGATATACAGCCATAGCATAGCAAATGCCCACACATAAATAGTGAGGCGCTGCCTGCGGGTAAGCCTGTTTTTCCGGATGTCCAAGTCCCTTTACAATTTGAGGGATCAAAGTTGGGACTTTTTTTTATTCAAATATATCTATATAGATAATTTTTTCATTTTTAACTGATTTTATCGACCCCGAACTCTTTCCTGATCTGCTTCACCCAGTCATTTACCCGCTTCGTGGTCAACTCTGGCTGACTGTCGTTGTCGATGGCCAGTCCTACGAACTGCCCGTCTTTTTCTGCAGTTGAATAGTAGAACTTGTAGCCCTCGATTGAAGTGTAGCCGACCACATTCTGTTTGTAAGGAAGCCGGCAGAAAATGGTTCCCATCCCGTCGACAAAACTTTCCGGATATACTACCTGGTCGCCAAGACCGAATATGGCTACCTTCTTTGAAGACAATTCTGCTGCCAGCAACTCAATGATAAAGTTTTCCCAGTCGGAGTGCATCTCTCCGATACCCCAGGCGGCAGTGCCGAGGATCAGGAATTCATATTTTTCAACATCACTGGTTTTAGCTGTGTTTACATTATGGATGGCGGCCAGCCCTTTTCCCAGGTTCTCCTGTATCATTTTGGCCACTTTTGCGGTTGTGCCGTTATCTTTTCCGCCATAGAAAATTCCGATTTTTGCCATTTTCAGTCTGATTCGATCTTGTTTTAATTTTATCCCGATGGTGTAAGCTGTCAGTCTTCGCAAAGTCAAATACTACCGGCAGAGTTCAATTTCCCGCATTTCTGGTTACTTTTGGTGAACTGAACCGGAACAGATGCGTAACTGTCTTTCAAAACAGCTGATCTTGCTGTTTGTTTTGCCGCCGGCAATAATTATTCCGGCAATCATCCTCATGACTCTCCTGTCAGTAAAGGTTGGATGGATTGTTATTGCGGCCCTGTCAGGTGTAATAGTATGGATGTTGTTTCTGTATGCAGGCAGTAAAAGATTATCGAAGGAATGGGATCCCGTTGATAAAGCCATTCAGGATTTGCAGGAGGGTAAACCGATTGATAAGCAAAAGAGCCCGGCATCCGGGATGCTGGATTCGTTGGAGAAGGTATCGGTAAGGATGATGAAGCAGCGGGATGAACTCAGGCAGGAGCGTGTGAACCGTCTGCGTTCGGTGATTGACGGACAGGATCAGGAAAGGCACCGGTTGTCGCGCGAGTTGCATGATGGTGTCGGGCAATCGCTTATTGCAGTGAAATTGCAACTGGAGAGTGCAGCGAACCTAAGCTATTCGCAGATGAGGGCATCTGTCGATGTTGCCATGGGCATGATCGATCAGTCTATCGATGAGGTGAGGAAGGTGACCAACACCTTACTTCCTGCCGCGTTGAATGAATTCGGCCTGATTACGGCCTTGCGTGCGCGCTGTGAGGAGATGGCAAATGCTGCCGGAATTCAGGTTTCATTCGTGACTACAGGATCGGTGGAGCGGTTGGACAGCCGTTCACAGACCTACCTTTACCGGATAGCCCAGGAAGCAATTACCAATACAATCAAGCATGCGCGGGCAAGCCGTCTGGATATTCAGATACACAGGGCGGGTCCTGAGGTTATCCTGCTTGTAAGCGACAACGGAAAAGGTTTTATATTTGACCCCGTCAGTTATGCCCACCGTAACGGAATACAGAATATACGTGAGCGGGTGGCCTTGCTGAATGGTACTTTCGACCTGAGAAGCCAACCCGAAAAAGGTACACAATTAAAGATTACCATCCCTTACAAAACGGCAAATGGAAAGCATTCGAATCATCCTGGCCGATGACCATCAACTTGTACGCAGCGGCATAGCCAATCTGTTACTGAGTGAACCAGGCTTTGAAATAGTCGGAGAAGCATCTGATGGTGCTGAACTTCTTGAATTACTTGAACGACAAACGGCTGATGTTGCCGTCCTCGACATTGCAATGCCCGGGATGTCGGGCATCGAACTCACCCGCAGGATTACGGTAAAGTATCCGTCCACCCGTGTGCTGATTCTTTCGATGTATACTTCCGAAGAATTCATCTTCAACGCAATCAATGCCGGGGCGAAAGGATACCTTCCCAAGAACACATCCCGTAAGGAGCTGATCGAAGCTATACGGGTTGTCCGGAATGGGGAGGAGTACTATGCTGAATCTATTTCAAATGTGATCCTGAAGAGCTACATAAAGAAGGCGAAATCAGGTCCTGATGACCCTGGCGGTAAGGAAGCCCTTTTATCCAAAAGGGAGTTGGAAGTTTTACGGCTTTTCGCCGAAGGGCATTCGAATCAGGAAATAGCTGACAAGCTTTTTATCAGTATCCGTACAGTCGAATCGCATAAAAATCATATCATGCAGCGGTTGGAACTGAAATCATCCGTCGACCTCGTAAAGTTTGCCATCCGGAATAATATGGTAAACCTTTAAGCATGCCTGACTGTTTATAACTTTGCAGTCTTAAAAATACACGCTAAAATATCGTAAACCATGCAAAGGACATTAGTGCTGCTAAGCCTGCTCTTCCCCCTGTTTATACAGGCACAGAGCCTGAACCAGAAGGCTCAGGATGAGAAACGCAACAATGAAATGCTGGTAGGGCTCTGCAATCGTGACGGATTCACTTTGATAAAAAGTGATTTTGACTCCGTGTATAAAGCGGAGTATGCTTTGTATCAGCCGGATGCGGCCACTTTAGGAATGCTCAAGGGAAAACTGAATAAAATCAGAATAACCGTTGTGATGGGTACCTGGTGCGGTGACAGCAAGGATTGGGTGCCCCGTTTCTATAAGGTCATGGACCAGGCCGGGTTTGATTACAGTAAATTAAAGCTGATCTGTGTGGACCATCAAAAGAAAGCGCCGGTCAAAGGACTTGAAGCTTTAAAGATCGACCGGGTGCCGACATTCATCATTTACAAAAAGAAAAAGGAATTGGGGCGGATCGTTGAAGTCCCGGCTGACCTTATCGAGAAGGATATCCTGAAGATAATCAGTCCTAAGTAACGGCGAACCTCTTCACGGCGGAGAAGAATATTGATTTAAAACAAATTGCGATGTTAGTCTTTCATACAATAGCGGATCTGAGGGCTTATGTAATGTCCTGTAAATCGGCAGGGAAGAAGGTAGGCTTTGTGCCCACCATGGGAGCTTTGCACGAGGGGCACCTTGAACTGGTGAGGACGGCAGGGAGTGACAATGAAGTGGTGATTGTCAGCATTTTCGTGAATCCTGTCCAGTTCAACAATAAAGAAGACCTGGAGAAATATCCCCGGAACCTGGAGGAAGATACCCGTAAGCTGAGCAATACTCCCTGTTCGGCCATCTTTGCGCCATCGGTGGAGGAGATGTATCCGGAGCCCGATCATACCGAATTTGATTTCGGAGGGCTCGACCAGGTGATGGAAGGGACTTTCCGGCCAGGTCATTTCAGGGGAGTGGGTGTGATCGTGAAGAAACTGTTGGATATCGTTGAACCTGATTATGCATATTTTGGTGAGAAAGATTTTCAGCAACTGGCCATCATCCGGCACATGGTGAAGGCATTGAAAATGGCAGTCACCATTGTTGCATGCCCGATTGTGCGTGAGCCGGACGGGCTTGCCATGAGTTCCAGGAATGCACGGCTTACCGGGGAGGAAAGATCTGTAGCTCCTTCCATTTACCTTGCCTTGCGAAAAGCTCAGGAAAATTACTCCTGGTTTAGCCCCGAAGGAGTGGCAAAAATGGTGATCGGGGAGATTGAAGAAGATCAGCGGTTCAGGGTGGAATACGCCAGCGTTGTTGATGCTGACACGCTAAATTCCTTTGACGACTGGGACGATGTACAGCATGCTGTCATTTGTGTGGCGGTATATCTGGGGCAGGTGCGGCTGATCGACAACATCAGGCTGTTTTAAGAGTTGCGAGAATTGATGCAGTCACATCCAAGCAGAATAATTCGTACTTTTGCTGCATGATAATTGAGATTCTGAAATCGAAGATACACAGGGCGACCGTTACCCAGGCAAACCTGAACTATATCGGTTCGATATCCGTTGATGAAGACCTTATGGATGCTGCCAATCTGATTGAGTTTGAAAAGGTGCAGGTTGTCAACATCAATAATGGGGAGCGACTTGAAACCTATGTAATCAAAGGAGAGCGCGGATCCGGGGTTATATCTTTGAACGGCGCCGCCGCACGGAAGGCACATCCCGGCGACCTCGTGATCATCGCAGCATTTGCCCAAATGGATTTTGAAGAAGCTAAGAAATTCAAACCTTCAATTGTATTCCCGGATTCATCAAATAAAAACCGATAATTTGTCTTGAAAAGCAAACTTGTAGCCGTTGCCCGGTTCACCCTGTTCTTCGGCATTGGGGTTCTGTTTATCTGGTTATTTCTAAGAAACCTGTCAGCGGATCAGAAGACCGAAATACTGAAGTCATTCGGACGGGCAAACTATTGGTGGATCGGGTTTGCGATCATCCTGGGTGTATTTGCACATTACCTCCGGGCGATACGCTGGAAGATGCTGATCGTTCCACTGGGATATGACCCGGGGAAGCGCAATACTTTTTTCGCCGTTATGGTAGGCTACCTGGCAAATCTGGCTTTACCCAGGCTCGGAGAAGTGACCCGTTGCACCATTCTGACGAAGTACGAGAAAGTGCCTTTCACCAAGTCATTCGGTACCGTAATTACCGAAAGGGCCATCGATCTGATAACATTTGTGCTTCTTTTCTTATTAAACCTGGCACTTCAGTTCGGGAAACTCTCTGAATACATCGAGCTCAAAATATACCGTCCGATTGAAGCGAAGTTGCATCTCAGCACAAACCTTTCCGGCAGTATCAGCCTCCTTCTTCTCGGAGGCATAGTCTTTTTTGCATTGCTATTCCTGATTTTCCGCAAACAGATCCTGAGGAACCGGCTCTACCTGAAAATAAAGGCATTGGTGCTGGGCTTTGTCGAAGGGATGAAATCGCTTCTGAAGGTTGACAAGATTTGGTTGTTTGTCCTTTATTCGCTTCTGATCTGGCTGTTGTATTTACTGATGGCCTATTTCGTCTTTTTCAGCTTTCCTGAAACTGCTCACCTTGGTATTGATGCCGGCTTGGCCACGTTGGTCTTCGGCACAATCGGGATCATGCTCGTTCAGGGCGGGATTGGGATTTATCCGGCAATTGTTGCCGAAACGCTTTTCCTCTATTCCGTCGAAGCGACTAAAGGCTATGCCCTCGGTTGGTTGATATGGAGTTCCCAGACGATCACGATTATTTTGCTGGGAGTGCTGTCGCTCATTGTATTACCCATCATCACAAAGAATACAAAGGATGAACAAGCTTGAACAGATCCGTTCCAGGATTTTCAGCCGCGGTGATAAAGATTTCGACCGTCTGCTGGCCTGCTGGAGATTTAAAGACCTCCGGGTCGTATTTACCAATGGATGTTTTGATATCCTTCATCTCGGACATATTGATTACCTGGCTAAGGCAGCCGAGCTGGGTCAGGTACTGGTGGTCGGGCTCAATACGGATGAGTCTGTACGCCGGTTGAAAGGCGGCAACCGTCCTATCCAGGACGAAACTTCCAGGGCCATGTTGCTTGCTTCGTTACGCTTTGTGGATGCCGTGGTTTTCTTTGGTGAAGATACTCCTTATGAACTGATAAGCCTGGTAAAACCGGATGTGCTCGTGAAAGGAGCTGATTACAAACCTGAAGAAATCGTTGGATATGATGTGGTCAAGGATAACGATGGCAAGGTGGTAACGCTCGAATACCTGGAAGGCTACTCAACATCAGCTATTGAAGCAAGGATCAGAAAGTGATTCTGTCTGGGTCAGTGATTCGCTGACCTGTCACCGTTCTGTTTATACTGCGGCTGAACAGGTTTACCCTCCTTCGGAGGGACCCTTCGGGTCACAATTTACTCTTCATAACTTGCTCAGTATATATTATCTGCCGGTTGTCCTCCGGATAGCGGGAAAATGGAACATCGGTAAGAATGATTTTTATATTTTTACGCCATGTCCAAGGTCAAGACCAGTTTTTTCTGTCAGAGTTGTGGTGCCCAGGCTCCTAAATGGATGGGCAGATGTCCGTCGTGTGGCGAATGGAATACTTTTGTCGAGGAAGTGATCCAGCGGAATGATCCCGTCAAAAAATCCTCAGGGAATTTCAGGGTGACTGAAAACAAGCCTAAGAGGATCGATGAGATCAGTCAGGGGAATGAGCGGCGGATAACTACCGGCAGTGCCGAACTGGACCGTGTGCTGGGCGGAGGACTGGTTGATGGTTCGTTGATCCTGGTCGGCGGAGAGCCGGGGATAGGGAAATCCACACTGATGCTACAGGTAGCCTTGCAAATGAATGGACGAAGGGTGCTTTATATTTCGGGGGAAGAAAGCGACCAGCAGATCCGCATGCGCGCCGACCGTATCGGCTATTCCGATCCTGATTGTTATATCCTTACAGAAACAAATACTCAGTCCATATTCCAACACCTGGAATCGGTCCAGCCCGGAATGGTTGTCATCGACTCAATACAGACGCTACAATCCGATACCATCGAATCCTCCTCAGGCAGCATCTCACAAATCCGTGAAACGGCTGCTGAGATGCAGCGATATGCCAAAACCACTGGGGTACCCGTATTCCTGGTCGGGCATATTACCAAGGATGGCTCGCTGGCCGGCCCCAAGATATTGGAGCACATGGTTGACACCGTGTTGCAGTTCGAAGGCGACCGGAATTACGGTTACAGGATTCTGCGTGCCATTAAGAACCGTTTCGGTTCTGCATCTGAACTCGGAATCTTCGAGATGCGTGACAATGGCCTGCGGGAGGTTAACAATCCTTCTGAGATCTTGTTATCGCAGCGAGAAGAAGAGGTGAGCGGGGTCGCGGTAGCCTCTACGATTGAGGGAATCAGGCCCATGATGATCGAAACCCAGGCACTTGTCAGCACCGCAGCCTATGGGACACCCCAGCGAAGTTGTACCGGATTCGACACCCGCCGTTTGAATATGTTGTTGGCAGTGCTCGAAAAACGATGCGGCTTTCGTTTGGGTGTAAAAGATGTATTTCTTAATATTGCAGGTGGTATCCGGGTGGATGACCCCGCCATGGACCTGGCCGTTATCAGCGCCATACTTTCATCAGGAGAAGATCGTCCCCTTGATCAGCACGTTTGTTTTGCAGCGGAAGTAGGCCTCTCCGGTGAAATTCGTCCGGTTAACCGTATTGAACAGAGAGTTTCGGAAGCGGAAAAACTCGGCTTCCGGCGTATTGTAGTTTCCAAATATAACCTGAAAGGATTGAAAGCAGATAAGTGGAATATTGAGATTACCGGTGTCGGAAAGATAGAAGATGTTTTTACCATTCTTTTCAGGTAATACCTGGATGTTGACTCTTGTATGCTTATAATTCCTTGATTAACATGATTAGGCCATTGATTGTATTGATTCTGACAATTGCGTCACTTACATTGCGCGTTTATTGTCAGACTCCGTTCATAGTAAAAGATGTCCTGGCAGCAGATCCGGGGGCCAACATCATTGATCCGGAATACAACGTTCCGCTGAACAGTGTCTGCTGGCAGTCGGCTGAGGGAGAACTCTGGGTATGCGGCCTCGATCCCGTTACACATTGTTACGTTCCATCGGATGGGAAGGGTATACAGGTGGATTATGATCTGACTTACCCGGGTCCCGGCGGATGGAATGGTCCTGAATGGATGCTTAGCAAAGGTTGTACACAAATAGTCTATAACCAGAAGAAAGGAGGTGTCCGGTACCCGGGGCTTGCCACAAAGGTTTTAGGAGGGTGGAATTCGTCAACCTTGATGCAGTACCCCGGAGCCCTATACGCCATGGCTACACACAACTATACCGACAGTTCCGGAGTGTTCCTTTTTGAGTCGGTGTCGAATGACGGGATTAGATGGGTGCGAAGCAACGACCTGAATACCTGCTATTTTTATCCTGATATCACGCTTGGTTTTTTTGCGGATGATGATCAGCAGATATGTTGTGCGATCAATCATTCGCGGCAACCCGGATATGTAGAAGTTGCTGCAACACTGCCTTTTTTTACCCAGATATCGAACGATACCATCGGAGCCCCGGCTATGTGGAACGATCCGGAAACGAACTCCCGCCTGTTCATGTACAGGACAAACAACTATAAAACGCTGAAAGTTTTCAGGGAAGTATCCGAAGGGCAATGGGAACTGTATAATTCCTTCGACAGTCCTCTCCCCGAGCCTTATGATTATATCACTTCACCGGAATCCTTCATATTCGACGGGCGCTCGTACGTTTCTTTTATGGCTGCACAGTCTTCAATGGGATTGGATCTGCTTCCGGCCCAGATATGGATCGCTTCCATTAATCCGGATTACCCGCTGATGCGCAGGGTGAGCGATAGCATCGAAATGGTAAGGGTTGATCCGGAACCCGTGGTTTTTAACGACAGCGTTTTCATTTATTATACCGAAAAAGTATGGACCCGCTGTTGGTTCCTTGCTCACCGGGTCAGGAAATGCGATACGGGCCTTGAAAGCGGTATTATAACACGGCTGGAAGACAACCCTGCAGAAAGTGTCACTGTGAGAGTATATCCGAACCCTTCCGGCGGAAAGATTACTATTGAATCGGATATCTTAAGGACAGAACCTGAGGCCACACTCAGTATTCTGGACGCCTCCGGCAGGACGGTAAAAGTCACGACAGTAAGGGGAAACCCCTGCAGGCTAACCATGAATGACCTCACTCCGGGAGTTTATCATCTGACACTTACAGGCAGGAGCAGGACATCCGGCACAAAGGTGATTATCTGCCGTTAAAAAAGTCTACTGCCTTCGAGAAAACATCCTGAAAACATCTGTCAACCCGGGGAGAGATATCGGCCGGAGACGTTGGGAAAGGATTCTCATGGTTCGCCTGTTCCGGAAAATCCAGAATCTTAACCGGAATAAATTCAGTCAATAAACTTTTGACAGCTTCTGCCGGAATTACATGGTCGTTTCGGATGGTAAAGGCAACGATGTTTTCTTTCAAAGCCTTGTAGCGTTCTTGGCGAAACGATTGAAGTGAGTGTTCGGCAAGCATCGACTTGAAACTGAGCCCAAGTTCAGTGTGGTTTAGCGATTCGGCCAGTTCCGGTAAGTTCTTTTCTTCGTGAGGCAGATCATGAAGATAGAAACGGTACAGCGTATTGAAAGCCTGCTGGTCCATGATCAGGCGGGAGACTCCGTTCATCTGGCTGAACAGGGCGCCTCCGCAAAACAGGAACAGGCGGGAATCGTCCAGTATCCTGTCAGGATTGGCCAGGAACATGATCTGCCCAAGGAATGCCCCGATGGAATAAGCAAAGAAATCAAACGACCTGACTTCCGGAAGCAGGGGGTGTTGCCCGGACTTTAATTGCCTGCACAAGGTTAACAGATCGTTGGCGCTCTGTACTCCGGATGAGTAGAAGCGAAGAGGATCAGTGGTCAGTCTTTCGCTCAGCGCAGCGTTGACACAAGTGGACATGGCAGATTCTCCAAACCGCTGTTTCCTGATATCCATCAGGCGGGTCATGGCACGAGGGTTTGCCCAGTCCTTCGGCGAACGGTTGATATGAAATGCGAATGGAAAGAGTATAACGGCATTGCCGGTATGTTCGGCCAGGTATTGTGCCCAGACCAGGTATTTATTCCAGTTTCGTTCATTCAGACCATGCAGTAAGAGGATAGCCTTTCGTATATCCTTAGGATCACCGGGGAGAAAAACCGGATAGGAGAAAGAGGTATTCTCAGTGATGAGGTTGTCATTATCCAATTCCCATTCATGAATAGCATTCAATGAATAATTCCTCATCGGGAATTGAATAATGTTATCGGACCGGAAAGGAATCATCCTGCATGAAGTACTCATTCCGGCACCCGGTTCTTCCATGCCTCCCTGTTCGAACCGGCCTTTCAGGAACCTGTTGCTGTCAGCATATGAGAATGCAGGCTGCCTGTTTTGCTGTTTTCTGTAATTTCGTTCGAACGTCTGCATAATTCTTGATTTTCTGGCCGGAGGCTGTCCCGGGGATGATTTGCATGCAAAGTAATTTCATCCGGAAGTGCTCTTCAATTTTTTGGGACTTCAGGTTACGGGAAGGGATCAAAAGAGCCATTCGGGGGTGTAATTTTCACATGTGGGGTGAAATTTCAGGGCATCTTTACAGCCCGAAATCTAAAATTGGGTACTCCACACCATCATTACATACCGGTGGGATATCATAACAAATACTAAAAACAAGTACGTCTGGCCAATTTCTCTATAAATTGGTTAATTTCGTCCCTCAATTCACCAATATTATTAAAACCTTTTTCATGGAAAAGTTCAGGAAACTGAATAACATTTTTGGATGGGGAACTTTTGCCGTTTCGGCATTCGTGTACCTGTCGACCATTGAGCCCACTGCGAGCTGGTGGGACTGTGGGGAATATATCTCAACCGCCTTCAAACTGCAGGTTGGCCATCCCCCTGGAGCCCCGCTTTTTCAATTGCTGGGGAGGTTTTTCTCCTTGTTCGCATTTGGTGATGTAAGCAAAGTGGCCATGATGGTTAACATCATGTCCGCACTGTGCAGCGCTTTCACCATTCTCTTCCTTTTCTGGACGATCACCATGCTGGGGCTGAAGTTTGTGAAGGAATCCGAGATGACTACGGGCGAAATGATTGCTATCATAGGCAGTGGCCTGGTTGGCGCACTGGCTTATACTTTCAGCGATTCATTCTGGTTCTCGGCTGTCGAAGGTGAAGTTTACGCTATGTCATCCTTCTTTACGGCCATCGTTTTCTGGGCTATCCTGAAATGGGAACGGGTGCACGATCAGCCTCATTCCCTGAAGTGGATCATTCTGATCGCTTTCCTGATCGGGCTGTCCATCGGTGTTCACCTGCTCAATCTCCTTGCTATCCCTGCAATTGCCCTTGTTTTCTACTACCGTCGTTACAGCAAGGTTACCTGGAAGGGCGTGCTGGTCGCACTGGGTTTATCCTTTGTTATCCTTGCCTTTATCATGTTCTGGATCATTCCATGGACAGTGAACCTCGCCGGCAAGTATGAGATCATGTTTGTTAATGAACTCGGGCTGCCGTTCAATACAGGAACCATATTCTATTTTCTGGTGCTGATTGGCACCATCCTGTGGAGTTTACGTTTTACTTACCGCGAGCAGCATTCCGTTGGCGAATACATTGTCGGATGCATACTTCTTCTGCTGTTATCCATTTTCTCGTGGCTCAGTTTCATCGGTGTAGTAGCTGTTGTTTGTGCTTACATCTGGTATAAGACAGGTGCTGCATCCGGCAAGCACAGGAGTCAGTTGCGATCGGTTGTTAATACAACTGTGTTGTCGATGACTTTTATCCTGATCGGCTACTCATCTTTCTTCCTTCTCGTGATCAGAGCCAATACCAATACTCCTATCAATGAGAATGATCCAAGCGATGCCGTCAGCCTGCTTTCTTACCTGAACAGGGAACAATATGGAAGCTGGCCCACCGTTTACGGGCAGTATTACGACACCCCGCTTGACCAATCCAAACCTTATACGGATGGTACTCCCATCTATGTGAGGGACGATAAAGCCGGTAAGTATATAATAACTGATGACCGCAAACGATCAGTTCCCAACTATGACAAGCGTTTCGAGATGCTTTTCCCCCGTATGTGGAGCAACCAGAAACAAAGTCATATTCAGGCTTATAAGAGCTGGGGAAAGGTGAAGGGCGTTCCCATTGAATATACCAACGACGAAGGAAAGACGGAAACGTTATATAAGCCCACCCTTTTTGAGAATGTGCGCTTTTTCTTCCGTTACCAGATCGGACACATGTACATGCGGTATTTCATGTGGAATTTCTCGGGAAGGCAGAATGATATCGAGGGACATGGCGGAATTCGTTACGGGAACTGGATCAGCGGCATACCTTTTATTGATAATCCCCGACTGGGAGACCAGACAGACCTGCCCAGTAGCATGTCGAATCCTGCAAAGAACAAGTTCTATATGCTGCCACTCCTGTTAGGACTGATCGGGTTGTATCATCATTTTAAAAAGCATAGTAAAGGCGCTTTCGTTGTATTGTCGTTGTTCTTCATGACAGGTATTGCCATCGTATTGTACCTCAACATTACGCCATACCAGCCCAGGGAACGTGATTATGCATTTGCCGGATCATTCTATGCTTTTGCTGTGTGGATCGGTTTCGGAGTTTACGGCCTCTGGGAATTGCTTCGTAAGCTGAATGAAAAGGCAATTGCCATTGCAGTTACATTGGTGTGTCTGTTGCTGGTACCTGGTATCATGGCCAGGGAAGGCTGGGATGATCATAACCGTGCTCACAAGTATGCAGCCCGCGACTTTGCAGTGAACTACCTGGAATCGTGTGCACCCAATGCCATCCTGATCACCAACGGCGATAACGACACTTTCCCGCTTTGGTATGCTCAGGAGGTGGAAGGTATCCGCAGGGATGTCAGGGTGGTGAATTTCATGCTCGCCTCCGGCGATTGGTATGTGCACCAGTTGATGAGGAAGATTTATGAGTCGGATCCGCTTCCGTTTACGCTGAAGTATGACCAGTATAATAAAGGCGTGAATGAGGTGGTTGCCTATACACAGCAACTTAACGAGAGGGTTGAACTTCAGGATATGATCAACTATATCGCGAGCGACGATCCTTCTACAAAATACCAGGTCAGTGCCAACAAGAACATCGCTATATTCCCGTCTAAAAAGGTCAGAATTACAGTTGATTCGGCAAAACTCATCCGGAATGGGATCATCCCCAAAGACATGACCGACAAGGCTCTGGGATACGTTGAATGGGATATCAAGTCGAACTACCTGTATAAGAACGATCTGATGCTGCTCGATTTCCTGGCAACCAACCAGTTCGACAGACCCATCTATTTTGCGAGCCCTTCAAGTATCAGCGATGCAGTTGATGTAGATAAGTATTGTTATCAGGAAGGATTCGTTTACCGTTTCCTGCCGGTAAAACAAAGTGAACCGGATTATGTACAGGGTATCGGTAGCGTAAATGCCGATGCATCTTACAATATCCTGATGAACAAATGCAAATGGGGTAACCTGGCAGATCCCAGGGTTTATGTGGACCGCGAGAGTTACCGGAACTCCATGATTCCCAAACAGAACTTTGTCAGGCTGGGTAAGAAACTGGCTTCGGAAGGCAGGTACGATTCAGCTGTTAGGGTTTGCGACCGGGTTCAGGAAATATTCCCCGATAATAAGATCCATTACGATATCTATATGAGCCAGTTCATCGAGATATATTATATGTCGAATGCAATGGCGAAGGGGAACAAGCTGGCCAATACACTGCTTGATATATATGAAGAGAATGCTGACTATATTTCTTCTTTGAATCCTGAATTCAGGAGCAATTATGAAGAAGACCTGAACCAGGCATTCGGATTATTCAGCCTGATCAGGCAGGTGGCCGATCAGTACAAGCAGACTGCTATTGTTCAGAGGATTGACAAGTATGTAAACTCACGGACGGGAGGTAAATAGCCCGGCCTCGACAGTCACTTTATATTTCGAAAAGCAACAATGCTCCGTTTACCAGCGGAGCATTGTTGTTTAGTAACATCGTGTTCAGGGGGTGTCTGCGCCGCGCCCGCTATTCAGGGGGTGACTCCCCAGGTGCTGCGCGCACCCTCTATTCAGGGGGTGACTCCCCAGGTGCTGCGCGCGGCGAAGTCACCCCCTGAATAACCCTACCTCAGCAGTCACCCCCTGAATAGCCTGGCCGCGCAGCACTTCAGCAGTCACCCCTGAATACCCTACGCAGCTTTCCTTTTCCAAATTAGTATTGCAATTCCTCCCAGGACGAATGGAATGGAGAGCAACTGCCCCATGTTCAGAACCATAGAGTTTTCAAAGTCCACCTGGGGTTCCTTCAGGAACTCCAGAATGAAACGTGCCGTAAAAACAGTGATCAGGAACCACCCGAACAGCACGCCTTCGCGCGGGGCTCCATCCTTATGGTAATAATACCAGAGCAGGTAGAAGAAAATGCCAAGGTAGCAGAGAGCTTCATAAATCTGGGTAGGATGCTTGGGCAGCGTTTCTCCGGCCCTGACGAAGATGAATCCCCACGGGAGAGTGGTCAGTTTTCCGTAAATCTCGCTGTTCATCAGGTTGCCAGTGCGGATAAAGAATCCGGATAAGGCTACAACAATCACGATCCTGTCGAGTGTCCAGAGATAGGATTTCTTGTTCTTCCTGGCGAACAGATACAGTCCGATAAGGATACCGATGGCGGCGCCATGGCTTGCAAGCCCTCCTTCCCATATCTTCAGGATATCGAGCGGGTGAGCGAGATAGCTTGCAGGCTCGTAAAAGAACACATGCCCCAGGCGCGCACCGATCACCGTGGCAATAAGCATATAAATGCTCAGCTTGTCGAGCAATGCTTCCGGCAGTTTCTCTTTCTTAAAGAACTGCAGCATGATTATATAACCGGCAGCAAAAGACATTGCAAAGAGAAGTCCGTACCAGCGGACGCTGAGTGAACCAAGCCTGAAGATCTCAGGATGGGCGGTCCAGGTAATATAGCCTGATGTCATACGAATGAGTTTAGCGGCAAAAATAAACAGAATTGGTCGTTCAGGATTATGAGAATAATAAATCGAGTCGGTTTTCCAGCAGGTGATCGTTGGCTGTAGGTTCAAATCCCCGATATAACAGGGCAGCCGGAATATGGTGTTTCAGGTTTAGTTCTTCCTGGCCGACAGACAAAGCAATCCCCCGGTCGTAGAACAAGCTTCCGAGATATTCCTGTTCTGTCTGTCCCGGAGTTGGTATGAATAAAGCTTTTCCACCCGTGCCGGCCAGATCCATAATGGTCGAGTATCCAGGCCGGCAGATCAGGAGATGGGCGGATTTCATATAGATTTCCAGCTCGGCTGTGGTTGCAAACGGAACAATAGTGATTCTGCGGATTTTTGTAGCTATGCCTTCCTCTTCGCTTCTCCCTCCGATCAGCACAATTTCATTGTCAAGTTCTTCCGATTGCCGTATGATGATTTGTTCCAGCATGCTTCGCTGTGGCTCCGGCCCTGAGAGTACGGCAAGGATGATTTTACTGTCCACTCCGGCAGTACCTGCCTGGCCTGCAAAACGTGTGAGCGGACCTATATAAAACGCATTATGCGGAAGCCGGCAGGCATGTGAAAGTTCGCCGCTGAGGTTCCTTTCATCATTGAAGTCAGGTATCCAGCATTGATCAAACCTCGCGATCAACAAACAATTTACCCGGTAAAGCAACGGTTCTGCCCAGCTGAGGTAAGCAGGCGTTTTTATCCGGATCTGGTGGATGATGAGGATACTTTTACTATCTTTATCAAACAAACCATAACGGTTATCCGATACGATTATATCGAACTTTCGCTGTCTGTTGAGCTTTGATAATACACGTTTTTCTGCTATAAGATTATAAATGAACGAAGGTATGGACCTGAACATCTTACTGACCATCTTGCCTGAAGCCGGATAGGTAGGAGAGAACCCTGGCAGTTCGATCGCTTCGAGCAGCGGAAACTCTTTTCGCAGGAGTTGCAACGCCCTGCCGGAAGCCGCCAGTGTTACTACCGCTCCACGTTCAAGGAATTTACGGATCAGAGGAATGCAACGGGTAGCATGTCCCAGGCCCCAGTCCAGGGGACATACCAGAATACGGACCGGTTGCGGGTGGTTTGTCATGCAGGTTTAACAAATATACTATAAATCGTGGCATGAGCAAAGCGATTGCCGGTAAACGCATGTTCCAATATAAAGTTACATTATGGATGAATGGATCTATAAAATTGCCATTACTCTAATACCAGGTGTGGGCAATATAAGCAGCAAGAGCCTGATCGCCTATTGCGGTGGTGCCGAAGCGGTTTTCCGTGAACGGAAACATCTGCTTCTCAGGATCCCCGGTATTGGCGAGCAGACCGTGAATGCCGTAATGAACCAACAGGTGTTCGAACAAGCTGAGCAAGAACTGGAGTTCATTCAAAAGTATTCCATCCGGCCCCTGTTCTATCTGGATCCGGATTATCCTGCCCGTTTGAAGCTCTGTAACGACAGCCCTGTGATTCTTTATTACAAGGGGGCCGCTGTGTTGAACAATGCCCGCGCTATCGCTTTGGTCGGTACCAGGAATGCTACTGAGTACGGAAAAGAGATGTGCAAACGGATTATTGATGGCCTGAAAGAGTCAGGATGCCTTGTGATCAGCGGTCTCGCCTATGGAATAGATACCTGGTCGCATAAAGCTGCCCTGGAATCTGACCTTCCAACTGTTGGAGTCCTAGGTCACGGACTCGACCGGATCTATCCTTATGCAAACCGTTCCCTGGCTGAGAGAATGATAGTAAAGGGAGGTCTGATCACTGAATTTACAAGCGGTACCAAGCCCGACCGCGAAAACTTCCCGATGCGAAACCGGATCATAGCCGGCATGTCGGATGCGGTAGTTGTTGTTGAAGCCGGGAACCGGGGCGGTGCATTGATCACGGCAGATATTGCCAACTCTTACGACCGGGATGTGTTCGCCGTGCCCGGACGGGTAGGCGATCAGCATTCGGAAGGCTGCAATAACCTGATCAAATCAAACAGGGCTGCCCTGATCCAGACTGCCGATGATATCCGCTATATGCTCAACTGGGACAGGCCGGATCCAACTGCTGCCGATCCGCAACGCAAGCTTTTTCCGGAGCTCAATGCGGACGAAGAAGCAATCATCCGCCTGCTGGAAGAAGAAAAAGAACTGGATATTGATTCACTGGTGATCCGTTTGTCGCTTATGCCATCAAAAGCTGCCAGCGCACTGCTGCACCTGGAGTTTGAAAATCTGATCAAATGTCTGCCCGGTAAAATCTACCGGTTGCTGTAAAAGGCAATTGTGTATTTTTACCCAATCTTAATCGGATAACATTGCAGGGGATTGTAATCAAATCGACCGGAAGCAATTGCCAGGTTCTGGATGACACCGGCAAACTCATTGAATGTAAGCTGAAAGGACAGTTCAGGATTCATGGGATCAGAACTACAAATCCTGTTGCTGTGGGCGACCGGGTTGATTTCGATATCCCGGCCGGGCAGGAGCTGGGCCTGATCCACCGGATACACGACCGCTTCAATTACATAATCCGAAAGGCAACCAAGTTATCCAAAGCTTCACATATCATTGCCTCCAACATCGATCGCCTCTATGTGATCGCCAGCATCGAACAGCCCCGCACATCTACCGGCTTCATCGACAGGGTTCTGGTGACTGCAGAAGCCTATCATATTCCGGCAGCCGTGGTTTTCAACAAGATCGACCTGTATTCGGAAGGATCATTGCAGCGCTACCGGAAACTTATGGATGTATACCATGCAATTGGCTATGGGGTATATGCTGTATCGGCTCTAACAGGGAGTGGTATACCCGCTTTGTCGGCTGACCTTAAGGATAAGGTGAACCTGTTCACAGGTCATTCCGGTGTCGGGAAATCGGCCCTGATCAATGTTATCCGGCCTGACCTTGAGATCCGTACAGGCAATATCTCTGATTATCATCAGAAAGGGATGCATACAACAACCTTTGCCGAGATGCATAAACTGCCTGACGGGGGATTCATCATTGATACTCCGGGTATCAAAGAATTTGGCCTGGTAAACTTTGAAAGCAGGGAAGTAGCGGAACGGTTTCCGGAATTCAGGGCACTTCTGCCCGAATGCCACTATAAAAACTGTACCCATGTGCATGAGCCTGGCTGTGCGGTGAAAGCTGCTCTTGATGAAGGCCGGATATTTCCCGGACGGTATGCGAATTACCTTGCCATGCTGAACGATGAAAATCTGGATGCAGAAGAGTATTCCTGAGCCGGTCTGAATCCTGGTAAGAAAAGAGTTGAATAGAATGCGGATCACAGGCTTCAGAGGGCAGCTTATACCAATGAGTAAGTATCGTTGTAGAGCATTTTATTCGACTCACAATATTTGTCGGGGGATACCAGGCCTGCCATCAGAAAGACTCAAACCGCAGAAAGCCGGAATGCAATAGCCAAACGACCTTGTTATTTAACCTGATCCTTATGAACCATTGATATCATTCCCATGAGAGTTGTTATTCAGCGAGTTTCTCAATGTTCCCTTACTATAGATAATGATGTCTTTAGCCGGATCGGACCGGGATTGCTGGTATTGCTGGGGATCGAATCCTCTGATTCGGCAGAGGATATTGAGTGGCTTACAGGCAAGATTACCCGTTTAAGGATTTTCAATGATACCGGTGGAGTGATGAACCTTTCGGTGAGCGAAGCGGATGGAGAAGTTATGGTTGTAAGCCAGTTTACGCTGCATGCCAGCACCCGCAAAGGGAATCGTCCTTCTTATATCCGCGCAGCCATTCCCGGGATAGCCATTCCGCTATACGAAGAATTCATCCGCAGGATGGAACGGGAACTGGGAAAGAAGATCGCGACAGGGCGCTTTGGCGCTCACATGGAGATAGCGCTGGTGAATGATGGTCCGGTCACTATTATTATCGATTCCAGGAACAGGGAATGAAAACTCCGGATCGCTAGAATGACAAGGTAATACCAGCGCTGGGCATCAGCGGCAACTGGTACACCTTTTCATTGCTGATCCGGTCGACATAGAAGATATTATCCCTGTTGTAGATGTTTGTGACTGTGACATTGGCTTCCAGTGAGGTGTTCTCCCTAAGCTGGAAAGTCCTGCTGAGCCCTCCGTCAAGACGGTGGTAATAAGGAAGACGCCCCATGTTATAGTCACCGTAGATCAGCGCCAGTGTCCCATTCTGTGTGACGATATTGCTGAAAATGCCTGAAGGGAAAGTCAACTTTTCGTAATACCCTTGCGTTTGAGTGAAAGGGAATCCTGAACCCAGGTTCCAACGGAAATTCAGATCCCACAGCTTATCCTTGCCAAACTTATAGGAGGCGACAAGATTTACATTGTGACGCCTGTCGTAATGCGGGACATAATGCTCTATTCCATCGTAACGGTTCACATAGGCCAGAGAATACACAGCCCAGATGTACAGATTCTTCCGGTCATACTTCATTGAAATATCGAAACCGCTGGCATCCCCATTCTCAACAATGAAGTCCTTCCGCAGGTACTCCTCCTTGTAGCTGATCGAAGTAGGATCATTGTAAGGATCAGTATCGTCAAAAATCTTGTTCCGGTTGATGTTGGTGAGCTGGGAGAAAAACTTGTAGTAAACCTCCATGTTAAAGGAAATGTAGGAGGTTGGCTCGTATTCAGTGCCAAGGATGATATGCTGTGCTTTCTGAAGTTTGTGTTTCAGCGTTTTCCCATCGAATGTTTCAGGAATGTCCTCCGACCCGGAAAGGAAACCATAGAAAAGGTTAACTACATCGCGGTCGCTGTTGGCGGCAATCAGGTTCTGTGAATAGAATCCGCCTGCCATTTTAAACCGGAGATGATTGTTGACGATGTATTTTACGGCAAGCCTGGGCTCGGGCGAAAAGTTGGAAAGCGAAGCATAATACTGCGCCCTGAATCCCGGTTCGATCAGGAATTTCTTCCTGCTGATCTTGTATGTGACGTAACCTGCAATTTCTGAAGTGTTCTCCCGCTGCTCAATGGTACTGTGTACCGAATTGGTGTAATTGAAAGAAGTTGTAAAGCCCTGCAACTCCAATCCGTACTTCAGTTGATCCTTGCCAAGGAAATAGGTGAAACTCATCCCGGCGTTGAATCCGTTTATAAGGCTTGAACGGGAAGGTGAATTGTCTTCTTCAAGGTTGATCTTATACGATGAATAAGCTACAGTTCCTTCCAGCAGAACGGGATTGCTTCCCGGGATCACCACAAAGTTGGCGCCGGCGCCTTTTGCATCCCAGTTGAAGTTGGAAATCGATTTATAGGTTACCTTATCGGTATAGTCGAATCCGAATATGTTAAACTTGCTTCCATTGGCAGCATTTAACGATACTTTACCATACAGGTCGGTGAAGTTGAAAGGCAATCCGTTTTCGTCGATGTAGGTATAAAGTTGTTTGGACGATTGTTCCAGATAGGAGTTCTTGAAGGAGAGGATAAAGGAAGTACTGCCATCCTTCTCCGATTTAGCCCTTTTCAGAGGGCCTTCGAGCAGCAATTTCGCACCGAAGGTGCTGGCTCCTGCTTTCCCGGCATATCTTTTCTTATTTCCGTCGCGGGTGGTGAGATCCATCATGGAGGATATCCTACCCCCGTAACCGGCTCCAAATCCTCCTGTATAAATATCCGCTGTGCGGAGAATATCAGTCTCAAATACTGAAAACAGACCGATGGAGTGAAACGGATTATAGATTACCATGCCGTCGAGCAGCACCTTGTTTTGAATGGGTGATCCGCCACGGATGTATAACTGCCCTCCCTGGTCACCTGTAAAAATCACTCCCGGAAGTACCTGCAGGTACTGCGCAAGGTCAGCCTGACCGCCAATCGAAGGTATCTGCCTGATCTGCTTGGGAGTGACCTTCACTACCGAGGTGCGTGTATCAGTGCGCAATTCCTGGTATTCAGCTGAAATGCTGATCCCCTCCAGGGCATAACTCGCCTTTTCAAGGAATAGCTTCCGCGTCAGGACCGTGCTCCCTTTAATAGTTACCTGTTCACGAAGGGTATCAAATCCCAGGTAAGTTACCATCAGGGTGTAGGAACCATCCGGGATGCGCGTAATGGTAAAATAACCGTTCGCATCCGTGGCTGCTCCAAACGATGTTTTATTCAGATATACGTTAGTGAAGATAACAGGTTCACCGGTTTCTTTGTCGTAAACAAAGCCCCGTATGGTTCCATTCTGGGCCCTAACGAGCTGATTAAATGATGCCAGGAAAATAATGGTCAGGAGAAACCATCTTTGGGGGGAATGCATTTTTTCGGACTAAATGATTTTAGAGGCGCAAAGATAACAAAATGGCATTGGAAATTGTTGTATATGCGATCTGAAGACATTTCAACAGTAACTTAAAATGATTATCATGTATATATATAGAATAGTGAATGTTTTTGTATTTTTACTGTGAAATGTTTGATTCATTTGCTTTTACTAAACAATATGGGAAAAGAAAAAATTCAGGTTCTTGGCGGAAAACTTAAGGTTCCGGATTATCCGGTGATCCCTTTTATTGAAGGCGATGGTACTGGTCCCGATATCTGGAATGCCTCGGTCAGGGTTTTGGATGCTGCGGTGGCAAAATGCTACAAGGATAAACGGAAAATACAATGGAAAGAAGTACTGGCCGGTGAAAAGGCTTATAACCTGACTGGTAACTGGCTTCCGGAGGAAACGCTTGACGCCTTCAGGGAATATATTGTCGGTATAAAAGGCCCTCTGACCACACCGGTGGGAGGAGGCATACGGTCGCTGAATGTTGCTCTCCGGCAGATGCTGGATTTGTATGTCTGCCTTCGGCCTGTAAGGTGGTTTCAGGGAGTGCCAGGCCCTGTGAAACATCCGGAAAAGGTTGATATGCATATTTTCAGAGAAAACACCGAGGATATCTACGCAGGGATCGAATTTATGCAAGGGACCCCGGAAGCAAAAAAACTGGGCAGGTTCCTGAAGGAAGAGATGGGGGTTAACAAGATCCGTTTTCCCGAAACTTCCTCGTTGGGGATCAAGCCGGTATCGCTGGAAGGAACCGAGCGCCTGGTGCGTGCTGCAATTGAATATGCTGTCAGCAGGAAACTGCCTTCAGTCACGCTAGTTCATAAGGGTAACATAATGAAGTTCACCGAGGGTGGATTCAAGAAATGGGGCTATGAGCTTGCCGATAAGGAATTCGGTGAGTATGTATTCACCTGGGCGCAGTACGACCGGATAGTTGAGGAGAACGGCAGGGAAGCTGCAGATAAAGCTCAGAAACAGGCCGTTTCGCAAGGAAAGATCATAGTGAAAGATGTAATTGCAGATGCCTTTCTGCAGCAAATATTGCTCAGGCCGGAGGAATACTCCGTGATAGCTACCCTGAACCTGAACGGTGACTATATCTCGGATGCCCTGGCGGCCATGGTCGGCGGCATCGGGATTGCCCCGGGAGCCAATATCAATTACCAGAACGGCTATGCAATCTTTGAGGCAACCCATGGCACAGCACCAAAATATGCCGGACTCGACCAGGTCAACCCAGGATCAGTGATCCTTTCGGGCGCGATGATGTTTGAGTACCTCGGCTGGCAGGAAGCCGCGGATTGTATCTATGCCTCCATGGAAAAGACAATTGCAGCTAAAACTGTCACCTACGACTTTCACCGGCTGATGGATGGAGCAACCCTGTTGAAGACATCGGAATTCGCATCAGCAATGATATCCAATATGTGAATATGCTGAATTGTATGGAAGATGCTTCAGGAATCAGTCACAGGGCTCTGGTTTGGATTTAGTTGTGTCAGGCCGCCCGGGTCATTGTATTGGCTGGAAGATGGCAAAACACAGTATCAGTATAAATGAGAGTGCAGAAATCAGAACATAATTCACCCTTTTAACATTGATGAATGTATGGCAACCCGATTAAAAGACAAATTGCATGAAAAAATACTGGAATGGCGTCCACGCACGGAAAGGCTATTAAAAGAGTATGGTGATGTTGTTGTAGATAAGATCACCATTTCGCAGGTGATCGGGGGTATGCGTGGAGTGAAATCGCTGGTTACCGATATTTCATACCTTGATCCTTACGAAGGGATCCGTTACCGGGGTTATACACTCCCTGAGGTGTTCGAAAAACTCCCTAAACCAAAAGGCGCCGAGATGCCTTATGTGGAAGGATTGTTCTACCTGTTGGTCACAGGCGACATACCTACCGAAGATGATCTCCAGGATATCATCGACGAGTTCAATAAACGCCGGATCTTACCCCGTTTCGTTTATGAAGTGATCGACGGCATGCCATGCTGCAGCCATCCCATGGCAATCTTCTCGGCAGTGGTTACCACCCTGCAGCGGGAGTCGCTGTTTGCAAAAAAATATATGTCGGGTAAACTGCATAAACTTGATTACTGGGATCCCACATACGAAGATGCGCTAAACCTCATGGCGAAAATGCCGGAGATCGCAACCTATATTTATGCAAAACTTTATCGTGACGGAAAACGCATCCAATCCAATCCTTATCTAGATTTCGGCGGCAACTTTGCACACATGATGGGCATTGAAAAGCCGTACGATGATGTAAGCCGTATGCACTTTATCATTCACGCCGACCATGAAGGCGGTAATGTAAGCGCACACACGGGCCACCTCGTTGCCAGTTCTCTCTCGGATATTTACCTTTCCATCGCCTCGATGATCAATGGCCTGGCCGGACCGTTGCACGGACTTGCCAATCAGGAGGTTCTGCGGTGGCTTCAGGCTGTGAGGGATAAGATGGACGGACGCGTTCCCAGTGAGCAGGAAATGAAACAATTTGTCTGGGATACCCTGAAGTCAGGCCAGGTAATTCCGGGTTTCGGGCATGCCGTGCTTCGTAAAACAGATCCCCGGTACATGCTCCAACGCGAATTCTCCCTGAAACACCTCCTCGATGATCCGCTTTTCCAATATGTAGACCTTCTCTACAAAGTGGTGCCACCCATTCTGCTGGAACAGGGAAAAGCCAAAAATCCCTGGCCGAACGTGGATGCACAATCGGGCGTGATCCAGTGGTATTACGGAGTAAAAGAGTACGACTTTTATACCGTGCTTTTTGGGATCGGAAGAGCTATCGGTATCTGCGCAAATATTATCTGGGACCGTGCACTGGGATATCCGCTGGAAAGGCCGAAATCGCTGACAACTGCCATGCTCGAAGATATCGCTGCCGGTAAGGAGGTGATTGCCGAAGACTAACCCTGCCCGGAAAGCATTAAAAGTAGCTGAAAAGTATGCATCTGCTCTGTTGATGTCAGGTGAGACTTCACCGGTCAAACAGAATTACATTCATAACCTCTGCAACCTGTTCCAGCCGGACACATACGGCATCAATGGTTCTCGTTTCGCGATCCTTTATTCACATTTTCAGGCTGTTGAATCAAAGCAGATTCTGTTTGATTTCTTTAAAACTATCACTATTATCCGGTTAATACTAGCCCGAGCTGCATAAATCAAAGATAGTCAGCTGGCTAAGCCCCTCGCCTAGGAGAGGAGTTGGGGTGAGGCGGAAACTGATTGTCAATAACTTAATAATGCTTTCCGGGCAACAATGATAAACTATAATGGAGTAAGGCGATATGGCCAAACTTGCCTGCTTCATTCATTTGATATTCAATATGATAAATTGTTGTACCTGGCAATGGTAAAAATAATTGTAGGAATTAGGAACTTCGGAACTTATTTTTGCAATCTAAACCAACTTGTCTATGATCCAACAAGTAGAAATCACACTACCTGCTTTTGAAAGGGGATTTCATGTCATCACTGACCTGATATTGTCCAAGTTGCCGAAACTACCTGAATCCGGTCTCATGAATGTTTTTATCAAACATACATCTGCCGGAATCACGATCAATGAATGTGCGGATCCGACCGTTCTTACCGACTTTGAGATGGTTTTTAACCGCCTGGTGCCCGATGAACTTTATTTCAGGCATCTGGGTGAAGAACCGGATGACATGCCGGCTCATATCAAGACGACCCTTTCCGGCGCATCAGTTTCTGTTCCGATCACCAAAGGAAAACCAAACCTGAATCCTGTTCAGGGGATTTACCTTTGTGAATACCGGAATCAGGGAGGCCCCAGAAACCTGGTAGTCACTATTTTTTCGTGATCATCCCGGAAAACGTACTCTCCACAAAACCGCATAGTTCAGGGAAAAATATTCGGAATTCTTCCCTGTAACAGTCATAGCAATCCTTCAAATCCAGCACTGCATGCTCCATCCTGGAGACAAAAGTGGTGCGTCTCGACATACCTGTGAGCGCCTGATGCAATCCGTCCAGACTGCGGTAGGAAAGCAGCCAGTTGTGTTCCGACATGTGTTGAAGTATGCGTTGCGATCTGGCGGGGATAACACCTGCATAGCTTAAAAGCAAATCATACCTCGAACGGGTGAACTCTTCAAGGCTGACAGAAGAATACTCCTCCCATCCTGCAGCAAGCAAATGGTCGTAGTACATGTCAACAATCACTCCGGCATATTTCCGGTAAACCGGACGAAGACGCAGTATACTTCTTTTAACCACAGGATGGCTGTCGGTGAAGGTGTCCACAGCCCTGTGCATGAGTATTCCTTCGCGGACGGCATTATTGAATTGCCCGATAGAATCCCCCTTCACATGATCGGCAATGAAATTCCCGACGACAGTCTCCTGATGTTCGCCGGCCAGGAATAAATGTGCCAGATAATTCATAAAGTTGTAGAGTTTAGAAAACAAGCAGTTTCCGTTCCCTGTTGAATAATCCCGGAAATTTCACACAGTTTGAGTTTGGATTCTGAAATAACAACCATAATAAATCATAGTTCAGCCGGAAGATAGTGAGATGATAAAGCACAGGCATCATGAAAGGGCATCTGAAATTGAATTAGCATCTATATATACCCTTCCTGTGTGGTGGTTTCGGGTACTATCATTAATTCGTCGGAATGCTTAAGAAGGTGATTCCCATTTCTTAAAATTCGGTTAATTATTCAACATCCTGCCCTGCCGGATGAGGTTATTTTTTTAGTTTTGCCATTGTTATACTGGGTCATGATAGGTATGCCCAAAGTGCCAGAGGCATAAAGTGCTCCATCGGAGGGAGCCGTTGGTTCGAAGCATTCCTGGAAGATTCAGTTATGCCGTTGTATTCATCGCTGATGGTTTTGCAAAATGAAATACAACGGTGTTGACCGGATTCAAAACTAAAGAAATATATCATGCAAAAATTGATGTTATTAGGTGATGAGGCTATTGCCCAGGGTGCCATAGACGCGGGGATGTCAGGAATATATGCATACCCTGGGACTCCTTCCACAGAAATCACCGAATATGTGATGCATTCTAAAGAGGCCCGCATCAGGAATATAAGGGCCGGATGGTCGACGAATGAAAAGACTGCCATGGAGTCAGCTCTCGGAATGTCGTATGCCGGAAAAAGAGCCATGGTTTGCATGAAGCATGTCGGTTTGAATGTTGCAGCCGATTCTTTCGTGAATTCGGCGATAACAGGAGCTAATGGCGGATTGATCGTAGTGGCTGCTGATGATCCTTCCATGCATTCATCGCAAAATGAGCAGGACTCCCGTTTCTATGGCAAATTTGCCATGATCCCGACGCTGGAACCAGCCAACCAGCAGGAAGCATACGATATGGTCTTTTACGGATTCGAGCTTTCCGAAAAGATGGGCGTTCCGGTGCTGATGCGCATTACTACCAGGCTTGCCCATTCCCGTTCAGGGGTGGAACGCAGGGCTTCGAGGGCGCAGAATGGTGTGAAGTTACCGCAAAATGAGAGGCAATTCATTCTGCTGCCTGCAATCGCAAGACGTCAGTACAAATCGCTGCTCCGGAAACAAAGTGAGATGGTAGCTGCAGGCGAAACATCCGGTTTTAACATTTACATGGATGGCGCTGACACCCGCATGGGGATCCTGACTACCGGCATTGCCTATAATTACCTCATGGAAAACTTTCACGACCGGGTATGTCCATTCCCTTTGGTCAAGATTGGGCAGTATCCCCTGCCTGAATCCATGATCCTCAAGCTCTACAATACCTGCGACGAATTGCTCGTGCTGGAAGAAGGAGCACCGGTGGTGGAAGAAATGCTGAAAGGACTGCTCAACCTGGGAAAGAAAATTAAAGGACGGCTCGACGGAACCGTTCCCCGCGACGGAGAGTTGAATCCCAATCTCGTGGCTGTAGCACTCGGACTTAATGATACCCGTGGGAAGGAAATACCATCGATTGTCGCAGGACGTCCCCCTTCACTCTGCAAAGGCTGCCCGCATATCTATTCGTATAATGCACTGAACGAAGCATTGAAAACGTGGAGCAGAGGCAGGGTGTTCTCTGATATCGGATGCTATACCCTCGGTGCACTTGAACCCTTCGATGCCATTAATTCCTGTGTCGATATGGGCGCTTCCATCACCATGGCTAAGGGTGCTGCTGATGCAGGACTTATTCCCGCAGTTGCCGTGATAGGCGACAGTACATTTACCCATAGCGGAATTACCGGATTGATCGATTGTGTGAATAATAATTCCCCTGTTACCATTATCATCCTTGATAATGAAACAACTGCCATGACCGGCGGACAGGATTCTGTTGCTCTCGGCAGGATCGAAGCCATATGCAGAGGAATAGGCGTTCAGGAAGAACACATTGTTGTCCTGAATCCTTCACCGAAATATCATGAGGAGAACATGGAATTGATGAAGAAGGAACTTGATTATCACGGAGTATCGGTCGTGATACCACGGCGGGAATGTATCCAGACTGCGATGCGTTCGCTTAAGGATGCGAAAAAGGCTAAAGAAAAGGAGAAGGTTCAGGCCTGACCGGTGTGGAAATTCCGCTGCTGGTCTTTGTTAACGGGAATCATTATTAATCAAGTAACTGAATACAATGAAAAGAGATATAATTCTAGCAGGTGTCGGAGGTCAAGGCATTCTCTCCATCGCCGCTACCATAGGTATGGCTGCCCTGGATTCAGGACTGTATATGAAACAAGCTGAAGTTCATGGAATGAGCCAGCGGGGCGGCGACGTTTCGTCCAACCTGAGAATTGCCGATCATGAAATCGCCTCTGACCTGATCCCCTATGGTCAGGCTGACCTGATCATTTCGGTGGAACCTATGGAGTCGCTCAGGTATCTTCCACTGCTGTCGGGAACAGGCTGGCTGATCACCAACACCAAACCCTTCATCAATATCAATAATTATCCGGAAATGGATACACTGATGGCGGAAATCGAATCGTTGGACCACCACATCGCCCTGGATGCCGATGATATTGCCAAAGAAATCGGAGCTGCCCGGTCAGCTAACATGGTGATCCTTGGCGCTGCAGCTCCGTTCCTGCAGATCCCCAGGAAAAAAATTGAAAATGCTATCCGGCAGTTATTTGCAAAGAAAGGTGCCGACATCGTGAAGCTTAACCTGGATGCATTTGAAGCTGGCTTCCGTTTCGCTGTTGAACGACAGAATTTAAAGGTTCAATGAGCCTGAAGAAAAAGGCTGTACGATGGATAACCATCGGGGCTATCCTGGTTTCCATTCTCATTGCTGTTGTTCTGCTCAAGGATTTTATTATCCTGCCCATTGCCAAACCGGTAAGCAAAACCGTTCCTACTATTGAGTACGGTATTGTTACCGATTCATTTTCTGTGATCCGCGATGAAGTGAAATCCGGACAAACGTTCAGTTCGCTGCTGTCGAATTTTAATGTAGGGAGCAGTCAACTCGGATTGTTGACCGAAAAGGCCGGAAAGATCTTTGACTTCCGGAAATTCAGAGCCGGCAACGAATACACCGCAATGGTGACCAACGACGGCGCCAGGAAGCTCCAGTATTTTGTGTACGAAATTTCGGATACGAATTATGTGGTTTTCGATTTCAGGGATTCATTGCATGTTCATTACGGCTCTCATGATGTCGTCCACCGGTTGCAGTCGGCATCCGGCATCATTGAATCATCGCTCTGGGCTACCATCGAAAAATCAAATGCAGATCCGAACCTTGCAGTGGCTTTGGCACAGATCTATCAGTGGACAATCGACTTCTATGCGATTCAGAAGGGTGATGAATTTAAGGTGATTTATGAAGATGTTTCATTGAACGGAAAGTCAGTAGGGTTGGGGATCATTCATTCTGCCTGGTTCAGGCATGCCGGAAAAGAATACTATGCCCAGCGCTTTGAACAGGATGGAAGGGTTGAATATTTCAATGAAAAGGGCGAAAATCTGCGCCGGGAGTTTCTCAAGGCTCCGCTCAAATTCACCAGAATTTCATCCCGCTTTTCTAATAGCCGTTTTCATCCCGTATTGCGTATCCGCCGGCCCCATCATGGAGTTGATTACGCGGCTCCAAGCGGTACCCCCGTGCACTCGATCGGTAATGGTACAGTGCTGAAAGCCGGCTATTCAGGCGGAGCCGGACGAATAGTCACCATCAAGCACAATGCTACCTATACGACCAGTTATATGCACCTTGCAGGTTTCGGGCAGGGAGTACGCACAGGCAGTCGGGTTTCGCAAGGTCAGGTCATCGGTTATGTAGGCAGTTCAGGTCTTTCCACAGGCCCGCACCTCGATTTCAGAGTTTACAGGAACAACAAACCTATCGATCCCCTGAGTATGGAATCGCCGCCTGCTTATCCGGTGAGTGAAAAGAACCGGCCGGTATTCGATTCCACCTTCCGGATCTATGGAAGGAACATGAACCTGATCAAGTGATCTCAATGCAACGGAGTTGACTTATGCTGAACCTAAAAAGGTTTTCCGCATAAGTCAGAGGAACAAGTGCTCCTTTGTCGGCTCCCTCGGAGGGAGTCTGCCGGCTTAAAGTAAAGCTGATTAAAGTCAGTTATACTGAGCATATTCCGAAAAATACAATTGGCAAATCTGTTCAACCGCTGTGTAATTATACTGCAATTTGTAAAAATGTTAGTAAAGGAGGCTGTCTCTAAAGTCTCCGTGTAACTCTTTAATTTGCTCCTTGTTACACTGTGGAATTCTTAAATTATTGTTACAAAGAGTTATCACAGAGGTGGCACATAGGGCAACAGAGAATTATTGTCTTAATTTCTGTTTTTGAGACAACCTCTTTTCTTTTGAACCTGGAGATTGGAAAGCCTGCGAACTCATCCGAAGACAATAATACTACAGGATCGGGAATTTCCTATGAATGATGTGAAGGGGGCATTATCAAAGGCAGTGACAGGAATGCACTGTATGTTCAAAAAAAAGAACCGCCTGGATTAGAAGCGGTTCTTTTTGTGTGTTTCAACAGTTGATCACTGGGTACCTTGAAGCCTGAAATAAATAGGCATGTTGAACAGTACCCGAACCTGTTTACCGTTTTGTTTACCAGGATGCCACTGGGGCATTGACCTGACTACACGAATAGCTTCTTCGTCGCAGCCACCGCCAATTCCGCGGAGAACTTTCACATCCGTAACATTGCCCTTCGAATCAACAACAAAGGAAACGTAGACTGTTCCCTGAATGCCGTTTTCGGAGGCTTGTTGAGGATATTTAATGTTCTCGGCAAGGAACTTGTTCCGGGCATCTTCCCCGCCGGGGAAGGAAGGCATTTCTTCCACGATGGTGAATACGGGTTTGGACTCTTCAACTTCGATAACTTCTTCTTTTACAACGGCTTCGGGAATTTCTTCAGCTATTGCAACAGGTTCATTCGACGTAGTCTGGTTCAGTTCATCCTGGTTGAACAGGTTACCTTCTTCTTCAACCACCTCTTCTGTAGTGATCACCGGGGCGACGAATTTTACTTTCTGCTCCAGGGCTGCAGGGGGTGGTGGGGGAGGAGGAGGAGGAGGTGCGGCCTCTTCCCTGGGTTTATTCATATCGAGAAACTCAGCAGTAGCTGTTTTTTCGATATACTTGGCGCGTTTCTGTGCGTAATAACTTGATACAAGCGGATATGCCAATGCCGCAAGCAGGATCGCGATGGATAACAGCAGCGACCGGGTGACATGTTTCTTGTACAGTTTACGCAAAATATACGCCCCGTAATTTTTATTTCTGTGCTCAAAGACAATTTCGTCCAATGGAGCTACATATGTATTTTGCTTAGTCATTTGTCATTCTTGACGTTAAGTGAGAACAAGCTCAATTGATCAGAACTCCTTTACTTGACTTCAGGCGCCGGGGCGGGTGATCCGTGGAGCATCTGAAGCTCGGTAGGATTGATGTCAACGATTGCATAATTGGCAATCGTCGTGATAGCCATCTCGTCAATGATGTCAACAAGGTTCTTGTATTTTGCGTTTTCATCGGCCTTGATCAGCACGATGGGAGCATTTTTATCTGATTTCTTGAGCTCCTTGGTCTTTCTTTCGAGGGTAGAGTCGGCCATTACCAACTCTCCGGTCAGAACCTTATCCCTCAGTTCAGAAACAGCCTTAAAGACGATCTTGTTGCGCTGCAACAGGACCTTACGTATGCCGTCTTTACTGTAGTTGGTTTTTATAAGTTGGGGAAGAGGCTTCTTGGGATCGGCAACTCCAAAGTAATAGTACAGTTGATCATTCCCCGATACTAGGATATTCAGGGTCCTGTCGGCAGAAATCTCGGGAGCTTTCACGTTCGGATCGTCTTTCTTTTCCGGCATCGTGATGTCCATTGCTTTGGGTTTGCTGAAGGCAGTAGTAAGCATGAAAAAGGTGATCAAGAGGCACATCAGGTCGACCATAGGAGTCATGTCTATGCGCGTTGAAAACTTCTTGGCTTTCTTTTTGCCACCTTTTTGTTTTCCTTCCTCCTGGATTATTTCAGCCATTGTATGATTTCTTAAGATTGTACATCATCCTGTATTATTCTTCCAGTTTTGCTTCTTCCTTCATGAGGGTGGTCACCAGGTTGAACTTGTTCACCTGATTGTCCTGCAGGATATCCATGACATGTTTCACGGTCTTGTAATCGGCATCACCGTCACCTTTGATTGCTACAACGGCGTTGGGATTCTGGATACGGATGAACCTGACCCAAATATTCAACTGGTTGTCGGTTGAATCGATCGGTATCCCTGTCTGGAACTTTTCTTTATCCTCAGAACTTTCGGCATTAAGCCAGGCCTTAAGTTTATCGGCAGGCATTCCGAACGAAGCTGAATTTGCAAAGGCAGTCTGTTCCTTCTCGCTGAAAGTGAGGCGAAACTGTTCTGCCACTTTCTTCAGCACCTCTTTCCGGATCGAAAAAGAAGTGTCCAGTCCATTGTCGAAATTAAGAAAGACCTTATCATCCTTGCCGACCAGAATGGTAATTACATTCTTTTCGGGTGCAACCTTCTCACTGATTGAAGTTGGCGAATCAATGATGGTGGCCTCCTGCGGGCGGAAAGATGTTGTCAACATGAAGAAGGTAAGCAAAAGGGCAAATAAATCCACCATCGGCGTCATGTCGATATGGGGAGATTTTACCGGTAGCTTAATTTTTGGCATGTTTTCGTATTTTGAATTGTGAAGTCAGGGTTACATAGCCCTTCAATGATTGCAGAAGGAAATGAACTTATTTGCTCTGTGCAGCAAACGTCTGGGTAAGGCTGAAACCTGCTTCGTCAATTTTGTAGGTCATCGCGTCGATCTTGGACGAGAAATAGTTGTAGAAAATGATGGCCAGGGTAGAGCCGGTGATACCAAAGGCAGTATTAACAAGAGCTTCGGAAATACCGGTTGCAAGTGCAAGTGCATCAGGTGCACCGGCTTGCGAAAGAGCGGAGAATGCACGGATCATACCAAGTACAGTACCAATAAGACCGATAAGAACCGAGATGGAAGCGATGGTTGAAAGGATCACGAGGTTGCGTGAAAGCATCGGCAGTTCAAGAGCAGTCGCTTCTTCAAATTCCTTTTGCAGTGAAACCAGCTTCTGATCTTTATCCAAACGGGTGTCAGACTGCAATTCCTTGTATTTCTTTAAACCGGCTTTCATCACATTGCCGATGGAACCTTTCTGCTTGTCGCAGGCAACAATGGCCTGATCGATTTCATTGTTATTAAGCAAGCCCTGCAGTTTGGCAACAAAAGCGTTGACAGCGCCGGTGCCTTTAGCTTTACGCAGTGTTAAAGCCCTTTCAATAACGAAGGTAAGCAGTACAATGATGATGGTGATCAGCAAAGGAACGATGAGGCCTCCTTTATATACCATTGCCATGTAGTTACCTGCAAGTGGCTTCCCCTTTGGATTCATGCCTTCAAAGTTGACGGGATTGCCTAATACAAAATGGTAAATCAGGATTGCGATTACGAATGCAATCAGGATTGCTCCGGTTGCGAAAGCAGAACGCAGGGCATCTTTTAATGTTTGGCCATTTTTGCTCATTGGTGGTGGTTTTTAGAATTTTACCTGTGTTTAGTATGTGTTGTTTGATTGAATTTACAAATATAAAGTTTTTTGAATGTCTCTGTACCTGTTTCAGGGTTGTTGCGACGATGGTTTGAATTCGGGGCACCTGGATTTAAGGTCCTTGATGGCACTTATGGCATTGTCATTTACCGGATCAATGCCCAGAATCTTATCCCAGTATATCAGCGACTCGCAGTACTGTTTGTTGATAAGATAGTAATATCCAAGGTAGTTATAAGCCTCAAGCAGATCCTTGGAATATTTAACCGGATCGACTGCTGCTTTTTCTAGAACCAGTTCATAAAAAGGTTTTGCAAGACCTTCCTTGGTGTCCGGATCGAGGTTGGCATATACTCGTGCCCGGAAAAGATATGCAGGTTCAAAATCAGGGCTCAGCCGGTTGACACTGGCAAGGGCTGAATCTGCTTCTATCCATATCTTCCCGTCGAAATAGGCGCGTGCCATGCGGTAATAGTCATTGGTTGAACCTCCCGTCTGAAGGATCTTCAGCTTATAGGTTTTGGCAGCATTTTCAAATTTCTTGGCTTTCAGATATGCACTGGCAATTTCACTCAATAAGTCGGTATTGGCTGAATCCATGGCATATGCCTGGTTGAGTTTCTCAATCCCGAGCGAATCCTGTCCGTTCTTCATCAGAATATGACCGGAATAGAGATAGTCCTTGGAGTTGATCTTTTCAGCCGGAGCATTCCTGAAAAACTTATCCATATAATAGTTGGCCAGGGGATATTGCTTCTCTTCAAAATATGAATAAGCCAGTGCACGGTTCAGGTCATTGAATGTAACGGAATCCTTCGCCTGGATCTGCTGGATCTGTTCGATAGCGCCCTTGTAATCCTCGGTCTGGATAAGCATGTTGGCATATTTTCGTTTTGCGGCAATATTACTGCTGCTCATCTCCAGGTACTTCTTGAAGTATTTTTTGGACTCTTCCTGCTGACGGGTCTTTGCAAACAGAAAACCGAGCTCAAGATAGGCCGGCGCAAATGATGGGTCGATGGATATGGCTTCCTGGTAATATCCGAGGGCTTCCTGATAACTCTTGATGCGGGTGGATAATTGTCCGAGCCTTACCCTGGCACGCGTCGACTGAGGAGAAAAGTCCTGTGATCTCCGGTAGTTCTCGGTAGCATTGGTGCCGTTATTAAGGGTATACAACCAATAGTCACCCCTTACAAGAAACAGTTCGGGATTCTTGCTGTCGAGAGCTTCGGCCCGTCGCAGATAATCAAATACCCTGGCTGTATCAGAACTGCCTACCTGCACATAGGCTTCAGCGATGCGGATCAGTATGGTTGCCTGCTCCTGTTTCGACAGGGAGGATTTCGACTTCTTTACCGGCAGGAACGACAATGCTTTTGTAAAGTTCTCTTCGGCGACCTGTTTGTTGTTTTCAATCAGGGCAACCTTTCCAAGTCCAACGTAGTTGAGAGGTTCAGTATTATTGGCTATTATCCCTCTTTTAAACCAATCGTTCGCTTTATCGCCGATCGATAAAAAGGAAATGTTGGCGGTATCAATAAAATATGAAGCGAGTTGATTTTCCCCGGCATAATAGTAATTCTTTCCATTCGACGGTTCGGCAATAATCATCTTCCTGAAAGCACTATCGGCTGCTTCAAACTGTTGCTGGTACGTCAGATTTACGATAGAAGCAAGATCCTGTCCCGATCCGGGTATGGCGATCAGGGCTAAGACTGTCCCAAGGAGGGCGTTGGCAGTTGCGCGCAAATAATTCGACATTATAGTATTTGATTTAGTTAGTCTTTCCGAACTTCAATTAATCTCAAAGGCATTGTGGCGGGAACCAGGCCTGATTTCAGGACGATCCTCTGACCCTGATCGCCGGCGACGAAACTTACAAATCCCGAGCCGAGTCCGGGGAAACTTTCCCTGCTGATCATATATACATCGCGACAGAGCGGATAAGAGCCTTCGGCTATGTATCCCTGATATGGTTTGCAACAATCTGACTTTTCCATTCCGACTGATACTACCCTGACTGAATCAAGAAATCGCTCTGATACACTATCTTGTGTATCACTGATCCAATTCACACTGATGATCCCCAGTGCACTCCGGTTATTCTTAACATACCTGATTACCTCATCGTTCGAATTTACGGCAAAACAGTTTTCCGACAACTTGCCGGAGATAGAAAATTTTTCCCTGAAATAGCGGACATTGCCGGACTTGTTATTATCGAAAACGACGCTGATCGTTTTACCGGGAGATGAAGGATCAATTTGTTTCCAATCATTGATTTTACCAGTAAGAATTCCGGATAACTGATCCAGAAGCAGCAAGGTGTCCGGGTTTTCAGAATGGACGATCAATGCCAGGGCGTCGTGCGCAATTTTAGTAGTTCTTGCCACAAAATTTTTAGCCATCAGGTAATCTTTCTCCTCTTGCGTTAAGTCCCTGGTCAGCACTATGGTACGGACCGAATCATTCATGAAATCATTGAAGACATCGATCTCCGGTTTGTAGGCAGCCTTGATGGTTGCATTCTCATAGAGCGACTGGAAAGTATATAACTGCGTGTCGAACAGCAGTTGGAACGATTCATCCACGCTTATCCTGATGTTGCCGGAAGTCGGCGTTTCCTTCAGTTCCTGTTTCCCCATCGGATTTTTACAAGATACGACGAGGAGGGTCATGGCTATTATGGACAGGATGCCATAAGGCGCAATTGTTCTTTTCATCTCTATTCTTCTTCAGGTTCGTTAGAGTCAGCCTTGGAATTTAATATTCTGACCAGGCGGAAGATCCCGTATGCTATGAAAAACAACGAGAAAACGAATTTGACATTCTTGGGGATATACGGGTATACCTTGGGAATCATTAACAGGATGCCGAGGCCGATATAAATTACCACCATCAGGTATCCGAATACGACCATAAACTTAGCGAGCCAGGATTTTGTTCGAAACATCCTACAGTGTCGGGATCAGGATAACTTAGTTAATTTCAGGATACTATCCGGTTGCAAAGGTACAATTGTTTCTGATTAGTATCGAGCATTAAATATACATAAACCTAAATAACAGAACACTTTTGGAAGTACCAAAAGTGTTCTGAAATTATAACGCTATATAGAGTTCCCTTTCGGGATGATGAAGCTGCAGATGTGGTTTATTCTGCTACCGGCATTTCACCCAGGTTTTCTGCTGAAGTAGCCTGTGCATCAAGGTAATCACTGACATTGAACTTCAGGTAATCAAAATCCGAGGCAGGCATGTCATCCATATCAACCGGATTTTCTTCTATATAAGTATTCACGTCGAACTTAAGATAATTGTAGTCGGGATCCGGAAGTTCGGAAAGGTCCGGTTCACTTTCGGTAATGTACTTAGCGACATCAAAACGAAGGTAGTCAAGGCTGATTTCTTTAACCGGTAAAGAAACAGCATTTGAGGTAATAGAGGACTCGCGGGCATTAGCGACATCATCACCATCGTTATTTGTTACTGTGAGAGAAGCAAGCTGATGGTAGGCTGAGGTGGCCTTTTTATACTGAGGTCCTTCGTTTACCGATGCAAGAGCGATGATTGTGAAAGTAAACAACGCTGCGATAAGGGTGCTTGAAGTTTTCATGGTTTTTTAATTTATCTGGTGTAGGGTAATTTTTCATTCAATACAGGTTTATGACGTATGATTTCATATTTAGTTACATGAAGAGTGATGGTATAACAAAAAAAAAGGCTGCCTGTTCGGGCAGCCTTTTTTTATTACATCCACTGGTTGTTAGAGCGGAGTGTATTCTTCATCCATTACGCGGGGACCTGAAGCTCCAATATAGAAATAGTGGAGATAGAATTTCCCGGTCGATGGTTCATAATAGGAACGTTGATCGGTTGATCCTAGAATTTCGACAGGTGTTCCGTTTGAGAAGGAAACATCGTTGGTCACAGGGTCAACAGTGATATCCACAAAGTATCCTGAACCGCCAAGGTCACCTGCCGGGATATTGCAGGTGTAAGCACTGATAGGAGTCAGGAACTTTTCTTCGTCAATAGTCCTGTCGCCTGCGGTGGGGTGGTGAAACACACCAACGCAATGGTAATAACCGGCATAGAGGTTAGCTACAGCAATCTTCGTCTTGGAGTTATTGAGTACGCTGCGTCCGTCGGCCATGATAGCCCTGTAGGATAAAGTCCAGGAATCACCGATAGGGAGAAGGCTCTCATCGTCAGGAAGTGCATTGCCGTTGATCACGATACTCTTTTTCAGATCGGCATAGGTGATCGAAAAGTCTTTCGTGACCTCAGCTGTTGCATTTGCTTGTCCTACGTCGATCGTGGTCATCAGTACTTCGTTGGAAGTCGTTGCATCAGCTGTACTGGTATAAACATTATAAACCTCAACTGTGGCAATACCGGGTCCCTGGGGAATAACAACCGACAGGTCAACCGTTGGGGTATTCCCCAGTTTATACGGGACGCTTGCGGTGGGAGAAACCAGTCCGCCAGTTTTTGCATTGGGGGTGACGAGGTCTTCTGATTTATTACATGCCGTAAACAGTAGCCCAAGCAATGTAAAAATCAAAATGAACACATTTATTTTTGATTTCATACGATTCGTTTTAAAGGTTGTTAATGAGTTACTTGAACGCTGTTTAGTCAACATCCCACCACACGCGGGTATTCAGGTCATCGGCGCCACCGAGGAGGCCAATACCGGCTTGCAGACTGGTCGGGTTACGTGCAGCTTCATCAGTCGGGTAGGGGTAACGAACGGGGATTTTTCCGCTGTTTGAGCCGTCTTCGGCAGGAGTAAGAACGGGATAGCCGCTTCTGCGCCATTCAATAAAGCTCTGAAGTCCCTGGTCGAAGGTGGCTGCCCAGCGCTGTGTGCCGATCAGTTCAAGGGCATTGGCAGGATCCCAGCCCCAGTTGTCGTTGGCGATAAAGTCAGCGGCAAGCGAATCGGAAGTTGCTCCGGCCATCGGGAGGAGTCCAACGTTATCGACTGCTGCAACCAGGTCGTCACCGAACTGTGCATAGGAACCATAAATACCTGCATAGTAGTATTTTTCAGCCTCAGTGTTTCCTCCGGGGATATAACCCTTCACGGCGGCTTCAGCAAGGATGAACTGCAACTCTGCATAGCTCATCAGCATGCCGGGAGCAGTTGCCTTGGTGAAGTAACTACCAACCTTGGAAGTATACTTGATACCACCGCCGTTGTAAGCAAGAGCCTTTGCGGAGGTAAGACCGTTCGGCATGCCTTCGTAGTTATTATTGCCGGATAGTTCAGCGTAAATGCAAACACGGTAGTCAACATAGGGCGATTCGGTCCACATCAGGTCGGTAAGGGTCTTGCTTACCCTGTGGTCATCGCGGGTCTTCCTGTTTTCATTCATCGGGTGGTTGTTCGGGGCTGATCCCAGATACTGCAATGCGGCGTTATCGCCGTTATCTTCGAAGATCGGGTAAGTAGCAGGATCAGCAACCATCTTGGAGAGCTCGGTGGTCACGAAGGGTTCGTCTTTGGCCGACATGCGGAGCAGCAGCCTCATGCGGAGTGAGTTTGCGAACTTCTTCCATTTCAGGAGGTCACCACCATACAGGATATCTCCGCCAATTTCAGCACCTTCTTCCTGGAGAAGCGTGTTGGCTGTTTCCAGTTTGGCGATCACGTCACGGTAAATGGTTTCCTGTGAATCGTAAGCAGGAAGAGTGTTATCAGTTCCCTTCCAAGCTTCGGTATAAGGAACCGGGCCGAACATATCGGTAAGCAGGGAGGAGATGTAGCATTTCAATACCAGTGCCACACCCTGATAGCTTTCGTTCTGTTTGTCGACTGCAACATTATACAGTACCTGGACATCCATACCATTTGCGGCATAGAAGCTGGACCAGGTAGTGTTCACCACCGATGTACGGTAAATATAACGGTCTTCGTCGGTATACTGAACTTTAGCTTCGTGTTGTGCCCAGCAGTTGCCCATTTCTTCACCCAGGAAGATCTCCTGAACGCGGTCGGTCATACTTTCAATGGCATTGGTGAGGAGCATATCCGGGGCTGCTTTTTCGAGAGCGGCATTGTTGGGATCAGTATTGATCTCCTCAAAGTCCTTAGTGCAGGCGCCCAATATAAAGAGGAATGCAGTTATGGCAACTGTGATTCCGAGGATTCGTGTTTTTTTCATGTGTTTTGTGTTTTATGCGTTACTAAAATTTCACACCGATATTGAAGCCTAAGCTCCTTGCAGAAGGAAGCTGTCCGAATTCCAGGCCCTGAGCATTGCCAAGGTTGAAGGATGTTTCGGGGTCAACATGGGGAACAACACTATAAAGCAGTGCAACGTTACGTCCAACAACTGAGATACTCAGGTCATTGATCGGGAGTTTGCCGAGTTTCTTGAATGTGTATCCGACACGGAATTCACGCAGTTTCACATAACTTGCATCAAACACACTACCTGCAACGATGCTGTTGCTGAAGGCCTGGTGGTTGAATTCTTCGGCAGTTACAACAACATCATTGGGTACATAGGAAACATTGCCATTGCCGTCGATAACTTCTTTAACGCCTTCGCCGACAATACCGCCTTCGCGACCGATGAGGGTTTCTTCAAGAGCGCCGGCATAACGGCCCCAGGAGTTGGTCATGGAGTAAAGCTGACCACCCATGTGGATGTCGATCAGGCAGCTTGCGCTGAATCCTTTGTAAATGAACTCGTTGAAAATACCGCCGGTCCAGTCGGGCTGGTAGTTACCGAGGATTTTAAGATCACCGGCTTTAGGAACGCCATTTTCATATATGATGTTACCATTCGGGTCACGGAGGAAATCAGCACCGTAGATGGATCCGAACGGCTGTCCGGGGATAGCCATAATTTTGCAATCCCAGTATGTGCCGAGTTCATACTGTTCCACTCCGGGGGCAAGTTCAACAACTTTGTTGGAGTTCTTGGCGAAGTTGAAGTTCAGATTCCAGGTGAAGCCTTTGGAAGTCTTAACAGGTACAAGTCCGAGAGAGATTTCAACCCCCTTGTTGCTGATCTCACCTGCGTTGATATTCTTTGTGGTATAACCTGAAGCAGCCGATACAGGAATGCTGATGATCTGGTCGGTGGTCTTCATGTCATAATAGGTAAAGTCGAAGCTGATCCGGTCCATGAGGAACTTCAATTCCGTACCTATTTCGATCGAGTTTGTGAATTGCGGGCTCAGATCGGCATTCGGCAGGTTATTGGGAACGAACTGGTTCAGGTATTTGGTGGCTGAGTTCCATCCGTCGCCAAAACTCAAAACGGGGAGAAGCTGATAGGGGTCTGTATCGCTACCGACTCTTGCCCAACCGGCTCTTACCTTGGCAAAGGACAGGATCTTGCGGTCAACTTTAAATGCATCGGTCAGCACGCTGCTGGCGGTAACTGAAGGATAGAAGTAGCTGCAGTTTTCTTTGGGGAGAGTACTTGACCAGTCGTTACGGCCTGTGAAATCAAGGAATACAAAGTTCTTGAAAGCAAACTGGCCGGCGAAGTAAAGACTGTTGATCTTTTTCTGAGAATCGAAGCTGGTAGTACGCAGGGCAACCCTTGAGTTTGCCAGTGTATAGACACCATCAACGGCCAGTTCATCGGCAGCACCGAAAGTCTGGTGATAGAACTGGTTCATGATGCTTCCCCCTGCATTCAGGCTGAATGCCAGGTCGGAGGTGAATTTGGTGTTATACATGATGAGGAAGTCGGAGTTGAGCTGCTTGAAAGTCTGCAGTGCTTCGGTATAGTATCCGTAAGGATTGTCGATATCGCCGAAGGCGGCTCTTTCGGTGTTCAGGTTGTTGTAACCGTCAACGCCGGTACGAATGAATGCTGAGAGGTTATCAGTGAACTGGTATTGTACTTTGGCATTCCCGTAGATCCTGTCCCTGTTGAGTTTGTTGAGGTTTTCGTGCAGGGTGAAATAGGGATTGTTATGATAGTTGTAGTTCCAGTTGTACTTGGATCCGTCTTCGTTCCTGTAATTCTTCAGATCGGGATAGTTTACCTGGCGGGCAGCCCAGATGAACTGCTGCATGACGTTCTGGGCGTCATAACCGTAACCCGGCATATTATCGCTCTTAGCCATAACGTAGGTGGCTGCGCCGGAGATGGTCATCTTGTCGGTAGGATTTGCTGAAGCTCCCAATGCAACGGTATTCTTAATATAATCGGTATTGGGTACCATACCTTTCTGATTCATGTTTGAATAGGAAAGGCGGAAGCTTGCATCTTTATGTGCGCCGGTAATGGCCACGTTTGTGTTGGAGGTAACACCGGTTTCGAGGAAGTCCTTCACGTTGTCGGGGTGGGAAACCCAGGGAGTAGCAGTGCGAACACCGTCAACGACGGGTGAGTTGTACTGCGGGATCAGCAGGCCGATGTCCATTTTCGGGCCCCAGCTTTCGTCAACGCCGTCGTTTACGCCGCCGTTGGCGCCGTCGACATAGGAGAACTTGCCGGTTGAGCCTTGTCCGTATGAATTCTGATAATCGGGGAGACGGAGGGGTCTTTCAAATGTGGTTGAATTTGAAAGTTCGACACCCAGGCCTTTTCCGGCTTTTGAAGCATTGAGGGATCCCGATTTGGTAGTGATAAGGACCACGCCGTTTGCAGCAAGTGAACCATAAAGAGCTGCAGCATTGGGGCCTTTCAGTACGGAGATGGATTCGATATCATCAGGGTTGATGTCGGCAGCCCCGTTACCCCTGTTTACACCGTCTGTCCCGTCGCCGCTGAACTCGCGGTTGCTCATGGGAATACCGTCGACGATGAACAAAGGCTGGCTGTTTGTTTTCAATGAGTTGGCTCCGCGGATCACGATACGGGCGGAGGAGCCTACAGCACCGGAAGCGTTGGTGATCTGTACACCGGAAACTTTACCGCTGAGGGAGTTAATAATGTTTGCCTCCCTTGCTTTGGCGATATCAGCCCCTTTTACGTCCTGAACAGAATATCCCAGCGATTTTTTCTCGCGGGATATACCCAGGGCTGTGACAACGACACCTTCGATGACTTTGGCTTCGCTAACCATTGTAACATCAACAACATTGGAAGCTCCCAACGCTTTTTCAACGGTTGACATACCAACATAGGTGAAAACCAGAGTGTTGGCTGTTTGAGGTACCTGGAGGGAGTATTTGCCGTCGATATCGGTCAGGGTGGCATTCGTTGTCCCTTTAACCTGGACCGTCACACCCGGCATGCCGAGACCGTCTTCAGCACTGGTAACCTTACCCGTGATTGTTCGTTGTGCAAGCAGCTGCAAGCTGGTAAAAAGCAGCAGTGCAAGCAAGATGCTTAGTTTTCTCATAAACTGGTGGTTTTGATTAGTTAGTTGGTTTGTTAAGTTAATTTTGGTTGACTTTTCAGTTAGGTTTCACTTGTCCCATAGGCAGTAATTGATTCGTTACGTTTGCATGATATATAAAATAATTCTTAATGTTTGTTAAAAAACCGGGTGAATTTAACAATAATTCTTATGAAATTTATCCTTTGGCGGAAAAATTTCATTATTTGCCCGATTATGTAGACTTCCAACGATGGTTAATTCGCTTTTCCAAGTCTGTAGCAGGTTTTATCTGTCTGATACATAGCAATATCCCGTTCTTTCAGGATGCCAATCATTTTTCAATGATTGAAAATACAATTTTTTTATTTTTTTTTCAACAATGTGAATAAGGAACTAATTAACAACGTTGTGCACAACATACAACCGCTGTATCACAGTGTTCGTGGTCAATCCGGTAATCTCCCGATCCTGCAATGGCAACACGCAGAACCCGGCATCAATCATTTCATGATGCGCAGAAATATTGAATAAGCCAAAATGAACATGCCGGTGAGAACTATATTTATAGCTGGCATCTGAAAGCCCCTGATGAAGACCATCGGAGTGATCAGCACCAGGATCTGGGAAACAGTATAGAAATGAAATCCTGCCCTTTTCAGATGCCACATCATCCAGGCTCCCCGGAAAGAAAATGCATAAAACAGCGCGCTTACCAGAAAAAATGTTCTTCCTCCCGAAAATAAAAGCCGGATTAGCTCCTGTTCTTCCTTTTGAAGCATCTGGGCAGCAACAGTGAAAAATTGGCGGTGAAAAATCCCTATTACGCCATAGGAGAATGCTCCCATGCCACTGCCAATGAATGTAAGGATGCAAAGCAGTTTCAGCGCTTTGATCCTGGGGTCGTCCTGCGGGCGGACCGGTAATTGCGGTTCTTCAGCCATTCCGGACAATTATGGATATAAGAGGAATAATGAATGAAATTCCGGATCAATAATTTTAAGAAGCTGCAGTGCGATCATTAATTGCGGATTTCAGGCAAGCGTATATTGTATTTCAACAGGCATCTTTAAGCAGCACTATTGAGATATGGCATTCAGACATCCTGGGTCTGTTCTCCGGCCTATTCCAGGCTTCCAACCACCTTTTCAACTTCTTTCAGTACCTCGCAGCTTTTCACAAGTTGCTTCATCGTATTGTGATCGTTGTATAAGGGACGGTCAATGTCGAGGAAGTCGACGTGTTTCCGGATAACCTCTTTAGCCTTATTAACACCGGCCCCGAAGGAATATTCCCTGAAATCGAGGGCCTGGGCGGCAGCCATCATCTCAATGCCAAGAACGCCGTATGCGTTATCGAGTATCTGGAAATTTTTGATTGCCGTATTCATGCCCATGCTGACGAAGTCTTCCTGATCGGCTGCAGCGGGGATGGATTGTATGGAGGCCGGGACAGAAAGGATACGCTGTTCAACGATCTGCATGTCGGCAGTATACTGGCTGAGCATCAATCCGGAGAACATGCCGGCGCCTTTGGTAAGGAAAGCAGGCAGTCCGACGGAGAGTGCAGGGTTATTCAGACGGTTCATCCTTCGTTCGCTCAGCACGCAAACCATGGTGATCACATATCCGGCCATATCCATAGGTACGGAAACGGGAGATCCCTGGAAGTTAGCGCCGGAAAGCTGGAGGTTTTCCTCCGGGAAGAAAATGGGGTTGTCGCCAACGCCGTTCAGTTCTATTTCAACCTGGGAAGTTGCATATTTTAGAGCATCGTGTGCTGCGCCGATCACCTGGGGTGTCGAGCGCATGCTGTATGCATCCTGAACCTTGCATTTAACGCGGCCTTCGGCCAGGTCGCCACCTGCTACCATTTTCCGGATTGCTGCTGCCGAGCGGACGGCTCCTGCAAAGCCTCTCACCTCGTGTAGTTTAGGCAGATACGGCCGCATATTGGCCTTTAGGGCCTCCAACGACATAGCGGTAGCGATTTCGGCCTGTTTCAGCCAATTATTGGCATCATACAGGAAGATCGCGCTCATGGCTGTCAGTACATTGGATCCATTTATCGTTGCAAGTCCGTCGCGTGCTTTAAGTCCCGGAACAGGGATCCCGGCCCTTTCGAGGGCAACGGCACCTTCGAGCAGTTCACCCTGATAATATGCTTTTCCTTCACCCATCATCAGCAGGGCTATCTGCGACATCGGGGCAAGGTCGCCACAGGCGCCGACAGATCCTTTCTGGCAAACATAAGGCGTTACTCCCCGGTTCAGCATTTCCACCAGCGTTTGGGTTATCTCAAGGCGGCTGCCTGAATTCCCGTGAGCATGAACATTGATCCTGCCCAGCATGGCTCCCCGGACATATTCAACGGGCATGGGATCGCCAATGCCGGCTGCATGATTGTATATAAGGTATTTCTGAAATTCCTTTACTTGGTCGTCGTTCAATACTACTTCAGAGAACTCACCGATCCCCGTGTTAACCCCATACATGATTTCCCCGGCGACAATCTTTTTTTCAAGCATCTCCCGGCAAATGTTGATCCGATGGATTGCATCCGGGTGCAATTCTACTTTCTGGTTGTGCCGTGCCACATTCACGACATCTTCAATAGTGAGGCCGCTGCCGGTAATGATGAGTGTCATAGTTCTCATGTTTTCTGGTTAACAATAGAGGCAAATATCAAAAATATTCACATACTACCAACTTTTTCAGGGTAATATGAATTCGCGGTCCCGGATGAATTGCAGGGAGTTGTCCATCCATTGGTACATTAAGACGTCATCTTCAACGAAGGGAACGGTTTTGCGATATTCTTCCAGCAATTGTCTGAGGAAAGGAGAGGTTTGTTCCTTTTCCCTGAATTCCAGTGCCTGGCCGGCTACAAGGAGTTCAACGGAAAGAACGCGTTCCACGTTTCTGGCAACCCGGAGAGCTTTGGTTGCAGCGTTGGCGCCCATGCTCACATGATCCTCCTGTTCATTGGAGGAGGTGATGGAATCAACGGAGGCCGGAGTACAGAGTTGTTTGTTCTGGCTGACAACCGATGCTGCAGCATACTGGGGAATCATAAAGCCTGAATTCAGTCCGGGATGAGGTGTAAGAAATTCAGGAAGTCCGCGCTGTCCGGAGATGAGCCGGTAAACTCTTCGTTCGGACATGTTCCCGATTTCGGCCAGGGCAATGGATAAGAAGTCAAGGACAAATGCCAGGGGTTCACCGTGAAAATTGCCGCCCGACAGGATGAGATCTTTTTCCGGGAAAAGGGTCGGATTGTCGGTTACTGCATTGATTTCGCGCAGGATAACTTCTCCCGCATGCCGTATGGTGTCTCTGGCTGCGCCGTGAACCTGCGGCATGCAACGGAAAGAGTAAGGATCCTGTACTGCCTTGCCGGGTTTTTCAAGGAGCCGGCTGCCTTCCAGAATATGGCGGATATTTGCTGCTGATTTGATCTGACCCGGATGCGGCCTCACCTGATGGATCTCTTCCCTGAACGGATCGATCCGTCCGTTGTATGCCTCCAGCGAAATGGAACCGGTGATATCAGCCACATTGGCGAGCTTAAGCGCCTTGAGCATGACCAGGACGGCATGTGCACTCATAAACTGTGTGCCGTTGAGCAGAGCAAGGCCTTCTTTCGATTGCAGTTCAACTGTCGGCAGCCCCAACGATTTCATAACGTCCAACGACTGCCTGATCTGTCCGCGATACATAACCTCGCCCAGTCCAATCAAAGGAAGGACCAGGTGTGCCAGAGGGGCCAGGTCGCCGGAAGCTCCCAGAGAGCCCAGTTCCCTGACCACAGGGTGAATTCCGTTATTGAACAGGTCGATGAGGCGTTGAACCGTTTCCACCTGAACACCCGAGCGACCTGCGGCCAGGCCCTGGACTTTCAGCAGGAGCATCAGCCTGACAATCTCTTCCGAAACCGGGTCACCGATACCGCAGGCGTGCGATATCACCAGGTTCTTTTGGAGTTGTGCCAGGTCGTCGTGCGAAATGGAACGATTGCAAAGCGATCCGAAGCCGGTGGTTATGCCATATACGGGTTCTGTTTGCCCGGCAATCTTTTTATCGAGGTAATCGCGGCATGCCTGAATGCGGTTACAGGCTTCCGCAGAGAGTTCCAGCCGGGAACCGGGAGCAAGAAGTTGTTGGATCAGATTAAAGGTAAGCGGGGTGGAATCGATCAGATAGGAATTCATTCGTTACGTCAATTAGATTATCACAAGTATTTACGGGCGCTGAGAAGGTTGCTAAGGATACATTCCTTTGCCTTACAGGCTGGTCCGTTGGATCTGGATAATGAAATTGAGGTTCCAGCTTATCATTATGAAGAGGGTGACAGAATATTTTGCTGTCAAAAATAGTAGGAAATCGTTAATCCTGCATCGATCAGAACACCTTTTCCTGAAGTATCTCCAGGGGATCCGGGTTTAAGGCTCCCCGTGCGGAACTTGAAACAGGAGGTTTTGAACTGTGTGCACAACTGTTGATTGATATGGTACAGGAGTGTGAAATTTGCGCCCGGGAGGAGCCTGTGAATATCAACGTTACTAGTCTGATCAGCTAAAAGGGCATCTCCTTCTACTTCACTCTCCATGTTGTAAAGGATACCAAGCCCGGCACCGATCTCGAACCTGTTGTCCCCATTCGGATCAAGGGTTGAGGTAAGATAAGGTTCGAAAGACATGGAGAAAAAGCGGGCTAAAGCGTCACTGGCTTCTGAATGAGCGTAATAAAAAGAGAAAGGGAGATGAACGGAGACCGATCCGGGATAATAAAGGCAGAAATCAGCGCCAACTGCCACTGACGGACCTATCATCCTTTCACCTGAAAGAGAGGAAAAAGCCAGACCGCCAGAAGCAAAAGCCCTGACTGATAATGGTTCCTCATCTTTATACTTCTGAAAGATATATTGATCCGGGAAAAGAAAGGAATTGTACGCGGCAGTCATATTTGCCAGTGACTGTACATTATAAGTTACAGCTGCCGAATAAATTATCTTGAAAGATGCATAGTCTTCAAGGAAGGTTTGAAGGAAAGCTTCAGGATTTTCCCGGTATTTTGATAATTGTACTACTTCATCTCCTTTTTTAAGATATAGTTCTCTTTTTCCTCCCGGAGAATAGGAACATCCGAGACTGACCGGTCCTCCAACAATGTATGTGATCAACAGCTTTTTATTCTCATCCTTTATATTCTCCGAATAGTACAGCTTCTCTTTAAAGAAACAGGCCTTTATTTCTGTAGCACTGAGTTTAACAGAATTACCGCCGTTGTCGCGGTAGGTTATGAAGTCACTATTGGTGTATTTAACGTCTTTAAGAATCTCCTTATTGAACAATGAATCACCATTGTTGAGAATAATGAGACTGACAGGATCAGAATTCTGTGCAATTGCGCGGATGGAAAGGCCGGCAAACAAAATAAGCAATAGATACAGAGGGTGTTTCATATTAGTTGAACCGGGAATTTAGAATACGAATACAACAGAGAGATTTCCAGGACCAATTATATAAGTATTCAGACCAACTTTGAGAGCCGATTTCCCAATATTAAATTTGGCACCGCAACCGATGGATGGCAAGAAAAAGGCAGAAGATTCTCTGGTATCATACGTTGAGAAGTCGAATTTTGTTATTGTAAGGCATGATATCACTGATATTCCGCATGAAACAAATGGCTCTGCCCCGTGGAAATCAAAAAGCCGGTAATTGAAAAGAACAGGAATTTCCAATCCATGAAAAATTTCTGATCCATATCTTAACTTTGTCTGAGTTCTGGAATACAATATGCCCGTATTTATGCTTCGTCGTGAATAGGTGTACTTTTTCCGGAATACCAGGTCAAGGCCAGCCCTGATGCCGGGATTTGGGTCGTCAAAATAAAAGTAGTTAACACCGGCAAGAATACCCTTTTCAGTAACTATTCCATTAAGGAATTTAGCTCGCTCTTCGTGATAGGAATCACCCTTTAATTTATTGTATTTCTTTACAATGCCTGTTATTTCTTTTCCATCGAACTTTAAGGCATGGATTTCATCGGATAATTCCAACTTGTCTGCCATGGCCAGTTTTAGTTCGCGGATATATTCATAATTCGATCTTTTGTATTTAGCCCCTTCAATTTCTTTAACAGAGATGGTCTCATAGAGATGATAAGGTTTATCATTCAGGTGGAACAAGTAATAAGAAAACACATTCTTGCTTTCCTCCTTTTGGTAAAGATTGTAATAACCCTTAAGGATACTCAGGAGTAAACAGGAGGCAGAATCGCAGGTAACTGTTTCGAATACACGGCCGTCTTCAATTGTAACAGACTTGAGGCTGTCGGGTAGTACCGTTTTGAGTAACGCAGATCCAGGTTGCTTATACCGAATCCCCTTCTGAAGAACCGGTACAGGATCGTTTTGTATTTCGGTTGTCAATGTGTCACCGCTGGCATAAACAATAACGGCTCTAATTGTCCGGGTTTGAGACTGTAAGGGATTTGCCATGAGGATTGACAGGAACAGGAAGAAAAAAGATCTTAAAATCAATTTGCAATGGAATGGAATCAGAAGACTTTTCATACAGTATTAAAAAAATTAGGTTATGGCATAATGGAAGAATAGAGGCAAAAGTAAGAAGTTGAAGACAAAAGACAAGATAAAAGACAAAAGTTTAAAGACAAAAGACAAGATAAAAGGCAAAAGATAAAAGGTAAAAGGTAAAAGATAAAAGAATCTACTATGAATGACCAGGAATGACTCTGAGTGGCCAGGGATGGCTACGAGTGATCGGCCAGCCGGCGGAAATGACTACGAATGGCAACCTACTCCCTGCCCTTTGCCCTTCGCTCTATGCTTATTTAAGACAAAAGATAAAAGGGAAAAGATAAAAGATTGGATGAGAATGTGCGGATTTGAGAATTTAGAAAGTTAGAAATGTGAGAATTAGATGGTTCGATGATTAGCTGATTCGGCTATTAATTATGTAACTCTTTCAACGGTTATTTCGGATTTATTTCGTGTCTTCGTGGCATATATAAAGACAAAGTAGTAAGATAAAAGATAAAAGTAAAAAGATAAAAGACATGTTATGTCATTCCCTGAATCGGATTGATCCGTTTGAATATTTATTGACTAATAGTTAACATTAGTTCGATTCACAACGGAATAAAACGCTTTTGCATATTGCTCAAAATCAATAGGATAATTTAGCGAACAGCTCTGTCGCAAACTGTTTGTTTTCCGATAGCTATCGCATAAAGTTTAATCCGACTGTCAGGATTCTGTATGAGAAAACATCGGTTAAGCAGGAATCAGACAGATTGCGGTTGTCCGCTTACAAGTTCCACGATTGTTTCGGGCGGGTAGGATCCCTGCTCTCCTGTCAGCATGTTCTTCAACTGGTAAAGGCCGGATGCCGCTTCGTTGCTTCCGATAATGACGCAATAAGGAATTTTGCGCGTATCGGCATAACCGAACTGCTTTTTCATCTTTGCAGGTTCCGGATACAATTCGGAAGCTATACCTGCTTTCTGGAGCTGCTGCAGGAAACGCAGGCTGACCATTTCCTCCTGTCCGCCAAAGTTCACCAGCAATACCTGAACGGAATGACTTGTACTTTCAGGGAACAGATCCAGTTCGTTCATCACATCATAGATACGGTCGGCTCCGAAAGAGATGCCGACTCCTGAAACATCAGGCAGGCCGAATATTCCCGTAAGGTCATCATACCTTCCGCCTCCGCAGATAGAACCCATCTGAACATCGAGAGCCTTCACTTCGATGATCGCTCCGGTGTAATAGTTCAGTCCGCGCGCCAGTGTAAGATCCAGCTGTACCTCGGTCGCAACCTCCAGTTGTTCCAGGTGAGAGAGAATGGTCCTGATTTCCTGTATTCCTTTCAGCCCGGTCTCGGATGCAGCCAATATGCCAGTGAGCTGATCAAGCTTTTCGTAATTGGAACCGCTCAGGTTCAGGATAGGCTGAAGCCTGTTGATGGTCTCCGGTAATAATCCTTTTTGTCCCAGTTCATTATTCACACCATCGATGCCGATCTTATCAAGCTTATCAATGGCAACCGTGATATCGACAATCTTATCAGCCACGCCGATAACTTCAGCAATTCCTGACAGTATCTTACGGTTATTGAGTTTCACCTGCACCCTGATTCCCAGCCGGCGGAACACTTCATCCGTGATACGGATCAGTTCTGTTTCATACAATAAAGACGGAGAGCCGATCACATCCACATCGCATTGGTAAAATTCCCTGTAACGTCCTTTCTGAGGCCTGTCGGCCCGCCAAACCGGCTGTATCTGGAACCGTTTGAAAGGGAACACAAGTTCGTTGCGGTGCTGGACAACAAACCGGGCGAAGGGTACTGTAAGATCGTAACGTAATCCCTTTTCGCTGATATCTTTGAGCAGTCTGACAGAATCTTTTTCCTGAAGAGCGGTTTCATTGGCTGAAGTCAGGAAATTACCGGAATTCAGCACCTTGAAGATGAGTTTGTCGCCTTCGTCGCCATATTTGCCCAACAGGGTTGACAGGTTTTCCATAGCCGGCGTTTCGATGGGCTCGTAGCCAAACAAGCGGAATACGTTCCGGATGGTATCAAAGATATAGTTGCGCCGGGCCATTTCGAGCGGCGGGAAATCGCGGGTGCCTTTGGGTATGGTTGGGTTTGACATGGGATGTTGCTTTAAAAGCGGGATTCAGGGATAAGGAAACAAATCAGCGTCTATTGATTGCCTGCTCAGGAGCCTGGCCAACAGCTGGGAAGTTCGTCATTTTGCAGTTGAGATGTTTTTTAACAGGGCATATCTATTTGAACAGTTGATCATTATAGTTTTCGGGTAGCAGAAAATATCCTATCAGAGGATATTTCTGGGATTTAGTTCTTGACCTGTAAGTTGATTCCCAGTTGTCCAAAAACCCCGGCAAGGAAATCCATGGCTTCGGGTGTCCCTTCAGCCGGAGCCCAGGGTGCCGAAGTATCTTCGGTATGGGGAATGAATGGTCCTTCCTTGATCTCATACACCACCGAATGGGGCTCCAGTGCTGTAAGCATGTGATAGCAATTTTCTTCGAATTCGACGCCGAGGTTGCCACCGGCGTGGTTCAGAATAAAATGGTCGCGGATCGATCCGTCGTCATTAAAGACAACGGCCAGAGCCGAACCGCGGAGAATTACGAATGATTCTTCCTTGCCGGCATGCCGGTGAGGGCGGATGTACGTCCAGGGTTCCAGGGCATTCAGAAGGCGTTGTACCGGATCGGAGAGTTCCGGGTGGAAGTTGTAATTCATCCGTTTCCTTGGCGATTGCAGGGCCTTCCGGGTTACTTCGTCCAGCAGTTCTGTGGTTATTTTTATCATATCTGTCAGGATTGCTTATGCCGGACCTGGCTATACCATCAGCTTCTTGTACCGGATGCGTTTCGGGCCTTCATCGCCGAGCCGTTTCCTCCGGTTTTCCTCATATTCGGTATAACCGCCTTCGAAGTAATACGCCTGGGAGTTGCCTTCAAAGGCGAGGATGTGTGTTGCAACCCTGTCGAGGAACCACCTGTCGTGGGAGATCACAACGGCGCATCCGGCGAAGTCTTCAAGTCCTTCTTCCAGCGCCCTCAAAGTATTGATGTCTATGTCGTTGGTCGGTTCGTCGAGAAGTAACACATTTGCTTCGCTTTTAAGGGTGAGCGCCAGGTGGAGCCGGTTCCGTTCACCGCCCGATAGCACTCCCGTCTTTTTCCCCTGGTCGGGGCCGTTGAAGTTGAAGCGCGAAACGTATGCGCGGCTGTTGATAAGCCTGCCGCCCATTTGCAACTGTTCATTTCCTTCGGAAATCACTTCCCAGACATTTTTCTCCGGGTCGATGGAAGAGTGTGCCTGATCTATATAGCCGATCCTGACGGTTTCACCGACACGAAATTCACCTTTATCGGGCTTTTCAAGCCCCATGATCATCCGGAACAGAGTGGTTTTCCCTGCACCATTGGGCCCGATCACCCCGACAATTCCGCCGGGAGGCAGGGCGAAGTTCAGGTCTTCGAAGAGCAGCTTGTCGTCGAATGCTTTTGATACTCCTATTGCCTCAATTACTTTGTTTCCCAGCCTTGGTCCGTTAGGGATGAAAATCTCAAGTCTTTCTTCCTTTTGTTTTACATCCTCGTCGAGCAGTTTCTCATACGAATTGAGTCGCGCTTTTCCTTTAGCATGCCGGGCCTTGGGCGCCATGCGGACCCATTCGAGTTCGCGTTCAAGGGTTTTACGGCGTTTGCTTTCGGTCTTTTCCTCCATTTCGAGGCGTTTGGACTTCTGTTCAAGCCAGGACGAGTAATTTCCTTTCCAGGGGATTCCTTCGCCACGATCGAGTTCCAGTATCCAGCCTGCTACGTTGTCGAGGAAATAACGGTCGTGAGTAACGGCAATCACAGTACCCTTGTATTGCCGGAGATGCAGTTCAAGCCATTCCACGCTTTCCGCATCCAGGTGGTTGGTCGGTTCATCGAGGAGGAGGATGTCAGGTTCCTGAAGCAGAAGCCGGCATAAGGCCACGCGCCTTCGTTCACCTCCCGAACAAACAGAAATGGGAGTATCCCCGTCGGGGCATCGTAGTGCATCCATTGCCCGTTCGAGTTTGGTATCCAGTTCCCAGGCGTCATGCTGGTCGAGCAATTCGGTGAGCTGACCCTGCCGTTCAATCAGCTTGTTCATCTCGTCGTCGCTCATCGGTTCGGCAAAGCGGTTATTGACCTCCTCATATTCTTTAAGGAGATCGACAACAGGCTGCACGCCTTCCTCTACGATTTCCCTGACGGTTTTGGATTCATCCAGATGAGGTTCCTGTTCAAGTATACCAACCTGGTAGCCGGGTGAGAAAACTACCTCGCCCAGGTACGATTTGTCAAGGCCTGCGATGATGCGCAGCAAGCTTGACTTCCCGGACCCGTTCAAACCGATTATACCGATCTTGGCACCATAATAAAAGGAGAGGTAAATGTCTTTGAGGACCTGTTTGTTCGGCGGGTAGATCTTTCCGACACCCACCATGGAGAAGATGATCTTTTTATCGTCGCTCATATCTGTCTTTCAGTTCGTGTTGCTTGTTGTTCCGGCGTTGTCAAAAAAAAGCTGTTCCAGAAGTGCAGTGGAAGCATGCCAGTCGTATTTCCGGCGGACGAATTGCGTGCCGCTCAGAGCCAGATCATTGGCACGTTCCGGGTTTTTTAACAAACTTACCATGTGACCGGCAAATTCTTCCGCTGTGTTCCCGATAAGGATCTCTGTTCCTGGAACTGCTTCGAGGGCATTATTGGCAAGCGGGGAGGTTACGCACGGAATTCCCATTGCCATGGCCTCCAGCAGCTTGTTTTGAAGTCCGGTGCCAATCCGCATCGGTGCTATGAAAATTCTGGAAGAGGCATAGCTTTCCCGGATATCGGGTACCCAGCCGCTTACCGTTATTCGTTCGGATTGGAGTGACCTGACCCTGGGATGGGGGGTTGCCCCTGCGATCAGCAGTCGGGCGGACGGTATCTCTTTGAGCACAAGCGGGAAAATCTCTTCCGAGAGGAATAGGGCAGCGTCGATGTTCGGAGGATACCCCATATTGCCGGTGAAAACGATGTCGTATTTTTTGGGCCGGTCGAGCGGAATGAAGTACGCATGGTCCACCCCGTTCGGTATAACGGCAATCTGTTTATTCAGCGGATGCGGGATCAGGTCGCGGTCGGGTACCGAAATGATGGAATGGTGGCCGAAGTACTCAAATATCCGGTTCTCGTACCGCAGCAACCGTTTGTATTCCAGCCTGAAGAAAGGTTTCTTCCACCAGGAAGAAGTGTCGAGACGTCTTTTCATTCCCATCGAAAATACATCCTGGTAGTCGATTGTCCTGGGCAGCGGAAGCCTGACAGCATATTCAGCCATCCTGAGCAACTGGCAGTAAACATGATCGGGACAAGACGATTTCGCAACAGCCTGAATTTTTCGCCTGACCTTACAGCGGTAGAAGTAGCCGGTTTGTATCGGTTTTCCGCTGAAAAAGGCTTTCAATACGTTCCACAGCATTCCGGTTTTATGGATAGGGAAGATGTGAAGTTCCGAACAGTACTGTTTAAGCCTGACGACGGCTTCGGGATCGACGGGACCTTCGCTCAGCGCGCAAAGTATGATCTCATGTTTTTCCGACAGGCAACGGATCTGGTGGAATGCCCTAAGCTTATCCCCTTTCTCAGTCGGGTATGGAACACGGGAAAGGAGAATAAGCAATTTCATGCCGGTAGCGGTTTAGGGTGAGCCTGAATGGAGCTTTTCGGGCAAAAATAAGAAAGTTCGGCGAATTGGAGTATACTCTCAGGCTTCAGGGGCGTCGGCGGACCCGGGTGTAGAAATCGACCAGCCGGCTTATCAGGATACTGTTATCGTGATTGGTAAGGATCAGTATCCGGGCATTCTCACCCAGTTTTTCTTTCAAACCGGGTGTTGAGACCACAGCATGGATTGCCTTTATGAATTCCTCGCGGCTGTCGGCAATCAGCATGTTCTCGCCATTGGTATACTCTATGCCTTCGGCTCCGATACCCGTAGAGATCACGGCTTTTCCTGAGGCCATGGCTTCGACGATCTTGATACGGATACCGCTACCCGACAGCAGCGGTACGACCATTACAGCATGCTTTTGCATGAATTCCCTGGCATCGGGGACTTCCCCGACGATGACCACACCTCCCGTGCGGAGGTGAAGAAGCCAATCGGGCATCATCCTGCCGGCTAAGAACAGCCGGATACCAGGCAGTGTCCTGTGTATCTCAGGCCATACTTCGTTGAGAAACCAGCGGATACCTTCGGCATTGGGAGGCCAGTTCATGGAACCGATATGGAAGAGATCCACGCCTGAAGGTGGCGGCGGAGGGTCGGAATAAGCAGAGGTATCGATTCCGAAAGGTACAGAAAGTAAAGGGACATTCTTTGCCAGCCTGGCCATTGCCAGGGCATCTACCGGTGTAATGGCAACGATCCCGTCAACTTTGTTGAGGACGCTCAGTTCATAGTTCCGGAGGGTGAGAAACAGGTGGTTCAGGTAATGTCGCTTGAGCGGATTACGGCAGTTCTCAGCCTGCCTTTTCCAGATAAGATGCTCGATATTATGTGCCCTGAGGATAACAGGCGCATTGCTGTATTTGCGTATGATGTCGAGGTAAACCGTGGTATAAAGCATTTCGGCCTGGATCACATCGAAGGTTTCCTCCTGAAGGATATGCATCAGCTTCGCGGCAAAATCACGGTTGCTGAATCTTGAAACATGATAGGATTGCCCTGTAAGATAGTTGTACAGGGCTGGTAAAGGCTTTACGGCCAGGTCGATGTATGCGAATTCGATAGAAGTCTGCCGGACAAAATCCTCCGGAAGGGTTGTCGGATCCACATAATATTTATTGGTATTGGCTGCCAGGACTTTTACCTGGTGGCCCGCCTTAAGCAGTCCGCTGATTACCGCATACATGGCAATGGGTCCCCCTTCGTGCAAGGGCCAGGGAGATTTATTGCAGAGTACCAGAATCTTCATGTTTCTTCTTTTTCCAGGGTAAGAATGAAAGCAAACGGTTGAAGAACGTGCGGTACTTTTCCGCATCGAGCAGGGATGAATCTGTCGCAGCCTGGTAGGTGAGGAAGATCCCGACAGGCAGGAAGATCAGGGTGGATATCCACATGCCTTTCCAGGAGTCGGCCACGCCTGAGCGGGCGGCTTTTTCGCCGGTAAAGGATATCACATGGTAGGCTACAAAAAGCAATACGGATACTACCAGCGGCATCCCGAGTCCGCCTTTACGGATAATGGCTCCAAGCGGGGCGCCTATGAGGAACAGGGCCAGGCAGGCCAGCGACAGTGTGAATTTCCGGTGCCATTCAATATCATACCGGGCTTTAAGGGCAACGGTGTCTTTGATGTTCTGCTGGTTAAATTCAAAGGAGCCCTTGGCGTTTTTCGCGAGGTCAACTGCGTTGCGGATAATGCGCTGTTGTTCTTCCCTTGGTCTTCCCTTGAGTGGATCGGTCACAGCTACTTTTTTTACATGGCCTGCCGAACTATCCGTCAGGTTTGCCCTGGCAAACAGAGCATAATAACTGAGCAAAGAGCGGTTCAGGTCAGCGGCTTTACGCGCAACCTCCTTCGAAAGAGAGTCGGCTGCATAGTCAAGCTGTTTGACATCCAGCATGTAATACGCGCTCCGGAAGAATTCGTCGTTCGTCCGGGTCATCTTGAACTGCGAAAGGTCGAATTTGATCACCTCCTCCTCAAACTGGGTCCGCTGGAAAGGCCTTTTGGCTTCCCTGTTCCTGCCTTCTGATTCCTCATAATTATAACCATTGTAGAGGGTGAGCAGCAGGAAGTTGCCGTCGGGAGTCTGCTCCATCTTTCCTGAATCTGCGACCGTAAGGTTTGAGTTGCCCTGCGACTTGGTGTGGTCATAGATGGTGAGGTTGCGCAAAGTGACATTGTCGTCATCTTTCTTGCCAACTCTTATCACATAACCTTCAAGCCCTGAATACCAGATGCCTTCACGAATATTAAAGGCCATTTTCTTTTGCCTGACATCGTAAAGGATTGTCCTGAATTTCAGGTTTGCAAACGGGAAGACGATGTTCGAATAATAATAGGCACCCACACTGACCAAAAGAGCGAAAAATGCCAGCGGGAACATGATCTTCCGGAGAGAAATCCCCGCGGCCTTGATGGCTACCAGTTCGTACCTTTCTCCCAGGTTGCCGAAGGTCATAAGTGACGATAGCAGGATTGACAGCGGCAGTGCCATCGGGACGAAGGTGAAGGAGGCATAGAAAAGCAATTGGGCTATGATATTCCACTCCAGTCCTTTACCGACCAGGTCGTCGACATAGCGCCACAGGAATTGCATAAGCAGTACGAAAACTGAGATGAAAAAGGTGGCAATTCCAGGACCTATGTAAGAACGCAGAATAAGTAAGTGCAGTTTCTTCACTTGATGGCTTTCTATGAGGTGCAAAGGTAATCAAATAGGGGGATTGGTTGGATGAGGGGGCAGAAACAAGATAAAAGATAAAAGTAGAAAGATAAAAGGCAGGATGAGAATTTGGGAATTTGGGAATTTGGGAATGTAAGAATTAGATAATTAGCTAATTAGTTAATTCGACGATTAGCTGATTAGCTGATTAGCTGATTAGCTGATTAGTCGATTAGCTGATTAGTCAATGAAGTAGAAAATGGTGGCAGGTTTATAATGAATGAGATTCATTCTTCCAGGCCCTATGCGATAAGCCCTAAACTCTTTGCTGTTCAAAGACAAAAGATAAAAGGAAAAAGATAAAAGACAAGTCTGCCTGCTTCTTCTCTGCCCTTAGCCCTAAGCTCTTTGCTGATTAAAGATAAAAGATAAAAGGAAAAAGATAAAAGACAAGTCTGCCTGCTTCTTCTCTGCCCTTAGCCCTAAGCTCTTTGCTGTTCAAAGACAAAAGACAAAAGGAAAAAGATAAAAGAATGGATGAA
>CAZJCG010000002.1:0-44050 GCA_964544545.1 uncultured Lentimicrobiaceae bacterium | reverse complement strand
AGCTGATTAGTCGATTAGCTGATTAGTCAATGAAGTAGAAAATGGTGGCAGGTTTTATAATGAACAAGCTTTATTCTTCCATGCCCTAAGCCCTTTGCTCTTTGCTAAAGATAAAAGATAAAAGGCAAAAGATAAAAGATCTTACCATGAGTGACTAGGAATGACCATGAATGGCTATCGAATGACTATCGAATGGCTATCGAATGGCTGTCGAATGGCTATCGAATGACAATCGAATGGCTATCGAATGACTATTGTATGACCATCGTATGACCATCGAATGCCTATAAATTACCTTGGATGCGTCCGTACGACAATGGATGATGACTCTTTGGGCAAGTGAAAATTGTTACATTTGCTACGACTAATTATGTCTGCCATGTCGTATCGTTTACTTGAAGTCCAGGACAAAAAGACCAGAAGGATGTTTTTAGAGACTCCCCGCTGGTTATACCGGAACGATCCCAATTTTATCTCACCTCTTGACAATACTATAGAAGCCATTTTCGATCCTGCGAAGAATACCTTCTTTGATTTCGGTGAAGCCATACGCTGGGTGATGACGGATGAAAAGGGGCAGTTTGCAGGCAGGGTAGCCGCGTTTATCAACCGGAAGAAGGCATTTACCTTCCAGCAGCCGACCGGCGGGATGGGTTTCTTCGAGTGTGTGAATGATAAGGAGGCTGCACAGATATTGTTTGATGCATGCCGCACCTGGCTTGAAGAAAGGGGTATGCAGGCCATGGATGGGCCGATCAACTTCGGTGAGAATGACAATTTCTGGGGAATGCTGGTTGAAGGATTTATGCCTCAGAGTTTCGGAATGAATTACAATCCTCCCTATTACAGACAGTTATTTGAAGATTACGGATTTGCCACCTACTTCGAGCAGATAACCAATCACCTGGACCTTAGAAAACCGTTCCCGGAAAGGTTCTGGAAGATTGCCGACTGGGTGAGGCAGAAGCCTGAATTCAACTTCAGGCATTTCACGCTGAAAGAGATGGATTCTTTCATGGATGACTTCCTGGAGATCTATAACGATGCCTGGCAGTTCCACGAAAATTTCACACCGATGGAGAAGGAGGCCTTGTCAAGGACAATGACTGATCTGAAGACTATTATGGTGCCCGAATTCATTTGGTTTGCTTATCACGGAGAAGAGCCAATCGCATTTGAGGTCATGATTCCGGATATTAACCAGTTGTTGAAATTTTTTAAGGGGAAGCCGACCTTATGGGGTAAAATCCGTATCGCATTAAAGGGGAAAAAGAATATCTTTACAAGGTCGCGGATCACGATCATGGGGGTGAAGCCACAATATCAGAAGTCAGGTATTGAATCAGCCCTTTTCTGGCACATGGACAAGGTTATGAAGCAAAATCCGAATTACAGGGAGGTGGAACTTTCGTGGGTGGGCGATTTCAATCCAAAGATGCGGATGCTGCATGAATCTGTCGGTGCAACCTTCGCCAAAAGGCATGTCACCTTCCGCAAACTGTTTCAGGAGCATGCGGGAACTGAACGTTCCACAATCATTCCGGTGAATACCAAAGAGAAAAGGCAGAATTCTTAAAATCTGATTAAAAAATAAAATAATTAACCATAAATACTATATTTGCAAGGTTAACCCGCAAAGTGAAACAAAATCTAATATTCAATCTAAAACAGTGTTAAACAAAAATCAAGTAACAATGAAGACAACCTTACTCTTTGTCTTAGCTCTTGTGATAGGTTTCTCGGTTTCAGCCCAAAAGGCCCCGAAAGCATATCAGAAAGCTATGAAGCCTGCCATGAAGCAACTGAATGTTAATCTCCCCACCGAGAAGACCGTTCAGCCCGGCACTACCAAGATGCCTGCAGCTCCGTCAAAATCAGCAGCTTATGTTGAAAAAGTCTCCATGGGCTCTTCAGTGAATGCTTATTCGGTATTGCTTCCCACTCAACGTGGACTTAGCTACAATCCTGAAACCGGTGTCATCATGCATGACCATCGTGGTGACCATGTTACCCCCGGATACGGTCATGGCAACGACGTGAATACCGCCTGGTCAACCGACGGAGGTTCGTCCTTCATCGAAACCACCGGATTCCTGGGTTCAACCACGAACCGTTGCAGGTATCCCTCCGGAGTTATTTACAATCCTGCCGGAAATACCGATCCCAACAATGTTTACTCCATCGTTGCCGGTCCTATCACCAACGGTTCAGGCTGGGTAAAGACCTTTTACGGCAGCACCACTATGGCCGGTCTCAATGTAGATCAGCAATTCTACAATACCACTGCCAATGGTGAGATTATCCGCGATGGTATGAGCGTTTGCGACAATGGCCTGGTTGCCATCGGAACGGTTCAGAATCTCAACGACGGAAACGGTTATACCGATCTGTTCGGATTCACCAGCGTTGGTATGTTCAATGGTACAACCAATTTAGTTGATTGGGACCTTCAGACATGGAACCCCGAGGAATATATCTATTTTGATGCTACCAATGGCTGGTACAGGTCATGGTCTTCCTCCTACAACATGTGCTTCAGCAAGGACGGCAGCATTGGCTACCGCTGGACTGATGGTATCGACAACCGTGCTACCAATGGTTCCTCATTCTACCCGATCGTTTACAAGACCACCGATGGCGGTGCAACCTGGAATGTTCTTGATTATTTTGATTTCGGTCAGTTACCCGAAATTTATCCTTACCTCGTTGACCTTTCAGCAGAAGCCGGCCGCGTAGCTCCCTGGTTCCACGAAACTGCAGGTGTTGTTGACTTCAGGGGCAACCTCCACCTTTTTGGTGTTTGCACCTCCGCTGTCAGTCTGCATCCTGACTCCCTTACCTATTATTATCCGACAGAAATGGGTATCGTATTTGACTTCGAATACATCAACGATGCCAATACCTGGATGGGTAGCTTCGTAGACACTCTTCGCACCGAAGGTCCTACCAGCGGTTCTACCGGTAACAGTATCTATGGAACCGGCGATGCAAGGGTTGGCTGGGATATGCGCCTGCAGGCTACCATGAGCCCCGATGGCAAGAAAGTATTCGCCACCTGGACCGATACCGATGATCCCGCTTTCTGGGGTCTGTCAGAAACCCTCAACATGTATCCCGACCTGAAAGTTTGGGGTCTCGATGTTCCTTCGAGGACTTATACCAGTGCCAAGAACATGACCTATGAAGATGGTGCCGGCGAAGCATGGGGCGAATGCTATTTCGAATATACTGCTCCTATCTCGATTGCCGGCGACGGTGTCACCACCATCCCGGTTTCCATCTGCGACATAGCCACCAACGACTATGACCCGGATCTGCCCATTTTCCACTACTACCTGAAGGGTATCGAAATTATGGATGATGAATTCGTAAACGTCAGTGCTCCCGAAGCAACCAAGGTCAGCAGCGTGGTTTCCTCCATCTACCCGAACCCGGTAGCAGGAGTTGCCAACTTCAATGTCAACCTGGTAAAATCAGCTAACGTAATGGTTACCATCAGCTCAGTTACCGGTCAGCAGGTTGCTTCAACCAACTACGGCAAACTGGCCAGCGGAATCAACACGCTCCAGATTGATGCTACCAACTTCAGCAGTGGCATTTATTTCTATACCGTTTCAATCGACGGCCAGAAGTATACCAACAAGTTCATTGTTAAGTAATATCTTCTGATGATCTGAAAAGCCGGGCGACACCTCGCCCGGCTTTTTTTTCGTCCGGCTGTCACTTCGCAGCTGTGAGTGCGATTTCCTTCTACCTTTGAAAAAAAAATACTTTCATGGATGCTGGTTCCCTGTTGAAGAATACATGGCTCTCCTGGTTGCTGATCGCTGTTATTACCATTCTGGTATATATGGGCACCTTTCGTTATGGTATCCTTTACAACTACGACGATGATGCCTATTTTCAGGATAAAAGCATCCGGGAACTATCCATGGCATCCACCCGGAACTATTTTTCCGGTTACTACCTGGGGATGTATCAACCGGTTCCTGTGCTGAGTTATGCTGTGATCCAGCAGCTATTTCCCGAGTCGGTTACAGCCCAGCGGTTGGTTAATTTTATCCTGCACTGCCTGAATGCCCTGCTGGTTCTGATCCTGGTGAGCCGGATAACCGGCAATAAGATGGCAGGATGGCTAACAGCCCTGGTGTTTGCGGTGCATCCGATGCATGTTGAATCGGTCACATGGATCGCGACGCGGGGAAACCTTACCTACTCCGTTTTCTATCTGCTTACCCTGATCTGTTTCTACGACTGGCTTCAAAAGCCTCTGAACCGGAAGTTGATCCTTGTTTCCGTCTTTTTCCTGCTGGCACTCTTCAGCAAGGTGACAGCAGCAACACTGCCACTGGTTATGCTGCTCCTGGCATGGTACAACGGGCAAAAGTTCAATTGGAAAACGGTTCTTTTTTACCTGCCATTCTTTGTCGTAGCGGGCATTTTTGTCTGGGTCGGAACCCAGGCTTCAGGATCGTTCGGACATATTACCGAGTTAAAAAGTCAATACTCCTTTATTGACAGGGTATTCCTGATACTTAATGCTCTGTGGCTATACATGGTCAAGGCTTTTGTGCCATACAGCCAGTCTGTTATTTACCTGTATCCCTGGAAGACCGGCGGGATGCTTCCTCTTTCGTATTATATTACCGGCGGGATCATACTGGTGGTGATATCAGCCCTGTTTGTTGCCGGATGGAAAAACAGAAAGCAGGAATCCGGGAAGATCCTGCTGTTCGGACTGCTGTTCTTCCTGCTCACGATCAGCATTGTACTGCCTCTGAAATGGTCCCGGACCATCCTGATCGCCGAGCGTTACACCTATTTGCCCTACATAGGCCTCTTTACAGCTGTATTTGTTATGGGGATCAGCTTGTACCGGAAAACCGGATTGGCAGTCCGCAGGATACTGGCTGTCCTGCTGGTAGCGTTAATAACCGTGTATGGCTGGCTTGCGCTGGAGAGGAACAAGGTTTGGGAAAATCCGAAAACCCTCTTTGGTGATGTGATCACCGGAAACCGGACCACTGCCGAGATCGCCATGGGATACTATAACAGGGGTAATGAGTATCTCAGGCTTGGAGAGATGGAATGGGCCGAAGAGGACTATTCCGCGGCCCTTCAACGCCAACCCTCCTATGTTGAAGCGTTGTATAACCGCGGACTGGTTTATATGCTCACTAACAGGTTTGAACAGGCGGTAGAAGACCTGTCGTCTTCTATCCGGCTCGATGACCGGAATCCGGATGCCTTTGTTAACCGGGGAATTGCCTACCGATCTATCGGGAAGTTTGATCTTGCCCTGAATGACTTCAACACGGTGATCTCCCGGTCGGAAAGCGCTATTGCCTATTACAACCGGGGGACGCTCTATTATTTCAACTATCAGGATACGGTCCAGGGGTGTTCTGACTGGCAGACCGCTTCACGGCTGGGATTTGGAGCAGCCGATGAACTTTTACGACAGTTCTGCAAATAGCAGGCATCTGCAACCTCTTCTTTCAGTAGTCCTATATTTACTTTTTCCCGGAAACTACAAGGTTGGCTGTACCTACTGAAGAAATTCCAGGCATCCTGAGTGTTAGTATTGTCGTTGATAATGGGATTTTCCGGTTCTTTTTACACAGAATTGTCAAAACCATCTGCAATTCTTTACATGGAGCTTTTTATATATCTTTGTGTGCCTTTTTGATGCAATGCTGACCTCCGAAATACGATACCTGGTATCCAAAGACATCCGGCTGGAACTCAAACAGCGGTATGCCTTCAATGGCATTCTGCTGTATGTGGTTTCGACCATCTTTGTATGCTATCTCTCCTTTTCAGGTATCATTGAACCGGAAACCTGGAATGCCCTGTTCTGGATCATCATGCTTTTTGCAGCAGTCAACGCTGTATCGAAGAGTTTTGTCCAGGAGAGCATCAACCGTCAGTTGTACTATTATACCCTGGCCAGTCCTCAGGCGATCATCCTTGCCAAAATCATCTACAATTCACTGCTGATGATCCTGTTGTCGGCCCTGTGCGTGTTTGTATTCTCGGCATTGATGGGCAGCTACATCGGGAATTACGGACTTTTTATACTGGCGCTCCTTTTCGGGAGCATAGGATTTGCCTGTGTATTGACAATGATCGCAGCCATTGCCTCGAGAACCAACAATAATTTTGCGCTGATGGCAATATTGAGTTTCCCCATTTTGCTGCCATTCCTGTTGGTGCTGATGCAGGTATCCTCTTCGGCACTCTCGGGTGGTACGATGGGTGAGAACATTTCTTACCTGGTTGCTGTGGTCGTGCTCGACAGTATTGTGATTGCTCTTTCGTACGTGCTCTTCCCTTACTTGTGGAGGGATTAGCTGTGGTTTAACCAGATTTTTTGAAATTTATGCATCTGAATCTTAAATCTGACTGGTGGAAATTCCTTGGGATTGCGCTGGTGTTGTACAGTGTAATCGCCGGACTGCTTATAAAAGTACCGGCCCTGGAACTGATCGGGGAGTCGGTCCGAAATCTCTTCTATCATGTGGTGATGTGGTTTGCCATGATGGTGATGTTCATCATTGCGCTTATCGGCAGTATTTTGTACCTGTCATCATTCAACATGAAGTATGACAGGCTTGCTGCTCAGTCGGTGAACGTAGGACTGCTTTTCGGGCTGCTTGGGATCGTGACCGGTATGGAATGGGCCAATTTCACATGGGGGACGCCCTGGACAAATGATCCGCAGCTTAACGGAGCGGCTGTCACCATTCTGGCTTATCTGGCTTACCTGGTGTTGCGCAGTTCACTCGACGAGGATCACAAACGTGCCCGTATCTCAGCGGTTTACAACATTTTCGCATTTGTACTGCTGATCGTATTCATCGGCATACTCCCAAGGATAGCCAACAACTCGCTGCATCCCGCTGCAGGCGGGAATGCTTCCACCATGACAACCCTCGACGCATCCCTCAGAATGGTATTCTATCCGGCCATTCTTGGCTGGGTGCTGATCGGATGCTGGATCATCCAGATCAGGCTGCGGCTGGCAAACATCAGGCACCTGCTCATGGAACAGAGTATGTCGTAAACAACGGAATTCAACAAAAACAAACCCTCACCTGTTATATCCCTGCTATGATTGAATCGAAAATGTTTGTGGTGGTAATTGTGCTGTCCACAGTTTTTGCCGGAATTGCCGGTTATCTCATTTATCTCGATCTGAAGACAAGGAAGTTGGAACGGCAGTTCAAGGAAAAGGATAAAGAATAAGCGCATGAAAAAGACTCATATTGTCATCATCATATTTATTGTGGTAGCCATCGGTGTGGTTATCAGCCTCTTTATGAACATCAGTACTTACAGCAATTTCAGCAAAGCTGCAAGAAACCAGGGGAAAGACTTCCAGATCATCGGGAAACTGGACAAGACAAAGCCTGTTGTTTATGATGCAAGGAATAATCCGAACGAGTTTTCCTTTTATATGTCGGATGAGAAAGGGGAAGTAAAGAAGGTGGTTTATGCCGGCGCCAAACCGCAGGACTTTGAGAAGCCGGCGCAACTGGTTGTGATCGGATCGATGTCGGGCGACACGGTATTTAAGGCAAAGAGTCTGCTGATGCAATGTCCTTCGAAATATAACGACAAGCAAAAGCCGGAATCGTTTGGGAGTAAGGAGTTTGACTCTAAGAAGTCATAAAATGAAAATGGCAGGTCTGAGCCTGCCATTTTCATTTTCAATTTCAGCGCAATCAGACGATCAATATTCGAAGGTGATCTTGAAATCGTCGAAGTAAGCAACTTTCTTGCCGCTGTAACCAAAGATCTTGATGGAATAACCGGGCTGGATTGGTTCGTCAATCGGGAAGTAGGCGGTAAACTCATACCAGCCTGTCGGGGTTTCCGGAACGTTGGCAAGTGAGTAAGAACGCCAGATCTTAAGCTGGTTGTTCTCGCTGATGTCCATGATCAATCCCAGTTCTTTACTGGGATCCGGGCTGCTTACCCAGCCGTTGACGACAACGCGTTTCGGCAGTTTCTGATTGATATTCTCGAAGACTTCGCGGTAGGTGTATGTGTACAATGACTTGTCATCCACCTTGGAAACATATTCCCCGGAATGAGCCGGGCCATTTTCCATCTTAATCACGGACACTTCATTGATCCAGGATGGAATCAGGGCAGCGGCATTTTCCATGTCGTTGGTGATAACAATCTGGTTCTGATCCGGCTTGGCAACAGCAGAATCCGTTTTCTGATTGGAGTTGGAGCAACCGTACAGGGCTATTCCAGCGAGGAGGAAAAAGGCTAAACGCTTCATACTGAATTGGTTTAATAGTAAATTATGGCCTGTTTTTTCTGCGAAATTACGACTTTTCTGAAATCTGGCTTAGCAGTCAGTCTGTTATTATATTGAATTGCTAAGAATTTGCAAAGCTATACATTAGTTGATTCAGTTATTCCGTTGTGTACAGACCTGTCCGCCAGTTGGCGGATCGCAAAATGAAACTGCAACGGTATATTTTTGTAGCTTCGCTGAAATCAGTGACCAACCCAATTCATTGTCATGTCCTATTCGAGCCTGAGGGATTTTATCCATACCCTTGATTCCCGCGGAGAGTTGATCCGGATTAAGGAACATGTGTCCCCTTACCTGGAAATCACAGAGATCACCGACCGCCTGAGTAAGCACGGAGGCAAAGCCATTCTGTTTGAGAATAACGGAACGGAATTTCCATTGCTGATCAATGCCTATGGCAGTGAGAAAAGGATGTGCCTTGCACTTGGAGTGGAAGATCTTGAAGATCCCGCGAAAGCGATCCTGGAACTTGCAGGCAGCGTTATGGCGCATAAGGATTCATTTTATTCGAAGCTTTCGATGTTGCCCACGCTGGCCGGGATTGCTTCCTGGATGCCAAGGTCGTTGCATGGCCGTGGAAAATGTCAGGAAGTGGTGATGGAAACTCCTGATCTGGGCAGACTTCCGGTATTGACCTGCTGGCCTCACGACGGAGGTCCTTTTATTACCTTGCCGGTTGTGCATACCGTTCATCCGGAAACCGGACAACGAAATGTGGGAATGTACCGGATGCAGGTGTTGAGCGCAACGGAGACAGGGATGCACTGGCATCTTCATAAAGGATCTGCTTCCCATTACCGCGAGTACGCAAGGTTGGGTAAAAAAATGCCCGTAGCAGTAGCACTCGGAGGTGATCCTGCTTACGCCTATTCAGCCACAGCACCACTGCCTGAAAATGTCGATGAGTACCTCCTCGCAGGATTCCTGCGTAAGAAAAAGGTGGAACTGGTCAGGTGCCTTACCTGTGACCTTGAAGTGCCGGCCGATGCTGATTTTGTCATTGAAGGATATGTAGACCCGTCCGAAGATCTGGTGCTGGAGGGACCTTTTGGTGATCATACAGGTTTTTATTCGCTTGCCGATTACTATCCGAAGTTTCATGTTACCTGCATCACGCACCGGAAGGACGCCGTTTATCCTGCAACTATCGTTGGAATTCCTCCGCAGGAGGATGCCTGGATCGGAAAAGCAACCGAACGGATCTTTCTATCGCCTATCCGGCTGTCGATGCTTCCTGAAATCCGGGATATGGTGATGCCCGCTGAAGGCGTGTTTCATAACATTGTGCTTGTAAAGATCCATAAGACCTTCCCGGGGCAGGCAGCCAGAGTCATGAATTCCTTGTGGGGAGCCGGCCAGATGATGTTTAACAAGGTGCTGATCGTACTTGACCGGGATATTGACCTGAACGCTTACCGGCAGGTGATGCAGGTGATCACCGATAATGTGGATCCGGTTTCAGATACGATGATCAGCCGTGGACCGGTGGATGTGCTGGATCATTCCAGCAGCCGTTTCGCTCTTGGAGGAAAGCTTGGGATCGATGCGACCGATAAGCTTCCCGGCGAAAAGCCAAGGATACGGTCCTCTGCCGACCTGAAGGCTATACAGGCATGGGCTGGTTCGATGAACGAAACATGCATTGCAGACCTTTCATTGTTGAATGGCGGAATTCCGGTATTGATGATTTTTGTGGAAAAAGAACAACCCGGACAGGTAAAAAACCTTCATGCCGGGCTTGTTTCTCAAGGTATCCTGAAAGGAGTAGACTGGGTCATCTATCTCGACCGGTCGGCAAAAGGACTTCGCATGGCAGATTATGTCTGGCTGGTTGCCAACAACATTGATCCTGCCAGGGATTGTTACTTTTCCGGCAACAGCGGCTGTATGGCTGTCGACGGAACCATGAAGTCCGGTAAACTGGATGACTTTGATCGTGACTGGCCGAACGTAATCGTCATGGACGATACAGTGATCAGTGAGATTGACCGGCGATGGGAGTCATTAGGGATAGGCGGTCTGCTGCCATCACCGTCGCTCCGGTACAGGCCATTGGTCAGCAATACCGGGGCTACCGCCGGTTAAAAATCCTGTGCAATGATGCTATTCCATCCCGGCTATTTCAGCATTTGATGGGCTGTCAGGAGCAAAGAAAGGAACATATAAGCCGCAATGTTCCTAAGTTATGGAATTCTTCCTACTATACCTGTTCACTATGCCGTTTTGTATCAAATCGTGATAGTTGATAGGCAAGTGAAGTTTCCCTGTCAGAGATCAGGTGCGCCTTGGTATGCATCTTTTATATACCGGATAGCAACAGATACTCTAAGCCCTTCTATCGCAGATGCAGTTATATCATCACATTCAACTTTACTAATTAGCGAAATGAAATAGCTCTGATATAAGAATAGATAATTTAATGATCCAGGAAATATTGGTTGCCGACAAATTATAAATGAGTTATCTTCTTATCAAGTGATGGCCTCTTACTTTTCTTTTGCTTAATCAAAAGAAAAGTAAGCAAAAGAAAAATCAAGACTTTATAAAAATACTGGTGGTTCTAAGTCGGAGGTATCAGGCCAGCCATACAAGGCATGCAACCTCCATCCGCTGTTCAACATAGCAACATGCTGTGTATGGCTACACACGTATCCAGCGCACGATACCTCCTCCAAGAACCACTGGCTTATTTTTATAAGGTCAGCAACAATATGATGATTTTCAGGGAACGACCGACATTATAAAAATTTCGCAAGTTTTCAAGGGAAGGCTCGTCGCGACGGGTTCAGTAAGCGACACAGAAGCCAGTGCCGGCATTTGAGTTAGTGCGGCTTGTGTCGCCTGACTGCATAAATGCAGTCAGACAGGCTCTGCAGAGCCACACCGTAGAAAACAAGACATTTTTATAGAGTCTTGACTTTTTCTTTGTTATACTGCGGCTGAACAGATTTGCCCCTAAGGCACGAAGTGCTCCTTCGGAGGGACCCTTCGGGTCAAAAATGTTATTTCGGGAATACGCTCAGTATAACTGAATCTAAACAGCTCTGCTTTGAGCCGGCAGGCTCCCCCTTGGGGCAAACCTGTTAAGATTCAGTATACTTTCTTTTTGTGTCAGGACAAAAGGAAGTAAATATCAAAACTTACGACTCAGCGTCTGATGTATCAACCTTGTATGACTGACTGAGTACGCAGGCTGATAATCCAGGCATTCACTCTTTGTCCTTGGAACAACCCGAAAACATTCTGTGTATGGCTACACACGTATACTACGCGGATCAAGTGACATTTTCCGGGATAGAATTTCTTTGGAAATCCTGTAAGAATGGATACCTTTGCCAAAGATTTGTAAAACACTCTAAAACATATTGTTATGATTACAGAGACCTTTAAATCAATCTCATCTGCCCAGGCTATCGAACTGGAGGACAAGTATGGAGCTCATAATTATCATCCGTTGCCGGTAGTATTAGCCAAAGGAGAAGGACCCTTTTTATGGGATGCAGAAGGGAAGAGGTATTTTGATTTTTTGTCTGCATATTCTGCTGTTAACCAGGGCCATTGTCATCCGAAGATCGTCGGTGCGCTGGTGGAGCAAGCACAGACGCTAACGCTCACATCGCGTGCATTTTATAACAATGTCCTGGGGGTATATGAAAAATATGTTACCGAGTATTTCCACTACGACAAGGTGCTGCCTATGAATTCAGGGGCCGAGGCTGACGAAACAGCCTTAAAGCTCTGCCGCAAATGGGGTTACAAGGTGAAGGGAATTCCTGAAAACCAGGCCAGGATCATCGTATGTGCGAACAACTTTCATGGCAGGACGATCACCATCATCTCCATGTCGACCGATCCGGATGCTTACAACGATTATGGCCCGTTCACTCCGGGATTCATCACGGTTCCTTATAACGACATCCCTGCACTGGAGAAAGCGCTGGAGGATCCTAATGTTGCCGGTTTCCTTGTTGAACCGATCCAGGGAGAAGCAGGTGTTTTTGTTCCGGACGAAGGCTATCTCGCCAAGGCTTATGCTGCCTGTAAAGCAAAGAATGTTCTTTTTATTGCCGATGAAGTGCAGACGGGTATTGCCCGCACGGGTAAACTGCTTGCATGCGATCATGAAAATGTGAGGCCCGACATCCTGATCCTTGGTAAAGCGCTTTCAGGAGGTGTGTTGCCGATATCGGCTGTTCTTGCTGATGACCCCATCATGCTGACAATCAAGCCCGGAGAGCATGGTTCCACCTTTGGAGGCAATCCTCTGGCCGGCCGTGTTGCAGTTGCAGCCCTGGAGGTTGTAAAAGAGGAACGTCTTGCCGAGAAGGCCGAATACCTTGGGAATATTTTCCGCTCTGAAATTAATAATGTAAAGAGCGATATGATTGAGCTGGTGCGCGGTAAGGGACTTCTGAACGCTATCGTGATCAGGCCTAAGAACGGAAAGGAAGCCTGGGATGTATGCCTGAAGATGAAAGAACTGGGTGTACTGGCAAAGCCGACCCATCAGCATATCATTCGTTTTGCCCCACCGCTCGTTATCACCGAAGAACAACTTCGTGAAGCGATCGGATTGATCACCAAAGCCATCCTTTCATTTGAATAAAGGAAGATTTCGTTCATAATAAGGAACTGCCACCCGGGATAATCGAACCAGGTGGCAGTTCCATTTTATACGCACGGCTTCTGAATACAACCTTTTAACTGATTAGTCCACCATTCACCTGTTTAGTATCCGGTTCTATGAAAAAACTATCTTTTCTGGTTATATTCTTTCTTTATCTCTCCATTGGAATGGCGCAGGACCAGATCATGAAAGCAGACGGTTCTAAGATGGTAGCAAAGGTTGAACGTATTACCCGGGATTCGGTTTTCGCCAGGTCTGCTGATTCACTCACATCTCACCTTGCCTTTACCAAATCTGATCTTTCTGCGATCTTTTTCCATGATGGAGTGAAAATTTATTTCACCGGGAATGCTCCGGATAACCTGCCAGCCGATTCAATATGTCTTACCGCTGATTATCTGCGTGGTGTCGAGGATGCTAACCTGAATTATACAAACTACAGCACAGCCGGGACGATTACGCTGCTCACCAGTATGGTTTTTCCCGTGGTAGGACTGATCCCTGCATTATCCTGTTCACATACCTCGCCAAGACCTGAGAATCTGGGCATCGTTCCGAATCCGTCCGTTACAGGAACCGATTATCTGGCAGGCTACACCCGCCAGGCGAAGAGGATCAAGTCGAAAAAGGTCTGGAAGAATTATGCAATTGGTGCCGGCATCGGGGTTTCGTACCGCCTGCTGTATGCCGCCGCCGCCATAGTGATTATATCTTCTCTGGGCGTGGAATAGTGTTGCCGATCGAATAGCCTACTTCTTTAGTGCTGCTTCATATCTTCGCTGCACTTCCTTCCAGTTCACCTGTTTCCAGAATGCATCCACATAGTCGGCCCGTTTGTTCTGGTACTTCAGATAGTAAGCATGCTCCCATACATCCAGCGCCAGTAAGGGTGTTCCCTGCTGTGAAACAACGTCCATCAGCGGATTATCCTGGTTTGAGGTTGTTGTTACCTGTAATTCCCCTTTTGCAGTAAGGATCAGCCAGGCCCAGCCGCTGCCGAACTTGTTTTTTGCCGCATTTCCAAAGAGCTCCCTGAACTTGTCGTATGAGCCAAAAGCCTTGTCGATGGCAGCAGCCAATTTGCCTGCAGGTACTCCTCCGCCAGTGGGGGACATGTTCTCCCAGTAGAGAGTATGATTGTAATACCCTCCGCCGTTATTCCGCAAAACTTCCGGGTATTTACTCATGGAAGCGAATATCTCTTCAAGCGTCTTTCCTTCCAGCTTGTTTTCCGACAACGCTGCCACAAATTTGGTGTAATAGGCCCGGTGATGCCTGTCGTAGTGGATGGCAACCGTCAGACTGTCGATGGAAGGTTCCAGCGCATTGTATGCATAAGGCAGCGCCGGGAACAGGTAGCCTTTGACTCTGCCGTCCGGGGCATAGGTGTAAAACGACTGAGGCGATGGCTGGGCAACTGCCGTGTTAAGAAACATACAGGCGAATGTGAAGGCGAATAAGGCTCTGGTCCTGAAATTTTTCATGGCTTGCAACAGTTTGATGATTAACCGATGATCGTTACGTACTTTTCGTTGACCTTTTCCCAGTTCACTATGTTCCAGAAGGCATTGATATAATCGGGGCGGCGGTTCTGATATTTCAGGTAGTAGGCATGCTCCCACACATCCAGCCCAAGCACGGGGATGCCCGGACATTCGGCGGTATCCATGAGAGGGTTGTCCTGGTAAGGGGTGGCACAAACACAGAGCTGTCCCTGCGGATCAACCGAAAGCCAGGCCCATCCGCTGCCAAAACGATTCACTGCTGCGTCGCTGAAACGGGTACGGAAGGCTTCGAATGAACCAAACTCCTTGTTGATGGCTTCGCCCAGTTTCCCTACGGCTGTTCCACCCCCTTTAGGTGAAAGGATATCCCAAAACAGACTGTGATTGTAATACCCGCCTCCGTTGTTGCGGATAGGGGCCGGAAGCTGGCTGACTGATTTGAAGATATCTTCGAGCGACTTCCCGTCCATGCCTGTGTCGTTGATACCAGCCGTGAATTTGTCGAAATAGGTCTTGTGATGCTTCGTGTGATGGATCTCCATCGTCATGCGGTCGATATAAGGCTCTAGTGCATCGTATGCATACGGTAATTCCGGAAATGAATAGTTCATGGTTGTCATGTGTTTTACATTTAGATGTAGCCATAACAACCAGCGGACAGAATAGTTTAGAATCGTTCTGAATAATTAACATTCAACCCGGATGTTTATCCGGGCAAAGCCTGTTACTGATAAAATGGTCAGAAATCAGCTGCCACCTTGATATTCACCTGGCGGGGAGTCAGGTAATTGGGAACGCCGTATTGATTTCCGTTATAATCGCGGACCCAGTTATAGGAGATGGTATTATCGACCTGAAGGAGGTTCAGAATTTCGAGGGTCACCCATAGGGTTTTGAAATTTTTAAAAAATCCACTGGCAGGTTTCCATGCTTCAGGACCAATGATCTGTTTGGCAAGACCTATATCGACCCTGCGGTAAGGCGAAATTCGTTTGGTGTGTGTATAAAGGGCCGTATGCGGCGCTCCGGTCGGGAGGCCGCTTCCGAAGTACATTCCGACATTCATTTTATAAGAAGGATTCATCGGAAGGTAATCCTGGAAAAACATGCCGAATGTAACCCTTTGGTCAGTGGGGCGGGGAATATAACCGGGGTACCGGATGAGGCTGTCGACACAAACCTGGTCGGCAGTATTGTATCTGATCAGTTCGCCGGATGCATTGTACCGGTCATAGTAATAATCATCGTAAAGGTCTTCTTCCGTCTTCATGATGGAAAGGCTTGCCCAGGATTCCACTCCTTTCACAAACTCACCGTTCACTTTCATGTCGATACCTGCGGCATACCCTTTTGATCCGTTTATTCCGAGATAACGTATCCTTACATTATCCACTTCGTAGGGTACCAGGTCTTTCAGGTATTTATAGTAGAGTTCGGAGACAAATTTGAACGGCCGGCCCCAGGCGATGAAATTGAGATCGCTGCCTAAAACAAAATGGATGGATTGCTGCGCCTTCAGGTAAGGATTGATCTCGCCTTCCAGGTTCCGCAACTCTCTGTAAAAGGGTGGCTGGTAGTAGTAGCCGGTCGAAAAACGGAAAAGGATATCCCTTTTCCAGTTGGGTTTATAAGAAAGAGTAGCTCTTGGACTGATCAGCAATTCCTGGTTGTAGTCCCAGTAGTTGGCCCTGACCCCGATGGTGAAGGCCAGACGGGTAGAGTCGTCGTCCAGGTCCCAGGTATTCTGTGCAAAGGCTGTGTACCGGTTGGAGGAGAGGTTGGCCTTCGACTCCATATAATAGGAAAGAACAATATCGTCCAGGTTGCCGGATTGACCTGGTGTGCCGGGGTTGTAGGGGAGGGTATAGCCTGCCGAATCAAGCAGGTACCATTCCTTGAGACGGTCGTTGATCGCTTCATGCTGGAATTTTATTCCCCACTGGGCGAAACTTCTCCCGGAATTCAGGCTGTACCGGTTTTCGAAGTTTATAACGTTCATCTCCAGTTTGTTGCGGGCGTGGTCGATGTATTTGCCCACCCCGCGGGTTTCGATCACCTCGATAGAGTCATAGTCTTCGGGCTGATTTTCGAGCAGCGAAATCCAGTATTCAGCCTGGATATCATATGATTCCTGCTCAACCGACCGGTAGGCTGAAGCGATCCATTTCACCTGCATCTTTTTATTGACCTGGTGCGACAGTGTAACGGCGCTCATCATGCTTTTATACCGGTCGGCTTCCTGTCCGTCGAAAAAGATCGTCAGCCGGAGCGGTTCGAAGAAGGTGCCGAAATTGGTTTGTCGCGATTGGGGTATCAGGTTGTAGGAATTGCTTGAGAGATAGGTGAGGAGCGAAAGTTCCAGGTTCTCGTTCAGATTGTAAGTGAGCAGACTCTGGAAATCGATGAAAACCGGTTTGTAGCTTCCTTTTGTCTCGAGGCTGTTGAGCAGGTACTGGGTTGTTTTATACCTGACTCCGGCCAGATAGGAGAAACGGTTATCGTTTGAGGCGCCTTCCACATGGACATTGGCGCCCAGGAGGCTTGCGGAAGCTGAAGAAGCAAAGGATCTCGGGCGTTTATAGCGGATATCGAGGGCGCTGGAAAGGCGATCGCCGTATTTGGCGTCAAAACCGCCGGCCGAAAACAGTACAGAAGAGACCAGGTCAGAATTCAGGAAGCTAAGCCCTTCCTGTTGACCGGATCGTACCAGGAACGGACGATAAATTTCTATGTCGTTTACATAAACAAGGTTCTCATCGTAATTCCCGCCACGAACCGAATACTGGGAGCTAAGTTCGTTGTTGGAGACAACGCCGGGCATTGTTTTAAGCAACGATTCAATTCCGCCTGATGCCGAGGGCATAAGCGTTACAGCTTTCGGATTGATCCTGTTGAGATTGGTGTTTCTGAGCTGACGGTCTTCCACGATGACACTCTGCAGCATAACAGTTTTTTCCTTCAGCTTCCGGTCAATCCGGTACTTCTCACCGGCGGCAAGGCGAATTTTCACGGTGTCGGTCTCAAAGCCGATGGAAGAGATTACAATGGAAAGCGGTTTCGAAGCAGGTACAGAAAGCATAAAGTTCCCGTCCCTGGCAGTGGTTGTACCTCCGGGAAGTCCGAAAACGGCAATGTTTACAAGTTCCAGAGGCTGGTTCCGTTCATCTGTGATCTTCCCCTGAATGGTGGCTGTTTGTTGCGGAAAAGCAGCGACCCATAAAAGTAGGAATGCCGAAAGCAGCAATCCTTGCATTAATCGGGACGGCCGCAGGCGGCAAGACAGGTTGCCAGTATTATATCGGTTGAGGCGGAAGCGCCGGGAACTCATGAACAGGCGGTTAATTGTAGTAATCAGAACGGATTTCCATTATGGAAAGTATGCAATCCGTCCTGATACGGAAATTTTTGTGCTAAGGTAAGGATTAAGGAAGATCGGAAAAGGCTGAGATCAGTTCTTCTTTTTGAAATCGCCCCGTTTCCATGCCTGGATGAATTTTGCCCAGGCGATCGGATTCAGCAGATTGTTGGGCGTAGCCTGTCCGGCATAGTAAAGGCGGTCGACCGAGCGGTCGACGTAATTGCGGTAGTTTTGCGCACCGTTCATCCCGAATTTCTCAGGATCATAGTTTTTCGGGTCGCGATCGCGCATCTCCATATAAGCCAGGTTCTTGCGCGCTATTTCTATGTCGTCGTCCGGAACATCCAGTTTCAGGAAAGCCTGCCGGAACTGTTGTTTGCTTGGCCAGGGATAGATCACTGTTTCGGGCAGCATGATGGTATCGGATGTCATGACCTGGATGAGGGAGTAACGGTTCACCGACAGGGTATCGGGAATACGGAAACGGATCTTCTTGAAACCGACAGCCGAAAAGGCAATGACATCCTTTTTCCGGACGACGATGGAAAAGAATCCCCAGTAGTCGGAGGTTGTTCCCCTGCCGGTCCGTTCGACGCTGATATTGGTGAATGGTACCGGCCGGAGACTATCGGCTGTGACCACCACCCCTGAAAACTGCACGAGATCATTATCCGATTGCCCGGTAGCCTTTAATGAGATCAAAACCGGCAGGATAAGCAGTGAAAAGTAAAGGATGGCTTTCATTGATCACAAAGGTATTTCATTTCGCCTATCGTGGATCGCCGGAAACAGGCTGACTTTCAAAATATTTGTTAAATCCCTGGTCATCATGAATGCCGGCAGGCACGGACAATAAAAAAGCTGCCACGTGCGGGTGACAGCTTCAATATATTTTACAGGAGTATCCTTATTTATTCAGAAAGCCTTTTTTGCGGGCATCCTTCAAACAAGCAGCAAGACCTTTCTTGTTGATGGTGCGGATAGCTGCAGCCGAAACCTTCAGTGTGATCCAGGTGTTGGTTTCCGGATCGAAGAAACGTTTGGTGTGCAGGTTGGGATAGAATTTCCGCTTTGTCTTGATATTGGAATGCGATACGTTGTTTCCTACGATCAGTTTCTTTCCGGTAATTTCACATACTCTTGCCATGGTGATAGCTTTTTTCAAAATGGAGTGCAAAGGTCGTAATTATTTTATTAAATCCAATACCCTGAAAAAAATATTCTGAAGATTTGGTTAAGACTCCAAACCGGATGCTCTGCACTTTTGGGTTGTCCTATTCATTGCATGACTTAACAGGACATTATTCAATCAGGAATGATGCACAGACTTTTCCGGCGCGGTTTATTGTGCGTAGAATCTGTTTCAATGTCGTTTCACACGGAAATGAGTACAAGAAAATGAAGATCAGAACCCTGCTTACCTGTCGGGGTTGATGATGAAGCTGCGCATTCCCTCGCCGGAGTTGAGCACCAGGACAAACGGCAAATCCAGATGCTGGCAGCCGATAACGATGATCTCGGTCACACCTTTATGGATATTTTTACTGAAAAGCCGCTTCAGGAATTGGCCTTCCTGGTCGAATATTTCGACCACTACCCATTGGGTTTTCTCCAGAAGCAGCAGGATCATCAGCCGGGATGCGGAAACACTGTAGAAGACAATACTGCTTTCGAAGGGATTGACCATGCGGGGAAGGCAGGTTTTCCTTACTACCGGGTGGCCGACATGGAATTGCCTGATCCCGGTTTCATTCAGCAAATTTTCATACCCCTCCAGCGAACGAATGTTCGTGGTCTTCTCCTGGTACAACTCGGCGATCGTCTTTGCCAGGTGTAACAGATCGGGGCGGCCGGACCCATAGAGTTTTCTCTTGACCATAACCGGAGTGAGGGCGGTGTGGAAAGCAGGGGGATTTTACCTATATCAGGAAATCTGAAAAAGGTAATATGTTATCAGGCAGCAAATTGCATCAAACTATACTTCTGCCGGTAAATCACTCCAGGTTACGACGGCGAGCCTTTTGCGCCCGTCCATCCGGATGCTTACGGGTGAGGTAAACCGCACATGCCTGAAATAGGTCGTACTGTTGACCAGTTGCTGCCGTTTCAGAAAACCGTAATCGATAAAACTGTCGCCCATCTCCGGCTGAACGGAAAAATAGCCCACGTTCATGGAGGTAACATTGTGGAAGAAGTGGGAGCCTGATGACGCATCAAGAGGATATCCCTCAAGGCTGGTTTCAACGATGACTTTAGCATTGCTGATCTGTGGCCAGTTAACAGGCACCCCGATCCAACGGTCGCGTGTTCCCCAACGACCCGGACCGATCAGGATGTACTTCCTGTTCTCCTTTTTCATGAGGGTGTTCAGGGAATCAATCTCCCGGGCCATCTCTTCGGTTTTGCTTTTATCGAAGGTTTCGGTATCGATATAGATCACATCCGAGATTTCACTCACCAATCCGTTGCCCATTCCTTTATTCGACAATAAAACGATGGATTCGCGGGGGATCTCGTTCAGGTCGACATTGAAATCCTGGTCTGCACCGATCAGCGGCTTTATTTGCAGGAGATAGAAGGTTGTTTTATAATCTTTATCGCGGGTGAGGTCGATGGCAAATTCGATCTCAACAGGCGTACCCATGGCTTCCTTCACTATATCGAGAACCGTTTCGATGGTCCTGGCCATCGGCATGTAATCGTATTTTAAGATATTGGAGAAATTGATGATGCGGGGGCCGGGCTGCGTCAGGCCGGGCACGATCCGCTGGTTGTCGGGATCATAAACCGAAGCCAGGTGGCGGAGGGTGCCATGCCGTTCCGATTCGTCAATTTCCAGTTCCCGTAATCCGGCCATTTCTCCTTCCAACAGGTTAAAGTCTTTCTTGGCCAAATCCACCGCAATGAACCGCGTCTGCGAATTTTTATACAGGTCTTTCGGGCTGAAATTCTCCACCGAAGGGTACTTGGGCGAAAAGCGGTAGGCACTTCCCCCGTCGACAACGTATTTCCCCAATCCTAGGGCCGCAACGGCAAAACCTTCTTCCGGTTTCATGTGCCCGAAAGGGTAATAATTATACGACTGTGCCACGCCGCTGATATGCGGATAGTATACGTCTTCGAATGAATTGCCCACAACTTCCTGGATGACAACGGCCATCTTTTCTTCTTCCAGTTTGTAGTTGATGGCTTCGATATATCCCCGGGCTTCCGGGGAATATACAGAAGCATATACCAGCCGGATGGCATCCATTACCTGCCTGAGCCGTACATTGATATCCGGATGGTTATTTGGCAGGAGGTAAGTTTCGAATATTCCGGCAAACGGTTGGGAGAGAGAGTCCTCGAATAGCCCTGAGGAACGGATGGCGAGGGGTTTTTCGATGAGCCTGAGCAGAACCCGAAGCCTCCTTATCAGCGTATCGGTGAGTGCGCTTTCGATGAAGACTTTCCTGATCTCATCATAGTCGGAAGTGGCCAGAACCTTCTCGTACAACTTGTTCCGCTCCATGAAATACTCAAACTCATCCGTGCCGATGATGGAGGTTTTGGGGGTGCGGATGTTGATATGCGGTACGTGTACATTGAAGTCATAATTATAGATAAGGGTGTTGATAAAGGCCAGCCCGCGGCCTTTTCCACCCATGAGTCCCGGGATGAGGCTGACAACATTGTGCTCATCGGTGATCGCCGATTCTTCGAACGGGATGATCTTGCCCTTGTTTTGTTCATTCCGGAACTGCTGGATCACCTCGATCAGGTATTCGCGCAATTCTCCCGGGCTGCTGAAATCGGACACCTTCTGGGGATTGATGATCCTGGCTACCTGTATCTCGCCGCGGGCCATCAGCCAGAGGGAGAAATGATCCTTGCGGGCATGGTAAATGAGGGATTCGTCAGGAATGGTTCGGAGCTGGTTCTCAAATTCCCTCAACGACTTGGCAATAGCGATCTGGTGTCCGTCCTGGTCGCGGTAAATAAAGTTGCCGAATCCCAGGTAGTGCATGATGAAACTCTTGAAGTCCTGCGACAGGCTGTCCGAATTTTTATCGATGTACGTAGCCCTCAGTTCGTATGCCCGGGCAGCATTGTCCTGGTCCGACGACTGTATGATGGTCGGCAGGTCCGAGATGTTCTCCTTCACATAGCTCACCAGCCGGAAACCGGCTTCATCATCCTCTTTACCGGCCCGCTCGAACTTCACATCGGTAATGAGGCAGAGCATGTAATCCTTATAGTCGTTGATGATATCCATCGCCTCCTCATAGCTGGATGCCAGGAGTATTTTGGATCTTGCCCTGAGCCGCAAAACCTTGTACAATTCGTCGGTGCTGACATCATCAATGATGCGCCGGGTCTGATCCATCACGATGCCATAAAGCAAAGGAAGGTACCTGGAGTAATACTGCGGACTGTCTTCCACCAGGAGGATCACGCGTACAAGTCCCACGCGGGTGTCGTTGTCCACATTGATCTCATCTTCCAGGAGTTTGATCATCGCGAAGAACACCTTGCTTTCCCCGTTCCAGACGAAGATCCGATCGATGGCGCCGTATTTTCGTTTCTCGCGCACAAAGAACTCCACATCCGTGTTGTTGTTCAGCAACATGTAAACGGGAATATACGGAAATGCCTGTTTGAGCTCCCGGGAGAGGTTGACCGGCATCACCTTGTCGACGCCTATCATGAAGATGATCAGGTCGAAATGCTTGGCATTCAGTTGTTCAAAGGCTTCTTCGGCTGAAGACACACCGGTGATGCGCGGAACCGAGGTCAGGCTGAGCTGGTGATATTCTCCCAGCACATATTCCGAGAACCGGCCCTCTCTTTCGATGCTGTAAGCATCATAAAGGTTGGCTACCAGCAGGATCTCCTTGACCTTGAAAGGCATCAGGTCGTGGTAGATATCGCGGCTGTAGTTGTTCTTATTAAGAAATCGCTGGAGCAACTGCCGGCCGGGAATTGCTGTTTCCTTAGTCTGTTTGGCGGGCCGTTGTGCGGGTTCTTCTTTCCTCGACTTTTTCAGCAGTTCCCTGGCCGATATGCTGTTGAGGTACCCGGCGATGGCGCTGGCCAGATTGATGATGAGGTGGCGTTCTTCTTTAAGGAAAGGCCCTTCGTCGAACTGGATAAAATCCTTGAGGTAATAGATGTCGATATATCCCGTGCGGCCGTCAATCACATCGAACGACTGCCGCTGCAACCAACTTGAACGCGTAAATCCCGGCGACTTGTATTCCTTTCCCGCAAAGGAGATGCAGCAAACGGTGTACTCCGGATACTGCCAGGCCAACGGAAAGAGCTGCGCCAGCTGCTGCAAGGTATCGTCTAACGGCTTTCCCTCCTTCAGGATGTCGGTGGTCTGGTTGATAGCTGCCAGTTCCTTGAGCCTTTCGGCACGTTCAAACAGCAGGTGCTGTATGTCGCGGGGCTGCTGGGTTGATTCTTGTTCTTCAGTCATGGTCAAGTTGCAGGACCGGGTAAATCGGTTCACGATTTAAATATACAATTTTCTTGACAAAACGAATTTTTAAGGGTTTTACTGAATTTTATCAGCGATTCACTTAGGCGAAAAAATAGGCCTGCAACAACTTGATAATCTACAAATTGCAGTTGTTACTGCATTAACAGAAAATAGCAAAAAAATATGGTTGTTCAATTCAATATATTTAATATTGCTGCAGGAATTTCTCAACTCTCATTACAATAACTAAACATTAACGTATTATGTCAAACACTATCATTGACCAGAAAGTCGAACAGTTCATGGCAAAGGTCATTGCCAAAAACCCGGGTGAAGTCGAATTTCATCAGGCAGTGAAAGAGGTTGTCATTTCGCTCATGCCGTTCATTGAGGAGAACCCCAAGTACAGGGGCATCCTTGAGCGCATGGTGGAACCGGAGCGTATCATTATTTTCCGGGTTCCCTGGTTGGATGACAAGGGTGAATTCCAGATCAACCGTGGGTTCCGCATTGAAATGAACAGCGCCATTGGTCCCTATAAGGGCGGACTTCGTTTACACCCGACAGTGAACCTGGGTATCCTGAAGTTCCTGGCTTTCGAACAGGTATTGAAGAACAGTCTGACCACCCTTCCCATGGGTGGTGGCAAGGGCGGTTCCGATTTCGATCCGAAAGGCAAGAGCGACAATGAAGTCATGAAGTTCTGCCAGTCGTTTATGACTGAATTGCAGCGGCACATTGGTCCTGATACGGATGTACCGGCCGGCGACATCGGAGTGGGCGGACGTGAGATTGGTTTCCTGTTCGGGCAGTACAAACGGATCCGGAACGAGTTTACCGGTGTGCTCACAGGCAAGGGCCTCGACTGGGGCGGAAGCCTGATCCGTCCGGAAGCTACCGGTTACGGCTGTACCTATTTTGCCGAAGAAATGCTGAAGACGCGCGGAATGGATTTCAAGGGCAAGACTGTTGTTATTTCGGGTTCGGGTAATGTGGCCCAGTATGCTACCGAAAAAGTGACCCAGCTCGGTGGGAAAGTAGTTACGCTCAGTGACTCAAACGGTTATGTTTACGATCCCAACGGAATCGATGCCGCCAAGCTGGCATACGTAATGGAGTTGAAGAACATCAAACGAGGCCGCATCAGCGAATATGCCAAGAAATACAACTGCGAATATGTTGAAGGAAAGACTCCATGGGGTGTGAAGTGCGACATTGCCCTTCCCTGCGCCACGCAGAATGAACTGAACGGGGATGATGCCAGGATGCTGGTTGCCAATGGATGCATCTGTGTTTCGGAAGGCGCCAACATGCCTTCCACCATTGAAGCTGTGGAGCACTTCATCGAAAAGAAGATCCTTTATGGCCCTGGGAAAGCCGCCAATGCCGGCGGGGTTGCCACTTCCGGACTTGAGATGACCCAGAACAGCATGCGTCTCAGCTGGTCGCGCGAACGCGTAGATCAGGAACTGCATACCATCATGGTCAATATTCACAAGACCTGCATCAAATTCGGCACTGAAGACGGCTGGATCAACTACGTTAAGGGTGCCAATATCGGCGGATTCGTAAAGGTGGCCGAAGCCATGCTGGCACAGGGACTGGTCTGACACCTGATATACTGTGGCTGAACAGGTTTGCCCCAAGGGCACGAAGTGCTCCTTCGGAGGGTCCCTCCGGGTCAAAAATGTTTTTTTGGGAACACGCTCAGTATAAATTTCCATTTTTGCCTGAAGAGTCCCGGTCCCCGGGGCTCTTTTTTAATGCCCGTCCGATTGAGTTTGTCACCGGAGGACTATCTTTGCAATGAGATCTTTTGAACGCGGATGAAGAAAGCAAGCCTGATACTGCTATTTTTTTTATGCCTGGCATGGTGGGGTAAGGCGCAGGATACGCTGTTTGATCCGACTCGTGTTTCTTCCGTCTATATCGAGATCAGCCAGGATTCGCTCGATGCCATCTTTCAGGATGTATATTCCGATCATTACTATGGCGCCCGCTTTATCTATGATTACGGGACAGGGCGCGACACCGTTGAACAGGCTGGGTTCCGTCTGCGGGGAAACACATCACGCGTATCGCAGAAAAAGTCGTTCAAGATCAGCTTCAATGAGTATGTTCAGGGCCGGCGGTACCGGGGCGTGAAAAAGTTGAACTTTAACGGTCAGCACAACGATCCTACGCTCATCCGTGAAAAGCTTTTCTATGATGCCTGGTCCCGGGCCGGACTCCCTGAGCGCCGGACCAGTTTCGTCAGGCTTTACATCAACCAGGCCTACTACGGTTTGTATACCAGTCTGGAAGAGTTTGACAAGGACTGGCTGCAAAGAGTCTATGGCGAAAACGACGGCAACCTCTATAAATGTACGTATCCGGCAAACCTGGATTACCACGGCACCGATCAGCAGTATTATAAGAATATTGGAAGTTCGAGCGCTACCGGGGGAAGGGCCTATGACCTGCAAACGAATGAATCGGCGGATGATTACTCCGGTCTGGTGCAGCTGATTTACATTCTCAACGAAGAACCGGATTCAGCCTTTGCACTGGAAATTGAATCAATATTGAATGTTGACGGCGTTCTGAAGGCTTTTGCACTGGATGTGGCAACCGGAAACTGGGATGATTACATGTATAACCAGAATAACTACTTCCTCTATCAGAATGCCGCTACCGGAAAGTTTGATTTCATCACCTACGATACCGACAACACGTTTGGAGTGGATTGGGTGAATCGCGACTGGGCGACCCGGAACTGTCTCGACTGGTATAAGCATGACAGTCCCCGGCCCCTGGCGTCCAAACTACTCTCGGTCCCTGACTTCGCAAACCGTTACCGTTGTTTTCTGGATACCATTTCCAGGCTGATACTCGAACCGGATTCCGTCTTTCCACATATCGACTCGCTGAAAGCCCTTATCCTGCCTGCGGTGGAGGAGGATACCTATCGCACCATGGATTACGGCTACACCATGGAGGATTTTGTGAACGGATTCACCGGTCAGGTTGACAGTCACACGCCTTATGGCATCAAACCATTCCTTGAGTTGCGACAGATGAAGACCCTGGAACAGCTGGCTGCCAATTCGGTCAAAGATGCCCTGGCGGGCAAAGGGAACACGTTTACAGCCTACCCGAACCCGGCCGGTGAGTATCTCAACCTTTCGAATCCAGGGAGGATATTCCTGAACAGACTGATCATCTCGGATCTTTCAGGGCAGGAGTTGTTCAGGCTTGAGCCGGCCGGAAAGCAAAAGACCCTGCGGCTTGACATTTCCGGCTTACCGGCTGGTATCTATCTCCTGTCAGGGTTCAGTGAAAAAGGCAGCTTCAGCCTGAAATTCATCAGGCGATAAAATGAAACCTTCCGGCGTGTAAATTCTTACCGGATTTCGATGACTGTTTCCGGTGATTTGTACCTTTACGGCAGTACCAAGACCTGTCGCCTATGTCACCATCGGATCTGGCCGGAGAAATCCGGGAATATTGTACGGAGAATGCTTCCCCCGAGGTCGTAGCTAAGTATGCACGCTATTTCCAGGATGGGTATGACGCTTACGGACTTACCCTGGAGCAACTGGAAGCCATGGTGATGACCATCCTGGAAGAAGGGGCTGGATTCAAGCTGGTATTGCAAACCAGCCGTATCCTGATCCGGAGTCCGAAGTATGAGGAAACCAGTTTCGCCATCCTGCTGACCAAGGCATTTGAAAAGGACTTTACAGCAAAGACTTTTGATGAGCTGGAGTTCTGGTTCCTTTTCGGGATCAGGAACTGGGCCCACTGCGATGTGGTGAGCTCAGAACTGATATACCCATTCTTAAAGAGGAAACTGATTGGAATGGACAGGCTGGAGGAGTGGCGGACAGCTTCCAGCAGTTATCAGCGTCGTGCGGTTCCGGTAAGCTTTATCAAACCGGTGAAAGATTCAAAAGTGGTGGAGCCTTATTTATCCTTCATCGAGCCGATGATGATGGACGAAGCCAGGGAGGTGCAGCAGGGGCTTGGCTGGTTTCTCAGGGAAGCATGGAAGATCGACCCGTTGGCAGTAGAGGAATTCCTTTTGAAGTGGAAGGATCGCTCTCCGCGGCTGATCTTTCAGTATGCCACCGAAAAGATGAAGGCAGAAGAAAAAAAGAAGTACAAAAGGGAAAAGAAGGCTTGATCGGCAAATTTTCAGGCGGCCCGGGCCGATGAATGCCAACTTCCTTATAAGTGAACAATTATAACTCATAATCACTAAGACGCATTAATTATGGTAACATTCGTACAAGCCCCCTCCATCATTGAGGCCGCAGGAAATAAAGGAAAGCTTATCGAGGAGTATTTTGGCCTGGTGAACTCAGGAAGTGGCGAGATCAGCATTGCCCGCATGAAAAGTCCGCAGGGCTGGGAAGAACCCGGCCAATGCCCTGAATTTGATGAATATACAATTGTGCTGAAAGGAACCTTGCAGGTACAGACTAAGAGCGAGATCTATCTTGTGGTAGAGGGTCATGCTATACGGACTCATGCCGGGGAATGGGTGCGATACAGTACTCCGTTTGCCGGGGGAGCCGAATACCTGGCGGTATGCCTGCCAGCATTCTCTCCGGATTCGGTTCATCGTGATTTATAAGTATCAGAAATATAGGCATATAAAAAATAGTTTCGACTATTCGACCAAATAATTCGAAAAATTGTTGCATCGGGTGATTTCTTGAATTAATTTTGCCGCCCGAAACGGTAAACTTGATTCAACTATGTTAGACAAAGATGAAGTAAAGGACGCGATCATCGGCGTTGCCCGAAGCATCTTCAGCAGGTTCGGTTTCAGGAAGACCACCATGGATGAAATAGCCCTGGCTTCCAGGAAGGGCAAGAGTTCTATTTATTACTATTTCAATAGTAAGGAAGAGATCTTTAAGGCTGTTGTCGAAAAGGAAGCTGCGATCCTGAAAGAAGAACTGGTTTCAGCCATCAACGGGGTGGATGATCCCATGGAAAAGCTTAAAGCCTATGTACTGGTCCGAATGAAAACCATCGGGAAAATGGCGAACTTTTACAGTGCAATCAAGGATGAATACCTCAGCCACCTTGATTTTACTGAAACCGTCCGTCAGAAATATGACAGGGAAGAAATCGCAATGGTTCAAAACATCCTTCAGGAGGGAGTAGATAACGGGGAATTTAAGATTGAGAATCCATCTCTGGCATCCATCGCCATTGTAACAGCATTAAAAGGCATGGAGATTCCCATGTTCTGGAATGAAGATGAAGGCATGGAGATTGAAAAGCGGATTGAAGATCTGATCAATATCCTGTTCTACGGGGTAATCAAACGTTAAATTTTTTTTGTTGAAAAATCGACCAAAAAACTATTAAAGTCGAAAATGCTAAATGTCGGAAATCTTCATATAAATCATTACCAAACAGATAATCAAGAAGAAATGAAAACAAGAATTTTAATCCTAAGTCTTTTTCTTTCACTGGTACTTGTTGCCGGTCAGGCTGAAGCCCAATCGCTCAGGGTGCAGCCTGAATTGAAAGAGCTGATAGGACTTTCGCTACAGAAAGACCGGAAGGTGGTTGAGAAAGACCTTGAGAAGGAGATAACGGAGTTGCAGCGGATGGCAGTCAGGTCGGCCTATCTTCCCAAGGTAGAGATGGGAGGAAAGTATCTCTATGCTTATTCTGTGCTCGACTCAAAGATCGATGAGATACAGGGTTTTGAAAGCATTGCCCAGCTTCAGGAGTTCATGCAGAATCCGGCTTTCCCGGTGCTTTTTCCGAATCTTGCCCAGTTGACGAATGAGCTGACGCAGTTGCAACAGCTTCTGATTCAACAAGGCGTGGAGTTGCCTAAGGTGTCGAAGGACATGAGCGGGAACCTGCACGGCAACTATGTAGGGGTGGATGCATCCGTGAAAATGCTCCTTTACAGTGGCGGTCAGGTTCCGAACATTGCAAAGGCTTTGGCTCAAAAGATAAAGGTGCAGGATGCCCTGTCGGATAAGGCAAAATCGGAAGTCATCAGTGATGTGATCACCTGTTATGATCAGCTTGCTTTGCTGGACCAGACCAGGCGGGTACTGGACGAGTCAGCCGTGCGGCTGGCAGCGGAGAAGAAGTTCGCTATCGCTGCTCTGAACAACGGCATGGCCACGTCATTCGATACGCTGAAGATTGCTGTGGCAGAGGCTAACCTGCAAGCCAAACAGGCTGAATATGAAAGCCGGAAGAGCCTGCTTCATCAGAAATTGTCGCAGCTAACAGGCAAGCCCGTTGCCGAACTGGCCGGGATGCATCCCGCATTGGAACCATTGGTTTACAGCGGTACTTCCAACGATATCAGCAACCGGGCCGAGATCAAAGCTCTGTCGTATGGAGTAGAGGCTCAGAAATATATGTTGAAGTCGGAGAAGTCGCATTATCTCCCCAAGGTACAGGCTGTGGTTTCGGGTCGCTATGATTATATTTTCAAGGCTGATGCCGATTTCAACGATCCCATCCCGATGGATATGAAAATTGATAATTTGTCCATGGGGCCTACAGTAATGGCCGGTGTCGGGTTCAAATGGGAGATTTTCGACCGTACATCCAATTGCAAGGTAAAGCAGTCGGAACTTGAGATCAAAAAGGCTGAAAACGCCCGTGAAGAGGCTCGTGAGCTGCTGGAACTGAATCAGACCAAGGCTTTGACAAGTTACCAGTCGGCAAACACGCAGACAGGTTTCAAAGAGAAGCAGCTAGTTGCGGCAAAGCGGGCTCTTGAACTGGCCACCCAGTCGTACAACGAAGGTGTCATCAATATCACCGAGCGGCTGGCAGCCGAAACAGATATGCAATCTGCTGAGCTGGATTACCTGCAGTCGGTGTTTGCCCAGCGCCAGGCTACCCTCGATTGCATCAAAGCAACAGGTGATCTCACGGTAACCAATATCCAATAATAAAGAAACCAGAAAAATCTAAATATCGATAACAATGAAAACAGCAGATAAGAAACACTCGGGATTACTGATCGGATTGATCGCCCTGGTATTGGTAATTGCAGTCGTCAGCCTCATTGGCTGGATAGTGCTTAAGCCAGATCCCATTGTGTTGCAGGGACAGGCCGAAGCTACGGAAGTGCGTGTTTCAGGTAAGGTACCGGGACGTATTGAAACGTTCAGGGTTTCGGAAGGTATGCAGGTGAAACAGGGTGATACACTGGTTTTCCTGAGCAGTCCGGAACTGAATGCCAAACTCTTTCAGGCTACTTCAGCCGAGGATGCAGCAGCAGCCCAGGACATGAAAGCACGCAAAGGTGCCCGCGCCGAGCAGATTGCAGGTGCGTACGAATTATGGCAGAAGGCTGAGGTTGGTGTTCAGCTTGCCGATAAGACCTTTAAGAGGGTACAGAACATGTTCAACGAAGGTGTGGTTCCTGCCCAGAAGCGGGATGAAGCAGAAGCTGCCTGGCAGGCCGCAGTTGCAACAGCCAAGGCTGCCAAATCGCAGTACGACATGGCTGTGAACGGAGCCGAGCAGGAAGATAAACTGGCAGCTGCCGCATTGGTAAACAGGGCTAAAGGGGCCGTATCGGAAGTAAAATCATACCTCTCGGAGACGACTCTCGTTGCTCCGCTCAGCGGTGAAATATCTGATATCTTCCCGAAGCAGGGTGAGTTAGTGGGTTCGGGTGCTCCCATTATGAGCATCGTCGATCTCAGCGATATGTGGGTAGTGTTTAACATCCGGGAGGATCTGCTTCCTGCTATCCGCATGGGTAAGGAATTTGAAGCAAAGGTACCGGCCCTGAACAATCAGGTGGTGAAGCTGAAAGTCAATTATATCAAGGCCATGGCCAGCTATGCAACCTTCAAGGCTACAAAGACCAATGGCGGTTTCGACGTAAAAACCTTTGAGGTAAGGGCAAAACCGGTCAATCCGGTGGAAGGGCTTCGTCCGGGCATGAGCCTGATGGTCGACTATGAGTCGCTGAAATAAAGGATCCGGATCCAATCGTAATTAAAGGTGCATTGAATTTAGCAACCATGAAATCAATAGGAAAAAGTATATGGGCTGTCATGATGCGGGAATTGTACCGGATGTCATCACGATGGCTGTATATCCTGGCTGTTGTTGTCTTTCCCCTGCTGTCGATCCTGTTTTTCGGTTCGCTGTTCCGTGAAGGAGTGCCGTCGGATATGCCCATCGCTGTTGTTGACCTTGACCAGACAGCCACTTCCCGTAAGATTGTCAGGAATATTGATATCACGCAACTCAGCAAGGTGGCGATGATACTTCCGACCGAGGCGGAGGCCATGTCGCAGATGCGATCAGGGAAAATCTACGGTTTCGTGGTCATTCCGAAGAACCTCCAGGCAGATATCATGGCATCGCGACAGGCGGTTGTCAGCTACTACTATCACAACAGCCTGCTGATCCCGGGCGGATTGATGCAAAGCAATCTTACATCTATCCTGCACACGGTGTCGGCCGGTATTACCATCCAGAAACGGGAAGCAATGGGTCAGGAGCATGAAGCGATCATGGCGCGGGTTCAGCCAATCATGCTGGATATGCACCAGCTTTTTAATCCGACCTCCAACTACTCAGTATATCTTTCCACCATCATCCTGCCCATTATGATGCAGATCTTCATCCTTCTAATAACGGTATACAGTATTGGAGTGGAGATCAAGGAAAGGACCTCACACCAGTGGCTAAGGCTTTCCAACAAATCGATGTTCGTAGCCCTTACCGGCAAGCTTTTACCCTATACGATCATCTTCCTGATTTTGATGATGTTCCAGAACTTCATGCTCTACAAGGTGATCCAGGTTCCCATGCAGACGAGCATCGGCTGGCTGACGCTGAGTTCATTGCTTTTTGTGCTTGCATACCAGGCCATCGGCATTTTCGCTATCGGCTTACTGCCCACGCTCAGGCATGCATTGAACCTGACGGCATTTTATGCTGTGCTGGCACTTTCGCTATGCGGTTTTACTTTTCCGGTGGACGCAATGTCGCCTGTATTCCAGTTCTGGGCCGCCGGCTTCCCTGTAAGGCATTATATGCATATTTTCCACAGCCAGGTGCTGGCAGGATTTGAGTTGAAATATGCATTGCCAGGTTACTTTGCATTGCTGGCATTCCTCTTACTGCCACTGCTGACGCTTGTGCGGCTGAAATCGGCCCTGATTTTCCAGAATTTCATCGAGGAGGTGAACTCAGTGCCTGCCGTTCTCAGGAAAAGGTCCGGTAAATTGATTTCGTCACCGGATGATAGGATCAGTCAATCAACTACAACCGAATGAAAGACAAAGAAAAAAATATAATCTCCCGGATGATGGACGGATTTGTGTACAGTCTCCGGATCTGCCTCAGGGAATTCCAGCTTATGTTTTCCGATGCAGGGGTACTGGTCATCATGCTGGCTGCGCCTATCGTATATCCTGCGCTGTATTCCCTGATATACTATCCTGAAGTGCTTGAAGATATGCCAATCGCCGTTGTCGATCTGTCGCATTCGTCCGACAGCAGGGAGTATACAAGGAACCTGGATGCGACCCCCGAATTGAAGGTTTCCCGTGTTTGCCTGTCGATGGAGGACGCCATCCGGCTTTTTAAGCAAAGGGAAGTCAGGGGTATTGTTCAGATACCGGCAACATTCAGTTCCGATCTTGCCTTACACCGGCAAACTACCGTTTCGGCCTATGCCGATATGGAGTACTTTCTTTATTACAGGGCTTTGTTTTCAGGCGCCAGTCTGGTGACCCTGGAAGAAGGAAAGCAGATACAGGTCAACGACCTGATGGAAAACGGCCTTACATACGAACAGGCGTTGACTACTAGCGAGCCCCTGAAACTGGTTGACAATGCGATGGCTAACAGGGCTGCCGGTTTTGCCAGTTACGGCATTCCCGCGGCGCTTATGCTGATCATCCAGCAAACATTGATACTGGTGATCGGGATGATGGCCGGGACTGCCCGTGAACGGCACCCGATGGGAACGCTGGTTTCATTCGACCGGAACCGGCAAGGGACGTTCAGGCTTGTTTTGGGCAAGAGCGCAGCTTACATCATAGTCTATTCCCTGCTTTGCATCTACATGCTCGGAATGGTGCCACAATGGTTCGGTTATGTAAGGATGGCCAGTCTGAAAGAACTGGCATCGCTGATATTCCCGTTTCTGTTATCAACCACCTTCATGGGACTGGCCTTATCGGTGGTCTTCAGGAGCAGGGAATCCTCCATGCTGCTTTATCTCTTTACCTCCATACCCCTGCTTTTCCTTTCGGGCATCATCTGGCCTTTATCCAACTTCAGTCAGATATGGCTGATCGTCAGGTCAATATTCCCCTCTTCCAACGCCATGTTTGGTTATATCATGATGAATTCGCTGGGAGCCAATTGCTATGAGGTGAGGAGCCAGATAGCAGCCTTATGGTTCCAGACGGGAATCTACTTTATCCTTGCTTGCATCGTATATTACGGTCAGGTGAGGTATTCCGAAAAAATGAGTAAAAAGAACAATCCAATCCTTCAAGTACAATAAAAAATGAAAACGAGTAAATCCATAATTTTTGCAGTCGTTCTTCTGGCTGCTCTTCCCTTATGCTCAACGGCTCAGATTTCTGTTGGGACACGCCAGGGATTTTCTGTAAGCACCTTATCGAAAATAGGCGATCTCTATGATAATGTCGATCTGACTACCTCCTATACCGGCGGCGTATTTGCCCTGGTACCGGTAAAAGGTAACGTTGCTTTCCAGCCCGAACTGAATTATATCCGTAAAGGCAGGAACAGCGGCACTTCCCTTACCGCCAACTCCGAGGAAAGCAAATGCCTGTTCAACTATGTCCAGGTTCCGTTGCTTGCACGTTACACGATGCCTGCCACAGGCGGCAACTCATGCCGCTATTTCCTGAACGCCGGCCCATACGCTTCGGCACTGCTCAATACAAGTATCAAGCTGATCGACGGCAGCGAGCTGAACGACGACAAGGTTACCGATAATCACTCCCATACCGATATCGGCCTGATCTTCGGAGGAGGAATAGAGTTTCCGGTAAATAAGGCAAAACTCTCCTTCGATATCCGTTACGACATGGGGCTGACCAACCTGAATGACCAGCCTGACGGTTACCGGACCAAATCGGTTAGCTTTGCAGCCGGTATCCGGTTTTAATTCGAGGCTGGCAGTTGGCCGGATCCGTCATCAGAACGGAAAATGAAATGAGGCAAAGCGCAATGGCCCGTCCGGAGCGTTTTGCCGTGTAAAGAGCCGGTGGATTCTTCCGGCTCCGACTTCCCCGAAGTTGTGAGCGAGGGTAAACCGGGAGCCCTAAGCAGCAGATCACTCCGGCATTTCATCATTCAGTATTCTTGCCTGCACACTCACTGCAACAGATACTTCCCTTGCTTTTCCTAACTTCGCGGCATGGAAGCATTGAAAAAAGAAGACCTGGTACTGAACTGCCCTTTCCAGGTCACATCGGCCGATACCGACCGGGAAGCAAGGTTAAGGCCGGGAGCGCTGGTCAATTTCCTGATCCAGTCCGCGATCCGGTCGGCTGATGTCCTGGGATTCGGATTTGAAGGACTCCAGAAGGAAAATCTTTTCTGGGTTCTCAGCCGCCTGACTGTTGAGATCAGTCGTCCGCTGATGTGGTATGAACACATCCATGTGGAAACCTGGCCCAAGAATGTGGAAGGAATTCTCTATCTCAGAGATTTCATTGTAAAAGATAAACAGGAGGCGCCGGTGGCAAGGGCGACTTCTGCCTGGCTGGCAGTTGACAAGGAAAGTAAGCGGCCAAAGATATTCAATGGTCTGGAAGCCCAAAAGCTGACCATTCTCCGCGACCTGCATGCACTCGGTTACTCGCCTGTAAAGCTTACCCCGGTTGAGGCGCAGCATGATGCTGAGGTCACGGTCACTTATTTCGATATCGACCTGAACCGGCATGTCACCTCCAGCCGGTATGTGGACTGGATGGTCGACCGTATCCCTGAAAAGTTCCTGGCCAATCATTATCCGTCCCGGCTGTCGATCAATTATTTGAAAGAAACTGGACTGGGTGAAAATGTACTGATCCGGCATTCGGAGGAGCCACCTGCTCAATTCAGGTTTGAAGGATTGCAGAAATCGAAAAACGTCGTTGCGTTCAGGGGAGAGCTCGAATTTTGAACCGAAGGAACCGTGTCCGGAAATTCTTTATCTTCGGTAAAACAATTTTATGGACTTCGAATCTTTCTTCCGGTTTACTTACGGTATCTATATTATCAGTTCCGCCGACAAAGGTATTCGCAACGGATACATTGCCAATACAGTATTCCAGGTTACGGCCGAGCCTCCGCAGTTAGCCATCAGTTGCAGCAAGAACAATTATACTGCGGGACTCATACAATCGGCCGGTCTGTTCTCGGTGTCGGTCCTGCACCAGCAGGCGCATCCGGATCTTATAGGCACATTTGGCTACAAAAGTGGCAGGGAAACCGATAAATTCAGGAATGCCCGCTATATAACAGGCCGGACAGGCGTTCCCATTGTGACGGAAGATGCCCTCGCGTGGTTTGAATGCAGGGTGGTTAAAAGCCTTGATCTCGGGACGCATATCCTTTTCATAGGAGAGGTAGAAAACTGTGAGGTATTGGATGTCCCGTTGCCTCCAATGACCTATGCCTGGTACAGAGAGGTGCGGAAAGGGCACTCTCCTAAAAATGCACCTACCTATATAAATCCGGAAAGGGAAGGGAAACATCCGGGAACGGAGACAAACCCCGGAAAATTTTACCGCTGCCTGGCCTGCAATTATATCTATGATCCGGCGGCCGGTGATCCGGATGGAGGCATACCGCCGGGAACAGCATTCGAAGATATACCCGACGACTGGATGTGCCCGGTTTGCGGAGCTACTAAAGATATGTTCGAGGAAGTGATCTGAGGATTTAAAATTTTAAAGTAAAAATGCTGATTAGCAATTTCTGATTTTTGAAGTGAATTTTACAGAAAGCTACTGATAACAAATCCCCCGTCCGCCTCAGGCGGACACCCCCTTTAAGAAAGGGGGACAGTTGCACAGCCTCTTTCGCTAATCGATATTCGACATTCTTAATCTTCTTTTTTGTCTTTTGTCTTTTTACTTTTATCTTTTATCTTATTTCAGATTCTCCCAATACCACGACGTCGCCATTCTAAGACCCTGTTCAACGGAGAATTGAGGAGAATATCCAAGGTTTTTCCTGGCCTTTTCGATTGATGCAAGCGAATGCGGGATATCGCCCGGCCGTTCGGCAGCATAAACCGGTACAATGGAAGCAATGGCCGGATCGTAAGCCGAGAGGTTCTGTCGCAGCATTGTGAAGAGCTCATTCAGGGTGGTGCGTTCGCCGAAGGCAATATTGTAAGCTGTCGCTGTTACATTTTCCCCCTGTGCCAGCGCCGCAGCCTGGTTAGCATGAACCACGTTGTCGATATAGGTGAAATCCCTCGACTGTTCCCCGTTACCATAGATCTCAGGCCGTTCATGGCGGATCAGCGCTTTCACGAAGCGGGGGATCACGGCAGCATATTCACCGTTCGGGTCCTGCCGCCGTCCGAAAACATTGAAATAGCGAAGGCCTACCACTTCAATTCCGTATAGGTTGGCAAATACCCTGGCATAGAGCTCATTGGCTTTCTTGGTGATGGCATAGGGCGAAAGGGGGTGCCCCGTTTCCTCCTCGATTTTGGGAAGCCCTTTATGATCGCCGTAAACCGAGGAACTGCTTGCATACACGAACCTTTTCACCCCGGCATCCCGTGAGGCTAATATCATATTCATAAAACCATCCACATTAACGGCATTGGATGTTGCCGGGTCTTTCACCGAACGGGGTACAGAGCCGAGAGCTGCCTGATGCAGAACATAGTCCACACCATCAACAGCTTTCCGGCAATCGTCCGGGTTCCGGATATCGCCTTCCACCAGCCGGAAATTCCTTTGTGATGAAAATGGTTCAATGTTATGACGGTGACCGGTGACGAAATTGTCCAGACAGACAACCTCATTATCCTGTTTCAGAAGGGCTTCCACCAGGTTTGATCCGATGAAGCCGGCGCCTCCTGTAACAAGTACTCTGGAGTTATGAATTGCAGTATCCATAGGTTACGGTATTTCGGCAGGAAAGATACGAAGATAGAAGAAAAGTCGATGATTGCTGAATCGATAAAGGAAACAAACCTGAAACTGAAACTAACAAACCGGCATTAGATACTGCAGGCTGGCAGGAAGAGACAGTTATCCGGTATGCAGATAATAAACAAGTAACGGTTGTTTCGGATGCCGTATGTCGGATATAAGCACGGCAGGCTGTCAAAAGACTATTGCTTGCTTTCAATTGCCGGTTCCTTGTAGAACCAGGTAATTGGTTTCAGAACTTCATCGAAGACGAAGAATTGTATGGTCACCAGTTCGTTGGTGCCTTCGATGCGGGCAAACATGCGATCGCGGTCCCATTCGGTCGGATTTCCTTCGAGGTCGGTTTCACCGGCAGCAGCTTTCCTGCGCCAGGCTTTCAGCGTCTGTTTATTGCCAAGTTTGGTTTCGACGGTGATAACAAACGTAGGAGGAAGAGCGGTTATGGAATCATATTTCTTCTTCTCCAAATCATAGAGGAACGATTCGAAATTGAGTTTCCTGAACAATCCCAGGTATTCAATGACCTTGAGCGTATCATAATCGGTCACCGGCTTGCCTAATTGAAGGGAAGTAAGGGTGAATGCCTTGTTCTCGTGGTTGGCAATGCTGAACGATAACTGAGGGCTGTCGGTATAAGAAACGCTTACCTGTTTGATATCAGGGAGTTTGCTGTTGAAGATACTGTGATCCCTCCAGTCGAGAAGTTTCGCGGAGTACCGGGTAGCAACGAAGCCTCTGAATCCGGGAATGGATACAATACAAGGCTCATCAGTGCCTTCCATCAGCATGTATGTGCCCATGTTATCCTGAGTTGCGTCGCCGACATAGTAGGTCTTGGTTTTCTTTTCATGCGGGAAAAGCCTGATCCGGTCAGAAAGGTTGATGCGGAACACCCGCTGATAAACTTCGACCTTAACCGATTTGGCAGCCATCAGACGGATGATGTTGTTCCTCGCAGCTTTCGCGACCGGAGCCTTGACATCAATACTCATCAGGGTTTTGAGCATCACGTTAACAGCATCGGTATTGGCCGTATAATTCTCATTCAGTTTCCAGGTACCTCCACCGATCCGTTCGAGCTTAACGGTGTTGTTCTGCTTGTCGGCGAAGAAAATCTTGGTGATGCTCGCAGTGTCGTTCACGGCAAATTCAGCGACACGGGCGTTAAGGGTGCCGGTACGGCGCGACATTAAAAGTATAACTGCTATGAGTATGAGTGCCAGCGTGATAAGCAGCAGGATACGGTTTTTCTTCATGGAAAGATGGACTATTTGAGAATTCGGGTGTACCGGCGTTTCCTGTAAACGAAATAAAGCAGTCCGATAGTGATCACGAGCAGAACCGGGACGACGGTATTGATCAGCTGCCATTTGAGTTCTTCTGTCCTGATGCGTGTGCCGTCGAGCATCCTCAGCTTGAGCTCGCGCGACCTTACAGAGAGCATCCCTGAATCGTCGCAGAGATAGTTCACGGCATTCAGGATCAGATCGCGGTTGCCGAACTGTTGCCGGGTGAACCGGTCATATCCGGCGGGCAGGGGGATGGGGCCGTTATCACTTGGCTGTATCTGGCTCTTAGGCAAATCGCCGTCGGCGAATACGATCATCCGCGTGGGCTTGCTTTTAGACGTGAAACCAATTTCAGGAGCGCCGGATAATTCAGGTGGTACCCTGTTCAGGAACAAGGAGACGAATTCGCCTTCGAGCAGGGCTCCCAGCGGGAGATCCGACTGGGTGAACTGCGAAACGTCCTGCGCCTGGTGAAGCATTTCAAGGCTGATCATAACAGGCGCATCGAGCGAACGGCTGTATTTGGAACTGCTCAGGAGGATAGTCTTCTTAATGCCCGGAGTTTCGAGCGTATCGAGGAAACCGGTGAATTCGAATTTGATGGCATTCAGGTTCCGGACGATAGGATGCTGCGACGAAGGCGTTACAACCGGGAAGAAATACCAGGGCAGGAATTCGGTCTTCGGCTGATCGCCGATGCGGCCGGTCACTACCGGGATTGGGAGTGCCGTAGCATCCAGCACCAGGGCATTGTTCAGCCGTACCCCGTAATTGAAGAACAGGTCATCCAGGTTGGTGGCGTTGGTGATCCCGATAGTCTGATTCTGATTCTGAAGACTGTCCATTTCGGCGTATACCGGGTCTACCAGCCACAGTGCCCTTCCACCCTGCATGATGAACTGGTCGATGATAAACTTGTCTTTTTCCGAAAAGGCCGAGTCCGGCTTGGCAATGATGATAGCCTTGTATTTGTTGCTTACAATGGTTGCGGTTGAGTCCTTTCCGGGATGATGTCCGCTGAGAGCCGAGATCCTGCCGCCGATGGTGACAGGCTCAACCGTATAGTATTCACTGAGTGCACTGGCGATATCGGCGATGTGGATACCATTCAGTTCTCCGTGACCCTGGATAAGGGCGATATTAGGCTTTTCGGTGACGATCAGCTTGCGGATGACATTCGACAGGTTGTATTCGAGTGACTGTACGGAGTTGTTGAGCTGTTGTTCCGGAGGTGCCCCCAACTGGGTGGTCAGCAGGTCGATGGGCAGTTCTTTTCCTTTATAGGAGACGAGCGCACCCGGGAAGATCACCTGCTGGGTCATGCCGTCATCCTTATTTACCTGAAGTTGGGTAGGATTCAATCCCGACTGGTATAACTGGGCGTAAAGGCTTTCGCGTTCCTTTTTATCACTGCTGGCAGAGGGGTTGATGAATTCGTACTGGATATTCTCGTTGTAAGCACGGAATTCGTCGAGCATCTCCTGTGTTTCTTTCTGAAGCCGCTTGAAGCCGGCCGGGAAATCGCCATCGAGGTAAACCTTGAAGTAGACTACATCGTCAAGGTTTTTGAGCATCTCACGGGTGGCCGGGGAGAGTGAATAACGCTTTTCGGAAGTAAGGTCGAGGCGGTAGAAGAAGAAAGAGCCGATGGTATTGATGGAAAGCAGCAAAGCCAATCCGATAAGGAGCTGGATGAAACTCTGGCGGTAAGTGGTTCTTCTGTTTTCGGAGGTGCGCATAGTTTTCATTTTACCATTTCCTGCTTTCAAGCCGGAAGCGGGTGAGCATGAGGAACAGGGCAATAATGCTCAGGAAATACAGCAGGTCACGGGTGTCGATCACCCCGCGGCTGATGCTGCTGTAATGGGCACTGATCCCCAATTCTTTGATGAATAGTCCAAAAGAGCCGAAAATGGAGAGGTTATAGATGAACTCAAAACCAAGGTAAAAGAATCCGCAAAGGAAAACGGCCAGCAGGAAAGCCACGATCTGATTCTCGGTGATCGATGAGGCAAAAATCCCGATAGCCACAAAAGATGCCCCCAGAAAAAGCAATCCCAGGTATGAGCCCCAGGTGGCGCCATGGTCGATGTTGCCGGGTGGCAGGCCCAGACGGCTGACAGTATAGTAATACAGCAGGGTGGGGGCGATGCTGAACACTACCAGCACAACTCCGGCAAGAAATTTTGCCATGATGATATCGAAATCAGTCAGGGGCTTGGTCATCAGCATTTCGATGGTGCCGTTTTTGTGCTCTTCGGCAAACGACCGCATGGTGATGGCCGGGATAAGGAAGAGGAATACCCAGGGTGCAAGCATGAAGAGGTTCTCAATACTGGCAAAACCATAGTCGAGGATATTGAATTCCAGCGGGAACACCCAGAGGAAAAGTCCGTTGATCAGCAGGAAAACAACGATCACGGCATAGCCAATGATCGAACTAAGGAAGCTGCTGATCTCTTTACGAAGAAGTGGGAGCATTCGGAGTGCTTTGTTTTCGGGCGCAAAGGTAATGATTAAAAAAACGAGAGTCGAAAGAGAATTTCGGAAATAAGAGTAAGGTGAAAGGAGAGCTTAGGGCGTAGGGCAGAGAGGTGTCATTCATGGTAATTCATAGCCATTCGATAGTCATTTCCGCCAGCTGGCGGATCATTCGCAGTGGATTCTTTTATCTTTTTACTTTTATCTTTTGTCTTTGAACAGCAGAGAGCTTAGGGCTAGGATCTGAGGGGAAAATGATTATCTTTTATCTTTTTACTTTTATCTTTTGTCTTTGAACAGCAGAGAGCTTAGGGCTAGGAGCTGAGGGGAAAATGATTATCTTTTATCTTTTTACTTTTGTCTTTTATCTTTGAATAGCAAAGGGCGAAGAGCAGAGAATAAGCAGGCAGACTTGTCTTTTATCTTTTTCCTTTTGTCTTTTATCTTTCTTGTTGATTTCGCAGAAAAAAACCGCAGATTATCGCAGAGGATATTCGCTTATCTGCGTAAATCTGCGTATCAATCTGTGTTATCTGCGAGAACCCTTTTGTCTTGAAGCAGCAAAGAGCATAGGGCTAAGGGCAGAGAGCGTGAAGTACAATAATAATTCAATCGCCGAATCAGCAAATCATCGAATTGTCTAATTTTTAATTTTTAAATTCCTGAATTCTCCAATTCTTTCATCGCCGAATCAGCTAATCATCGAATTAGCTAATTATCTAATTATCACATTCAATCTTTTATCTTTTTCCTTTTATCTTTTATCTTTTCAAACCTCTTCTCCAATAATCACATTCACCTGGGTATCAAGCGTCAGTCCCAGGAGGGAGGCGGCATTGCCCTTGTTGATGGCAATCTGCAGAAATCCGGAGGTGGAAAAGAGGGCGCACATCTCGGCTTCGTCCACATCTTCGTAAGCCTGAACGATTTTAGTGATCTTGTAATTCGGCCGGCGAAAGTTGATAGTAAAAGGACTGTTCCCGACAGTATCCCGGAAATCCTGTTCGGTTATATTGATGAAGGCGTTTTCATAGGAATCAACGTACATCACCCTGCCGCGGATAAGATGCTTTTCGATGATAGCCTTCATGTGCAGCTTGACATTCAGGCTTTTGGCCGGTTCGCCCAGATCTTCCACGGGCTTGCCCTCTGCCAGGTGACAGGCTGCCTTGGCAAAGCGGTCGCGCGATGGGAAAGTAAAATACCGGGTATCCTGGGGAATGCGCAGGATGATGATCTTTTCCGGTTCCCTGTCGAGAATGAGTGAGAAGATGCCGTTATCGGCGCCGATGAAATAATGACCGTTCGCCTTCACCACCACATGGGGTTGCTTCAGCGATTCTATGCCGTCGATGTCTACCAGGTGGATAGTGCCTTCGGGGAACTGCCTGTAAGCTTCGCGTATAACGAACGAAGCCTGGCGGATATCATGCTGCCTGATCTGGTGAGAGATGTCCACGATAACCGCCCCGGGGATCCGCCGCAATATGGCTCCCTTGACGGCAGCCACATAATGGTCAACCGTACCCCAATCGCTCGTCAATGTTATCACCGGCATAGCTCCAGACCCTTGCACTTAAAGATAGTCCTTTTCAAGGTCAAAAGTAGAAATTTAAAGCAAATGCCCCTGCCTTTTTGTAATTTTACCGGGCATTTTGAATCCTTTTACCTTTGGTTTGAGCATTCGGACTGGCAATAAAAATTTCTTTCCATTGACTGAAAAATCTTTCTTACTCGAGTCATACAGCCCGCTCGAAATATACGGTGTGAACGACCGCAACCTGGAACTTCTGCGGGAGCAGTTTCCCAAGTTGAAGATAGTCGCCCGCGGAGAATCCATCCGCGTTATGGGAGAGGAGCAGGATATCGATGCGTTTGCACAGGTATTCAGTTCCATGCTCCTGTATTACGATAATTTCGGGCGCCTGCAGGAATCGGATATACTGAAGCTTACAGGCAATGGCACTGCCAGCGAGATTGTCTCTTCCTTCCGCGAAGCCAATGCCGACGTGCTGGTTCACGGCCGCAACGGCATGATGATCCGGGCACGCACTCCCAACCAGCAACTTATGGTGGAGAGCATAGCCGAAAACGATATGATCTTTGCCATCGGTCCGGCAGGAACCGGGAAGACCTATACCGCTGTTGCCCTTGCGGTACGGGCACTCAAGAATAAGGAAGTCCGGCGTATCATCCTTACCCGTCCGGCCGTGGAAGCAGGGGAGAACCTGGGCTTTCTCCCGGGTGACCTGAAGGATAAACTCGATCCTTACCTGCAGCCCTTGTACGATGCCCTGCGCGACATGATCCCGTCCCAACGGCTGGTTTCATACCTCGAGGACGGTACAATCGAGATCGCTCCTCTTGCATTCATGCGGGGACGTACCCTGGAAGGCGCCTTTGCCATCCTCGACGAAGCACAGAATGCAACGGAAGGACAATTGAAAATGTTCCTTACCCGCATGGGATATTCCTCCAAGTTCGTGATCACCGGCGACATCACCCAGATAGACCTGCCCAGGAACCAGTCCTCAGGACTTGTTCAGGCCATGCGCATCCTGAAGGATGTCCGTGGTATCCGGATCATCATGCTCGATAAGCGGGATGTGGTGAGGCATAAGCTGGTGACGAGCATTATCAATGCTTATGAGAAGGAGGGGTAATAATTAGATGATTAGCTGATTAGCTGATTAGCTGATTGAATTTGGGAATTTGGGAATTTAAGAATTTGGAAATGTGATAATTAGCTGATTAGATGATTAGCTGATGGAATTTAGGAATTTAGGAATATGACTATCCGTTACATTGTACCAATTGATTATCTTTACTGAAAACGAGATC
>CAZJCG010000001.1:168325-235535 GCA_964544545.1 uncultured Lentimicrobiaceae bacterium | reverse complement strand
CTTATGTACCAACATCCCTCCGTGACGAGATATCCATTGAACTACAGGGCCAATAGCGGGCTGCAAAGGTAACAAAAGGAACTGAATTATCCGGTGAACGGATTATCTTATTTCGCTCCCGTTTGCAAAGGCCTCGGAGGGCGTTACGAAACAGAGTTTTCCCTCCTTGTTCTCAGCCATAAGGATCATGCCTTTCGACTCGATGCCTTTCAGGCTTCGGGAAGCAAGGTTAAGCAACAGCACTACCCGTTGTCCGATGATTGCTTCCGGACTGTAATGTTCAGCAATTCCTGATACCACCGTGCGGCGGTCCAGACCGGTATCAATGGTAAGCTTCAGCAGTTTCTGGGTCTTGGCGACTTTTTCAGCTTCCACAATGGTTCCAACACGAAGATCGATCTTCCCGAAGTCGTCGTAAGTTATTTCAGGCTTGGAGGGGCTCACCGGTTTCGCGGCGGCTTCATTGGCGGCTTTGGTGTCGTGAAGTTTCTGCACCTGCGCCTGGATTGCGGCATCTTCAATACGCTCAAACAGCAGTACAGGCGCATGAAGTTCATGTCCGGCTGGAAGCAGGTTCACAGAACCGGCTTCATCCCAGCGGGAGGCGGAAGTATTCAACATGCCCAGCAGTTTGGAGGCGGTGAATGGCAGGAACGGCTCACAGAGCACCGCCAGGTTGGCGCAAATCTGCAAGGAGAGATTCAGGTTGGTGCCCACCCGTTCGGGATCGGTTGCAAAAACCTTCCAGGGCTCTGTATCGGTGAGGTATTTATTCCCCAGCCTTGCCAGGTTCATCATCTCATTCAGTGCTTCCCTGAAACGGTAGTTCCCGATGCTGTTGCCGATACTTTCGGGATAGCGACCGATCTCTTCGATCACCTGCCGGTCATAGTCAGTCAGTGCTCCGCATGCCGGCACCTTGCCGCCAAAATACTTGTGCGTCAGAACGAGCGTCCGGTTCACGAAATTGCCGAAAATCGCCAGCAGTTCACTGTTATTGCGGGTCTGGAAATCCTTCCAGGTAAAATCATTGTCCTTGGTCTCCGGTGCATTGGCACACAGCACATAACGCAAAACATCCTGCTTGCCGGGGAATTCGGCCAGGTATTCATGCAGCCAGACTGCCCAGTTGCGGGAAGTGGATATTTTATCGCCCTCCAGGTTCAGAAATTCATTGGCCGGCACGTTGTCGGGAAGAATATAGCTCCCCTCGGCCTTGAGCATGGCCGGGAAGATGATGCAATGGAATACAATGTTGTCCTTGCCTATAAAATGTACCAGTTTGGTGTCGTCCGATTTCCAATAGGGCTCCCAGTCTTTTCCGGTCTGCTGCGACCACTCCCGGGTGGCAGAGATATAACCGATAGGCGCATCAAACCAAACATACAACACCTTCCCTTCGGCTCCTTCCACAGGCACTTTCACTCCCCAGTCAAGGTCGCGGGTGACGGCACGGGGCTGCAGCCCGCTGTCGAGCCATGATTTGCACTGCCCGTAAACATTCGTTTTCCAATCGTCCTTATGCGATTCAAGAATCCATTCCTTGAGCCATCCTTCATAGGCATCCAGCGGCAGGAACCAGTGCTGGGTCTCCTTCATCACAGGCACATTACCGCTTAAAGCCGATTTGGGATTGATCAGTTCGGTAGCGCTCAGCGTGGAACCGCAGCTTTCGCACTGGTCGCCGTAAGCACGTTCGAAACCACAGCGCGGACAGGTGCCTGTTATATACCGGTCGGCAAGAAAATGCCCTGATTCCTCATCGTAGAACTGCTCGCTGGTTTGTTCGATGAACTCATGCTGGTCGTATAATTTCCTGAAAAAGGCAGAGGCGGTTTCATGGTGAACAGGGGAGGAGGTACGGCTGTAAATATCGAATGAGATCCCCAGCTCTTCAAAGGAACGCTTGATCAGCTCATGGTACTTGTCCACCACCTGCTGCGGGGTAAGACCTTCTTTGCGGGCACGGATCGTAATGGGAACGCCATGTTCGTCGCTGCCACCTATAAAGATTACATCTTCTCCCTTCGAGCGCATATACCTCACATAAATGTCAGCAGGTACATAAACACCGGCAAGATGTCCGATATGGATAGGACCGTTGGCATAGGGAAGTGCAGAGGTAACAGTGTAACGCTTGAATGGTTTTGGATCGTTCATGGCAGATAATATTCAATTGAAAAGAGGTGCAAAGATACGGAATCATGGAATTAGTGTCCAACGACCCCGGAATAGTGACATGAAAGAAGAACACAAGGCATCAGGCGGATATGGAGAAACAGGAATGCAGAGGCCCGGTTTGTGGTTACGAATTCAGACTGTCTAAAAAATCATTAATCATTAATCGTTCGGAAATCCCTTCAAGTAAATATGCTTATCAGCGATTTTTGATTTTTGAAGTGGATTTTGAAGCAAAATACTTCATCATTTTTCATTCGTTGATCGACTTTCAGAAATAATGAATGATGATTAGCGAATGACGAATAATGAACATGTTTTAGCTCAATATCAGGCATTTAATACTTCGACATTGGATATTCGCTAATCGATATTCGTCATTCTTAAACCACTAAAGTAAAGATGCTGATCAGGATTTCAGATTCCAGAAGTGGAAATGATGTTGCCATTTATCTAGTTCCCGTCTTTTCCCGAAGCAGCAAAGTGGTCGAAAACGATCTTGCCTTTCGATTTCCCAACCACTGACTGAAGTTCTTCCAGGCTTGTCTTACGGATGTTTTTCACACTTTTGAATTTTCGAAGCAGTGTCTGGGCAGTGCCTTCGCCAATTCCCTCGATCCCGGTGAGCTGGGTCTGAATGGTGCCTTTTTCTCTCCTTTGCCGGTGATGCGTGATACCGAAACGGTGAGCCTCATCTCTGATCTGCTGGATGATACGGAGGGTTTCGGATTTTTTGTCGATGTAGAGGGGCAGCGGATCACCGGGGTAATAGATCTCTTCCAGCCTCTTGGCAATGCCGATCACGTCGATTTTTCCGCGGAGCCCTAATTTGTCCAGGCTTGTCATGGCCGAACTGAGCTGGCCCTTGCCACCGTCGATCACGATGAGCTGCGGCAGCGGCTGTCCTTCATCCAGCACCCTTTTATACCTGCGGAAGATCACTTCTTCCATGGATGCAAAGTCATTGGGACCTTCAACAGTCTTGATATTGAAATGCCGGTACTCCTGCTTGTCAGGCTTACCATTGGTGAACACCACCATGGCGGCCACCGGGTATGCCCCCTGGATATTGGAGTTGTCGAAACAATCGATCCTCAGTGGCTGGCTTTTCAGGCGCAGGTCTTTTTGCATCTGTTCCATGATGCGTTTGGTATGTCTTTCGGGATCCACCCGCTCGATCTGCTTGTGCTTTTCAAGCATATAGAACTTCGCATTGCGCTCGCTTAATTCTATCAGGGCTTTTTTATCTCCCCGTATCGGCACGGTGAAAGTGATCCCGGGCTGCTCTACTTCAGGTGCGAACGGTACGATCACTTCAGTGGCATTCGACTCGAAGCGTTCCCGCAATTCGGTCATCGCGAGGGTAAGCAACTCCTGCGGACTTTCATCCAGCTTTTTCTTCAGTTCCACCGTATGGGCCTGGATGATGCACCCGCTTACCACTTTCATGAAGTTCACATAACCGCTGGTGGCATCTTCGCAATACGTAAAGACATCCACATTGTGGATTGAAGGGTTCACCACGGATGACTTGCTCTGATACCTTTCGAGCAGTTCGATCTTGTCCTTTACCACCTGTGCTTTTTCAAACTCGTAGTGGGAAGCCAGTTCCTTCATCAGTTCGGTAAGTGCCTGTTTTACTACCGAAGTATTTCCCCGGATGATGCTGCGGATCTCCTGGAGTTTCTCCTGGTACGACTCCTCCGTTTCCAGTCCTTCGCAGGGGCCCAGGCAGTTCCCGAGATGATATTCCAGGCAGACCTTGTATTTCTTATTAGCGATGTTTGCCTTGCTCAGGTTCAGGTTGCAGTTGCGCAAGGGGTATAGCTGGCGTACCAGGTCCAGCACCGTGTTCATCATCCTGACGGAGGCATAGGGACCAAAGTAGTCGGAACCATCGTTGAGCCGGTGCCGGGTGGGGAAAATCCGTGAAAACGGCTCCTTTTTCATGACAATCCAGGGATACGTCTTGTCATCCTTGAGCATCACGTTGTACCGCGGCTGGTACTTCTTGATGAGGTTGTTTTCAAGCAGGAGGGCATCCAGTTCGGTATTGACGACAATGAACCGGATGTCGGCAATCTTCTGAACAAGAATTCGCACCTTGCCTGTAAGCGAGCCATCGCGGGTGAAGTAAGAGGAAACCCTTTTCTTCAGGTTTTTTGCCTTGCCCACATACAGCAGCTTGCCGTCTTTGTCGTAATACTGATAAACGCCGGGCCTGTCCGGAAGATCTTTGATTATATTGGAAAGATGGACCGAGTTGGGAGGCATGGGATGAGGTATGATATTCAGTTACTCAATGATCAGGTTAATGGACAGCGGAAGCAGGTCAATACAGATTCCTGCATTTTCACCGGTTCGGCATTACAATAGCTGGTTAAGAACTCCTTTTATCCAGAAGATTCTATTTCATATGATTGAATCCCTGAGCCTTAATCTCAACCAGAACTCCGTCGTTGCTAACCAGGCAGCATCCGGAGTTCTTATCGGTGATATGCCCGATCACCCTGATATCGTCTATTTTACTGATAGCTTCATACTCCGACATGGGAATCGTAAACAGGAGTTCATAATCTTCCCCGCCGTTCATGGCAGCGGTGACAGGCTGTATGCCAAACTCGGCTGCGGTAGCGGCGGCGGCCATATCGATGGGGATCTTTTCTTCGTATAACCTGCATCCAACACCCGAATCCTCGCAGATATGAAGGATTTCAGATGCCAGCCCGTCGGATATGTCGATCATGGAGGTTGGGACAATGCCCGCTTCACTGAGTTTCCGGATGATATCCAGCCGGGCTTCCGGTTTTAACTGGCGTTCCAGGATATAATCATTACCTTCCAGGTCGGGTTGCATGGCAGGATCGTCAAGGAAGACCCGTTTCTCACGCTCGAGTAAAAGCAATCCCAGATAAGCGGAACCCAGGTCGCCGGTTACGCAGATGAGATCATCTTCGTTGGCGGTACTCCGGTAAACAGCTTTTCCTTTTTCCACATCGCCTGTCACAGTAAGGGCGAGAAATAGACCTGAGGCACTGGATGTGGTATCTCCTCCTGCCAGATCAACATGATAACGTTCACAGGCCAGCTTGATCCCGTCGTATAATTCTTCCAGGGCTTCAACCGGAAAACGGTTCGAAACCGAAATGCCGACAAAAAGTTGACGGGGGGTGCCATTCATGGCAGCAATATCAGAGAAATTGACAACTGCAGCCTTATAGCCCAGATGCTTCAGAGGGGTATAGGAAAGATCAAAATGGATGCCCTCGGTGAGCAGGTCGGTAGAAACCAGAGTCAGCCTGTCGCCGTTATCAATTACGGCAGCATCGTCACCGATGCCTTTCAGGGTGGAACTGTTTTTACATTCAATGTCTCCGGTAAGATGACGGATGAGCCCGAATTCACCCAGTTCGGTCAGTTCGGTCCGTTTCGGATGGGTTTGATCCAGCATAAAACAACTTTTTGCAAAAGTACATCAGATCAGCGGAGTAATTTATGCCTCTTTATTGAGAATGAATCCAAATTAGTAATCTCTTGCAAAAAGCCTTGAATTCATCCTTCGAAAAGCTTAATTTTTATGTTCTTTTGCCAATAACAAAAATTTGTGCAAACAGCCTAATAAACAGACAGATACATGAACACTCAATTGCGTAAGAATGCCCTGAGCTATCATGCCGACGGACGTCCCGGGAAAATTGAAGTCATTCCCACCAAGCCCCATACTACCCAGCGTGATCTTTCACTGGCCTATACACCGGGCGTGGCGGAACCCTGCCTGGATATCAAGGCGAATCCGGACGATGTTTATACCTATACTGCGAAAGGAAACCTTGTAGCAGTAATATCAAACGGGACGGCTGTCCTGGGCCTCGGAGATATTGGTCCTGAAGCCGGGAAACCGGTGATGGAAGGTAAGGGCTTGCTGTTTAAAATCTATGCCGATATTGATGTCTTCGACATTGAAGTGAATGAAAAGGATATCGACAAAATAGTGGATACAGTCAAAGCAATAGCCCCGACATTCGGGGGGATCAACCTGGAAGACATCAAGGCTCCGGAGTGTTTCGAGATCGAGGAACGTCTCAAGGCAGAACTGGATATCCCTCTGATGCATGACGACCAGCACGGCACTGCCATTATCACCTCTGCAGGCCTGCTGAACTCTCTTCAGATCACCGGTAAGAAGCTCGAAAACCTGAAGATCGTTATCAACGGCGCCGGCGCTGCGGCTATTTCCTGCACCAAACTGTATGTTAAGCTGGGAGCCAGGAAAGAGAACATCGTCATGCTCGACAGTAAGGGCGTGCTGAACCGGAAGCGTACCGATCTGAACAAATACAAAATGGAATTTGTGACCGATCGCGACATTGATACCCTGGAACAGGCGCTCGAAGGTGCCGATATGTTCCTGGGATTGTCCACCGCCGGCGTCCTGAAGCCCGAATACCTTCTGAAGATGGCCGATCATCCGGTTGTATTTGCCTGTGCCAATCCGGTCCCGGAAATATCGTATGAGCTGGCAGTGGCTACACGCGATGACCTGATCATGGGAACCGGCCGTTCCGATTTCCCGAACCAGGTGAACAACGTACTAGGATTCCCCTTCATCTTCCGGGGCGCTCTCGATGTGAGGGCCCGCGGTATCAACGATGAGATGAAACTCGCCGCAGCCCATGCCCTGGCTGATCTGGCAAAACTTCCGGTGCCAGAGGAGGTGAATGTGGCCTATAATATCAGGAATCTGAAATTCGGGAAGGACTATATCATTCCCAAACCCTGCGATCCCAGGCTGATCCTGCACATTGCCCCTGCAGTCGCCAAAGCGGCCATGGATTCGGGTATTGCCAGGAAATCCATTACCGATTGGGACGCATACCAGGAGGAGCTGGGCAAAAGACTTGGACTGATCAACCCGCTGATACAGCAGATCAAAGGCCGCGCACGCCGCGATCCAAAACGGGTTGTTTTTGCAGAAGCCGAGAATTATAAAGTGCTGAAGGCTGCCGAGATAGTGATGGAGGAAGGAATAGCAATACCGATCCTTTTGGGTGACAAAGCTGTGATCACTTCCATGATCAGGCAATTCGACCTGGAACTTCCAGGTGTGGAGATCATCGATCCTCGCGCGGATGATCAGGCTGAAAGGAGGAAACTCTTTGCTGATCAATACTACGAAAAGCGGAAACGACGCGGGGTAAACATGCAGCTTGCACTCGATTTCATGACCCATCGGAACTATTTTGCCCCCAGTCTGGTTGAAAACAACCTAGCTGATGCTATGATCTCCGGACTTACTACCAGTTATCCCGAAACCATCCGGCCGGCTCTGCGCATCATCGGGAAAAAGAAAAATGCGAAAGTGATTTCCGGGATGTACATCATGCTTACCAGGAAAGGACCCTTCTTCTTTGCCGACACCACCGTAAACATGAATCCTTCGGTGGAAACACTCATGGAGATCACTCTGCAAACGGCCGAAGCCGTAAGGCAATTCAATATCGAACCCCGCATCGCCATTCTTTCCTACTCGAATTTCGGGTCCGTTGAAGGAAATATTCCACTGAAGGTCCGGGAAACCGTGGCTAACCTGCATCAACTCTGTCCAGACCTGATCGTTGACGGGGACATGCAGGCTAACTTCGCTATCAACAATGAATTGCTGAAAGAACATTTCCCCTTCAGCAAACTGGCTGAGGGAGGTCCCGCCAACACCCTGATCTTCCCCTATCTCACTGCCGGAAATATCGCTTATAAACTTATCCAGGAACTGGGCGGAGCCGAAGCCATCGGTCCGGTCCTGATGGGACTGGATAAGTCGATCCATGTACTGCAGATGGGATCAACAGTAAATGAGATAGTCGATATGACCGCTATTGCAGTGATCGACGCTCAGGCGCACCAAAATCCTGAAAACAATTCTCTGGGCGAATGCCCCGGTTTCCCGGCCTAGAGTAATCAAGAGTACCTCACAAGGATTCAAATGATGATAGTGTTGACGTTGCACAGCAGCGTTTTACACTATCGCCCCCGACAGCCATTTCAGGCTTGTCGGGATTGCGGGTTGGTTCATTTAATTGTAAAGCAGGCAAACGGCTGAACATCGAAGTCGCTTGCCTGTTTTGTTTATACTTTTCTTACAGAATAAAAACACTAAGTCATTTAATATGGGAAAGAATGCACACTTTAATCAATTAGATATATGTTAATTTGTAAATGTTATATATATTCGTTGTCCGGAACCAGCAATACCTAAAAACCTAAATACCTATGAAGAAAATTACAGTGATTGGTGCGGGGAATGTCGGAGCTACCTGTGCCAATGTTATCGCGCATAAAGATCTTGCCCGGGAAGTGGTGTTGGTTGACATCAAGGAAGGCATTGCCGAAGGAAAGGCGCTTGATATCTGGCAGACTTCTTCTATCCTGAATTTTAACACCAGGGTGGTAGGGGTGACCAATGATTATCTCCGGACAAAAGGGTCCAGCATTGTGGTGATCACTTCCGGCCTCCCCCGTAAACCTGGAATGAGCCGCGACGACCTTATCAAGACCAATGCCCTCATCGTGAAAGAGGTTACCGAAAAAGTGATCCGCTATTCACCGGAGGCTATTATTACCATTGTCTCCAATCCGTTGGATGTGATGACCTACTGTGCCTACCGGGCTGCACTGAAAGATGAGCGCAAGGTATTCGGGATGGCCGGCATCCTAGATACCGGACGATATAAGGCTTTCATCGCTGATGCGCTAAAAGTTTCTCCCAAGGACATCCATTCCATGCTGCTGGGAGGACATGGCGACACCATGGTCCCGCTGCCTAGATACACTTCCATCGGAGGAATTCCTGTTACAGAACTGCTTAATAAGGAAGAGATTGACAAGATCGTGGAACGCACCCGCAAGGGAGGAGGTGAATTGGTGAACCTGATGGGTACCAGCGCATGGTATGCACCGGGCGCAGCTGCCGCACAGATGGTTGAAGCTATCGTGGATGACCAGCAGCGCATCTTCCCGGTTTGCGCCAAATTGAACGGAGAATACGGACTGAAGGATGTGTTCCTCGGTGTACCGGTAAAACTGGGTGCCGGCGGTATCGAAGAGATCATCGAGCTGAAGCTTACCAAGGAAGAGAAAAAGGCCATGGAAGAATCGGCAGCTTCTGTTAAATCCATGATGGATGTTCTGGATGGGATGAACATCTTCGATTGAACAGCGACACCCTTCTCAGCATTCAGCATTTCTAAGTAATAAATAGCGCAGCGACGTCAGGACAGGTAGCGGTGATCTGTAAACTCCGTTTCCCGCAGGTTCCCCGGCGTCGCTGCATTTTTTGTTCCCCGGGCACAGGCTTTTTCCCGGTGGGGCTCACCGGTAATAACTAATTTCGCATTATTCAAAGTCAGTACAATGAAAAAGAGAGTGGTAATCCTGACCGGTGCAGGCATCAGCGCCGAGAGCGGTATCCGGACGTTCCGCGATAGCGGCGGACTTTGGGAAGAGCACAGGATTGAAGATGTCGCTACTTATGATGGCTGGATCCGGAATCCGGCACTCGTGATGGAATTTTACAACGAGAGAAGGAAACAACTCTTTCAGGCAGAGCCCAATGCGGCTCATAAAGCGCTTGCCGGGCTTGAAGAGAAATATGATGTTCAGATCATAACGCAGAATGTGGATGACCTGCATGAGCGGGGCGGATCTTCCCGGGTGCTCCATCTTCACGGTGAACTGAAAAAAGCCCGCAGCACCGTTGACGACTCACTGGTTTATGATATAGAAGGATGGGAGCTCAAACTGGGAGATACCTGTGAAAAGGGATCCCAGCTAAGGCCCCATATCGTCTGGTTCGGAGAAGCCGTGCCAATGATCGAAGAGGCTGCAGATATCTCTGCAAGGGCAGATATCTTTATCGTTATCGGAACCTCCCTCAACGTTTATCCGGCCGCAGGACTCATCCACTATGTTACGGCATCTGCCAGGAAATACCTTATCGACCCGAATGCCGCACACCTCCCGGGCATTCCCAACTTAACCATTATCCGCGAAAAAGCCTGCACCGGCGTTCCGGAACTGGTGGAACAACTGAATGCGTTGTAGTCTGCCAGCCTGCTGCTGAACGTCTCATGGCTGCCGCAGCGGTTCAGCCGAAATCACTACCTTTGTATCCAAATTGAAAGAAATGAGGAACCTGCTACTCCTTTCCTTTGTGGTTGTCCTTTTCGGGGCCTGTACCAAGGTAGACGATACCGACTATGCTGCCCGGGATAAAAAGATCATTGAGGACTATATCGCTGAACATGGGTATACCGCCTCTTCCACCGCGGAGGGCATCTACTACGTGGTCGACAATCCGGGCAGCAACAGTCATCCTAACACGGCCTCTTACGTAAAGGTCCATTACAAAGGCTATCTCACGGATGGTACGGTTTTCGACCAGACTGACGGCACGGCTGTCAGTTTTTATCTTTACAATACCATCAAAGGATGGCAAATCGGTATCCCGCTGTTCGGGAAAGGAGGGAAAGGAAAGCTCTTTATCCCGTCCGATTATGCTTATGGCAGCAGCAGTACGGATGACATCCCGGCTCATTCAGTCCTGATCTTCGACATCGTTTTATCTGACTTTGATTAAATCCTGAAACCATGTCAATGGCCGGATCTCCAAAGTCAGATGAAGAAGCCATTCTCTTCCGGAAGGCAGCCGACTATTGTGCCCGTCAGGAGCATTGTGCAAGTGAAGTAAGGACAAAATTGAAACAGTGGGGAGCGGGCGCCGCTGAGACAGGGAAGATCATCGAAAGACTTGTGCAGCAGGGATTCCTGGACGAGAAAAGATACGCCGCAGCCTTTGCAAGGGGTAAGTTCAGAAACCTGAAGTGGGGAAGGCTGAAGATCATAGCTGAGCTGAAGGCCAGGCAACTGCCATCATCATTTATCAGCGAGGCAATGACAACAATTGCTGAATCCGAGTACAGGCATTGTATTGCGGATCTTCTGAATAAAAAGATCCGTTCATTGGGCGGCTATAACCGCGAAAACAGGGTGAAAACAATGCGTTTCCTTGCCGGGAAAGGGTTTGAACCTTCATTGATTGCTGAAGTGCTGAAGGCTGATGAGAATAATGAATAATCAACAAATCACACCATACCATGATCAATTCCGATAACCTGAAAGAGACTGCAAAGAGGCTTGAAGCCCTGAGGAGGTATCTTTGACATCGATCACAAACTTGAACTGATAGCTGAAGAAGAAAAGGTAACACACGATCCTGGATTCTGGGACGATCCCAAAAAGGCGGAGATCGTTCTGAAAGCCATCCAGGAAAAGAAAAGCTGGACAGAGCATTACGATAAGGCCAAAGCCGAATATGAAGATCTGTTGGTTTTCTTTGACTTTTTTCAGGCCGGCGAATCAACTGAAGAAGAAGTCGACCAGCAGAATGCCCGGGTCCTTCGCCTGATCGATGATCTTGAATTCCGTAACATGCTGAGCAACGAGGAAGACCAGCTCAGTGCCATCCTCCAGATCAATTCCGGGGCAGGTGGAACGGAAAGCCAGGATTGGGCCCAGATGCTCATGCGCATGTACATCCGCTGGGCGGAAAGAAATAATTACAAGGTCAAGGAACTGGACCTGAACGAAGGGGATACGGCTGGGATCAAATCCGTTTCCCTTGAAATTGAAGGTGACCATGCCTTCGGTTACCTGAAAGGCGAGAATGGCGTTCACCGCCTCGTCCGTCTTTCTCCCTTCGACTCCGCCAACCGCAGGCACACTTCCTTCGCTTCCGTTTATGTGTATCCGGTAGTGGATGAAAATATCAATATCCAGATCAATCCGGCAGATATTACCTGGGATACTTTCCGAAGCAGCGGCCCCGGCGGCCAGAATGTCAACAAGGTAGAAACGGCTGTCAGGCTCAGGCATGAACCTACCGGCATCATCATCGAATGTCAGGTGACTCGTTCGCAATTGCAAAACCGGGAAAAGGCTCTGCAAATGCTGAAATCACAGTTGTACGAAATCGAACTGCGCAAGAAACGGGAAGCCATTGCCGAGATCGAGGGCAAGAAGAAGAAAATCGAATGGGGCTCGCAGATACGGAGTTATGTGCTTCATCCGTATAAAATGGTAAAAGACCTTCGTACCGACTTTGAGACTTCCAATGCATTTGAAGTCCTCGACGGCGACCTGAACGATTTCATCAAGGCATACCTCATGGAATTCGGGAGGGAAGGAGAGTAGGGATCAGCTGGTTACAGGAGGAATATTGAATCCGGGAAATTATCATAACCTGGTTTTGTGTTAATGTATATCTCTAATAGCAGCTTACTTTCAAGACGACTGTATTTCAGTTTTCCAGATAAAAACAATTGATGTTCGCAAAAAGCAGGAGAGATGATACAATAGCGCTGGCGTTGCTGGCCCTGCTTGCCATCCCTGTGGTCTATTACAGCCTGGTTTCCGGATTTGTGCGGGAAAGTGGCGATAACATCGTTCACTACTACTTCGCCCGCTATGCCTTTGACCATCCCCGGTTGTTCCTTGATTTCTGGGCGAAGCCCGTCTTTACCATTCTCGCCTCACCGTTTGCCCAGCTTGGCTTTGGTGGTATGAAGCTTTTCAACGGTCTTGCCGGACTGCTCTCTGCCGGTATCGCTTATCTGTCAGCTAAAAAGTTGGGATTCCGTGTTCCCTGGCTGGCAATACTCTTCACCTTTTTCGCACCGACTTATTATACACTGCTGTTCTCCGGTTACACGGAACCGCTCTTCGGGCTGTTCCTGATTGCGTCATTCTGCCTGGCCCTCAAAAAACGCTACATCTCTGCTGCCGTCCTTGTTTCCTTCATCCCTTTCATCCGGACCGAAGGAGTCATGATGATAGTGCTGTTCGGTCTCTACTATTGCCTGAAGAAACAATGGAAATCGCTTCCTTTCCTTGCCACAGGATCAGCAGTGCTTACAATAGCCGGCATACTGGCAGGAAAAGGGCCTTTCTGGATAATCAGTGATGTTCCCTACTCAGTTACAAGTGATTATGGCAGCGGCACCCTCACTCATTATGCGGAACAATGGGTGCTGGCAGTCGGGATTCCGTTGACCGTAAGTAGTTTAGCCGGTCTGGTTTTGCTCCTGATGCGGGGAGTGAAGATCCGGCGAGCACTGCAGGCAGAAAACGGAACCGAACTTTACCTGCTTCTACCTGCCTTGTTCCTGGCTTATTTCATCTTTCATACCCTAGCCTGGCATTGGGGTTTGTTTACCTCCTACGGACTTATCCGGATCCTGGTGCCCCTGATACCGCTGCAGGCGCTCATTTCGTTGTTTGCCCTACAACAGCTGTTAAAGAATGTCGTGGTTAACAAGCGAATTGCGACAGTCATCCTCTCGCTTTTCCTGTTGTATGTAACCGTTTTCCCGTTCCTGGGAAATCCAGCCTCTGTCAACTGGAAAAGAGACTTCCGTGAACGACCTGAACTGAGCCTGATGCATACCATAAGCAGGGAGGTAAAGGCAGAATTTCCGGATGCAAAACTCTATTATTCCGAGCCGTTCTTTAGTTACACCTTCGGGCTGGACCCTTTCGACAACCGGTTGCATGATAATTTCACCGAGATGCCACTTTCAGATATTCCAAATGGTTCTGTAGTTATTTGGGATAGCTGGACCTCAGAGCATTTCGCTGCTTATAAACATGATTTTACTATGGAGGAAGGTTTTGAGAGGGTGAAAGAATACAACACGGAATCATTTGGCCGGACAGTGATCTTCCGTATCTACAAAAAGCGATAGAACTGCTATCGTACGATCGCTATATGCCGTTTATCAGTAACTTAGCGGTAATTTAATCCTTAACACCTTTAATGAGCCAATCAATGATCACGATCTATCACAATCCAAAATGCCGCAAATCGCGCGAAGGACTGGAATACCTGAAAGCCAGGTGCCAGGAGATCCAGGTTGTGGAATACCTGAAAACACCTTTCAGCCGCGAAACCTTCAAAGATCTGCTCATGAAGCTGAACAAGGGCCCAAAGGAACTTATCCGAACACAGGAAGATATTTACAAGAAACAATTCCATGGTAAAAATTTCACTGACGAGGAGTGGGTCACCATACTCCTCGAAAATCCGAAACTCATCCAGCGTCCTATTGTGGTAAGGGGCTACAAGGCTGTTATTGGGCAGCCGCGGGAAGCGATAAATGAGCTATTGTAAATTCGGGCAAAGGGCATAGGGCGTAGGGCAGAGGGCATTGGAAGTTACTTGATAAATTCTTGCCTGAAGGAACGAGTCTAGATTTGTATATTTGAATCTTTCAAGATTGCTTTAGCTATTACTACCCTATTTTTAACGGACAGTATATTAGCTTGTTCTGATTTATTAATTTTTAAGATATGTCATTTCGTTTTGAAGGTCTTGAAATATGGCAAATAGCAGTTAAGATTTGCCGGGAATTGTTCGAAATCGCTGATATACTCGAAAGCAGGAAGTTATTCCGATGGGCGGAACAATTAAGAGGTGCTGGCATGAGTATGCCCAACAATATTGCTGAGGGATCTGGTTCCTATTCGGGAAGTGAATTTGCTCATTTTCTGAATATAGCGAGGCGATCTTCATTTGAATGCGCCAACATTCTGATTATTTTGCATAAAGAAGGAATACTTGAAGCTGGCTTGAAGGACACATTGTTAATGGAATTGGAAGAACTTTCCAGAAAGATTCACAATTTCCGAAACGCCATAAAATGATTAACTTTACTTTACCGTTGCTATTTTCATTTTGCGAAATGATGCCATTGCTTTTTCATTTTGCAGACCTGTCAAAGATGAATGCCACGGTATAAATGTATTCAGTATGATTGTCAAAGCTGATTTGCATTTCTCGTTGTTTGTATAACAACCATCTACATCCACATTCATTTCTCTTGCTCTTTGCTCTTTGCTCTCAGCCCTTTGCTTTAACTAACGTCTTATCAATTCAAATTAACCAATCATATTGCAATGAAAACCCGCATCGAAAACGACACCATGGGTCCGGTGGAAGTGCCGGCCGATAAATACTGGGGAGCCCAGACGGAACGCTCCAGGGGTAACTTCAAGGTAGGGCCGGAGGGCTCCATGCCCAGGGAGGTGATCCGGGCTTTTGCCATCCTTAAAAAGGCTGCGGCACTCACCAATATGGATCTTGGCGCGTTGCCCGCCGAAAAATGCGAACTCATCAGCAAGGTATGCGATGAGATCCTGGATGGAAAACTCGACGATCAGTTTCCGTTAGTGATCTGGCAGACAGGCTCCGGCACGCAAAGCAACATGAATGTGAATGAGGTGATCAGCAACCGTGCGCATGTGCTGGCAGGAGGGATACTGGGTGAAGGGAAGAGCCCGCTGCATCCCAACGATGACGTGAACAAGTCGCAGAGCAGTAATGACACATTCCCCACGGCTATGAGCATCGCTGCTTATAAGATGGTGGTGGAAACCACAATTCCCGGAGTGCAAATCCTCAGGGATACCCTGGCTAAGAAATCGGAAGAATTCTCAAACCTGGTGAAAATCGGACGAACCCACCTCATGGATGCTACTCCGCTCACTCTGGGGCAGGAATTTTCCGGTTACGTCTCCCAGCTCGATCACGGCCTTCGAGCACTGAAGAATACACTGGCACATCTGTCGGAACTCGCTCTGGGAGGGACGGCTGTCGGGACAGGTATTAATGCCCCGAAGGGATATGCCGGACTGGTGGCGCGGAAGATCGCCGGACTTACCGGATATCCGTTCATTACGGCAGAGAATAAATTCGAATCCCTTTCGGCACATGATGCAATTGTCGAGACATCCGGAGCGCTCAAAACTCTGGCAGTGAGTCTTATGCATATTGCAAACAACATCCGGCTGCTGGCTTCCGGTCCACGCTGCGGGATTGGTGAGTTGCATCTGCCGGAGAACGAACCCGGCTCCAGCATCATGCCCGGCAAGGTGAATCCAACCCAAAATGAATCTCTTTCGATGGTCTGCGCCCAGGTGATCGGTTGCGATGCAGCCATCACTGTAGCCGGTACACACGGTCATTTTCAGCTGAATGTCTTCAAGCCGGTCATGATTTATAACCTGCTGCAGGCTGCCAGACTGCTGGGAGATGCCTGTGTGTCCTTCAACGATCATTGTGCTGTCGGAATTGAGGCCATTGAAAGGAACATAGCATCGCACCGGGAGAATTCGCTGATGCTGGTTACAGCTCTCAATACGCATATCGGTTACGAGAATGCTGCGAAAATTGCAAAAAAGGCCCATCATGAGGGCACAACCCTGCGCGAGGCAGCATTGTCACTGGGACTGGTTACCGATGAGCAGTTCAATGAATGGGTGGATGCGACGAAGATGATCTGAAACCTGGCATCCGTCACGCTTTGCCTGATCATTCATTAGCTTTTTCAGATATTCAGATATCCTGTAAGGTATACTGAATTCTGTTCCTGCAGTCGAGTGTTTCTTGCAGGCCTTCGGACTTTTGAGTTCCGATTTCTTCAGGTAGTATGTATATCGGTGCCATCCTGGTTTGGCAAGCATCTGTCAGGCAGCAGAAGGCCGACTTCTGCAGCACGGTATTACCTCAATTAATCCAGATTAAGGTTTCCCCTTTGGACATGTTCGCCACGGTTCCGGATATATTTTGTCGGGACCTGGGTTTTCCGATCCTTTAAAAACCTTACTTTTGCGCATCAAATCAAAAAAATTCCATACGGGATGTAGACAACGGAGTACATACGATCAAAAACGGGGCTATACCTATGATTCAGACCATTAAAATCGGCACCTTACGGTGGCACAATATCCAGGACCCTACCGATGAAGACCTGGACTTCCTGAAAGACAACTTCCACTTCCACCCCCTCGATATTGAAGACCTGCGAAGTGTTAACCAACGCCCCAAGATCGACATCTACGACGATTATTACTTCCTTATCCTTCATTTTCCTTCGTACGACCGCTGGAACCGCTTCCTGAAAACCAAGGAAGTGAAAGTGTTCTGGGGTGAGGATTACGTCATCACCATCGGGAAACCGCATTGGGTGGTGAGCAGCCTGTTCGACAGCGCAAAAGATCATAAAGACCCATACGAGATTCTGGAAGTAGGCACATCCGATGCCCTGTTGTACAAGATCCTGGAAAAACTGATGCAGGAAACATTGTCGCTGATCAGCAAACTGGGAATCGAAGTGGAACTGATCAACCGCGACCTTTTCAACAAACGGGCCGAAAAGACAATCGAGCGCATATCTCTTACCCGAAGGAATATCATCCTCCTCAATACCATTTTCAAACCGCAACTCCGGCTGTTCCAGAAATTCGAAAGCGGCGCCATCGAAGGATTCGCCGAAAGCATGGAAGAATACTGGGGCAATATTCTCGACTACTACCAGAAGATGTGGGACATGATCGAAGACTACGAAGAGCTCATCGAAGGATTGTCAAAGACCTTTGACTCGATGCAGACTAATCGCAGCAACGAGATCATGAAGACCCTTACACTTATCTCCTCAATCCTGCTTCCACTCACCTTCCTTGCCAGTCTTTACGGGATGAATGTGGAATTGCCTTTCGGAACGCAACACAGCTTCTTCTGGGTGCTCATCGTGACAATGATACTGATCTCAGGAGGATTCATTTTCCTCTTCAAACGGAAAAACTGGATGTAGGTTGCGGGTCAACCCGGAAAATTTCTGCAACAGCTTAGGATCACCTGCCTGCAAAGTGTCTGATAGCTGATACATGTCAGGATCAGGCGGGAACCATTGTAGAAGTGAGTTCAGCATTCATGAGGAGCCTGGAGGAACAGGCAATTTGCCTAGACTTCTTCTTCATCCGTTTGTCCCATGATCTCTTCCTGGATCCGGATTGATTCCTTGTGGACAAGCTGGAGCAATTTCAGGATGAATTCTTTTTTCAGTCCGGCTTTGTTGGCCAGGTTCAGCCGGTCGAAGATGATCTCGCTCCATCGCCGGATCTGCAGTACAGTGATGTTGTTCGCCTTCTTGTAGTTGCCGATTTCTTCCACGATTTTCATCCGCTTCGAAAGGATATCGATCAACTCGCCATCCATCTTGTCGATTTCGCTCCGGTAATGTTCCAGTCTCGTTTCGAACTCCAGATTCCCGGAGAATTTTCTCACAGTGAGAGACGCAATCAACGATGCAAGCGCTTCGGGGGTCAGTTGCTGTTCGGCATCGGTGAGAGCCTTTTCAGGCTGGATATGCGATTCGATCATCAACCCGGCCATACCCAGATCGAGTGCTCTCTGTGCAATGCCCTGAAGCAGGTCGCGGCGGCCGCAGATATGACTGGGGTCGCAGATCACAGGCAATTCAGGTACCTGCCATTGGAGATCGATTGGGATCTCCCACATGGGCTGGTTCCGGTAGATGGAATGTTTATAGTAGTAAAATCCCCGGTGGACGGCAATCAACTTTCGTATTCCGGCGGCATTCAGTCGCTCGATGGCTCCCAGCCAGAGCTTTGTATCCGGATTCAGGGGATTCTTGACCATCACAGGGATATCGACCCCTTTTAACACTTCTGCCAGTTCCTGAACAGAAAAGGGATTCACCACTGTCCGGGCGCCTATCCACAAAATATCAATCCCATGCCGCAATGCTTCCTCTATGTGCATGGGTTTGGCCACTTCTACCGTAGTCAGCAGCCCTGTTTCAGACTTTACCTCCTGCATCCAGGACAGGCCTTTCACTCCGACACCTTCAAAACCGGAAGGACGGGTCCGGGGCTTCCATATCCCGGCCCGAAATACCTTCACCTGGGGAATACCTGCCAGTTGCCGGGCTGTTGAAAGCAATTGCTCCCTGCTCTCGGCGCTGCACGGACCGCTTATGACCAAAGGCATTGCTCCGGAGGTAAGCCAGGAAGACAACGGAAGAATATCGAATAACATAGGTTCGGGCTTCAGCAGTAAAATTAGAACAAATCAGGCTTCAAACGGATTACCTTTCAGCCATCCTTCAATTAATTATAGTGTCAGTCGCTTCATTCCGACGACAGACGCTATAATCCGGGTAGCCGATGCCATTTTTTTATAAATTTGCCCCTCAATGAAATCCAGAAGAAGTTAATTGCTTAATAAAGTGTGATTTATGACAGTTCAGCGAAGGACAAAGATTGCCGCTATTCTCAGGGATTATGCCACCATCGGAATTGGATCGACAGTTACTATTAAAGGCTGGGTACGTACCAAGCGCGGGAATAAAAATGTAGCTTTCATCGCCGTTAACGACGGCTCTATCATTCATAGCATCCAGGTTGTTGCCGACCCGGCCTCTTTCAATGAAGACCTCATGAAGCAGATCACCACGGGTGCCTGTATTTCTGTTACGGGTACTCTGGTGGAATCGCCGGGATCCGGCCAGGCAGTGGAAATCCATGCCAGGGAGATTGAGGTTTACGGTTCTGCGGATGCAGATACTTATCCTCTTCAGAAGAAAGGACATACGCTGGAATTTCTCAGGGAGATCGCTCACCTCCGTCCCCGCACCAACACATTCGGAGCAGTGTTCCGCATCCGTCACCACATGGCTTTTGCCATACACAAATATTTCAACGACAGGGGCTTTTATTACCTGCATACTCCCATTATTACCGGTTCCGATGCCGAAGGCGCCGGCGCTATGTTCAGAGTAACCACGCTGGATCTCGAGAACCTGCCAAAACTTGAAAACGGTCAGGTGGACCATTCTCAGGACTTTTTCGGTAAGAGTACCAATCTGACGGTTTCCGGACAACTGGAAGGGGAACTGGGTGCACTTGCCCTTTCTGAGATCTATACCTTCGGCCCCACTTTCCGGGCTGAAAACAGTAATACCCCAAGGCATCTGGCCGAATTCTGGATGATCGAACCCGAGATGGCGTTTTACGACATCATCGATAACATGGACCTTGCCGAGGACTTCCTCAAGTACCTCATCCGGTATGCACTTGAAAACTGCCTCGCCGACCTTGAGTTCCTGCAGAAAATGTATGATCCGGAATTGATCGAAAGGCTGAAGATGGTCGTTGACAATGAATTCCAAAGGCTGACATACACTGAAGCGATCGACATACTGCTGGCCTCCGGTCAGAAATTTGAATTCCCTGTTGGCTGGGGAATCGACCTGCAGTCGGAACACGAACGGTATCTCGTTGAGAAACATTTTAAAAAACCGGTTATCCTCACCGACTATCCCAAGAGCATCAAGGCATTCTATATGAAGCAAAACCCTGACGGTAAGACGGTCCGGGCTATGGATGTGCTGTTCCCGCGGATCGGTGAGATCATTGGCGGATCGCAGCGTGAAGAAAATTACGATGTATTGCTTAACAGGATCGCGGAGTTGAAAATTCCGGAGAAAGATATGTGGTGGTACCTCGAAACACGTAAATTCGGCACTGCGCCGCACAGCGGATTCGGGCTGGGATTCGAACGCCTGATCCTTTTCGTGACAGGTATGGCCAACATCAGGGACGTGATCCCCTTCCCCAGGACTCCGTTGAATGCCGAATTCTGATCTTCCTGATTGTCATCGGTAGGCAACTTTGAATTAACTTTGAATAACCTTTCTAACTGCATCGGATAATGTTAAACCAGCGCTTACAGCAAAAGATGCTGCAAAAGCTTTCACCTCAGCAGATATTGCTGATGAAGCTTCTGCAGATACCTTCGTTGGCGCTGGAGCAGCGGATCAAACAGGAAATCGAGGAAAATCCGGTTTTAGAGATATCCGACGAATACGATGATGCAGCCCCCGAAGATACTTCCGAAGAACCGGTGGAAGGCGATCAGGAGGAGTCGAAGGAAAATGAAGATGATTACGATGTCGACATAGCCGACTACCTCGATGACGACGACATTCCCGCTTACCGGCTTGAAGCAGGAAACCAGTCGCCTGATGATGAACGCAAAGAGATTCCTTTTGTTTCAGGCACCACATTCCAGGAAAACCTGATCTCGCAACTGGGCATGCGAAAGCTTAACCCGGTGCAACATGCCATCGCCCTCACCATCATTGGTAACCTCGATGATGCCGGATACCTGCAGAGAGATCTGAATGCCATGGTAGATGACCTGGCGTTCACACAGAATATCAACACCACAAAAGAAGAGATAGAGAAGGTCCTGCTGGTGGTACAGGAACTTGATCCTCCAGGTGTTGCAGCCAGAAACCTGCAGGAGTGCCTGCTGTTGCAGCTAAAGCGGGAGATGCGCTCACCTGCCGTTCAATTTGCCATCCATATCATGGACCGGTACTTTGAAGAATTTATCAAGAAACATTACGATAAGATCCTCAAGCGCAGCCATGCCAGTGAGAAGGAATTGCGTGATGCCATCAATGTGATCCTGCAACTGAATCCCAAACCGGGCAATTCGATGAGCGACTCTTCCAGGGCTAATCATTACGTCGTCCCGGATTTTGTGATCACAAACAAAGACGGGGAACTTGAACTGACGCTAAACCAGCGGAACATGCCGGAACTTCGTCTCAGCAGGACCTATACCGATATGCTGGAAGCTTATAATGAGAACCATGGGAAGAAGAGCAATTCTACCCAGCGGGATGCGATATTGTTCATCAAACAAAAGATCGACTCCGCCAAATGGTTCATCGATGCCATCAAGCAGCGGCAGAATACCCTGTATGTGACCATGAAAACCATCATGGAGTATCAGTACGATTATTTCCTTGACGGGGACGAAACCTTGTTGCGCCCGATGATCCTGAAGGATATCGCCGAAAAGGTGAATCTGGATATTTCCACCATTTCCAGGGTTGCCAACAGTAAATATGTTCAAACTCCTTTCGGCACATTCCTGCTGAAGAGTTTCTTCTCCGAATCCATTCAGAATGAGCAGGGTGAAGAGGTCTCTACACGTGAGATCAAGAAGATCCTTTCCGATTGCATTGCGGAGGAAGATAAGACGAAACCTGTAACGGACGAGGAGCTCACTGCCATCCTGAAGCAGAAAGGATATCCTATTGCCCGCAGGACTGTCGCCAAGTATCGCGAACAACTTATGATACCCGTCGCACGGCTTAGAAAAAGCGTGTAGGCAAGGAGCAGGGAGCATAGAGCCTGGAGCACAGGGCTGGGAAAGATCGAGTTGTCACTCATGGTCAATCATAGTCATTCAAAAGTCATTTCCGCCGGCTGGCGGATCATTCGGTAGCCATTCGATAGTCATTCGGTTGTCATTCTTGGTGAATTCTTTTATCTTTTCCCTTTTGTCTATTATCTTCAACGCTGAGAGCTAAGGGCTTAGAGCAGAGGGGAAGCAGGTTTATCATCTTTTATCTTTTGTCTTTAAGCAGAGTGCGAAGGGCAGAGAGCATGGGGGTACAATAGAAATTCAATCTTCGAATCAACTAATTGTCGAATTGTCGAATTGCCGAATCAGGTAATTTTTACATTCCTACATTCCCAAATTCTTTTATCTTTAAGCAGAGTGCGAAGGGCAGAGAGCATGGGGGTACAATAGAAATTCAATCTTCGAATCAACTAATTGTCGAATTGTCGAATTGCCGAATCAGGTAATTTTTACATTCCTACATTCCCAAATTCTTTTATCTTTTATCTTTTTCCTTTTATCTTTTATCTTATCAACATTCTCCTCATCTATCTTTGTAACCCCAAATTAATCCGATGGAAGACCGCATTGCCCAAACTATCTCCTACCTGCTGCATCCGTTGCTAATCCCGACTTATTTCATGTTCCTCCTGTTGCAGTTGCCCTTGTTTCAGTCGCAATCATTCAGCATGAATGCAACGATCTGGCTCCTGTCAATGGTATTTGTCTTTACTTTCCTCTTGCCTGTCGTCATGATCCTGACGATGTATTATTTCAGGCTTATCGATTCCATTGAGTTGAAGGAACGGTCACAGCGGACTCTCCCATTGCTGTTTACCGCAGTATCCGGCTATGGACTGATTTACATCATGCGGCAAAGCGGATTACCGGGCTATTTCCAGTATGCGCTTTACTGTATGCTGGTTGCACTGGTAACCGGACTTCTTGTGAATCTGTTCTATAAGATCAGTCTGCATACCCTGTCGTGGGGTGCAGCTACTGCAGCTTTGACAGGCTTGTCGTTGAATCTGGGACTAGTAATGCCTGCAACGATAGCTGGTGCAATGCTGCTTTCGGGACTGGTTGGATTTGCCAGGTTAAAACTCAACGCCCACAACTCCGCCCAGGTTTATCTGGGTTTTGCTGCAGGCGTTGCAGTTGTTACGATATTCTCTCTTGTGATCTGATCAGTTGGGGCGGAAGGTAACGCCGACCGAGATAGGATAGATCTGAGGCCCGAGGTCCTTTTCGAAGATAGGGGAGATCTGATAGCTGGCGGTCAGGCCGAACCATTTATAGCCGATAGACACGAACGGTCCGTAGTGGAAGTTCTCAATGTTAGGCAGTTTGGCTGATTTTTCCTTAACTGTCAGTCCGCTGCCATCCAGGTCGGTGCCTTTGTATTTGGAGTGGTCATTCAGGCTCCAGCCTACCTTGAATCCGACGGTACCGTGCAGTTTGTTGGCAGCCTTGTACCGGAAACCAAAGGGTACATCGAAGTATGTAATGGATAGTTTGCTCTTTTTTACCGAGATGCTATTCCCGTTATCGTCTTTATCCGGAACGTTGTACAGGTACGATACTCCGTTTTTGGTTCCGATGAGGGCATTGTGGTAGAAGTTATGCGCTCCGATACCGGCACCGGCGAAGAAGAACATGTGCCCCTTGCGGTCCATGGGGAAATTGTAATACGTGTACACATCCACGCCTTGGTTTATAGCACGGGGATTGATGGAGTCAGGAACATCCATCCAGATATCGGTGAAAAAGGTTGTACCCAGGCTGAACCGTTTACGTATGGATTCAGCTGTTGGTTTCTGGGCAAAAGTGGCAGCCACAAGGATCAGCAGTATGCTGCTCAGACAAAGTTTCTTCATAACGGAAGGAATTGGTAGGACAAAAGTACGGGAATTGAACGTGGCCGGCAACAACTTAGTACAGGTTTGGGAATTTTTGGGAATTGCTGCTATGGAAAATCCGGATGAGGGGGTATGGATTTTCGCCTGAAAAGTGTAATTTTGCATCTGAATGATAGCAGGCGAATTTTAGCCTGCTATTCGGGCCTATAGCTCAGTTGGTTAGAGCACCTGACTCATAATCAGGTGGTCCCTGGTTCAAGCCCAGGTGGGCCCACAAGAATTAGGCTGTTCTTACTTGAGCAGCCTTTTTTTTAGATTTTATTATGAGCGCATTTGTATATATTCTTTACTCAAGAACTTTGGAGCGTCATTATGTTGGTTCCACTGAACTTCTGCCCCAAGATCGACTGTTCTTGCACAACACAAAGTATTATGGACAAGACAAGTTTACCGCTGCTGCGAATGATTGGAGTATCATTCTCGAAATCCCTTGTCCTTCAATATCCATTGCAAGAAAGATAGAAAAGCATATAAAGAATATGAAAAGTAAGGTCTACATTCATAACCTTCAGAGATATCCTGAAATGATAACAAAACTTATTATCAGGTATTCATAAAGGTCAATTGGTTCACCCCGATATATATCGGGGCAGGTGGGCCCACAGACAAACCCCATACAGTATCAAGCCTTTCAGAAATGGAAGGCTTTTTTATTTTCTCTTTTTTACCCTGATAATTTGTCTGCCTGTCATTAAATGATGAATTACCGGATATCTGAAAATTATTAGCAAAATGATAGTGCCTATCAGCGCTCGTTGCCAAGCATTGACAGACACTATCTGTAATCGGATCTAGTTCTTTAAAGTCTTATGGGATTGGCGAACTATTTACCATGGACTTCCGAAGCACCGGAAGCGCTTTTATTAACTTTTGCCGGTTCGCCATAATAGGTAATATCACTGGCTCCAGTAGCTTTTGCCGTAAGATCGCCTTTTACATTTACGATCACGTCTGATCCTCCGCTTGCATCAATGTTGCAGTTTTTCAGATAAAATTCCTGTGCTTTCACATCGCAGCCGCCCGACACCTTAAAGGTGCTGTTTTCAGCCTCTCCGCTTAATTTGGCATCGCAACCACCGCTATGTTCACAAATCAGGTTATCAGCTTTACAGTCTAATTTAATATCACAACCACCACTCAGATCCGTTTTCAGTATGTTAAAATTTAGTTTTTGTGTTGAAACAATGTCACATCCGCCACTGGCTGTAATTGCATCCAAATTTTTAAAAGTGAGATGAATCTTCATAGTTTTCGCATTCATAACCTTTTCGTCATGCCAGATACATAGCACTCCGTCTTTTACTTCCGTGCGGATTATTGGCACAAGGTTTTCATCTGCTTCAACCTGTAATTTCAGTTCGTTTCCCTGTGAAAGTTCAATGTCTATTCCCCCGCTTACTTTCAACGCGTGAAAGGAAGCAACAGGACGGTCCTCAGTAATGATTTTTCCGTTCCCGTTGAGTGAACTGGTAGTCTTCGCGTGATTAACAGCTGATAAAACCGGTAAAGCGAGAATGACCAGCATAAGTGCAATTGTCAGATCGATTTTTTTCATTGTTTCAGAGTTTTAAGAGCTATGACAGACAAGGCTCTTCTTTTGTTACACCAGAATAAATAAAATATTCGCCTGAGCATGATATGATAATAATAGTTATCTCCCAGTTGCCGCGCGAATCCTTTCAGAGGCTGCAGCAGAGAATTCAATTATTCAATATTATTCTGCACAACCCAGTTACCGCGCGAATCCTTTCGCGCGGGATTTGATCTTTGCTAATTTTGTTAAATGAGTCGCAATTATAAATTCCATAATCCTGAAGGAGTCTATTTTGTTAGTTTCGCTGTTGTTGAATGGATTGATGTATTTGCCAGAGATGAATATAAAGGTATTCTGTTGCAGAGTCTCGCTTATTGCCAGAAGAACAAAGGGATGGAAATTTTTGCCTGGTGTATAATGACAAATCATGTACACCTTGTATTCAGAAGTGCCGGAGAAAATAAGCCAGAGGATTTATTGGGTGATTTTAAGAGGTTTACCAGCAGAGCTGTTGTGAAGGCTATCATGGATAATCCAAAAGAAAGCCGAAAGGATTGGCTACTTGAACGATTTGCAAGAGTTGCATCCCAAAGTTCAAATGTAAAACATCATCAATTCTGGAGGCATGATAACAAACCGGTAGAATTATGGAGCAATAAAGTAATAGTTGAGAAAATCAGGTATATTCACAATAATCCTGTTAAGAAAGGATTGGTCTTCAAGCCGGAAGATTATGTGTATAGCAGTGCCAGGGATTATATCGGAGAAAGTGGCCTGCTGGATGATGTGATTGTTTTAGATTTGTTTTAGTAGTACCACGCGAAAGGATTCGCGCGGCAGCGAAGCTATGATAATAATAGTTATCTCCCAGTTGCCGCGCGAATCCTTTCAGAGGCTGCAGCAGAGAATTCAATTATTCAATATTATTCTGCACAACGAACCGTATCTTGCCTGCCCTGGTTTTAATGAAATCCCCACTGTAATCAAAAGTGGTTTCAACATTGCCGACACGTGAAAAGATACCGGCAATTTCGGCTTCATCATTGGCTGAAAATTCTTTAGCCCGGTCGATGCGTACGACGACGATGCCGGGCTTGTCCTGAATGATCTGCCATCGGTTGATATTCCTGAAGGCATTATAGTGCTGACCAAAAACCAATGCTGTCAGTGAAACCTTTTCGTTGTTCCGGTTAAGGATAAAGTCGGCTGTCCTGCCCAGCACCCGGTTCAATTTTACTATACCGTCCTTTTCACCGCCGTAAACAGCCCGGTCGCCTGTTCTGTAACGGATAAACGGAAAACCGAAACCGGAAAAGCCGGTTGCAACGATCTCACCTTCTTCTCCCACTCCGACATGCTCCCCGTTGCTTCCGACAACTTCCGTCAGACCGTACAAAGGAGAACAATAGTAATTGAATGAATCGTCGACGGTATACCCGAAAATGCAGGCTTCCGTATGTCCGTATTGTCCGAACACCTTTGTGTTAAAGGCTTCGCCGATCAGCTTCTTCTGCGATTCAAAGCAAATCTCTGAAGTGGTTTCAATGCCTTTGACACTAAAATCCGGTGTGATCTCTTTCTCAAGGATGTACTTTGCGATCGCAGCTATGAAGGAAGGATATCCCCGGATAAAATCGGGCTTATATTCATTCAGGAAGTCAATATAGCAGGGGATTGTTTTATCGTTCAGGTACAGGGAAGAAAGCGCCATGCCTCCGTAAGGAAGCATTTTGCCGTTGTTTTTCACCTTCCAGTAAGTGTTCGCGGAGAGTAAAGGCTCATCAATCCTGGTCCCATCCATGGCAAGGATCTTATCCCCGGGCAAATAACCATGTAGTTCAAATAAAAATGTCTGATGGATCATCTCGGTATTGCCGGTCGACCAGAATCCCAGCGGCTCACCGGTGCTGCCCCCGGTTTTACGATACGAGAAACAGCTTGCGGGCACAACCTGAGACTTTAATTCGTTCTCATGGCTCCTTACCAGGTCTTTCGTCAGGAAGGGAATCTCACGAAAGCAATTTCTATCGGAAAGGTTGAATGGTGAAAGTATCTCACGATAATAAGGACAATGCTTTCCGGCGTATTTCAACAGGCGCAGCAGTTGCCGGTTCCGAATGGCGCTGAAATCGAATGGCTGATCGTAGCGGTGATACTGCATCAATTTCCGGATATACCCGGCTGTGGTTTTCTCCTGAACGGACGCTCTTCGCTTCGTAAGCCAATAGTGGACAGAATAATTGTCGGGGTTGATAAACGTAGTGAGTTGCATTGTTTTTTCTGCTTTATCCTGATTCAACGTGTCCGGTCGTCGACAGCCGGTCGCACTTGCCTTTCATCCTGCAGCTTAAAATTACACTATAATCGTTTCCCTTGTTCCGGCGCCGGAAGAGAACCCGAAGATAACCCCTATAAGAGACTAATCCCATAGATGAGTTATACCAACGAATAAACATTATTTCTACCAGCCTGCGCAGATTTCTTTACTTTTGTTTTACCCGGGATTCACAAGGAAGATTCCTTAAACCGGAATAAGGGAGTTAAAAATCCCAATGCCGGAGATGATGCACGAAGCAATTCTTAAGAGAATGATCAGATTTCACAGATGAAAGAAATAATCGTTCACCGGTTCATTTCTCCTTACGGGGAGCTGCTCCTGGGTTCTTATCAGGATCGTTTATGCCTTTGTGACTGGGCATACCGGAAGATGCGGCAGGCAATCGACAGGCGTATAACCGAAGTGCTGGGTGCATCTTATTGCGAAGGCGAATCAGAGATCATTGCAATCACGAAGCAGCAGTTGTCGGAGTATTTCAGGAGAGAAAGGAAAGAATTCAGCATTCCGATCCTGATGGCGGGGTCGGATTTTCAGAAGCAGGTTTGGGAACAGCTCTTGCAGATTCCTTACGGACAAACCCGAACATATATGGATCTGGCAGTCCGGCTCGGAAATCCGAAAGCCATCAGGGCTGTAGCCGCCGCCAATGGGGCCAATGCGCTTTCAATCCTGTTGCCCTGCCACAGGGTGATTGGATCGAAGGGAGAATTGACGGGTTACGCCGGCGGATTAAAGGTGAAACGAGCGTTTCTTCAACTTGAAAAGAAGCCGGCACAGGCAGAATTGTTTGACTTTGACTTCTGAACCGGATATCTGCTTGTGTTTCGGAGGCAATCTTCGGCCGACTATTCTGAAATTTGTTTAAGGATGGCCGTGAAACGATTGTCTGCTTTCAAAGGAGCAAATGCAGCTTCTGTTTCGATAGCATGCCGGTTTGTATATCCCAGCTGAACAGCCTTTTCCAGCGACCGCAATGCTTCTTCCGGTTGATTATCCAGTGCATATGCCCGGGCGAGCAGGAAGCGGATATATCCGTCATCCGGTTCAACCAATGATTCAAGCAGGAAACATAAAGAGGCAGTTTTATACATCTTTAGTTGCCAATATTCCTGACCAGTTTCATAACAGGCAACGTCCAGCATCATCAGCAGTCGGGAGGCGATGAGTTGTTTCTCCGGTTCTTTAGCCTTTTCCATCCTCCTGAGTCGCTGAACCTGGTCGCTCCACCAGATGCGGCTGCTATCCGGCAGCGATCCTCTCATCAACTGTTTCCGGAATGCTGTGAACAGATTGTTCTGCATTTCGAGTTCCCAGTCTCTGTTTTTTGTAAACCTTTTTAGCGACTGAAGATAGGCTTTGGTCTTCCGGATGCTGTCGGCAGTCATGCGGACGGTATCGCTCCTGTCAGGGAAATCCCTCATCATGTAATTATACCAGCGGACCGATTCGGGCAGGTTCCCTTGCTGCTGCAAGTGTACAGCCTCATCCTTATATTTTTGGTATTGATAGCTGATAAAGGTTTCGTCCCATTGGACGATTCCCTTATTCATGGCCTGCAACTCAAGCCATCCGGCAGCTTCCTGCAGCATTTCGGACGAAGGCCAAACATGGCCTCCGCTGAAAGTCCGGAGTTCTGTAACGATCCCGAGTGAATCCAGCTTATTCACAAGGTCATACATTTCCAGGTAGTTCATGTCGCGATCGCCGACAAGTCCGATATAATTGAATTTTCTTATTTGCGCATAGTCTGCAGCCAGCTGGAATCCGGCTCCGCAAGCGATCACCCCTGAAATATTCCGGTTTTTCAAGGCTACCGAAGAGGCTATTCGTGAACCTCCTGAAAATCCTGCCGTGCAGATCCTTCCTGAATCAACCGGGAACCTGGTCCCGACATCCGAAAAAAGACTGTTCAGAATATCTTCCAGTTGATGTTCCGGTAAGAAGTTTTTAGAGTCGTTGGATCCGATGACAATGTATCCATAGGTCTCGGCTGCCCTGCGGAAATGAGAAACGGCCAGATTCCCTCGGGCAGCGGGGTCAAACACGAAAAGCACCGGCCACTTTGTACGGCCCGGAAAACCATGCGGATGGAAAAACGCATAGCTTATCTGCGGATGAGCAATGCATCGTACCGTATCAACGATTATACCTCTTGCAGGAAATGCCGCCTCCATCCGGATAGATTCCTGGGCGTGAGCCGGAATTCCGAATAGCAGAAATGCCAGAATACCGGGGATTATCCAGATCCGTTTACCGATTTGGTGTTGCATATAATGACACTTATTCAGGATATCCGGGCTTATTCTGCCTGGCTTTTCGGGGCATCCTGAAGGATAAAGGTAAAAGAAAATATACCACAAAATCGGATATAATCAGGCTGAATGCAGGCTAAAACTGTACTTCCGCAGAGTACGTTTGGTCTAAAGGTCCATAGGCACGAAGTGCTCCTTCGGAGAATCCTCCGGAAAGAACCTTCGGGTTGTATTGTATTGTGCCGGAAATGCCAACAATAAATGAAGCGCGATCCAACAATCAGCAGATGCAACATTCTGCGACGGATCAGCGCTTGAAAGAGCAATCAAACACAGTCCTGACGGGTGCTACATCAGGTTTTCACATTGACGTACAGTCTCCTCCGTTAGTTTGCCGAAGCCGATATTCTCCGTGTCGAGGATGATTTTATGGATATCGCTGTTCTTTTTCAGCAGTTCGGTCAGTTTTGGACCAAGGGCCGGCCAGTCTGAACTGCTGATACTGTCCAGCAATCCGGGATTGGAGGTCAGTTCTTCAGCGAGTGAAGGCCAGCGCATGGAAATGATAGTCCATTGGGCCAGATCGTTTACTTCGATGTCGGAGAACGATAAAGTAGATAATGCTCTGTTGACGCTGTAAGCATTTACGAACCTCTTCATTGCGCGGGGATTATCATCGAGCAGGGGCGCAAATTGCTTCAGGGTGTGTTCCGTTCTTTCCATAACGCCGGGGGTAGCCAGGTGGACCACCGCCTCTGCCCTCATGGCAATCTGTTCATGAATGGGCCTTTTGCTGAATTCGTTCACCTTATCGATGATGGCTGATTCCTCGCTGATGGCATCCAGCGTATTTTTGGCATTGCTCCTCACTTTTTCCATTTCATCGAGAATATTTTCCGCCTTCAGCGAAATGAGCTGCTTCCAGAAATCATCCTTTAACTCTTTCGGCATACCCGGAACGGGTGCGCACAGCTGGAAGGTCTTTTCCAGAAACAGTGTTCCCAGGGGTTTCCCTGGTTCCATGATCAGGTTGCTCAACTTCGTGTATTTTTCTTCAAAACAGGCATTGATCCATCGCTTATCGGCTGCGACGATAAATACAATATTTCCCTGCCGGTAAAGTGTCTGGATTCCTTCGAGTAGCGAAACCACATAATCGCTCGTGCAGCGGTCGAGATCGTCGATTGTGACCATAAGCCTGGTGTTGGCAGGCAGCCAGTCGAGGTGCTTCTTAAACCTCTTTCTGATCGCGTTCATTGGATCCTGTCCGAACTCTTCGAAACTTTTGGCAGCCTTTGCCGATCCAAGATGGAATGAGCGGGTAAAAGCAATAAATCCTCCGGCTACAGTGGAGATCAGGGCTATGAGCTTGCTGATTTTATCGGCCAGGGTAGCCCAGGTTTCGTTGGGATTTGAGGCTTTCAGTGAATTGAATACAATGACCAATAACCACAAAAGGATGATGAACAGAAGAATATAGATCCACTGTCCGACCGACAGCCGCCAGTACCATTCCTTCAGGCGTTTTCCAAAGCTGAAGCTCTTCTTCATAATATCGTACATCTGAGCGTACAGTGGCCACCACGGAGGATTGATATGCTGGTTTCGCCAGGCATTGAATTCGGCGACCAGCCAGGTAGTTTTGGCAGATCCATTGTTTGGGCGCTCTGAAGTCAGGAGCTCTTGCTTGAGAAAATTCAGCAGGGTGCTTTTCCCGGATCCCCAGGGTCCGTATAAATGGATGGAATAGGCGCCCGAATGAAATTCCGTGCTTTCAAGACGCCTGGCCAGATACCTGGCAAATGCCGCCCGCCCAAGCAAGTCCTCCTCCAATTTCTGAAGCGGTTCATCAGTGAGGTTCGGAACACTGTCGGAACTGATTGTATTTGAAGCTGAACCGTAAAAGAGTTTCCGGCCCTGTTCCGACAGGATTGCGTCAATGGGTCCATCCATTCTGGACATCAGTTGCTCAAAACTGCCTGTCTTTTCCAACTGTTTCCTCAACCCTGAGTCTAACAGACATAACCCCAGGATGACCCTGAAGGGGTCGCGCAGAACGCTTTCAGCCGGATTGCTCATGGCTTCATTTGTTTGAAATCCGGAAAAGAAGGGTTGAACAGACTTTCAGTCTCCATAAGCCATTCTACTGCAGGCTTTCATATGGATACTGAATCCTCGGCAGTTTCCTTATCCGGAATCTCGATTTTTAGTCCCAGCGTATTACTGAGGAACCTGGCCAGCTCTGCGGCTGTAACCGTTTTAGGCCCAAGTTCATAAATCACTTTCCCAAGGAATTCCGGCAGGCTCTTTAAATACTCGAACTCATTATCACTCCATCCGGATGAAAAATTGGACTTTTCCATAGTGTGCGTCTAATGATGAAGACATTAAATTTGTGCCGTTCAGAAGTCATTTACGCTAATTGGCAGTTCTTGCCATGTTATCAAGGTAGTTGTGCTGGCCCCGGATTAGTTTAGTTACTGAGGAAGTTATTTACCTGTTTTTGCAAACAGCCAGCACATCACGATCCACTGTAATGCAGCCAGCCATGCTATTACCAGGGCAGTAAGGAAGTAATCGAGCAGCCACCAGGTATGAAATAGTCTGGGTTGGTAAATGGCGACCAGGATGAATGCTATCCAGTGGCCCAGGCAATATCCACACGAAAAGAGCTCCCCGAACCAGTTATTACCCTTCCTGATCCAATCCCTGAAGGGCATAAAAACCTTCATCTCAGTGATCGTAAATGATACCGAAGCGGTTACCAATGAAAGGAGAAGGACGGATTCCATGATGCTCAGGGTTCAGGGAGCGAAGTCAGCAGCCCGATGAACAGCGGGCTACAGGTCGGAGCATGTACTTTTTAAGCCAGATATTGAGGATTGTTTTCATGTTGATTTGGTTTGGGCTATAATGTTTGAATAGCAGATATGAGAATTGATTTAACTCAGGAAAGTTCCTGAATGAACTGTGTGTAGGAATCCGCATTCAGCAGCGGATCTGTACCTGCTCCGGGGTAGCCGGCTGTTCCGACATAATTATCGACAGTCATGAAACTCATGCCGGCATGAAAGGATTCATGAAGGATACAGTGGATGGCAAAAGGTGGAGCTATATCCAGTGTGCTTGGAGGGTTGGTGCAGATCGTTGCCGCATTGGAGCCGAAGTTTGCCCAGCCACAATGATTGGTAGCACAGAAATGGGTTGTCCCCGGAGTGTCGCATGTAACAGGCATAGTTCCCAGGGTGCGGTACGCAACCCTGATCCGCCCTGTAATAAGAGGGAGATTTGCTTCGGCTCCGTGCACGGGCCCGAAATTCCGTCGGAGGCTTGGGATTACCCGCGGGTGGCGGGGTACCATTTCAATCTTGGCCAGAGCATTATTGATCCATCCTCTTGCATCAAATATTGCCTGGTGGATTTGCCGGGTTTGAGCCGGAGTGCAGGAGGGGTTGGCGCCAAGCCGACGAATTGTGGCAGCTCCCCGACCTGTTTGTTGTATGATGTGGGTCAGCTCATGAGCCAGCAATTCTTTCCCTGCGCGTGTCGCAGGATCATATCTTCCGGAGTTAAACACGATATGATTCCCTGCCGTATATGCCTGTGCCTGCACTGCACCTGCACTCATCGCCGCCCGGGGGCTGTCGTGGATTCTTACCTGGCTGAAGTCATGGCCGAACCTTGTTTCCATGAACGAACGCGTGTCCAAATCCAGGGATTTGCCGGAATCGGAGTGCAGGACTTCTGAAACAACCGGAGGTGCTTCGGACGGAGACTTCCCGTTGCCTTTTTTCCGCAGTCTTTCTTCTTCAGGACAGGAGTTGCATTTCCGTTGAACAGCCAGGGCTCTCTTTGGTGCAAAAAACGGGCTTGCCTTGTTCTGATCCGGCATGCTCACAACCCGGGCGGCCATTGTTTCTGCTTCTTTTTCGCAGGCATCATCTGCCGAACCCACGATTAATTTTGGCCGAAGGACAATTGGAGAGAAGAAAGGACGCTTCTTCCGGCCTGAGTCGTGAATCGTGGCGCTGTCTTTTACTGCGGATTCAAGAATCGTTGATGGCGTTGTCATCTACTGGAAATTTAACTAAAAACAATAATCCTGTCGGTTTTCACCATGTCTTTTGTATAAGCGACTTCCGCCAGTATGTTGTCCGATGCATCCACAAGCTGAATGGTAGCGCCCGTATTAGAAAGCGGCACATTGGTGTTCAGCCGGATGGTAGTACATTCACCGGCGCCGAGTTGTCCGGAAAGCATGTTCTTCTTTCCGTTCACCCGGATGGCAATGCCATTTAGTAAGGATGTGGTAAAGGAATCGTTCAGGATCGATACTTTCTCATTTCCGTAATCCTTACCGGCGGGATTTACCAAGGCTGAAATGATCCTGAGTACCCCGTTTGTAATATTCTTCTGTTTCAATGCCTCAGTCACCGCTGCACAGGCATCAGCCTTGCCATGACCGAACCAGGGGCTCCAGGTGCCGTCGGCGCTGCCGGCATCAGAAAATTGTCCCTGCTGAAATGGTTCGACAGGTGAGATATCCCAGGAGGTATTTGGGTCGTATGAAGTTGCCGGTGTCTGCGGATAGCCATTGAAATTCAGGTCTTTGGAGGCCGTTTGTTTCAACAGTGAGGCCAGTTCGACGGCAGTGAGATAGGGGTTGGCAGAAAGCACCAGGGCTGCAATGCCAGCTACCAGGGGTGTAGCAGAGGAAGTACCCCCGAACGATTCAGTAGTCATCGGTCCTTCTCCTGTATCCGTTGCGATGCCCAGACCAGTGACCTGTAACCGGTAATATTCATGAACATTGTTTGCCGGAGCGCAAAGCGAGATGCCATTTCCGTAATTCGAATAGTGGCTCCGCTGGGCATTGCTTGCAAGAGCAGCAATATGCATAACATTGGGAATTCCCGTGAGGTTGCAGTTGAAACTTTTCGAAGTTTCCACCCCGATCCATCTCCCACTCTCATCCCAGCCATCGGTGTATGGAATATGTTTATTACCCGTAAAGTCGATGGGGCAGTTCTGATTGCCGGCAGCCCAGAGGAACAATATGCCTTTGCCGCGTCGTCCTCCGCTGGTTGCCAGTTGCGAAATCAGGTTTACCACGGCAGTACTGTAAACGTTGTCCGGAGCACCGCCCCAGGAGTTGGAGAGAATGTCGACCTTATCCGAAACATACTGAAGCACAGTAAAGAACTTGCTGTCGGAGATTTCAAGATAATCCCCGTCGGATTGCCATTTGATAGGCAGTAATCTGCAACCGGGAGCTGCCCCCACCGTAAGGACGCCATTGACATCCCCGGCAATTACGCCGGCACAACTGGTGCCATGGTTGGAACCACTTTCATACATAAATGAAGCATTGGCGTCGATATCGGTGTTCACAATCAGGCGCGTACCTTTCATGTATCCCCAGGAAGCAAATTTATCGGGAGAGGCGAAGTCGGGATGACTGATCTTGCAGCCGTCGTCCGTAATTCCGACAACCACATCATGGCTTCCGAAGTTCCCGAGCGTAATCCAGGCTTCTTCGCAACGTGATGAGCTCCGGGGATCGAATGACTGGTTAAGCAGATGCGTATGCAGGTGCCACTGCCTGAAGTACTTGGTGTCAGTCGGCAACTGCAGTTGATGCTTTCGCATCCGCATGTTCAGGTCATTCTCGGCATATTCAATCAGATCCTGATGGTTTTCGGTAAGTTCCACCACCAGTTTGACCGGGTTCATGCCCGTGTAATTGGTAAGCTGGAAAAGGAATTCCTTCTCGCTGAGTTTATTCAGAAGTACCAGACTGAAATCGTTGATGAACTTATTCAGGGTTTCAAGGTTTGGCGCTGTTTTAAATGAAACGATGATCCGGTCGGTGATCAGGAACTCCTGACCAGTGTCGGCTTGATTGTATGCATGGTGGACCACGCTTTCTTTCCGGAGTTCGTCGATTTCGGAATCCAGTTGTAGCTGCGAGGTGGTGACCCGGAACGATGAGGAGGAAGTCTTCTCTATCCTGGAGTAGCCTTTCTTTTCGAGCTGTTCTCTGCTTTTCGTTCGAATCACAAATTGATCATCCGAGGTCTTCAGGATGACTTTCTTACCATTGCGGTAGGTATAAATCTTTTTTTGCGTTGCCATCTTTCTTCGGATTTATGATACGATTTGATATAAATGGGTAATAGTCCGGTTTTACTTTTCAACGATTTTTCCATTTACAATACCTACATCCCGGAATCCACATTTTTTAATTGCCTCGTCGCACAGCGATTCACTGGATTGACCACAGCGATGAAGAAGTTCATGAACCAATACTCCGCCGATGCACCACCTACCAACCCTAAGTGCAAGTTTGGTATAGGCGATATTAGCTCCTACCCTGGATGCCCAGACATTTTTATCGTTATCAAGCCATAGCTTTGCATTCGCGAACTGGTCTTTCAACGAATTGTCAGTCCCACCCGGACAATTCTTTTTAAAGAATCTGTGGCACACAGGATAGTCTTTCGGATTGTCAACTACTTTTTTCAGAAGATTCATACCCGATTCAACGGTTTTCTTATCTGCTGCCGGAACTATACTATAATCCGTGTGGGGAGGAGTGCCGGTTCCATAGGACCATCTCCTGATCCTGCTTCCTGATGTCCCCTTGGCTTGTTGAACAATGTGTGTTAGTTCATGAGCCAGCAACGACTGTCCTTGAGCAGTGTTAAGTCTGTAGGCATTTTGTCCGAAAACAATGTTGTTGCCAATAGTATACGCCTGTGCGTGTATAGCCCGGGCTGATCGGGCAGCAACATCATCCGTATGAATTCTCACATCTTTGAAATCATGACCGAAACGGGGCTCAAAGAATTTCCTTGTTCCGGTATCTAGCGGATGTCCGGTTGAACGGATCGCCTCATTTACAACAGGAGGTGCTTCTATGCCGGAGGAGGCTCCACTGTCATTCTTCATCAATATCTTCTCCTCATCTTCATCGCGCTTTTGCCGAAACAGCTTGTCTCTTTCGCATGTATGGCATTCCGGGGCAGGCATACGCATGATCCTGCCTGCAACTTCATCAGCTTCATGTTCGAGAGGATCATGGGCAGATCCTACAATAAGTTTGGGATGAATTTTTACGGCAGGAAAGAACGGTTTGCGTTTCTCTGCCTGCATCGTAACTGAGGACGGCGTTTTACTTTGTTCGGAGAAACTAAATGTCTGCATGGTTTGGGGTTTTTGCGATTAATCCGTCAGTTCCATTCCATAAAAAGCAGATTTTCCATCCAGGGCAATTTGATCAGACCGATTCCCCAGGGCAGATGATTCAGCAGGATATCGACGGCTTTGCGTTCTACCTGAAGAAGCCAGCCATCATCAACTTCTGTCAGTTTTCCCTGACGTTGGAGAAAAGTCTCACGTAGCCCTCCGATGCTTGTATTCTTCAGGATGCTCCACTGTTCGATAACCTCTTTCAGCAGGTCTTCTGCTTCTGTCCGGATATCATCCTCCCTGAGCAGACATGGCGTGATGACATCGCCCTGCTTGAGACCGCACAGTATCTTATTCAGCATCAGACTGAACTCCTCAATTTCCAATGTGCCGGTGACGAGAAACTGGGAGGCATATATCGCTTTGAACTGCGAGGATGCGTCAATCCATTCGTTCTTTCGGGTAAGTCCAAGATGTTCAAAATAGACCGGAAGGAACGGGTGCAGCAATATCAGTCCGGCATTATCGATATAAATCGCTTCCTGAGTTTCCGCGGACTTTCCGGCAGTAACGGGAATGACAACTGTATCCTTGCTTTTTGTAAGTGATACCTCATCATCAGGAATGTCAGCTTTTTTCGTGACTGGTATCGTGCCAGAAAGTATATGCTCAGCCTGCACTGAAGGACCCATGCTGATTTGCAAAGCATCCTCGTACAGAGTCTTTAGCCTGGCAAGCAATTCCGGATTATCCTTCAGTTTATCTGCCAGATATTCCAGCGTACTGGCCTTTGATTCCAGGAGATCATCGGAAGAACAGAGGATCAGAAACAGGATTTCCGGAAGGTGTTCAACATCAGGAGGTGAAAAGCTTAAAGAGATAACCCTGGCAATTTCCTCCATTAACTTCGTTGATAAAGGATTTCCTGTTTCCAGGCTGAACTCTGTCCATAAATCTTCCGGCAGAAGGGATGTTGAGTTTGACCGGAAGAATTTATTCCGGGCATACACTGACCGGACCGAATCCCTGAATTTGTGTGAGAAATGAGTCAACAGGCGTTCGGCAGAAGCCGGATGTTTCAGGATAGTTTTTTTCAACCGGGTGATGAGCTGATCATCTAGCTTTATCCCGGATTCAAGTTCGTTAAGAGAATTGATTCTGCTGTTCCAGGGTAGGTAACCATTTTCGAGATAGTGAAAGAAGGCTTCACCCTTTTCTTCTGCTTCGGCTTCCTCCTGTCTGGCCACTTTCGCGGGGATAGCAGCCAATTGCGCTTTCAACAGGCGTATAGTCTTCTCAGTAAGCTCTTCTTCCCAGTTTTTCTCTGCTAAGATCCCGCAGTCCAGTTCGATCCGGTCGGCAACAGCGTAGCGGTTTTCCCCGAACCTTTCATCCATAAGCGCTTCCATTGCCGGTTGAAGCCTGTCATAATACAATTCCGCCAGCCGGTCCTGCAGGCCGAAACCATCTTCTGTCTCCCCGAATTCCACTTCGAGGAATTGTCTTTGGATCCTATGGCTGCTGCGGGAGTGCATCAGGCTGTGGTGTGGCTGTCGAACTCTTCTCCGTTATAATGTTTTCCAAAGATGGATTCGGTGAGTATGAAAGCCGCTGCCTCCTTGCACATATTCCCTTCCGGGTCAGGGGCCAGCACAGTCAATTTGATTGTCAGCTGAGAACCGGCTGATATCTTGTATTCTGTGTAATTGATCGTTACTTCCCTCCCGGTGAAAGACAGAATAGTTCCATCTGCTTTGGTAACGGTCCACTGATACTCGGTGGCATCCGGTTTTCTGGCTTTCAGACTGAGAATGATGGGGAAAACGGCCCTGGGAGAGGTATTTTGAGTGATCTTCATGATGAAATCCGCATCAATCACCAACAGGGTAATGCTGACCTCCACCAGTTTTCCGTTGAGCATGTACGACACGTGGAAGGTCTGTGTTTGCGTGATTATCGTTCTTGCCGGAGAGACTTCGAGGGTCTTATCATCCATTTTTATTCCGTCATTCCCTGTTACCTCGAATACATCGCTGCCAGAGAGGTTCGGTTCCAACTTGTATATTTTCAGCCTGCGGCAGAGCGTGACGCTTCGCTCAATCTTTTCCAACTGTATGGTCAGAACCTTTTCTTTTTCACAAGAGCCGTTCGTAACTTTCAGGTTGACGGTTACGGGAAGTTCGGACAGCTTGAGCCTGAAAGGCGGAGGGGTAAAATCGGTTGAGGTCACTGCCCCTGTCCATTCAAATTTGGCTTTGTCGTTGATGTTGGAGGAAAGATTTTTAAGTTGCACGGTCATGACCCCGTTTGCTACCTTGCTTTCGTAGGTGAAATCAACAACGGGTTCAGGGGAGATCATCACTTTTATCCGGGCGGTCTTACCGTTAGCTTCATAGGAAAGTTCCACTTCGCCGGTTCGTTTGGCGTCGGCGGGGACAAAAACGATAGTCCCGCCTGATGTATTCACTCCGTCGCCTCTGATTATCCCATTTTGCGGGGTTACGGTCACCGGGTACGTTTTTGTGTCCGATTCGCAGAACTCCTTCGGGATTATATCAATTGTCGGATCCTTTGGAGGAAGCACAATATCGAGGCTAAAGGTGTCTTTGCAATCACCGTTGGCAACATTCAGGGTGATGAGCCTGATGGGAGCAGCTACCTTGAATTCAATGGGATCAGGATTTTCGAGCGTGGAGAAAGGTTTGCCATCGCGGAGCCATTCGTAGGTAGTAATGGCTATACGGCCAGTGGTTTCGTTTTTCAGGATGAGTTTGGCGGCTTCATTATTTACCTCTATGGTATAGCTGAATTTTGCTGCCGGCGATTGTACAACCTCCACCTGAACACTAGCTGTTTTTCCCCCGAAACTATATGTGATCGTGTGAAGACCCGGGCCTGCATTGGAGGGAATGAACACATACTTCCCGTCGCTGTTGATTCCTGCACCGGGACCGCTGAGCGTACCGTTGGCCGGGGATGCTTTGATCAGGTATTCCGCCGTATCGACTGAACAGAATTTCTTTATATCTATATCGATTGACGGAGCTTCGGACGGGATTTCTTCCTTTTTAGGAAGCATATAAACCAGCGGGGGACAGTCGCTGCAACAGAGATAAGGCACATAAAAGTCAGCGATCACCATACCATCTGTAAGGGTAAAGGTGGGCTTGACAGGTGGCGAATCGATCAGGTCCTTGAGCCGTTTCCGTTTTTCCGGAGTAATGTCTTTGCAGTCGTCGAGGTATTTTGTCATCGTATCCCTGAATTGTAAATACATTTCGGGATCGCGGTACAGAGTAGCAACCTGCATCAGTTGAGTGCTGAATTCCATTTCAGTAACATCAACCGCAGGCTTCAGAAGTTCCTGGAATTTTGCCACCATCAGGTTGCCCAGTTCCTTGCTCACGAACATCGAATGGACATCAAGGTAACGGTTATTTCGTTTTTCGTGGTACACCAGGATGAATGTGCCGCCCCTGGGAACACCGGCCTTATGTTCCAGACCGCCATGCTGCTTGTAATATGAATTGAAGTTCCTTGCGAGACGGTATTGGGCAATCCTGCGATGGTATTCGCTCTTCAGCGAGGCAACCTGTTCGAGGAAACAAAGCGACAACAGACTCTGAAGGTTATAGACCACCACATCGAGATACAGGTCAGAGATCAATTCAGTCAGTTCAGAATTGTCTTTTCCCTGAAGAAGCTGGAGAAGGCCAATGGCGAAGATGCTCAGCGTCCGCACCTCTGTTTCGAAGCGGTTATTCCTTTTTTTGAGTTCCGAAACATCAATTTCCGACAAGGGATTGATCATGACCAGTTGCATGATGCTCTCCACTGCATCGAGGAATTCGAATATATGGTACATCAGGGTAGTGATCGGCTGATTGGCATTGATGGTCACAGGGTTGATAAAATTCCCATCATTATCGATAATTCCCTGAAGGTATAGTTTGCCGATAGTACCTTCGCCCGGATTGCACAGTTTGCGGATGGTGTCGCCTTTGGTATACTTGTTCACTGCCTGGAATTCATTCACCAGTGCAGAGGTGAAGGTGACTGAAACTTTCTCTTTAATGTTCATCTGAGGTGAAAATGTGTTTTTCACCTCTTTGGCTTCGGATGATGACATCGCTTTTAGCGAGCCTACCTCAAAGTTCACAATGAATTGTGGGATCTGGATTGGAAAACGGGAAGCGATACACAGGGTGTCCTGGATCTTGCACAGGAAGCCTGCGATCAGCGTCCTGTAATCTGATTCAAGATCCTGTATTATGCATTCCGGATCTTTCCCCTTCAGGATGGCTCCGATATAGTCGGCACTCAATGCTATTACTTCGAAAGGCAGGTTGTAGTCCTGCTGTATTTCTTTGATCGTTGTTAATGCTGTAGAAACCTGTTTCCCGATATGCCCTTCCACCCGGAAGAAGTTATTCCATTCAAGATCATATTTCAGCGGATTTACAACGGTGTCGGCGGCATTGTAAAGATTTGCATGATATCCCAGGTTGAACCGGGCACTTCCTCTGCGTGTTTTATCATAATCCCAGTAGCGGTATAATTCCATGCCGGGGTCATTCACCTTGTAGTAGTAAGGTATGGCTTTATCGGACAAGAAAATGCGCCCGTACTGGCTGGGGGTAATTTTCACCTGCCGCTCCACGAATTTGATAAACTCTTTGTTTTCTGTCTCATTCCGGTTGTTCAGCACGAACTCCTGCACCTGCAGTTTCATCCGGGAGAACAGGCTTCTGATCTCATTCAGTTTGTCGTCCTGCGCATCGAACAGGGGAGAATAAATGAAATATTCCCTGAAGGCCGAGCGGGTTTCGATGCTGGTGTCGGCGGCTGCATCTCCCAGCATGAGATGGAACGGAAATTTAAGCTCATCGCCGCAGCATTCGCCGGATACCTCGAAAACTTTATGTTTGAATTCATAAAATGACTTGATGAGATCGTCAATGAAGTCGCAGAAGTACTGAATGAGGATGGGGTACTTTTTCAGGATGGCATCACGGATTGATTTCAACTCAGGAAGAACATTCGTAAACGGGTTGGTGGGCTCATCCTTCAGCAGGTAATGATAATGGATCCAGCAGTAATTGAGGTCGTTGGCCAGACGGGTCAGGGCTGTGTCGTTGTCGTCAACGAGGTTTGCAAACGCATTCAGCACATCTTCGGCTGATTTGATCTCCTGAACCGGAATGTTATATCTTCTCAGCTCCACGTGTTTTAGCAGGGCGCTGTCGGCTGGGATCGGCCGCAGTTTGGTGAGCAGCGACTTGTCAACCAGCAGGGCCCTGACCTCTAAGTCCATCCGGCTGCCTTTGTCATTGCAATCGTTCGTGTCGCAGTTCTTGAGGTCGGTTTCTTCTACATCCAGGAAAAGCACTACCGCATAATCATCACGCCTGTTTTTAGGCAGAAGCGACAGGGCAACCGCGCTCTCCTTTTCCTTAACATCCAGATTGTTGTATTCTTCATTAGTAATCAACTGATAGACTGATTTCCCGTACGTCCCGTAAAACAGGAACTCTCCTTTCTTGATCTCATCCTCCGGCAAACACTGGGTGATCAGGTGCAGGTCGTTGGGCCAGGCCGGCGGGACAAAGGGGATATAGTGGGTGTATTCTGTATCGCACAGGGTCACCATAAATCCCTGCGAAGTGAGGCCACAGCCTTTGGATACGCGGATGGAAGCAACAGAGTGTTTCAGTTCGAGTCCGCATACAATCCCGCTCCCGATCAGCTTCATCCGGGTCAGCCGGTTATGCTGGTCGAGGAAATTAAAAAGGCAGTTCAGGTGGTGATTGGTAAGAACCTGGTCGGCTTCGAATACGGGGAATTTATCAGCAATGCTCATGGCAATTAATTTTTAAAAGTTCCTAATACGGTTTTGCCTAAGACTACGGTATTCTTTCCTTCTTTGCTTTCCGAGCAATCGTGCAAAGTTGCCTTTGGGTATTCACTGTGCAGGCGGGAGAGTATCTCGATCAGATGATCGTTGGCGTCACGAAAGGCAGCGGCATTGGCTTGTTTATTATAACTGAACTGTGCAAGCAATTCGGTCCATGCTTTGAAGAGGACCTCGAATTCACGCATCAGTTCGTTGTTCAGCCAGCATATCTTCAGCATGATATGGGCCGGAGCTTCTTCACGGATCTTATTTTCAAAATACTCCCTGTATTCCATGCTGTCGAAATGCCCCGGCCAATAAGGAAGCACCACGGAAGCCCTGAATGAGTAAGGATCGGTTTCACACCTGCAGTCGCAGTTATAAAGGCAGACTTCCATCAGTTTATATTCTGAAGTACGAGGCCGCAACAGTATATGTTCAACCAGGTGCATTCCGACAGGATCGTTACAGGGGGCAGAAAACTCTTTGGCGAATATTGCGGCGACGGCCATGGCCGAAGGTTTGTCAGGATATGTATCGTCGCTCTCCAGCAGGTTCTCGTTCGATTTCCCAATCAATAACAGTCTGGAAGTGGTTGTATCGAATAGGTATGCGGCAACATCGTCTCCCAGTTCTGTCACATCCAATACCGCCTGCCGGGCTTCGGTCAGGGTTTCATATTTTACTCCGGAGTGCATACGGAGCCCGTTCAGTGTCGTTACCGAAAAACTGTGAAAGCAATGTAAAACGGTGTTCCCGTTTTCAATGATCTCTTCTTCATTGCACAGGATTTCCAAGTTTCTAATACAGTACAGGAACCTGCGGGAATAGTCGCTGATCCCCGACAGGAAGCTTATCTTTTTCTCCAGTCCCGATACATTATCGGTGTCCCAGAGCCTGGAGGTATCAAGGGTAAAGTCGGCCAGCTGGGGGAAATAGTTATATCCCTTTCCCCGCTCACTGCTGATGACATCGTATTCCTTCAGGGTCCGGATCTTGGAAGCGGAGAGCTCGGTGAAATCGATCTTTTCCTCAGTTTTATCATTGTAATTTATGCTGTACATCAGCAGGGCATAGTCGTTGAATGATTCAGCGAAGCGGGCCAGCAGATGGTCCAGGAAGCGGTTCCTCCTTTCTTCGAAAACGTCCTTCGGTTCGTAGAGTTCCTGCCACCGGTTCCTGGAAAGTGCCGTTGAATCCTGGTTTGCAAGCACATCCTCCAGTTTTCCGGGAGGAATGTTGGAGTTGTAAACCGCATCCATGTCTTTGATATCCTTCAGGAACTGAGCAAAATAGGTTTGCCGGATATCGTCAACCGAAAAGAGTTTGTAAGCATTCGAGAGCTGGGAGAGAAAATCGGCCAGCAGCTGATCGTAAAACATAAGATAGGCTTTCAGCTGCCGCTGTTGCGAAATCCTTCCCAGGGATGCGTTAGCTGGCAATCCATAGATCCCTGTGCCATAAGTTTGAGGCAGGTCGTACTGAACAGGCCGGTAAGCAGTTGTTTCCCTTTTCTTTCCGACGACTATGGCAAGATCATTTTCAAGACCTTTTTTCTTTGCCCGGGTTCGCTGGGCATGCAGCAGAAGGATCGTATCCCGGACCTCTTCGTATTGTGCAAGAAACGGGAAATTGTTCTTGAAAAGAAGGATCTTGGATTTATCGGTGCTTAGGACCGGCTTTCTGTACTCCGCGATATCCATGCACCATTTCAATCCGGTATAATTGGCGACAGGTGTCCCATTGGAGTCATACTTTGTCATGAGGAAATTCCGGATCGCCAGCACTCCGTCAATATCCATCAGGAGGTTGATAATATCGGAGGTGTGGATGACCCGGCGGAGTTGCGTTTTTTCAAGCTGGGCCGTGTCAATGAATCCATTGTTCAGCTGTACCCCCAGGAATATCTCCTCTGTCGGTATCTTCCGGTCGAGCATCTCTTTCAGGGAATAGAAGTCGACGGAAGGATTGAGATAGTTTTCAATAGCAAAGAATATTTCAGCCTGCACCTTCTCGATATCCGCATCCGGCTTCACGTCCACATCGAAGCAAAAGGCGATCTCCTCCGAATCCAGGGTGGTTACCTCCGGGAAATCCTCACAGAGGTTCCGGTGTTCCTGAAGAATTCTTACAGCTTCTTTAACTCTTTTTTCTGCGAGCAGGATCTTGTCGAAGTAAAGCTTGAAAAGAGACTCAACAAAATCATGCTGGTCGAACATAAGCTGGATATCAGCTGTATCCACGTTAATGCCTTCCGGTTTCTTGGGAATGGAGATGTCAAAGGTCATCTCCCAGGTATTTATCAGCCGGAGCCTGCATTTCCAGTGGTGTCCTGAAACGGTGATCATGGATGATAGGATATTCCCCGGTTCAGAGGCTTTGGATGCGAAACTGAAGTCGGCGCTCTTCCATGGAGGCAGCCCGATGCTGAACATGAAGCTTCCTGAAGGGATATAGGGTATCGGAGGATTCGGCAGGACAACAATCCCGTTATTCAGGTCACCCAGACGGTTGTCGTAATCAAGGTCAAGCAGGACGCGATACAGGCCATTCAGGAACAGGGGTACATCGGTTTCAGGGGTATACTGAAGCTTATCTTCCTGGCAGTTGGCATAAACGGAAACCTCGTTGACAGGGATCTTTTTTCCCTGTGGATCTTTTTTATAGCATTCTGCAAAAAGGAAAGCATTGTGTATTCCATCAAGGTCCACTAACAGTTTCCGGTAGTCATTGATGGTGAGTGGATTGTTCGTTAATATTTTCCGTGCGGTGAACATATTCTGCCCGTCGAAGATCCTGCCGTTGTCCCCTGTTAACAGGTCCTTCATGGGGAATCCGTTGCGATAACCTAGTTCCGTTAGAGCATAACAAAGCGCTTCCATGATCGTGATGCCCGGGTCATGGGTGTTGTAATCGGTCCAGAGATCGGACGACAGGCTTTCGATATATTTCAGCCCTTCAGTCCGCAGGAACTCATAATCCTGCGACGAAGGAGGCGGTTGGTCTTTCCGGAGAGTCGGGTTTGCATCCATGAGCCTTAGCAGGTTATATTGGTATCGATCAGGTGTCGTTTCCTGGTATCATCCGTTTCGTCCGGATCATAATACGAAACCAGGACTGAACGGGATGTGGAAGCTATCGCTTCCTCAATGTCAATCAATGCATTTTTAATGACGGAACCTTCCCTTTCAAGGATCTGGTCCATCCGGAAGTAGGTCACATAATCCACGTATTCGCGCTCTTCAACAAAATTGAGAAGCACACTCTTGTTTATCTTTCCGCCAAAGGTGATCTCCCTGGTGCTATCCCAGGCCCAGGGGCAAAGGAACCGTTCGATTTCCTGGTTCAATAGCTGCTGATGGAATGATACATCCAGGTTTTCACGGAACTGAACCTTGAAACTGAGACGTATCTCCTCGAAACAGGGATTCTTCACATGCAGGGTAATAAAGGGCGTGACCAAACCGGAAAGGTAATCCTGGATATTTGTCAACAGCCTGACAGGAGTAAAAGGCTTGAGTGGATTGATGCGGGTCTTGTTACGGAGGTCCGGGACCGGGATGATCGTGACATGTCCCGGGAAATTTTCACAAAACACTTCGGCGTCGCTGCCTTCATAGAAACCGGTATGGTTGAGGCAACGGACCTTGTAGATCTCGGGGAACATTTCGAGGATGATATGCTCATAATCCCAGAGGGGAATCGCACGCTGTTTATGCCGCAGCCGTTCACTCACCCGAAGGTAAAAATGCTCATCCGGTTCCCGGATCTTCCCCTCAAATGAATCAGCGGGCTGGGTTATGGATTTGACTGCCGATTCGCTTTCCACCAGCTTGGTGATGGTGGCTGCAGGCAGAACCTGCCGGAACTCTATGTCATCGTTTTCATCCTGCACCAGCTGGACTTTTCCGGCCTGGGCCTGGATCAGGATCATTTTGCACACCGCATCCGCATGCAGACTGACACTCCCCCTGATCCAGTGAAGCCCTTTTTCGTGGGCAGTATTCCCGTCACCAATATCGGGCGGCAGCGTCATTGTTATAATCCCCGATTGGGTAAAATTCTTCGTGCTGTCGATGATCTGATGCTTGTCGAAATCTTTCCAGTTATTGTTTTTAGTGAGATACGACCAGGTCACAGTCTCAATATCCTGAAGCGGATTGGAACTGCCATCGGCTACCTGGAAGAGGATTGTGACCACGGTGTCGGGAACGGCCTGGTCCAGTCCCAGAAACAGCTCGCCGGCCCGGGTCAGATTGGGGATCAGGGTCAGACGTTCGGCGGTTTCGGCAGCAGTGATCCCGGCTTCAAACAGGGTAGGGAGTACTTCGTAATATCCGAATGGGGTGAAATGGTAAAAGTGACTATCGGTTGTAAGATCATCGGATGAAAACAGAATGGTATATTCGGCAACGTAATCGATGGAAAATTCGTTCAGTTTTAGTTCTGCCGGGGCGGGAGGAGCTTCTATGCTCATACTGTATGAAGTAACGCCATTCGAGGTCGATTGTGTCATCGTCGTTTTACTCAATGCTGTCTTGAGCATTCCCAGATGGGTATCAAGCGAATAGTCGGTACTTTGGAGTTTGAAACGGAAAAAACCTTCCCGGGTCAAGGCGGTCATCGGTTCATTGGGCCCGAAATCCGCAATGGTACGCGGGAATGTAGTACCAAAATCAACCTGACTGGAACCCGCAGTCTGGGTTATAGGATAGGATGGTTCCGTGCTTTCGGGTGAAAGCAGGAATAGCTTTTGGGTAATGTCATCTTTGAAATCCGAAGGAGAAGAGTTAAACGTCACTGTTTTCAGTGGCTTCTGGAAAATCTCCTTACTTCCGGCATAGAACGATGAGCCTTGTGCCGGAAAATCCCCGAACGGCTTGAAGGGTTTGGATGCGTCGATCCGGCCCTGGTCATTGCTCAGTGAGAGGTCGCGGACATCGTTAGCAGAAACATGGATAGTAACAGAGGTAAGCGTCCTGGTACAAAGCTCCTGCAAGGGAATGCCCCCGGACTTTTCCTGGTTGAACAGTATCCTTAGCATCGGCAGACTAATATCGAGATTCTCCTTGTGTACCTTTTCGGTATAAGGAATGATGGCAGGGTCGGTGGGACTCACCCCTATGCTGAATATTAGCTGGTTTCCTCCGGATACCTGGCTGGATAAGGTTTCGGGTTTGAGCCAGCCCTTTTTCCCTGTAAGTTCGGCAGAGAAGCAACCCGTGTCGTACAAAGTGTCGAAGCCGGAAAGTGCTGAACTATCTGAGAAGGTAAAAGTGATAATGATCGAGCGGGTACCTTCATTCAGATAAAGGAGGTTGGAAGCAATGGCAAATCCGATGGCAGCCGTTTGTGCTTTTTTTACATCCCCGAAAGTAAACCAGCTTTTATCGGGAGAGGTAAGCTTTCCGCCCATGCCGTCTTCCGAATTGGCAACAGGAGAGGCGATCAGCACCTGTCTTCCGCTTCTTGCCGTTTTTTGCCAGGATTGGATCTTGCTGACTGAAGTCTTATTGATTACGATATCTTCCGTAAGGGCATAGCTGATCTCTTTCCCGGTAACATCCTTGCCTCCTTTGAAAAGACGGCCTTTCTTAAGCTGGCATTGCGTCACCGGCTTCTGTAACTCGAATGTAAGGTGTGCCGAATCAGGTTCCGGTTTGCAGTTGCTGAGCCGCAGGACATCCTTATAATAGAAATCAAGATGACGACCGGTGTAGCGATTCAGATCATCCTGCAAATAACGGAACAGGTTCACAAATGCCAGGAACAAGGCAAAATGAGGAGAGTGCCGCGGGAAATCTGTCAGTGTCTGATCAAACAGGCCTTCGGCTTCAACCAATAGAGCGGCAATGCCGTTGATCAGCTGTTCCAGTTGCGAATTGAACAGGTTATGTTGGATGATGTAAATGATCTTTGACTTTGCATCGGCGATGGCCGGAAGCGTGAGTGAAAGATCGGGGACCGCTGAATTCCATTCGGCACTGAGTTGACTGCGGTTGAAATTCGGATCGGAAACGACCTTGAGTGGGGCGGTCCCATCCAGTTCAGTCATGGTATAATCCAGCAGGGATGCTGTTTTGAAATCATTGAAACATTTCTCCAGATTGGCCAGGGGTTGTTGCAGGCGGTTCCGGATGATCTCCCGGATATTGATTTTATAATCATAGCTATCAGGTAACAACTGGAATTGTTCATCAATCAGTACTATCAGAGAAAAAAGTGCATCGAATAAATATTTAAATTCTGTTTTTGCTTCTGCGTCTGTTGCTGCCGTCTTAATCCTTTTATAGAGGATCTTTTTATAATCTGATATTTTACGCAATTGTATGCCGGAAAGGGTGGCCAGCACCACGCTAACATCCATCTTCATCAGTTCCCGCCAGTCGCCGTCAATAGCGTTGGAAGAATTGAAATAGTTCAGATACTCAGCATATCTTCCTGCAAACAGGATCAGGTCGGCCTGCTCGCGCTCGTCCACCTTTGCATAACCGGTCGACAGGGCATCCAGTACCCTGTTGGTCCTGCTGCAGCCGTCCCTTATCAACGGATTTTTATCATTACAAGGCATAGGTCTGTGGTTAGGGATGTTTGAGTGTTATCTCCCGGCGGTATTTTCATTTTTATAGAACGGAAAAACGAAGTTGAACCGTGAATTGGTCGCACGGATGGTATAGTCGACTGTGATCACGATCTTTCCTTCCAGTTCACCTGTGTCATCCATTTCAACCTTGTTCAGTTGAATCCGGGGTTCATGGTAAAGGATAGCCGTGCGGATAAGGTCGGTGATATAGGTCTTGAAAGTGGTGGTCAACGGTTCGAATACAAGCTCATCCAGGTTGCAGCCGTAATCGGGACGCATCACCCGTTCCCCCTGCCTCGTTGTGAGAAGGATCTCGAGGCTGCTCCGGATATCCTCGGCATCGCTGAGCATTTCCACGCGGTTAGCGCTTTTGTTGAATTCGGGAGGGAATCCCCAGCCTGTTCCCAGGTACGATTTTATCATTGCTTTCGTCTTTCAGGGTTAGTTTTTTCTTCCTTATAGCCCGTAACTGTGTCTGAAACCCGCTGTCTGTCCTCAGGAAGAACCTTTATTCACATTGATGATTTAACCTCTCTTCCTTATTCTTATTCAGCCAATGATTACTGTCGGACAGCCCAGTACGATTGTTCCTCCGTGTGCAGTGGTGTCTCCCATACGTGCTGCCGGGAGACCGCCGATCATTACTGTGGAGGAGCCGGCTACGATGGTATCCGGCGGACCTACGCAGGTGCACTTATCCGAAACCCTTGCTGCCGGTAATCCTCCGATCAAGACCTTCGGGCATCCGGGGGGCAATACCGGTCCTCCGACATGAGGAACCAGTCCCGTCACCATCGGGCAAACATGAAGATCAGAGACTCTTGCTGCTAAAGGCATGGTGTGGTTTGAATTGTTCGATCTTAATTTATCTTAACCAGCGATCCTTTTACTTCCGTGATCCCGCTGCTGTTCACGCTGACGCTGCCGCTACCTTCCAGGCTCAGGCTTGCATCGGCCTTCACCGAAAGATTGGGCGCTGCGATTGAAAGGGTTGATCCGGCTTTCAGGGTAAGGTTCGTTGCCGCTTCCAGGGTGACGCCACTCTGCTCAAACGTAAGCTTGTTACCCAGGCTGTCAGTCACTTTGATTGTATTGGCGGAATCATTCATTTCGAAAATGTTCCCGCCGGGTGTCTCTATCGTGATGCTTTTCTCCCCGTCGTTGATGATCACCCTGATCCCCGAACGGGAAACATATCCTTTCTTGTCATTAGCCTGTTCCGGCTCCAGGGGAGAGGCCACAGAGTTGCTGTGAAGCATTCCCAGGATTACCGGGTGGCTGGCATCGTTGTTCACAAAACCTACGATCACCTCATCGCCGACCTCAGGCCGGAAGAAAGTCCCGCGATTATTTCCGGCATCCAGCGTTGCTACCCGTGCATAGATACCATCATCCTGATCGTTTACGGCCGGGAGCCGGACTTTCACCCTGTAATCACCATCAGCATCCATGATGTCGGTGACGATGGCATTCTGGAGGCCCTGGATGCCTGAAACCTGTCCGGCTGCTGCAGAAGCATTCTGCGAATGCGTCTGCTCCGAGAAAAATTGCTCACTCCATCCAAGGGTGGCCTCCGTAATCCAGTCTCCACCGGAATATTCATGCCGGATAGCCGAAACAAAAATTTTCCCGGAGAAGCCGGTACCAATCCCATCGATCTGGATGAAATCACCGGGTAAAACCTGCGTTGCCCCCTGGTACCTCACTTTTCCCTTGAGCTTCGACAGGAGTTGCCTTGTTTTTTTAGCGGCAGCAATAGCTTTTAACTCATCCTGTGTAAGCGATACGGAAGAACGGATCCGATAAGGATCATTCACGGCGTCCGACAACTCGTTGGTGGATGAGCTGCTGTCTTCACCGATCATTTGCTGCGTCCGGTAATCCCATACCGAGGTACTCACCTCCGGCGTCTGTATGCGGGAATCCATCGCTGTATCCAGTTCCAGGATATCATTCCCGTATGTAAGCCGCAGTTTTGCATCTGCCTGAAGGTTAGGGGCTTTGATAGTGACCTTTGCATTGTCGATTGTGCAGATCAGCCCCGCTGCATCAATCCTGCCGATCATGAAATCCCAGTCGGTGACGCCTGACTGAACCAGTTGTTTATGCACCGGGGTTGAACCTGAAACATCCTTGTTGGTGATGCCGTTGGATTGCAGCAGGAATTCCGCAATGTCGGTATCGGATTTATTGTTGAAATGGTTATTCCCCCGGTTCAGGGTCATTTTGTAGGTCTCATCCTTTGCTTCCAGGTTCAGTTCTGATCCGTCATCTTTTATACGGACAGCACTTGACAAAATGACTCCTTCAAAAACCTTGAACAGGCCCTGCGGGTATCCCAGCTTTATCAAGATTTTTTTCCCGGGTTTGAAATCGTTGCTGCTGCTGACTGCAAAATCGCCCGAGGCCGGATCTCCATCAACGATCAGGATATTAGCGGAAGGGATCTTGTCGATTTCCTGCCGGGTCGAGATAGACACGAGCTGGTAGGACTCAGATACAACGGCACCGTCGACCAGCACTTCGGTTCTTACCTGGCTGGTATCCGGGAGTAATTGCGCCAATGTCGGGATTTCTGCCATGGCTATTTTTCGATGGAGGGGAAGTAAAGGAGGGTTCCCGGTTTCAGGTTCCTGAAGCCGTCGAGGTCGTTGAAGGTGGCCAACTGACTGATATACCGCTGATCCTTGTAGTACCGGTAGGAAAGCAAATCCAGCCGGTCGGTGTCCTTTACAGTATGCTGGTGGGTGATGTCAGGGCTCGACCTGTCTTCGGTACGGAGCAAAAGCGGCTCATCAATGATCTCTTTGAATGCGCATCTCACCACAGCCCTGATCGGAGCTCCATCGGTATTGAAGAGCTTGTATTCGATATCGATGGAGGTCAGGACACATTTCAGCAACAGGGTTCCCCAGCAGAGTTTCAGGTAATATGGCTGATGGATTTCACCTTCGAACCGTAATACCCGTTTTTTGAAATCAGCCAGTTGTTCCGTAACGGTCTTGGATTTAGCCAGAGGATTGACCAGTCCGATATTCAATGCGGACGCTTCTGTAACAACACCGGTCCCGTCGAACAGGAATTCGAAATTCATTTCCTGGGCGGGCATCTTATTGAACCGGAGGATGGGCATAGACCGGCCCGGTGCCTGCGTGTCGGCAAATTCTACACTTTCCCGGGTTGTGTAAGATTCCGGATTGATCAGAGCGTAATACACTCCGTCGACGTTCCTCGCCCGCGTCTGAAAACTGGCATCCTCATAGGACTCAATCCTCAGTTTTTCGAAATGGCCAAAGCCGCTGGTTATCATCGCTCGTTGAGTTGTTGCAGGGTTTTTAACACTCTTTCAGTCACCTCCCGGCTGATCTCCTTCTTCAGGCGGAGGATCTCTGCGGAAGTAAGCGCCGGATTGTGTTGCTGGTTCTTTCCGGAAGCCACGACTGCTTTGATATGGAGTTCCTTGATTTCAATTGGCATGGTTCGGATTATTTTCAGATGCCGGCGGCTGCACCCGCAATTCCGCTGGCCAGGCTCTCGACACTGATCACATTGAAAAACTGGTAACTCAGGGTGATCGATTCAACTACCACCGAATTCTCTTCAGCGTTGAAGTTGCTGATACTCCATTTTTTGGGTATGGCATTTACAACATACCACGCCTGGACAGGTACATGGTCGGAATTCAACAGGGCTACTGTTAGGTTGACAGGCTGGAATACGAAGTTCTCAAGAGCATTCTGGCACCAGGCAATGATGCCGGAACCCATGAACATGCCTCGTTTCAACACCAGGTCGCTGTAACGGGTCCGCTTGGGCAACTGCCAGGTAAACCTGTTCTGCCCGCCTTCCATATAGGTTTCCATCTCCATTTCCACATCCAGGCCGCTGACTTCCTGGAAACGGAAGTCATTCGGAGTCTGTGGAAAGAGCTGGAAGGTGACCAGAAAATGAAATCCGACCGGGGGATATTGAGCCATCATCCTTCATTTTGAATGACCAGACCCTCATGGGCGATTTCGATCGATTCGATGGCTACTTCGTTGCCGTCGGCTTTCAGGTCGGTCGACTGTACCTTTACAGGCCAGGCATTCTTTACCTTCCAGACTACAACCGGCGAATGCTCTTCGTTCAGGAGAGAGATGACGAGATCCCGACGCTCGATTGTATTCATTTTGACGGTATTCCACCAGGAATAGTAGTCGTTGTCGCCTTTGAAGATGCCTCTTTTCATGGTGATATTGGAAAACTTCTGCATCCCCGGCATCTTGATCTTGTGGTATTCGGGACTTGCACCATCGCGGTATTCGATCACGTCGGTCGAAACCTCGAGACCGGTCACTTCCGTAAACCCGATTTTTGCTCCGGCCCATTCAACCTGGAAATGAAATTTAGGTATTGGATAATTTGCCATTGTATGAAGTATTAGAGGTTTGTGTTATGGATTATCATTTCCCTGGCTGCTTGTCAGGATTCCTGCAGCTTATGCATGAAGCGGATGATGATGAACTCGGCCGGACGAACGGCTGCAAGGCCAATTTCGATGATCAGCTTCCCGTCCAGGATGTCCTGCGCGGTCATGGTTTGTCCTAATCCGCATTTCACATAGAATGCGTGTTCCGGTTTGGCACCGGCAAGGGCTCCCTGCCGCCACAGCAGAGTGAGGTAGTTCTCAAGCATTGCCCGAACTTTCACCCAGGTATTGGCATCGTTGGGTTCGAATACGAATGCATAAGTGGCCTTCTTGGCTGATTCTTCCACCATGATGAAGAACCTCCTTACCGGGATGTACTTCCATTCGTTGCTGTTCCCGTCGAGAGTACGGGCTCCCCATACCAGGATGCCTTTGCCGTTAAATGCCCGGATTGCATTCACCGACTTTCCCGATGTTGCATCGATATTCATGTCGGCCTGTTCGGCATCGGAAATGAAATCGGTTACTGCAAAAACAGCATTCAGCGATACATTGGCCGGAGCCTTCCAGACACCTCTGGAGCCATCCACTTTAGCATAGATCCCTGCAATGGCGGAAGATGGCGGAAGCGTCGGGCTGAGCTGGTTCCGGATCAGTTCAAGGCAAAGGTTGTAGACAGCCGTCTGCGTGGTTCGCAATGTATCAAGTGCTGATGTGACTGCCGGATTCCCATCCGTGGAGATATTTACATCCACATCAGCCTGCCGGTAAGAATAGCTATAGGTAGTGCGGAGGTTAGGATAATAGGCTGCACCATAATTCAGAGAATCGGTCTTTGAAAAGGCAGTGCGGAAGTGGGAGATGGTACTGGTCGTATTCGGTGTGGCAGGGGCCGGCAACACTGTATGAATATCAATCAACGTAAAACGGTCCTGCAGGGTGCCACACTGGTCCAGCGCCAGGCCGATCAGCGCGTAATAGGCATTTTCCGACAGGCTTTGTCCCTCCGGGAAAATGATCAGCGTCGGTTCGTCCCATGCGGCTAGCGTCGTCAGCCCTACCTGAAGGTCAGTGTCAAGAGGATTGACAGGGGTAGCACCAACCGAAACGATATAGCAGGGTCCTCCTCCGTTTTCAAAGTAATGCCTCAGGCAATAGTACATGATATTGGGTGAAGGGTTGGCAATAGCGGCCTGCCCGGTGATCGAAAGAATGCTGCCGGGCGTGGCTCCCGATGTGATCTGTACATTCACCGAGATCCCTGTTTCGTTTTCGGCAAAGCCGAAAAACTGCTCGTACTCTTTCAGTGAAAAGATCTTGGTAGGTACATTGGTCAGGGACTCGCCAATCTCATTCAGCGCTTTCTGTGTATACCCGATAAATGCAGGAACTGCCGTTGATACCTGGGCTACCGAAGGCGGAAGGGTCGGAATCTCCGTAGTGTAAACTCCCGGAGTTTTGATTGCGGTTTCATTTATTTGTGACATAGCCGGTTAGGTTAAAATGATTAATGAGTGAAGGATGCTGTATGATCAATGGATTAAATGTTCAGGGCGAAAGGGCACTGCAGAAATGCAACACGTATTCCTTACCGAGGATCAGGTTATTCTGTGCCGCAGAACTGCTCTTCTTCAACAATCCGAAGTCGTTCGGAAGGTTTTTACGGAATGATACGGTTATCGTTGCAAATGGAATCGGTTTTCCTGTGATGGTTGAGAGATCCGATTGCGAAACATACGGAGCCTGATCGATGAGTCTCCAGTATTGAAGGTTGGTGGTGTTTTTAGGACTGGATGGACCACTTTCTTTCAGGGCAAGGAATGCCTGTCCGGAAGCATTGGTTACCAGCATCCCCGGCAGGTAAGTGTCGGAGGATTTGTAAGCGGGTAGCCGTTTTGTAAGCGACAGGACCGAATTTTGTTTATTGCCGCTGTCGTTGCCGAATGCCAGGATCGAATTTCCCGGATAGAAACTCCGGATATTGGAGGTATCAGTAAAACGTCCGGAGTTAATTATCAGATTGAAAACCATCGACCGAGACTCATCAAAATCCACAAGCGGTTTATTCAGAATATCAGCGACGGTTTTCCCGCCGGCAGTGCGGATGGTTACCCGTGTTGCAACGTAGCAATCAAGCCGGTTCTTAATGATCTTGCAGATCAGCCGGTATCCATTCATCAGTTGACGGGTGGCAGGGTCAGGTTGGATGCTGATATCCTTCAGAATATCCTCCGGATCCCTGTAGAAGTCGTGCAGGAAAACGATGCGGAAAAGCCGAGTATAGCTGGTGACGATCATTGCTGGAATTTTATTTTGTCATCGATCCATATCTGACTGATTAGCGGAGCTTCCGGCCCGTCGAGCGCTTCATCAATGATCACCATGCGCATCCTGTAGACAACCGAGGGAATGTACTTCCCCCCAAGCATCGACCAGAGGTGGTGCAACTGTTCCAGGTTCAGACTGACCAGTTCGAAAACAAGCTTTTCGATCCCGGCCGGCAGGTCGGGGAAAAGGGAACGGTCAAAGACCGATTGCCTTTGAAAGAAGCCTATGATCCGCTGTATCTTGGATACAGATTCCTCATAGTTGGTGGTAAGGTTATTCGTGTTGGGAAGGTATGCTCCGAATATCAGGGTGGTATTGAAATGCATCGGCGGATTGCGGTATATGACCGATTGATCGCGCCGGACGAAGTTTTCCGGATTGCGAAGAAGCTTTTCCTCTTCGATGTTCACCAGCGATAACAGAACGTTGGATTCGGTTACAGCGGGGTCGTTCAGAATGGTCACATTTCCCAGGATCACCCGTGGAGTGCCCGCCGGCGTGAAAAAGGCCTGGTTGATCTTTCCGGCAATATACATCAAGGCTTGGGAGATCATAGGATCGGGTTTGAGGGTAAGCAATACATGATTCCTTCTCAGGTAAGCATCCGGTCTTCTTTCCGGAATTCACGCCTGAGCGACTCGATAAGGTCCTCGTGGGTAATAAACCTTCCGGACGCAAAGGCATTGATCGCCGAGTTGTGAATAGCATTCAGAATGGTTGATCCGGTAACTTCATATTTTGCTGCAATTCCCTGCAGATCCTCTTCAGTCAGTCCGTGGCTGGCCGGGAGATAAATATTCCACAGGCGCGACCGTTCGGAAGGATCGGGTAAGGGGAAATGAATGATGGCATCAAACCGCCGCAGGAAAGCAGCATCAATGTTTGTCTTGTTGTTCGAAGCCAATATCACAAGGCCATTGTAGTCTTCGATCCGCTGAAGCAGATAGGACGTTTCCTGATTTGCATAACGGTCGTGTGCATTTGCTACTGACGTCCGCTTGCCGAACAAGGCATCCGCTTCATCGAAGAAAAGGATCCAGTCCTTCTGTTCTGCTTTATTGAAGATCCTTTCAAGGTTCTTCTCCGTTTCTCCTATATATTTTGATACGACCTGCGACAGATCAATCCGGAAGACATCCTTACCGAATTGTTTACCCAGCAACGTGACCGTGAATGTTTTTCCGGTTCCGGGAGGGCCATAGAACAGCGCTTTGTAACCTTCCCTGAACTTGCTTTTCATATTCCAGTCGGACACCATGCGTTCATGGCAAGCGATCCAGTTCCTGATCACCTCCACTTCGGCCAGCGTGGCTTCATTGATAACCAGGTTGTCCCAGTCGAGGCCGGTGGTGATATATTTGGCCGGGAACTGGGTACTAAGCCTGGGCCGGCTCACTTTCTGAAAAAGGATCTTTTCGAGTATCTCCTGATTGAGTATGATCTTGCCACTGAAATAAGGCTCGCCATCATTCGTCGTTTCAAGGTGCAGTATGTTGTTTTTATTTAATGGCTGTTCAGAATGGAAGAGTTGCATGACCTTCACCCGATGGTTGAGATCGTTCCCTGCCAGAAGGAAAAGTGCTGTTTCGCCCGTCGGAATAAAGCCCCGGTGATTGATACCTCTGGCCCCTCCCAGCTCCTGCAACTCCGTTCCTTCAGGGAATATCCGTGAGATTACAGCTTCAAAATATCCGGGAACCAGGAAAGGAAGCAGGGAAAGAAAGCAAATGAACTCCTCCTCCTTGTTTAATGCGAGTCCGATGCTATCGCTTATAAAGCCGGTATCAAACCTTTCCAATGAATCAGACGCCTGCTGAACCTTATGTTCGGCAGGAAAATCGCGTGTCTCACTGATCCTGAAATATATCAGATCTTCCAGGCGATTCAGAAGCACTTCCCAATCTTCTTTTGCAATGGAAATCATGATACGTCCTGATTGTAGTCCGATCAGCAGTCATGACATGCAGAGCAGTTTATGACAAGCTGTTGGAAGCAGAGGAGTATGCCTAATCATGCAGCATGATCGTGAATGAGTATTTCACATTCGGTGCTTCGTGCTTCTTCCGTGAAGTCCTAGATGAAAATAGAACGGAGCCGGAGGCGGGGGAAAGTTTGCTATCTGTTGACGAGGGGAGTCGACAAGCGAACCATAATAGCAACTGATGATTACAAAGCTACTATATAATGGCCGGAAAAGCAAGAATTGATTCATTAAAACAGTCGGGATTTCGGGAAAGTTCAACCAAAAAGGGAAGTTGTCCCGAAATGGGAGGCGAAAAATCAAGGTTTTACGCTCAATTTAAATAAGGTTTTCTGATCTGAAAACCAATTCAGATGGTGAAAGACGGATCATTCTAAATTACAGGCAGCTGATCATATTGTGACGCATATCATATGAATTTCAACTGGTTTAGGAAGATCGTTTGCTTTTAATCGCAAATTGAAAATCCGGAAATCAAACGGAGCGGATATTCAAGATGAGCCGCCACTTGTGTTTTCCCTAATTTTATACATTTACTGGAAATCTCTTTAATGAATCTCGGTCACCTGTTCAGGAAAAAATCCATCGACCTGATCCTGCAGCATGCAGGAGACAGGGAGGACAAAAACCGGATGAAGCGTACCCTTACGGTTTTCGACCTCACAGCTCTGGGGATAGCTGCGATCATTGGCGCCGGGATTTTCAGCACGATCGGTAACGCTGCAGCCAACGGAGGGCCCGCGGTATCTCTTCTGTTCGTTTTTACGGCCGTAGCCTGCGGACTTTCAGCCATGTGTTATGCCGAATTCGCCTCTTCCATCCCGATCAGCGGAAGCGCCTATACATATGCCTATGCCAGTTTCGGCGAACTGATCGCCTGGATCATCGGATGGGACCTGATAATGGAGTACGCTATCGGAAACATTGCTGTCGCCATCTCCTGGTCGGGGTATTTTACCGGACTGATGCACGGATTGGGCCTGCATGTACCCGCTTACCTCTGCATTGATTACCTGAGCGCTTCAAGGGGATTCGCGGATGCTATTGCAGCTATGAAACAGGGTACTGCATTTATTGATCTGAATCCATCATTACAGGAGGCATTTCATGCATGGAACAGTGCTCCGGTGCTGGGCGGGATCAGGCTGATCGGCGATGTTCCGGCTTTGGGGATCGTGGTCTTTATTTCATGGCTGGTGCTGAAAGGGATCTATGAAACCAAGGTGGCTGGCGACCTCATGGTTCTGCTGAAGATCGGAATACTCCTGCTGGTGATCGGAGTAGGGGCCTTTTACGTGAATCCGGGCAACTGGTCACCGTTTGCGCCTAACGGACTCACCGGAGTTCTGAAAGGAGTTTCAGGCGTATTCTTTGCTTACATCGGCTTCGATGCCATATCAACAACGGCCGAGGAATGTAAGAACCCACGCCGTGACCTGCCCCTTTCCATGATCCTTTCACTCATCATCACTACTGTTTTATATGTTCTGATCAGCCTTGTCCTGACCGGAATGGTGCCTTTCTCCGAACTCGGCGTGGCTGATCCGCTTGCCTATGCGTTCTCCAAACTTCATCTTACCCGCTTATCAGGGATCATTGCTCTGAGCGCCGTCATTGCCATGGCAGGAGTACTGCTGGTATTCCAGGTCGGTCAGCCCCGGATCTGGATGAGCATGAGCCGCGACGGACTGCTTCCTCCTGTTTTTTCACGACTGCACCCGAAATACAGAACTCCTTTCTTCGCTTCAATCGTTGCAGGCATCATTGTTGCCATCCCTTCGTTGTTCCTCAACCTGACAGAAGTCACCGACCTGACCAGCATAGGGACTTTATTCGCCTTTATCCTGGTATCCGGAGGAATCCTCATCCTGAACCCAAGAGGGACCAGGTCAAACGGTGGATTCAAGGTGCCCTACCTCGACAGCCGGAAATTCCTGCTGCCGCTGTGGTTCATCCTTCTGGTGATACTGTACTTCACCGGCAGCTTGAACCAGGCCGGCGCCATGACAATCCATCAATTTCCGTTTTATATCTTCGTTTTAATAAGCATCTGGATAACCGCAATGGCTGTTATTAAAAGATGGTCTCTCATCCCGGCGCTTGGACTGCTTACCAATCTTTACCTGATGAGTGAACTGGGCGTCACAAACTGGATGCGTTTCCTGATCTGGCTGGCAGTCGGACTGGTCATCTATTTCTTCTACGGGTCGAAGCACAGCATGCTGAACCGGAAGGAAAAGCAGGGAGCTTAACGCGGTAATTGGTGAAATCCTTTTCCGGATTCCTGAACTGTCCTCTATGAATAGTGTTAAAGCGCAGATAAAGAACATTATATGTTGCCGGTGCTATTTACTATTATAATAAATTTAAATAAAGTGATCGTACATTAACAATGTTAAGTATATTTGCAGTGTTAAAATTATTAACGATATTAATCATGGAACGAAAAGAGATTCAGGAGCAGCGGATGCGTAACTATTTCATTGAAGCAACAAGGGAACTGCTTAAAGGAGAGGGACTAAACAGCGTGAATGTCCGTGCCATAGCCGAAAAGGCAGGTTACTCTTATGCGACGCTTTATAACTATTTCAGGGATGTTAAAGAACTTATTTTCATTTGTGTAAAGGATTTCCAGACTGAGGCCGAAGCTTTTGTCAACGAAAGAACGAAAGAGGTTCAACCCGGTAAAGAAAGTATAAAGGCAACCGCAACTGCATTTCTGGATTACTTTGTACAATACCCGGGAATCTTTGAATTGTTCTACCTCGAGCGTATGTCGGACCTGAGCGGGAAGCAGCCTATTGCCGGACTTATTTATTCTTTTCTCGACCGGTTAACGGAAGCTGACTGGGAAATCCTGATTGAGCAAAAAATATACTCAAAACAGGAAGCGGAGGTACGAACCGGTGTATTGCGTTCAGCAGTTACAGGATTGCTGGTGATGTACCTGAACCGGTTACATCCGGGAACGTACCCGGAATTCCGCAGTGAAGTTGAGCAGGAAATCGCTTTTATTCTGGATTGACTTTCTATTCCGTAGTTTTCCAACCCTTTACCGGATTTGCATTTATCTGGTGCTGATCGAAGACCAGGATCAGGTTTTTTCCCGGTTTGAGCCAGGATGCAGGGCAGTATAACCGTTTCTGCGGACCGATATCCCAGTAACGGCCCAGGTTGTGGCCGTTCACCCACACAACACCCTTCCGGTAGCCTGTCAGGTCGAAATAGGTATCTGCAGTATAATCGAGAGTGAAACTGCCGGTGAAGAAGATTCCGGGTCGTGTAATGTCCTTTGCTGTTTGCGATTTCAGGATGGAAGAAATATAAGCTTCATCCATCGGGAGTTTGCTGATTTCCCAGTTCATCAGGGTCATACCGTTAAGAGTCACCCGCTCAGTAATTCCTTTCCGGTCGATCATCTCCTGGGCAAAGTTAATGTGGCCCATACCTTCGACCAGGATTTCCAGCAACGGATCCGGATCTGATCCGGTTGAGGCGGGCAGTTCGATTGTCTGTTCGCCTTCCCTCCGGTCGAGTTTGCCGATATATGTGCCATCGACGAACACGGTTGCATAATCATGCAGTTGGGTGATCTTCAGTTTTCCGCTTTTGTGCCCGATCAACCGGGTGCTGTAAACCATAAATCCCTGATTTTGTCCGAGAGATTCAAAAGGGACCGGCTGAACGCAGCTGACCGGGTCCGGGAGGTTATCCCACAGGGAGCACAGAGCTTGCATGGTGATCTCCTGGGTTTCGAGGGTGGGAACCGGAGCCGGAATATCAGGCAGTTTTTCCCCTTTAGGAAGATAGGAGGCAAGGAGGTTTCTGAGTGCGTAATATTTCGGTGTGGGCAAACCCTGTTCGTTGATGGGGGCATCGTAATCGTAACTGGTGACATCCGGTTCGAAACCCTTTCCACCCGAGTTGGCACCGGCAGTGAAGCCGAAATTGGTGCCGCCATGAATTACGTAAAGGTTAAAGGATTTGCGGGTATCCATGAGGAATTGCACCTCTTTGAGCAATGAGGCTGTATCGGGTCGTTGCCAGGCTTCTCCCCAGTGAGTCAGCCAGCCGGGATAGGTCTCCGAACTGAACACGGGAACATTTGGATTCATCTTGTATGCCAGGTCAAAACAGCCCTGGTCGTACCCTGAATCCAGTCCCACGGCACAACCGGGCAGGCTTCCCGCTTCCAGCATATAAGGAGTGGGACCGTCGCCCGTGAAGAAAGGAATGGTAATTCCCTGATTGCGCCAGAAGGTTTCCAACGTCTTCATATAGTCGCGGTCATTACCGTAACTGCCATATTCATTTTCAACCTGAAGCATCAGTACCGGGCCGCCTTCAGTGATCTGCAAGGGTTTGATCTCCCGGGCCAGAGCTGTTATATAGTTCGTGGCCGCTTTCATGTAACGTTCGTCCATACAACGGACTTTCAGGTCAGGGATGCGTAGCAGGTATGGAGGAATTCCACCAAAATCCCACTCGGCACAAACATAAGGTCCGGGTCGGAGGATCACCCACATACCTTCCTCCTGGGCGATCTTCACGAATTTCCCGATGTCGCGGTTCCAGGTGCTGAAATCGTAAACGCCTTCCTTTTCCTCGTGGTAGTTCCAGAAAATATAAGCGGCGATGGTGTTGCAGCCCATGGCTTTGGCCATACGGATCCTGTGTTGCCAGTACTCGGCCGGGATCCTTGCCGGGTGCATCTCCCCGCTGATGATCTGGAATGGTTTTCCATCAAGCAGAAATTCAGTTCCGCTGAACGTAAAACTGTGTGACTGGCAGTAAGATCTTAACGGCAAGCCAAGCAAGATGGCGAAGATGGATAGGATGAGATACTTCTTCATAGGCTGTTAAGATTGGATTTGCAGAGAGTGAGAATTTATGGTGTAAAAATAGCGAGAATATGGGTCTGTATTAAATTTGGCTGCCTCATGCCGGTTTTCTGGACAATGCTGCCAAATCCTTCAGAGATAATTGATCTATCCGCGTTTATCTGCGCAAACATCAGCGTGATCTGCGAGAACCTCTCTTCAACTTTCTTCTCTCTTCTCTTTCTACTTTTATCTTTTTACCTTTATCTTTTATCTTTTATACTGTTCGTCATGAAACTCATTCTTCTTCTCCTCAGCCTCTTGCTATCTGTAACTGCTTTTGCGCAGCAGCGGATGTATGCTTTGGCAATCCATGGTGGTGCCGGCAATATCGTGGTGGAAAATATGTCACCGGAAGTGCAGAAGATGTTCAGCGACAGTCTGGGCAAAGCCCTTTCAATTGGTGACAGTGTTCTCCGGAACGGAGGAAGCAGTCTGGATGCTGTGGAAGCCTGCATCCGGTTCATGGAGGATTGTCCTCTTTTCAATGCAGGGCGGGGTGCTGTGTTCACGGCTGAAGGGAAAAATGAACTTGATGCCAGCATCATGGACGGCAGTACCCGTATGGCCGGAGCCGTTGCCGGAGTGACCACCGTGCGGCATCCCATAACGGCTGCAAGGGCTGTGATGGAAAAATCCCAGCATGTGATGTTAACAGGCAAAGGCGCCGAGAACTTTGCTGCTGATAAAGGCCTTGAAATGGTGGATCCTGCCTTTTTCCGTACAGAGCAACGATGGAAAGAATACCAGCGGGCCAAGGCCCGGGCTGATTCACTGGAACAAATCATGGAAAAGCATGGCACTGTAGGATGCGTAGCATTGGATCTCAATGGTAACCTGGCAGCAGGCACTTCCACCGGTGGCATGATGATGAAACAATACGGAAGGGTAGGGGATTCGCCTGTTATTGGTGCCGGGACTTACGCCGACAACAACAGTTGTGCGGTTTCAGCAACCGGACATGGCGAGTATTTTATCCGCAATGTGGTGGCTTACGACATTTGCGCCCTGATGTTGTACAAGGGAATGAACCTGTCCGATGCATCCGGTTACGTGATCAATTCCAAACTGAAGGAATTCGGAGGTACCGGCGGGGTGATCTGCCTCGACCGAAATGGCAACATAGCCATGCCTTTCAATACGGCCGGTATGTTCAGGGGATGGGTAAAATCAACAAACGGAACTACTGATAAAAAGGTAGAGATGTTCAGATAAGCGCTGTTCCCTGATCAGTTTTACTCTGCGAAAGAGAGTCGTGGGAACCGATGGATGATCTCCTTTACCGTTTTCCTGAAAAGCCTTGTTTCCACTTGACTCCGAATGTATCCCAACGTACTTCCTGACCCTGGAACGATGACCTGTCGGACGAAATCTCTATTACGCCTGTATTTATGATGCTTTTCACATAATTGTTTGACAGGTAATACAATTTGTTCCCTACCTGGAAACACAGGGTCATCACCAGTTGAGGAGGAATCTTTTCGCGAACCCAGGAAGTGCTGGTCATGTAACTGCTTTTATAGCCTTTCAGAGTGTAAAATCCTCTGATTCCTTCACCAAAGACTTCCAGTTTCATTTTCGATTCTGCGGCAAGATTCAGCGACCACTCACCCAGCCATTTTTCCGGCTCTACCGAAGCGGGCTCTGTTTCAATCGGACGTTTCTTGACCATGGAATACAGCAAGGTATTCTTCAGTCCGAAAACATGGATCCCGTTCAGGTTATCGCCTCCTACTTTTGCAAACACATCCTCCTTATTATCCTTCATCACCATAAAACCCGAATCCTGGTCGTAGGTGTCGTCCTGCAAAACCGTTTCCTTAAACAGGAACCGGACTCCGTTCCCGCATAGTTTGCCGGTAAGTTCCCCGATCAGCATTCCATTCCGTTCCGTCATTTTTCCATGCTTGTTAAAGATCCGTTGCTGCCTGGTAAAACCTTCCCTCTCCACCCATTTCCCATAGTAATCATTGGTATAGAAGCCTTTAATACCGCCGTTACCGTCGGGAATGATCATCATAATATCCATGTTATTGCTCGAAATATAAAATCCTGACCAATCTTCAGGGGTCAGTTTCTTATCAGCCTTATAGAGCTGATCAGGGTCAAGTTTCAGGATTGACTGTGCCCTTCCCACACCGGTCATTATCGCGACCAGCATGAACAATGTCATTAGCTTCTTCATGGTACAGGTATTTGGAATGCCCGGATTACCGTTTGCAGATAAAACGCATACAAGGCACAAAGGAGAAGGGAAAAGCCGGGAGATTTCCAGGCATTGTGACGATATACAAAATTACGACATATTCCCGCTGTTTGATCAATGAGCCCGATTCCGACCGAACCAATGGAATTGCTGAGACTACTGAATGCAGCAGCAGCGAATTATACTGGGAGGATGGGCAGAGGGTTTTCGCAAACTGAAACGTCTTAGGTATGATTGACCGCAGTTTGCTGTGAACAGTTTCATTCAGTGGAGATCCAGATATTCCGGCCGTAACTGCAGGAACTTGTTGGTTTTTCCCGGTCAGATTTTCAGGATTGAATCCGGCCTGGTCTCCTGTTTATTCTGTTAGCAATTGTTAACAAAGCATATAGACCTGATAAAACAGTTCATATCCTCTTGTTGTTACCTTTGTATTCTTTACGAACTGGTCAATGATCCGACAACTTAAAGCTACCAACCGTTTCAACGAAACATTATTCCTGGGTTTCACCAGTTTTTCCTGTTTTGCCCTCTCGGTATTCCGGTATGTGTACACCGATACGGGCACATTTCTGTTCCTCAACTGGAACCTGTTCCTGGCATTTATCCCATGGTTGTTCAGCAGTATCCTTGCGATGTATCCTTCGATCAGGAAGCGCCGGACTGCAGCTGCAATTCTCGTATGTCTCTGGCTGTTGTTCTTCCCCAATGCTCCCTATATCCTCACCGACCTGTTCCATCTCCGCTGGAATACCAATATGCCTCTCTGGTTCGACCTGGTGTTGATCTTATGTTATGCCTGGACTGGACTGTTATTCGGGATTTTCAGCCTATGGGACATCGAGAAGCTACTTGCATTGAGGGTTTCGAAGAAAGTGTTGCCCTTCATTACGGTCGGATTGCTTTTCCTGGGAGCTTACGGCATTTACCTGGGCCGATACCTGCGCTGGAATAGCTGGGACATCCTGAGCGAATCCTATGAATTGTTCTATGATATCCGCAACAGCATCGTAGACCCGCTGCAAAACTTACGGGCCTGGGGTGTTACCCTGTTTATGGGCCTGTTTCTGAATATGGTTTACTGGTCATTCAGGCTGATTATGCAACGGAAAGAACTTCCGGACAGAGCGGAATCAGGGGAATAGATAGAGGCTGTATCAGAATCCACCTTTTGTCATAATCTCGACTTCGCTCGATTTGACAAAATGTGGATTTTCAATATCGCAATTTTGACTTCGCTCGATTTGACAAAATTTTGATATTCAGTTGTAAGACGGAGTGGAGTTGACCCTGCTGTTTAAGGGGGAAGAGTACTGAGGCTGTATCAGAATCCACCTTTTGTCATAATCTCGACTTCGCTCGATTTGACAAAATGTGGATTTTCAATATCGCAATTTTGACTTCGC
>CAZJCG010000001.1:108549-168225 GCA_964544545.1 uncultured Lentimicrobiaceae bacterium | reverse complement strand
GACAAAATGTGGATTTTCAATATCGCAATTTTGACTTCGCTCGATTTGACAAAATGTTGATATTCAGTTGTAAGACGGAGTGGAGTTGACCCTGCTTTTTGTGACAGAAGGTCATTGTTTGTCGTATCTCAGCACATCGTTATTGACGAAGTCAAGCTGAATTCCTGCCTCGCGGAACATGTCTTCCGATTCACTCCCGCTGTGATAACGATTCTCGCATACCACCCTTTCAATGCCGCAGTTGATGATCAGCATGGCGCAGGTCCTGCAAGGGGTCATGCGGCAATACAAGGTAGCGCCCAGCAGTGAAATGCCCAGTCGTGCCGCCTGGCAGATGGCATTTTGTTCGGCATGTACCGTTCGCATGCAGTGATTCGTAGTTGTGCCGTCTTCATGCGTCACCTGTTTGAAAAGATGGCCGACATCATCACAATGGGGAAGCCCGATTGGCGAACCGACATAACCGGTAACCAGTATCTGCTTATTCCTGGCAATCACACAACCGCTGCGGCCCCGGTCGCAGGTGGCACGCTTGGCAATAGTCCGGGATACTTCCATGAAGTACTCATCCCAGGTTGGACGAACGTATTTTTCTGATTCTGCCATATATAAATGTTGTTTTCAGCAAGTTTGTCCTGAAGCACGAAGACCTTTATCAGTTATCCAATACCCGGTATACAAAGCAACGCAATTCCCAATGCCTTCAGGCGATATCCAATTTCCTCAGTCTACAGTTGATCTTCAATCATTAATCTTTTATCTTTTTCCTTTTGTCTTTTATCTTTTTCCTTTTATCTTTTATCTTCCCTTAACCCTTCCCTGCTTCCATCCCTGATGATCCTTTTTACATTCTCGATCTGTTCCGGGGTTCCCAGGACAAAAAGTTTGGAATGAGGCTCCATAATGGTATTGCCACCCGGATTAATAATGTATTGTCCTTCCGGAGTGCGGAAGCCGACAATATTGGCGCCGGTGAGGCGACGGATGCTCATGTCGTGGATTGTGTGGCCCTGGAAGGCTGGTGGCAGGTCGGAACATTCAACTTCTACCAGGTTGATCCCTTCGGACCCCTCGATAGAGAGCCGGTGGAAGAACTCTGCCAGGTCCGGTTTGGCAACCAGGCTGGCCATAAAAGTCCCGCCGACCTTTTCAGGCATCACCACATTGGATGCACCGGCAGTTCTGAGTTTTTTATCGGATGACTCGTGCGAAGCCCTGGATATGATCTGCAGATCAGGACACATAGAGCGTGCTGTTAACACCACATACAGGTTATCTGCGTCAACAGGCAGTGTGGTGATCAATGCCCGGGCCCTCAGAATGCCTGCCTGCTCAAGTATCTGGTCCTGCGTGGCATCACCTTCAATAAAGACGATCTTCTCGTTTTGATTCGACAGGATCAGCTCGTGGTTTTTCTCGATCACCACCACCGGCATATTCAGGAGGCGAAGATCGTGTGCCGTCTGTTGACCATTCCGGCCAAATCCGACAATGATGATATGGTCTCTCATTTTTTTCGACTCTCCAATTTTTCTTCGTCCGGTAAAGATGTCATTGAGCCTGCTCTCCAGAAAATAAGTTGTTATGGTGGTAAGTGAGTAGGCGAAGATGCTGAAACTGAAAATGATCAAAAAAATGGTAAAAAGCTTACCCCCGTCCGACAGCTCCCTTACCTCTTTGAATCCCACTGTGGCCACAGTGATGATCGTCATGAATGCTGCATCCAGGAACGTATATCCTTCGATGAGCATGTATCCTGTGATCCCGGTTACGGCTATGATTGCCAGCAGTACAAAGGCAAGAATGAGATTCCGGCTGCGGTTTGGGATATGTATTCTTTTGATTCTTCGAGGCATTTTAAGGGAGAATTAAAAGTAACTGTTCCCGGGTTGGATACGATATCAGCCTTTCTTGAGTATACCGCTCAAGGCTTTCTCCACCTGACTGATCAGTTCCTCCATACTTCCGTTATTGCTAAGGGTAATATCGGCTTGCCGGATTACCTGTCTCAGGTTCTGTTTGTTCGGATCATCCGAATCCATTTCCCTTCTTTCATTCTCCAGAAAAGTGGAGAAGGTCACATGGTCTGTTTCGGAATTCCGGGTCTTGATCCTGCCGTATCTGAGGTCAGGATCCGCATCCACTGCCAGCAGTATAAAATTACCTTTTGCCCTGAGCGAGACAACTTCGCCCAAGGTGCGGATACTTTCAATCACGCAATTCTGGCCTGTTTTAGCGGCCTGTTCGTAAAGCTGGTCAACGATAAACGACGGGGAATTAGCGGCCCGCAATGAATTAGCCACCACCACCATGCTGTCGCGGTCAACAGGCATTCCGCGCCGGATGATCTCATCCTTGATAAAATCCCGGACGGAAAAATGCAAAAATCCCCTCCTGCTTACGAGGTAGTCGACAATGGTTCCTTTTCCTGCCCCCAGTGTTCCTGTTATGCCGATGATGATCATGGTTTGTGATGGTATATGGAACGTGTCTGATTAAAGGTAGGTATTATCCCGGAGTTCCCTGATCCATTTACCTCCGTCGACTTTTTCAGGTGTATAGTTTTCAATCTTTTCCAGCAACTGTTGTCCGTTATCATCTACAATCAGGTTCCGTACGTGTTCCGGCTTCACAAATCGCTGATCCACACTGTGATTGAGGAAGGACAGCAGCGCATCATAATAATGGTCGATATTGTAAAGCGCCACAGGCTTGTCCATGATCTCAAGCTGGTTCCAGCTCATCACCTCAAAAAGTTCATCCAGGGTGCCAATTCCGCCGGGCAGGGCTATAAAGGCATCCGACAGTTCCCCCATCCTGATCTTGCGTTCGGACATGGTTTCCACAACATGAAACTCCGAAATATTGCGATGTGCCACTTCCCTTTCAATCAGATTATGCGGCATAACCCCGATCACTCTTCCGCCGGCGGCCAACATGGTGTCGGCGATCACCCGCATGATACCCACATTGCTGCCGCCATATACCAGACTGACTCCCCGGCTGGCAAGCAGGATCCCAAGTTCGCGGGCATGGGCACTGTATATCTCCTTGCTGCCGGCACTGGAACCGCAAAAAACACAGACTGATCCGATTGATTTCAAAAGCAGATTTGTTGGAAAGAAGGCAAAGATAATCAGGAATGCCTCCGGCAGGAAATATCCAGGATAAGAAAGTGAAAGAATGCTTAAAGACAGGGTTTAAGGATCATTTGGGTAAGTTTTGTAACCTACAGGCGTTCTCTCCTCTTTCTTTTGATGCAACGCATCGATCCGGTCCAAAAGGTACCTGAAAGCCTTGTTCAGCTTTTGATCCAGAAGCCTGACCTCCGTGCGCAGTTCACCGTTTTCGCGAAGCAGTGCCCTGTATCTGGCAAAAGCCCGCATGATCCCGATATTGATCTGGATCGCCTTTTCGGAACGTAAAACTGAAGAAAGCATGGCTACCCCTTGTTCAGTGAAGACCATCGGGTTAACCGACGAATGCTTCAGGTTCGAGAGCCTGAATGAACCTTCTACAAGGCGTTGCTTCTCCTCTGATGTTAGTTCAAACATGAAATCAACCGGGAAGCGGTCTATATTCCGTTTTACCTGTTGCTTCAAAGCCTTGGTGGTAACTCCGTAGAGCGAAGCCAGATCGGTATCGACCATTGTCTTATAACCTCTGAATTCGAAAATCAGGCTGATGTAATCAGCCGAAACCAGTTGAGTACCCATACATCGTTGATTTGAACCGGTCACAACTTGTGACCGGTTATGATTCAATACTGGAAAAGGAATAATAGATTGCTTTCTAAAGATAGTAAGAATCTGAGTTTATTGAATGTCTTCCCGGGATAAAAACAGGCATGGTTATTCAGTAACGTATTGAAGTAGGAGGTACTATGTCTCCGGGTTTATGTTTGACAGATATTGGCTGATTGTCCGAAAGAAGATCAGCAAACTATTAAGCCTCTGGTTGAGTAACATTCCCCCGGATTGATATGGATAAGTACTCCGTCAACAGGCAATAGCTGAGCAGGTGCAGTCGTACGACTGAAAAGTGTTGCGCAGTTATTCTGTTCTTTATACAGTATTGCATCAGGTTAACGAAACATTCCTGTCGCTGAACCAGTTTAGCCGTTGCAGTTATCCTGGATAAAAAAATTTATTGAAAATCAATGGTTTTCATTTTTAAAGCATGCTGGTCTATGGAATTTGTCCGGAGCATTCTCCGGTTGACTTGAACCAGATAGCTTCCGGTCTTTTATCCCGCCGGTTATTCAGTTCATAGTTGCATATCCGGAAAACAGGTTCGGGCTGAAATGTTCGTATTGCCCGGAACAGATAATCATTTCAGGCATTGATCGTATGAAAGAGTAAATATGTATTTTTGCGGCACCTGAATCAGGCTTGAGCAGGATCCCTCCTGCAGGTAAAATCCTTGGCAAATGAATGAATTATACCCGCTGAAGTTTACCCCGATCTTTAAAGAAAAGATATGGGGAGGGCAGAAGGTTAAGACTATGCTGGGAATGGATTTCTCCCCTTTGCCGAATTGTGGGGAAGTCTGGGTTCTTTCGGGATATCCCGGTGAAATCAGTGTCGTTAGCAATGGATTTCTTCAGGGAAATGATCTGAATGAGCTGATCGAAGTTTACATGGAGGATTTGCTCGGGGACAAGGTTTTTGAGCAATATGGCACAGAGTTCCCGTTGCTGGTGAAGATATTGGATTCCAATGACTGGCTTTCCATACAGGTTCATCCGGATGATGCAATGGCAGCCGAAAAGCACGACGGAAGAGGTAAAACGGAGATGTGGTATGTTGTGGACTCTGAACCGGGTGCCGAGCTTATCTCAGGTTTCCGCAGCGAAATTTCCAGGGAACAGTACCTTGAAAAACTTAAGGCGGGATCACTTACCACACTCCTCAACTATGTAAAAGCTGAAAAGGGCGACGTCTTTTTCCTTCCTGCCGGAAGGGTTCACGCTCTGGGTCCTGGATTGCTCATGGCCGAAATTCAGCAGACCAGTGATCTCACTTATCGCATCTTCGACTACAACCGCACCGACAGTCAGGGTAATCCGCGGGAATTGCACACCGAACTGGCGCTGGAAGCCCTGGATTTTACCTATGTTCCGGACGTCAGGAATCAGTATGAACCTGCACTCAATGAACCGGTTTCGCTGGTGCAATGCCCCTATTTCGAAACGAACCTTCTCCATTTTGGCACAAGCCTTGTAAAAAACTACGCCGATCTGGATTCTTTCGTGATCCTTTTCTGTGTTTCCGGTAATTGTTCAGTGCGTTATCCCGATGGAGCCGAATCCCTTAAAGCCGGGGAAGTTATTTTGATACCGGCTTCATTTGAACACGACCTTCAGCTTGCGCCGGAAAAGGAATGCCAGATTCTTGAAATCCATATTCCCTGAAACCAACCTTCAAATTCAACCCATATCTCAACCTGATGATGAATAAACTGTTTCTGCTCAGCCTGACCCTTTTCCTGGGTATGGCCCTCTCGGCCCAGGAGTCCAAAACCGACAAGATCCTCTTCAAAATGCCTTCTGTCAATGTTGTTGACCTCAACGGGAAGAAAATCAATACCTCGGAACTTACCAACAATGGTAAACCCTATATCATCAGCTTCTGGGCAACCTGGTGTAAGCCTTGCGTGAAGGAACTCACCACCATTTCGGACGTATATCAGGAATGGCAGGAAGAAACCGGCGTAAAGATCATTGCCGTTTCCATCGACGACTCCCGCTCCTCCAATCAGGTCAAAACCCTGGTGAACGGTAAAAACTGGGAATATGAAGTCCTTCTTGATCCCAACAGTGATTTCAAACGCGCCATGAACGTAAACGCTGTTCCCCATACTTTTATCGTCAACGGTAAAGGCGAGATCGTCTGGCAGCATACCAGCTTCAGCGAAGGATCAGAACTGGAACTCATCAGCCTTATCCGCAAACTCAACGCCGGCCAGCCCATTTCCGAATGAGCCGCACCTGATCTTTACAGCTATACTGAATCTTAACAGGTTTGCAAAGCAAAACTGATTAGAGTCAGTAATACTGAGCATGTTACGAAAATTACATTTTTAAAACCCGTTCAGCCGAAGTATAATTGTTCACCTAAATCTTTATCAGCTTGAAAACCAGGTTACTAATTTTGTTGCTGCTCCCGTTCTGCATGCTAGCCCTGCCGGAAGCGGCCCGGACTCAGTCCATCCTTTCGGGTGGCCAGGTGAATGGCAATTTCCAGATGGATGCCCAGTATTATCAGGTTGACTCTGCCATAGGGGCTTATGCCATCCCGGAAAAAATGCTGATGAACTCATGGACGAACATTACCTATATTTCCGGCGATTTCTCTGCCGGTATGCGGTTTGAAACATACCTCAATCCTGTCAGCGGGTATTACAAGGACCTGAAAGGGGCAGGCGTGCCTTACTGGTATGTGGGTTATAAAGCCGGACAATTTGATATTACTGCAGGGAACTTTTACGAGCAGTTTGGTAGCGGGATGGTTCTCCGGGCCTATGAAGAACACAACCTGGGTTATGACAATGCCCTGAATGGTATACGGGTCAAGTTCAGTCCGGCTCCCGGAGTTACGCTGAAAGGTATCTGGGGTAACCAGCGGTATTTCTGGCAGAAAAGCCCTGGTATTATCCGCGGCGGGGATCTTGATGTTTCCTTGAATGATCTGCTGAAAAACATGGCCGACAGCAAGGCAAAGATCCAGTTCGGCGGAAGTCTGGTTAGCAAGTACCAGGAAGATGAAGAGATCAGCATCGGAAAGGATACCACCCTGAAGCTGCCTTTGAATGTGAGTGCCGCATCCGGCAGGATGAACCTGAGCTACGGGAAGTTCGGCTTCGGGGCAGAGTATGCATACAAGATCAATGATCCTAATGCCATGAATAATAAAATATACAAGAACGGCCAGGGATTGTTGCTTAACCTTTCGTATTCGCAGAAAGGACTCGGAGTTATCATTCAAGCCAAGAGACTTGATAATATGAGTTTCAAATCCAAACGGACTGAGGAGGGAAATGTACTAGACATAAACTATTTGCCTGCTATCACCAAACAGCATACCTATACACTGGCTGCTCTTTATCCCTATGCTACACAGACCAACGGAGAAATGGGGCTGGAAGCGCAGGTCAACTATAAGATCAGGAAAGACACATGGTTGGGTGGTCATTACGGTACCGATATCAGCCTGAATTTTGCCCAGATCAATTCGATCGTGAAGAATCCCGTTGGCACCGAAGTTCTTGACGAGCCGGGAACGGTGGGCTATGAATCGCCTTTCTTTGAGGTTGGGGATAAGGTGTATTTCAGGGATATCAACCTGGAGATCAGCCATAAATTCTCAAAAACATACAAGGCTGCTGTGAACCTGATCCACCAGGATTATGATCCGCTGGTGAACAGTCATGAAGGGGAGCCGATCATCCATTCCAATATTGTGGTGGCTGATATGACCTATAAGTTCACGCCCACCCATGCGCTCAGGGGTGAATTCCAATATCTCCAAACGAAGCAGGATGAAGGTGACTGGTTAATGGGACTGTTGGAATACAGCATTGCACCTGCATGGTTTTTCAGTATTGCCGACCAGTGGAATGCCGGCAACGAGGAATCCGATCAACGGTATCATTACCCGCTGGTTGCTGCCGGTTACAACAACGGAGCAAACCGGATCCAGGTTTCATACGGGAAACAGCGGGCCGGAATCGTATGTGTCGGCGGGGTTTGTCGCCCGGTTCCTGCTTCCAACGGACTCACCGTCACCATCACCAGCAGTTTCTAGCAGTATTAACGGTTAAACGGATGATAGTATGAAAAATATATCAATATGGTCAGCCCTCACCGGATTTGCCCTCATGGCGGTTGCAACAGTGTCGTGCGACAAAATGGAAGCCCCGTACATTAATGTACCGGCTGTGACAGATACTGCAGCCTGCCCGGTTCCGGAATTTCCGGCAGTGACCGGTCATATCAAACGGGTGCTGCTGGAAGACTATACAGGTCACACTTGTCCGAACTGCCCCACAGCCGGCAAGATTGCTGCCGAACTGAAGGAACAGTATCCGGATCAGTTGGTGGTAATGGCTGTGCATGCAGGCTGGTTCGCCAGGACCTACCCGGAATCAGGCGTTCCGGAATTGTATAACTATGATTTCCGCACTGCTGCCGGTACCGAATGGGATGCCTATTTCGGCAACGGTAATGCCGGAAATCCCAATGGACTGGTCAACAGGCTGAAGGTTAACGGGAAATATGTCCTCCGTCCGAATGAATGGAGCGGAGTGATCACTACGGCCCTGGCTGAAGAACCAAAACTGGACCTTCAGGTAATTGTGGACTATGATCCATCGGACAGGAAAATATGCGTTCATACCAAAACATGGTTTCTGCAGCCACTTGACCTGAACCTGAAACTGGAGGCAGTGGTTATAGAGGACAGCATCATTGCCGCTCAGAAAAACAACGATCCGAATATCGGTACGGTCGGTGATATTGAAGATTATGTCCACATGCATGTGATGCGCGGGGCTTTGAACGGAACTTGGGGATCCACCATCGCCACTTCCGGCACTGCAAATCAGGAAACCCTGGTGAAGACCATACAGTCGGTATTGCCTGAAAGCTGCAATGCTGAGCATTGCCACATTGTTGTTTTTGTCTCTGATGCCGATACCCGCGAAGTTCTCCAGGTAGCCGAGGCTGAACTGGTCGAATGATCTGAAATCCTGTTTTGTTATTAAACGAAGAAAGCCTTATTACCATGGAAATGAAAAATGTAAACCTGGAACTGACCGGCAAACAATATCTTGATCTGATCCGGTTGCTAAGCCTGGGATATATGGTTGCCGAGGAAGTATCTGATGAATCTGAACTCTCTGATTTCCGGGAGCTGCAACAGATGATCCTTGCAGCACCGGCACCCGGGAAGGGGAGTATCTATGCCGCATACGACAGCAAGGAGGATGAATACTTCCTGGCCGATGATGTTGAAGACAAACTGATAGATCTGATTGATGAATATGACGAACTCCGTTTCTGGGAAAATCTGGTCACGCGGCTAACCCTCCGCGATTTTCAGAATAAGTATTCAGATAAGGAACTGGAAAAGATGTCGGAAGAAAAAGGTTTACATGAGATGGAAAAGATCCATGAATACTATACGGATGAGTTTGATGAAAATGACATCGACAACCTGAAAGTAGTCACGTTGAAGAAAGTCTGATCCATATTTAAATCTGATCAAAGCTTTAACAAAAAAGAGGCTGTCCTATAGGAACAGCCTCTTTCTTATTAATATTTATCCTTTACCGTGATACAAGCAACTTCAATATTGTTGTTTTTTCGGCTGTAATCACTGTTATATAATACAATCCTTCAGCAAAACCGGTAAGGTCGAGCCGGCAGGGTTGTGCAGTATTGATCCGGGTTCCGGATGTCATCAATTTCCCCTGGGTATCAGTGATCCTGAAGTCTGCTGTCCCGCTGTTCCTGCCGAAAGAGATGGTTGCCATTCCGTTTGCCGGACTGGGGTAAACGGCAGGTTCAGCAGACTGATATTCGTTCATGCCGGTGCAGTATTCTACCCAGATATAGGAGGTTTTTACCAGGGTATCGTTATACAATCCGTTTGAGGCAATCAGAGTGACATCATAAAGCCCGGGATTTGCATAGGTTACAGAAGGAGTTGGATCCGTGCTTGTTTCAGGAATTCCTCCGGGGAAACTCCACTGCCAGGCGTTGCCTCCGCCGGTTGAGAAATTACTGAAAACGACCGTACCGCCTTCGCAAACAGCTACGGGAGCTCCGATGAAGTTGGCATTAAGCGGGGAAGAAAGAATACCAAAGAACTCGATGATCCTGCGCATATATTCGTTTCGGGTGGAGGGATCATTCCCATTTGTCAACCCGCCGAATTCAAAAGTGGAAGCTATGGTCCGGTAAGTACCCTGATCGTATGCAGCTGCCGAAATATACAGTGGTGTTGTGTTTTTGAAGATTGAAAATGCCGGGGCAAGCGGTGCAATGTGATCTATGTATTCATTATCACCGCTGAATGAAAATTGTAGACTGTCGGTAAAAGTACCAGCCTGTCCCTTTTCTTCCGTGAGATCGTTTGTCCCGTTCATAACACCATTTACCTTGAACATAGGATGAACGGCTGTCTTGGTGTCGTTATACCAGGTGTCGCCTCCTTCCATGTACAGTTTTCCTCCGGCAGTCAGGAAATCAGCCAATTGTTGACCCTCGTTCGCCGTAAGGACGTGCTTCTTCGTGCTTGTCCCGAGACATACAAAGAGTGTCTGGTAACCGGTCAGGTCAGTTGGCATGCTGTTCTTGTATTCTGCAAACACATTATTGGCGATCAATGCATTCTGGATCAGGGCTCCCGAATTCAGGTTCATGTCCAGATCGATGATGGCAACCGGTATTTGTCCGATCACAACATTGAATGATGTGGCTGTATTTAATCCCTTATCGGCAGTCATAAGGAATGCACAAGCTGCAAGATGACCATCAGGAGTACCGGGATCGGCGTATAAGGTGTAGGTCTGGGTAGCGGTTGTCCCGCCATCAAGATTTCCGTATTGCTGAACTGCTTGCGATACGAGTGTAACCCAGGGATCATTCAACGATATCTGCCCTGCCACATTTGTTGCCAGTGCAGTACCTGCATTATTGACAGTGACTATAACATCAAAGGTTTCGCCCGGATCAGCCTTACCGTTGCCGTTTCCCTCGGGATCTGAGATCTCGAAATAGGACATTTTTAGCTTTCCGGCATGAGCCGTTACAACAAAGTTACCGCTCCAGCTATCTGTGCTGTCGGAGGCAACAAAATGGAAAGGAATGGCATGCAGATCCGGAATGGCATTGGATAAGGTGAATCCGAAGCCGTCGGTTAAACCGGTTGTATCATTCGCCGGGATCAGTGTATATACTTCCGTTGAATCTGTCAGCGTGATGTACGGATCGGAGGATGAAAGCTGCACGAGCACATTCTCGGCAGGCAATACACCAATATTGCTGAATGAAAGATCGAGCGTGACAGATTCACCATAATCAGCCAGGCCGTTATTGTTGAATGCCACATCATTCACGGCATTGCCGTAATAGAGCAGGTAGGGGCCGTTGTTCGGGATAACAGGTACCCAAACGATATAAGGCAGCTTGTTGAAAGCCGTAACGACCAGTTTCAAGGTATCAGGCATCTGGAAGACAGGAAGATTGAGAACTATATTCCCGTTTGTGATGAATCCCGAGGTGATTAATTCTCCATCAAGGCTCAATGCGGCCAGTGCTCCGCTTGTCGGGCAACTGACATTGAACGTGGTTGATCCGATGAAGATCTGGCTTTCGTGTGTTACGGATAAAGATTCAGGCATATCTGTCCGGACCAGCAACGAAGGATCTCCGAAAATGGTCCATGTGTCGGTCATCTCATCACCATCATTCCCGTAATCTTCATTCATTTTATAACAACCGTTCATGGTGAGGCCGCCGAATGTCCTTTTGATATTATCCGGATAAGTTCCGACCAGCAGATCATTCATCTCATCATGACCGTCCATCGGAGGATTCCAGCTCTGGTTAATAGTCGACATAATCGTGGCAACAGCACCCGTCGGGCCGTTGGCATTTTTCGCCCTCAGCCAGGCTTCAGCGAAACAGGTAGTATTGGTAAAAGAACCGTTCACACAGGCTACACTCAGGATGAATGGCCACATGTGGTTATTGGTCAGCTGGTTGACATTGGTATTGGAGAATCCGGTGGTTCCCCAGGATGTCTCACTGCCATGCCCGGTGTAATTCATAATGGATGATCCGGCATTTACCTCGGTCGAAACCATGGCAGCCGTCGGATTTCCCGATTGGTCTTCACCACCCTGCGAACCATCATATAATTCGGCAACTTCCGTATAGGTGAAGTCCATCAGTTTGGTCCGGATATTCCGGATGTGCTGGTAATCGTATTCATTGTCATCTCCGGGCCCCTGGTCCGAACCGATTCCAATCCCCTTAGGCATCCAATCCGAGCCCTGGAAAGGCTCCTGTTCATATTCCAGTGTCCTCTGAACCATGGTGTTTACCTGATCGACCGTTTCAGCCGAGAAACGTCCGACAAAGATATCCGGGTAGTGATCATTGCCCAGAAGGTAACCATAGGCATTATCTGAAGGGCCGCCGAGGTCACCGGTGGTATTGGTCGGGATCTGGGGAGCATCACCCACCAGCAGCAGGAAAGTCAGGCCATTGGTTGTATAATAATTTGACACATACGATTTAATGGATGCCGCTGTATTCCCGATGGTCGACACGTCCACCATCTCTGTAAGGATTCCCATGCTGTTCTTCCAGTCGACAAACGGTTGCATAGCCTGCATGAAGGGGCCGTGGCAGATGATAAGCATCCTTCCGTAATCATAAAGCGGCGTGTAATCCTGATTCATTGTGTTCAGGAACTGATGGCTGTATACCTGCGTAAAATCGTAATCCATCCTGGCAGGATAGCCGTTCCTGTTCAAGGCATTAAGCTGGCTGGTTCCTGACTTGGATACCTTCACGGTGATATCAGTGTATACCCGGAGGGTTTTACTGACAGGATTATAGACGAACGGATTCACGACAACGGTCTGTCCCCGGAAATCACGCAGAATGAAAGGATCGCGGAGTGAAGCCGTATTTTCAGGGAAGAAACGATTTTCGTCATATTGGCTTCCAAATTCAAAAGGAACAGCAGACGGATCGATATCACGTGTAAGATTCCCTTTGGACGGGGCGATCAGGATGTTATTGAATTCTACATAGGATGCATCTGTCACCCGGACTTCCATCATGGCATCATCCGGAATAATGACGGAAGCAGTGAGTTTTGGCAGATCAGGTGCGCCTTTGGTAAGAAGCGGAGTTCCTTCACCTACGGAAATGGTATAAGCATCTCCCCTGGGGGTTTTTACCGGATTCATAAAGAAGCCGTCTACCGAAAAATGGATCGTACTGGTCGAGATATCCGACTGGATCAGTTCGGTACGTGCTGACGAAGGCTGCTGTGACCGGATCGAGGTCCATTGCCCCGCTAAAGCCGGGAAAACCAGGATGACGCAAAGCAGGAGGAAAATAGCTTTTTTCATGGAGTGAATTGATTATGAGGGCTGGAAGGGAAGGATTATTATTTATTCCGGATTACTTTAACAACCTGCACGGCATCCTCCGAGAAAAGCTTGCAGTAGTATACCCCTGAAGGCAGGCCGGAGCCGTTGACCTTGACAGAATAGTTGCCTGCTGTCTGGAATCCTTTATCAAGGTTCAAAACCCTGTTTCCGATCGCATCGAAAATTTCGATGTTTACGTTTGACGGGGTTAGCAGACTGTATTCGAGGTTGAGGGTTTGAGTGAAGGGTACCGGGTAAGCTTTGAAAGTGGCTGATTCCGGCTGAGGATTGATGCCGGTGAATCCAAAGTAAACCTGGTTCGAAGGCTCCGATTCGCATCCGGCTTCGTTAGTAACAACTACATAATAGGAATCGGTATGCTGCGGTGTGTAGGTCTGTCCGGTTGCTCCAGGGATAGGTCCCATGCTGTTGAACCACTGGTTTCCCGCTGCCGATGAAGAGGTTAGGAATGTTCCGCTGTTAGTCACCACCGGGGTTTCAGGCAGGTCGGCCACAATGACCTGGATTTCACTGCTGGTGGTGAAAAGTCCGCTGTGGACAACCACTTCATAGGTAGTTGTCTCAACGGGCGATGCCATGGGATTAAAGATAGTGGGATCATTCAGGCTTCCGGCAGGCGACCAGGAATAGGTATAATTGCCGCTGCCTCCAACTGCAAACGCAAAAAGTTGTGAGGGGTTTCCGGGGCATATTGCCGAAGGTGTTGCCAGGACGTTCACGGCTAGAGGACCGGTAGGATTTTCACTGAAAGGAGGAAACTCGATGTAGTCAATCCAGGCTGCATTCTGCCCCGAAAGGGTGGCTGCATCTGTTTCATATACCCAGCTGAAGCGATGTGCACCTGCCTGGATGGGATAACTGACCCTGGCCCAGGCCATGCTTCCTGACCAACGTCCCAGTTCGGCACCATCAACATAGAACTTCAGATAATCATCCGTTTCGGAAGAAACCTTCCTGTAGAACGAAATCGTATCAGTTGAAAGGACAACCACATCGAGGTACATTTCAGAGCTTTGCGAGTTCCCGATAGTGCCTGACTGTGCTGAATAATCGCCTTCATAAACCACGCTGTTGCTTATCTTCCATCCCTGATTACCCTTCATTCGCCAGCTGTACTTGTTGAAATTCCCGGTTTCATAGTCCTCGATCTGGGGGCCGACGGCGGGGAACAAGCTTGAAGTGGAGTTGTAAGGGCCGGCAGTGGCGGAGTAATACAATGAGAAGGTATACCCAAGAGGTGCATCCGGACTGATCGTAAAGCTGAAGGTCGACTGTGCTGTTTCACCGGGAGCAAGAGACGGCAATGAAAGGGCAGGAGTATTGATCGTGATATAGCTGCCAAAAACAAACAAGGTCGCTGTTCCGGCGGTAGAGGCACAATGGCCGGTATTGGTGGTTGGAATTGTAACATAAATGGTTTCGCCGGCATCAAGTTGGCCGTTGCCGTTGCCACCTGTTGCTTCATCCACCGAGAATACTCCTGAAGAAAGGTTCGGTGCGTTGAACACGACACTGAAATCTTCTTCAAAAACATTTGTATCGGCTACCGAGGTGACCAGGAAGTCAGCTGTATGCTGATCCGGGATGTAATCATGCGTCTGGATTGCGAAAGCATCCGTTGCCGAGGCAGATCCGTTGCTGGCGATAAGCGGCCAGGTATGGCTGCTTCCGGTAATGGTAACATACGGATCGTTGGTGGTAAGAGTGGATACGGCATTTACAGCATCTGCATTACCAAAATTTTCCAGGGTAAGATCCATGGTAAGTGGCTCTCCGAATTCAGGAATCTGATTGTTATTTCCACTACCATCTTTTATTTGATAGGAGTCCACTACCAGATACGGTCCCTCGGGCGAGGCTACCATAACGCTGTCGATGTAAGGCTGACGATTCTGCTTGGTAATGACGACGGAGGCGAATCCCGGTTCAGTGAAGGGTACGAGGTTAATGTTGGCAAGACCGGTTGCATCAGCCTCAACAGCTCCGTGCAATACATTGTTTTTTGAAATGGCTACATAGGCATACGGCTCGGTTTGAACGGTGAATACCGGGGAACCCAGCGGCAGCAGAGCATTATAATTGACGCTGAGAGCAGGAGGTTCTGAGAAGTAAACCATGAGCGATGGGTCACCCATCAGGCAATAGATCTCCCAGTAATACTGTTTCATGCTCGAATTCGACTCCTGCACGGCCAGGTTGCCGGCAAAAACCATCTGGTCCATGGCAGGATACCATTCTTCATAAGGTTCTCCATGATCGTGGAATGTACGGTCGTAAGCACCCAGCCCGTGATCCTCATAGGTGGGGTCGACAACGATAGGGCCAACACCAACGCCCCAGTAATAGTCTTCATCCCAATAACTGTTATTGGATGCACCGATATAGCCCAGCGCTCCCTTTTCGGATGCCCGGAGCAGTTCTTCGGCAAAACTTGTCTGGTTGAAGGTACTCGTTTGGCAGCAGTTACCGACCAGTAACCCGTATTTATGCGCATTAGTCAGCGAAGGAATATCACTGTTGGAGAATGAAGGATCAGCCCAGCCGGAAACGCTTCCGTGAGCTGTGTAATTAGCATAGCATACGCCGTTGCTGATATCATCCTGGATACTCTGGGAGTAATTGGCTCCTGCCGGTTCAGGTTGGAGATAGGTGTGAGAGGTCAGCCCGTGATCAGGATTGAAATAATATGTTGTACCGTAGTTGATCTGACCATTCCCATATATGGGTCCATAAGTGGCGTCAGCTCCTGCAACCATTACACACTCGTTCAGGTAGGAAGGATCCGGCATCAGGTACTGCTCATATTCAAGGGTCTTGTCGATCTGGGGCTGAAGCTGGCTCAGATCAGTAGCTGAGAAACGACCGTAATAGACTTCCGGAAGAAAATCACCGCTGTATTCGCAGTAGTAAAGGTCGCTGTAGTGACTGCTGCAGTTATATGCCGGGATCTGCGCTACGTCACCAACGATCAGAACGAACGACGGGGCAGGATCGGCAGGGGTTGCAGAGGTATAAAGGTTCTGAAGATATGCTTTGATTGAATTGAAAGTGGTACCCACCGCCGGATTGTCGGTATAAGCCTCAACTACGTTGAAACCTTTCTTGATTTTCCAATGGATGAAAGGCTGAAGTGCATCATGAAACATAGGAGGAGAAACGATTACATATTTCACCGGTCGTTTCATCATGGTATCGCGGTCGGTCTCAAAAGGCTGCATGTTCAGGACCCTGCTGTAAACATTCCGGAAATAAGGGGAATCGTATTTAGCCTTCATTTCACGGGTTGCAGCAATATCGGCACCGTTGAATTTTACATCCACCACCAGGTCATCATATATCCTCAGTACCCGTGTAACCGGATTGTACTGCACGGGCGAAAGTACCAGGTTTCCCAGTCTTACTCCGCGCATATATCCGGAAACTTCAACCCTGGCCAGTTGTTCGCCGAAAAAGCGGTCCTGCTGGTACGTTGATGCATTATAGGAGATACGTTCGGGTAAATTGCCGTTTTTCGGCATGGGTGGCTGGAGCGGGAAGAGACGATCGGTGATGCCGAAATCACTCAGCTTGTATTCTCTGATGGTATAACTAACTACATGTACTTCCGGAACAGCACCTGCAGGAATCTCGATAAGCCTGCTCATGACGGGCAGTTCCGGATCGCCGATGCTGTTGCTTTTACTGTACCCGGTTGCAACAAGTTCGGCAAAGGTGCCATACTCAGTCTGCTGGATATGATAGTTAAAAGAATTGAAGGTGTTGACAACCTGCATTTTCTGATAACCACTTTCTGTAACATCCAGCCGGTTTTCTGCTCCGGGAATAAGCTTAACCTGCCCGATGGCCAACAATTGTTGTGAAAGTGTGAAGGCCAACAGAAACAAGGCTAATTTCACTACATGTAGTGTACTGGTTTTCATTTGTTTATAGAGTTTATGGAAAAATTTTGCAGACACAAAGGTATTGTTTTTTACATACAATAATTAAATCGATGTATGAGATATAAGTAATATCAAAAATTGCGATTTATCCGGTGTGTAGTTCGATTGCCGGCTATAATGCGAATCTCCTTCCGAGACGCTGGATGGCGAAAAATGATGATGCGGCGCCAATGAAAACAACTGTCACGAAAACCATCAGGAAATCAAGAGCTTTCATCTGGACCGGATATGCTGTCATGACGAAGGACCCGCCTCCCTGCAGCCGGATCAGTCCATATTCCATTTGCAACCAGCAAACGAGCCCTCCAAGGATCAGTCCGCTCAGCGCACCCGAAAGGGTGATCAAAAGGCCCTCGGTGAAAAAGATCTTTTTGATCGTAACCCGGTTGGCACCAAGGCTCTCCAGGGTATGGATGTCGTTCTGCTTGTCAAGGATCAGCATGGTGATGGAACCAATCACATTAAAGGTGGCGACGATCAGTATAAAAGTGAGGATCAGGAAAACCGCCCATTTCTCCGATTTCATGGTCTTGTAAAGAAGTTCCTGTTGTTGCAGCCGGTTTTTAACCTCGAACTTCGGTCCCACCAGTTTACTGATATCTGACTGGACAGTTTCTATATCAGTTCCCGGCTCAAGCAGTATTTCCACCTTCGATACCTGGTTTTCATAATTCAGGAGTTTGCGGGCAAAGCGAAGCGGAACAATCATGTATTTATTATCAAAGTCCTGCTGCACCGAAAAAATCCCGGCAGGACGTATCGATTCATTCCGGAGGTTGCTTTCCGAAATTACATTCAACCGTTTGGTGCGGTCCGGAACGTACACCGAGATCAGGGCATCAGGATCATCCACATGGATATTGAGGTAATAGGCTATCCCGAAACCAGGCAAAGCAAAGTCGAAACTGTCGGATTGCAGGATCAGGTCGCCCTCCACCAGTAATGTATCGAGCGGGCTGTCGTTGAGATATTCGTTACTCACGCCTTTAATTGTCGCAAGAAACTGCTTGTCCCTGAAACGGAGGAGTGCATTCTCTTCGAGTACATCCGTGTACTTGACGATTTCCGGAAGACTTCGGATGGCGTTAGCCGGTATATCATCCGCCTTAAAGGTTTTGCCTTCCTTCAGGCTGATCTCAAGGTCAGGATCGAAAATGTTGAACATCGAAACCACGACCTTCTCAAAGCCATTAAAAACGCTCAGGACAATGACCAGCGCCATGGTTCCCACCATCACGCCTACAACCGAAATGGCTGATATGATATTGATGATGTTGTGGGTCTTTCTGGAGACCAGATAACGGCGCGCTATATAGAACGGAAAATTCAACGGATGCGTTTTTCAGGCATCGTAAAAATACGGGAATTCAGTGAAGTAAAGGGATACTTGTCCATCATTTCCATGCCTTCACTACCAGCCCGGTCCCGCTGGCATGCCTGCGGTTCACGTCCATCTGGTTCAATATGAGGCAGAATGGGAAGGTCAGCAGGTAGTAGAATGGTAAAATAATGAAGAATATCTTCGACTTTCCAAGCATCCGGATAGGATATTTCATGGATAAACGCCAGGCTCTCTGACCGGGTTTTCCATACTGGTAATGTGCTTCAGTGCGACTAAAGCCCGCTTTTTTCAGTTTTTCCTGAATTTCATTGATGTTATAACCGTCACGGACATGCTCTTCGATGAAGGATTCCTCTTCGCCGTGCTCATGCACATCGCTGCCACCCTGGTCGCTGGGAGTGGAGATCAGTACCATGCCACCCGGCCGCAGGCTGGAATGGAAATTCTCAAAAACCTTCACATCTTCAAGGATATGTTCCATTACATCCACTGAAAGAACGAGGTCATAAGAGGATGGCTCTGAGAACTTTGTCAGGTCGGCATAAGCGAATGTAACATTGTTGCGGCCAATCTTCCGGAAGAAGTTATTGCAGTCGGCAATCTGCTCTTCTTTTACATCAACGCCATGGATCTGCCAGGCAGGATTCAGTGAAGATAAATAAAAATCATACTGCCCGAAGCCTGATCCGGCATCCAGGATCCTGGCCCCCGGTGGAGAAACGGTGTTCCACTCTTTCAATGCTTTGCGGATATGCCAGGAGCGGAGAAGCAAAAGGTCAAGGAGCCTGTAAAAAAGCTTCCGGAGGAAGGGAGTCCGATTGAACACCGAGCCCAGGGAACGCTTGATCGGGTCGTATTGCATAGAGAAAGCAAATATTAGATTCTCAGTACTTTATTTTTTTGATTCAGGGGGTAAACTCAGTCATTCCGGATGAGGCAGAGCGCTGTGAATCTTCAATCAGATGAGGTCACACGCAAAGTCAGAATCTGCCTGATCACTTTCAACTCTTCAGCAGTCTTTCAATATTCTCGATATAATCGAGTGAATCATCTATATAGAATTCCAACTCCGGGATCACCCGCACCTGATTATGGATCCGGTTACCAAGCTGAAGGCGGATCACTTTTTTATGCTCCCGGATCTGATCAAGCAGGACATTCTTATCGGTGCTGCCGTAAAGACTGAGGTAGATCTTCGCCAGTGTCAGATCGGGCGCGACAACCACCTTGGTGACCGTGATAAGATTCCCGGCGAATTCATTCCGCCCCATCTGACGGAACAGTTCGCTGAGGTCTTTCTGAATGAGCCGCGCAATTTTAAGCTGTCGTGTTGTTTCCATGCGGCAAAAGTACAACAAAAATGCACACACCTTTTTCCGGTACTCGGGGTAAGCAAAGTACCGCACTGTGCGACACTGCATCGAAAGCATAAAATCTTACATTTGCAGCAAATCCTTTCCTGACGTACCGGAAGGATTAACCTAACCTGAGTCCGTTCACCGTGAAGAAACTCGCCCGGTTATTGCGCTATGCGTACCCGTATAAGTGGTATGCCGTCCTGAACATCATTTTCAACATTCTGGGAGCCCTGTTCTCCCTGGTATCGCTGGCGTCACTGGTACCGGTCCTGAATATCCTTTTTAAGCAGTCGGAGCCGGTCAATACCCTGATGCCCTGGGGAATAAACACCAAAGTTGTTTTCAACAACATTAACTATTATATCACCCAGGAAATAAACGCCAGGGGCGAGTTAAACACCCTGATGCTGATATGCGTTGGAATCGTTATCCTTTTCTTGTTCAAGAACCTGTTTCGTTACCTTGCCCTTTTCTATGTAGCGGTTTTACGGAACGGAGTGGTTAAGGATCTGCGCAATGCGCTCTATCATAAAATCCTGATCCTCCCGCTGGCTTATTACACCGAACAGCGTAAGGGTGATATCATTTCCCGGATCACCAGCGATGTACAGGAAGTGGAATGGTCCATCCTGTCCTCCCTGGAGATGATGTTCCGCGACCCCATTACGATTGTGATTTATCTTTTTGCCATGTTCCGCATCAGTCCGGAACTCACCATTTTTGTGATCCTTGTATTGCCCGTAGCCGGATTGCTGATCGGATGGATAGGCCGGAGCCTCAGGCGGACTTCTCAAAAGGGACAAAAGAAGATGGGTGAACTTCTGTCGCTGATCGAGGAGACGATCTCCGGCCTGCGTATCATTAAGGGTTTCAATGCCATCGACTATTCATACCAGAATTTTGATAAGAACAACCGCGGTTTCATGCGCCTCATGGTTCGTTTGTTCCGCAAACGTGACCTGGCATCTCCGGTGAGTGAATTTCTCGGCATAGCCGTAACCGCGTTGATCCTTTGGTATGGCGGCAGGCTAATTCTCTCTTCCGAATCCAGCCTCTCTGCACCCAGCTTTATCCTCTATATTGGCATCTTTTCACAGATCATCGTTCCGGCTAAAGCCATCACCACCGCATTCTACAATGTCGAAAAAGGGGCCGCTTCCATCGAACGTATCAACCAGGTGCTGGATGCGAAAGAGGTAATTGAGGAGAAACCGGATGCAAAGCCGATCTCACAGTTTGATTCCGGCATCGAATACAGGAATGTATCGTTCCGTTATGAGAAAGAATTTGTGCTGGAAAATATCAACCTGGTGGTACCCAAAGGTAAGACCATTGCCCTGGTTGGCCCTTCGGGCGGAGGGAAATCAACGCTCGTCGACCTGCTGCCCCGCTTTTACGATGTAACGGAAGGCGGGATACTGGTGGATGGTACCGACCTGCGCGATCTGAGGATCGACCATGTCCGCGGACTGATGGGCCTGGTCAGCCAGGAAACGATCCTGTTCAACGGTACGATTGCCGAAAATATAGCCTTCGGCAAAAAGGATATCAGCCCCGAACAGGTGATGCACGCTGCAAAGGTTGCCAATGCCCATGAGTTCATCGAAAAGCTGGAATTTGGATATCAAACCAACATCGGCGATCGTGGAATAAAGCTTTCGGGCGGACAGCGCCAACGGATAAGTATTGCCAGGGCCGTCCTGAAAAATCCGCCAATCCTGATCCTGGATGAGGCTACCTCGGCCCTCGATACGGAAAGCGAACGGCTCGTGCAGGAAGCTTTGATCAATCTGATGAAAAACAGGACTTCCATCGTGATCGCCCACCGATTGTCAACCATCCAGCATGCCGACGAAATAGTGGTGATCCAGGCGGGGAAAATCGCTGAACAAGGCACACATGAAGAGCTGCTTGGACTGAAAGGCATTTACAGCCGCCTCTGCGAAATGCAGTCGTTCAGTTAAAAATTGTCACTTCAATAACGAGTAATTTTTATACTCAAAAAGACGATAGCCGGTCAGTTGTTCGATCCGGTGCAGCAAACCATCTTTGAATCCGAATTTCTTTGCAGAGGTATCCAGCTTTATATCCCATGAAGTGTTGCGGATGCGTTCTTCCATTACAGCAGGGTGGGTGCCCAGGAAGAGACTCAGGGAATCGATCGCGGAATAGTCAAACAAATCTCCTATATTGAAATTCTGCCTGATCCACTCCTCATCGTGCCACAGCCGGTGAAAGTCCAGGGCCTTTGTTTGCATGGTCCGGGGATTTTTTACATAACCATAATGGAATACGGATGCATTGGCCCGCATGACCTTCAGTTTTTCCCCATCTTTCCTGAATCCCTGGGCATCTTTGTAGGAACGGATCCGTTTGTCATTACGGATCACCCGGATCTCGTGGCGGTACCATTTTCGCGAATCGCCTATATACCGGTAGGTTCCGTAGAAATGTGTATAGTCGAAAAGCAGGCCTTCCACCTCAGGGTTGTTCAGGTGCTTTTCCATGGATATCCGGATGTTGTCATGATAATCCTCGTGCACAACCTCATCAGCCTGCAGGTAAAAAGCCCAGTCGAATTCATCTGGGATCAGATCGAAAGCCTTGTTGGTCTCTACGGCCAGCACTTTCCCGCCTTCCTTAAGGGAGTCGTCCCAGTTGCTTTGTTCGATACGGATCTTGGGGGAGTTGATTTTTCGTATCAGTCCAAGCGTATCGTCATCCGAATTACCGACAAGTACCAGGAATTCATCGCAAACCGGCAGGATGGAAGTGATCGATTCAACCACCGGATAATCATATTTAACGGCATTTCGGACGATCGTGAATCCGCAGGTTTTCATAGGCTTGTGCAACAGGGTGAATATGCCTGCAAAGGTTAAAAAAAACTTCTTAGAAGGTTCTGAATAATTCAATTCTGACCGGCTGGCAAAAGATAAGTTCAACATCATTTTCTCACTTTTAAAAAGGGAATATCCCGATGTATCGGTATAGGGGATTGCTGTGCATTGATTTTTTTAAGGTCGCAATTTGCGACCTTAAAAACTCAAATTTATATTACAGCCGAACAGGTTTGCCCTAGGGGGACCCTTCGGGTCAACATCTATTTTCCGGAACATGCTCAGTATTACTGACTCTAATCAGCTTTGCTTCGACTCAAAGAGTCCCCGATGGGGCAAACCTGTTAAGATTCAATATACCTTTGTATTCTAATCCGTTTCATCCATGACACTGAAGGAGAAAATCCGGCATCTGGCAGCACAGTATTCCGGTGAAATGACAGCTATCCGCCGACACCTGCATGCCTATCCGGAACTGTCGGAAAAGGAAGAACACACTGCAGCATTCATTCAGAGAAAGCTTGATGACTGGGGCATCGCGTACAGATCAGGCATCGGAGGGCATGGCATAATCGGGGAAATTCAGGGTGTTAATCCGGGTAAACGGATGATCGCGTTGAGAGCCGATATGGATGCGCTTCCTATCATGGAATCCAATGAAGTGGATTATAAATCCTGCAATCCTGGTGTGATGCATGCCTGCGGGCACGACGTGCACATGGCCTGCCTGCTGGGCGCAATCCGCATCCTGAATGACCTCCGGGATCAGTTTGAAGGTACCCTGCGCCTGATCTTCCAACCTTCGGAGGAGAAGTTCCCCGGGGGAGCATTGGCTATGATCCGGGAAGGCGTTCTGGAAAATCCCAGGCCGGGAAGCATCTTCGGACAACATGTACTTCCCTCGCTTGAAGCCGGCAAGGTGGGATTCAGATCCGGGCGCTATATGGCCTCAACCGATGAAATCTACCTGACCGTAAAAGGGAGGGGCGGCCATGCCGCTACTCCCGAACTGAACATCGATACCGTTCTCATTGCTTCCCATATCGTGGTTGCCATGCAACAGTTGGTCAGTCGTTCAGCACCTCCCGGTATCCCTACGGTTCTGTCATTTGGCCGTTTTATCGCCGAAGGCCGGACCAATATCATTCCCGGCGAGGTAAAGATCGACGGTACCTTACGGACCTTTGACGAGGAGTGGCGGTCCAGAGCCCATGAAAAGATCACCACCCTGGCTAAGGGACTGGCTCAGAGCATGGGTGGCGACTGCGAAATATTCATTGATAAGGGGTATCCCTTCCTGGTGAATGACGATACGATAACGGAGAAGTCGAAGAATCTGGCTGTTGAATACCTGGGTGAAAATAACGTTGTGGATCTTGAACAGCGCCTGACAGCCGAAGACTTCGCCTATTACTCCCATATCATTCCTGCCTGTTTCTACCGGCTTGGAGTGAAAAACCCTGACTGGCCCGGGATCCGGAACCTGCATACGCCGGAGTTCGATGCCGACGAGAGCAGCATCGAAACGGGCATGGGACTGATGGCCTGGCTGGCGGTGGGGAGCAAGGACGGTAATGAATAAGGATTGAATTACCATTGGTATAAATAAACATCTTGTCAGCAAAGTGACACCTTTGCCCCCTGCTCCTTGCACTATGCTCCCTGCTCCATGCATCCTGCTATCCAAATCCTGAAATCCAGCGTTAACATGAAAAGCTACCTTCTGATCCTCGCAATTACGACCACGGTATTGTTGGTTTCCTGTAAGAAGGATACCAAAGGGGAGCCGACCGGCGATGATACTACCACAGTTGTTTCAGGGCTGGATTCCATCGGGATGGGTTGTGATACCAAAGAGCTGGCATCAAAGATGTTTGCAGGCTGGAATCTCGGGAATTCACTGGAAGTCCCCGGGAACGAAACCGGATGGGGCAACCCCAAAACCACACAGCGGCTTATCGACTCGGTGAAAGCTTCAGGGATCAATGCCATCCGTATACCATGCTCCTGGAATAGTTACATCGTTGATACCATCAGCTATAAACTGAAGGAGACCTGGCTTGCGAGGGTGAAAGAGGTAATTGATTACTGTTACAGGAATAATATGTATGTGATCCTGAACATCCACTGGGATGGCGGATGGCTTGAAAACAACCCTACCTATGCCCGGCAGCAGATGGTCAATGCCGAACAGAAGGCACTCTGGCTACAGATAGCGACCTTTTTCAGCGATTATGATGAACACCTGCTTTTTGCCGGGACCAATGAGGTACATACCGATAAAAGCCCGACTGCGGAGAATTTCAGCGTGCAGATGTCGTATAATCAGACGTTCGTCGATGCCGTGCGTTCTACCGGAGGGAAGAACCTGTACCGCAACCTGGTGATCCAGGCATACAATACCAACATTGACCTTGCTGTAAGCAACTTGCTGGTTTCGCACGATACGGTACCAAACCGGCTGATGGTGGAAGTACATTATTACGATCCGTGGGATTTCTGCGGACTGGCTGAGAATGCCAGCTGGGCAACGGTGAAATATTTCTGGGGGAAGGATTATGCCCAATACGGTGAGATTTCCAACTGGGGGCAGGAAGACTACCTGCAGGCGCAATTCAGAAAAATGAAAACGAATTTCGTGGACAAAGGCTACCCGGTAATTCTGGGTGAGTTTGGCGCTTCCCGCAGGTCGTCCCTTACCGGAAGCACGCTGGAACATCATCTGGCCTCACGTGCATATTACTTTAAATTTGTAGCCCAACAAGCCAAAGCCAACGGACTGGTTCCCTTTATCTGGGACAATGGCTACCAGGGTAACCTCGGGAACGGCATATTCAGGCGCAGTGATGGTTCCGTTTTCGACCGGCAGGCATTGGACGAGTATCTGAAAGGCGCTTCAACTGCACTATATCCATTTTAAAAAGAACTTTTCTAAATAGTTGACAAAGTCAGGAATACTGCTATGAGATGAGCGGTATTTATATAATTTTGTCAGATATTTTAATACCATTTAAGATCTTACGATTTACTCATTTACAACCATAAAATCTCACATAAGATGGCCATTACAAAGCTGGAGCAGATTTACGAACTACTCAAATCAAAATCAAAAAAAAGGCTGGCGGTAGCCTATGCAAACGATGCCCATACCATTGAAGCTGTTTATGCCGCTGTTGAAAAGGGAATCATCGATGCAACCCTCACCGGGGATGAAGCTAACATCCGCAAGATATGCCAGGAACATGGATTTGATGTCTCCAAATTTGAAATCATCCAGGAACCCAATGAGATAAAGGCAGCCGCTCTCGCCGTTCAGCTGATCAACCAGGGGAAAGCCAACCTGTTGATGAAAGGTTCATTGAGTACTGATAAATATATGCGTGCCATACTGAACAAGGAAAAGGGATTGTGCAACGAAGGTGCTGTCCTCAGCCATGTAACCATTATGGAATTCCCTTCATATCCTAAGTTGCTTACAATTAGCGACGTAGCTGTCATTCCTCTGCCCGATTTTAAGCAGAAGATCAAAATGGTTGGCTACCTCGTGAATACTGCCAGGGCTATTGGAGTTGAAATGCCGAAAGTAGCCGTGATTGCTGCCACGGAGCAAATGCTCGCCGGGATGCCGGCTTGTGTCGAAGGAGCCATGCTGGCCAAGATGAATGACCGTGGACAGATCGCGGGTTGCATCCTGGATGGACCGCTAAGCGTTGACTGCGCTCTTGATAAAGAAGCTGTCGAGATTAAGAAGGTAGGCGGGCCCGTCGCCGGCAATGCTGATTGCCTGTTATTCCCGAATATCGAATCCGGCAACACATTCTACAAGGGAGGCACCAAGCTGGCCGGCGCAGAACTTGCCGCTTATGTTGCAGGAGCCAGGGTTCCCTGTGTGCTCTCCTCACGAGGCGACAGCGCCCTTACAAAATCGTATTCTATTGCGCTTGCTGCATTGATGGCATAACCTGAGTCTGATACCTGCATTCAGTACCTACCAACTTCCAGTTTATGGACGATTTTCGCATTCTCGCGATAAACCCCGGTTCCACCTCAACGAAAATCGCGGTTTATCAGAATACTAATCCTATTTTCGTTAAAAACATCGTTCATCCCAGTGAGGAACTGGCGCGGTTCGATCATATCGCAGAACAGTTCCAGTTCCGCAAAGAGATCATATACAAAGAGCTTCAGGAGGCCGATATCCAGCTCGATAAAATCCAGGCTGTTATGGGCCGGGGAGGCTTGCTGAAGCCCATCGCTTCAGGCGTATATGAGGTAAATGCCGCTATGAAACGCGACCTCTACGAAAAGCCTCTCAAGGAGCACGCCAGTAATCTTGGAGGCCTCATTGCCGACGAGATTGCCCGTTCGCTTCCCAATGCAAAGGCATACATTTCCGACCCGGTAGTGGTGGATGAACTCTGCGACCTCGCCCGGGTATCAGGCCATCCGGAATTCCATAGGATCTCCATTTTCCATGCGCTGAACCAGAAATCCATTGCCCGCCAGCATGCCAAGAGCATCATGAAACGTTACGAGGACATGAATCTTATCGTGGTGCACATGGGTGGCGGGATCACTGTGGGAGCGCATGAAAAAGGCAAAGTGATCGATGTGAACCAGGGATTGGACGGCGAAGGCCCCTTTTCACCCGAACGTACCGGCACACTCCCTACCGGCGACCTGGTGAGATACTGTTTCAGCGGGAAACATACCGAAAAGGAAGTCCTGAAGATGGTGGTCGGGAATGGCGGCCTTGTTGCCCATCTGGGTACAAACAGCGCTTACGAGGCTGAACAACATGCCCTGAACGGAGACGCTCATGCCCGGTTTATCCTGGAGGCCTTGTCCTATCAGGTGGCAAAAGCGATCGGCTCCATGGTGCCGGTACTCAAAGGTGAGGTCGATGCTATCCTCCTTACCGGCGGAATTGCTCACAGCAAGTGGATCACCAACATGATCATTGAACGCGTTTACAGATTTGCGCCGGTGTTCACCTATCCGGGCGAAGACGAAATGCGCGCCCTGGCCTTGAATGGATTGATGGTGCTCAGGGGTGAGATCGATGTACAAAAGTACATTTGAGATTCCGGACAGCTTAAACAGAATTATTCTTTGCCGATTGAAGCGGCTCCCTGAATAATGAGGTCGCGGATCACTTTCGGATAATAGGCATACTCCAGTTGATGCACTTTGTGGGCCAGGCTGTCAGGGGTTTCCCCGGGTTCGATGCTGCACTTCGCCTGGAACAGGATTTGTCCTTCATCGTACCTGTCGTTCACCTGATGGATGGTGATCCCGCTTTCCTTCTCGCCGGCGGCGAGAACAGCCTCATGAACCCTCAATCCATACATGCCTTTCCCTCCGAACCTGGGCAACAAAGCAGGATGAATGTTGATGATCCTTCCGCGGTAGGCCTCCAGCAGATAATCCGGGATCAGCCACAGGAATCCGGCCAGGATGATCCAGCCCGCCTGCCTGGCTTGCAGGTCATCCAGCACTTTGCGTGTATCGCGGAATTCTTCCCGTGTAAAAACAATGGACGGAAGCCCGAGATGCCGGGCTCGCTCCAGTACGTAAGCCGTTGGATTGTTGCAGTATATGCCGGCAATTTCAAGAATGTCTTTCCCTGAAAAGTACTCGGCAATCCGCTGGGCATTGCTGCCATTTCCGGAGGCGAAGATGGCAATACGCCGATTAGGGTCCATTATCATCGGTTTGAAGGATTCTTGCCAGCAAAGCTAAGTAAATACAACGAATCTGGTTCTGCCCGCTAAAGGAGCTATTATATGCCGGACGCAGCCGGAATCGGGAAGGAATACATTCGTAAGCATCAATTATACAATATGTTGCGTTTGAAAAATCCAAAATATTTGTATCATTTTTTGGTTTATGTCGTTAAATGCATTTTCTTTGCAGCCCAAAACCAATAAAAAGCGTACAACAATGTCCGACATTGCAACAAGAGTAAAAGCCATTATCGTTGATAAGCTTGGCGTAGATGAAAAAGAAGTTACCCCAGAAGCCAGTTTCACCAACGACCTGGGTGCCGATTCACTGGACACCGTTGAGCTGATCATGGAATTCGAAAAGGAATTCAATATTGCCATTCCTGACGATCAGGCTGAAAAGATTGGAACCGTTAGTGAAGCGGTTGCCTACATCGAAAACAACGCGAAATAAGTAAATCACGTTTGATGAAGTTAAGGCGAGTAGTAGTTACCGGCCTTGGCGCACTGACCCCGGTTGGAAACACTGTTCCTGAATTCTGGAACGGGTTGGTATCCGGGGTTAGTGGCGCTGGTCCCATAACGCATTTCGATGCATCGAGGTTCAAAACACAGTTTGCCTGTGAGGTAAAGAACTTCGACCCGATGAATTTCTTTGATCGCAAAGAGATTCGTAAGTATGATCCGTTTACTCTTTATGGCCTTGTGGCGGCGGATGAAGCCGTGGCTGATTCGGGCATGGATCTTACCAAAGTCGATCTTGAAAGGATCGGGGTTATCTGGGCATCCGGCATCGGAGGTATGTCATCCTTCTACGATGAAGTGGCCTCTTATGTCACCGGGGACGGAACACCCCGTTTCACGCCCTTCCTGATCGTTAAAATGATCGCCGACATTGCCGCCGGGCATATTTCCATCAAGTACGGTTTCAAGGGACCCAATTTTGCCACCGTTTCTGCATGTGCATCTTCGGCCAACGCGCTTATCGATGCATATAACTATATACAGTATGGTAAGGCGGACGCTTTTGTTACCGGCGGATCGGAAGCAACCATTAACCCTGCAGGTATAGGCGGTTTCAGTTCGTTGCATGCCATCTCTACCCGAAATGATGATCCGGCAACAGCCTCCAGGCCATTCGACAAAGACCGCGACGGTTTTGTGATGGGAGAAGGCGGTGCTGCACTGGTTTTTGAGGAGATGGAACATGCTCTTGCCCGCGGGGCCAGGATCTATGCTGAAGTTGCCGGTACCGGAATGAGCGCTGATGCCTATCATATGACTGCCCCCCAACCTGAAGGCGAGGGTGCGATCAGATCCATGCGAATCGCTCTGGAAGATGCACAACTGAAGACTTCCGAAATAGACCATATCAATACACACGGTACCTCAACCCCCCTCGGGGATAGTGCCGAAATAAATGCTATCGTCCGGCTGTTTGGTGAGCATTCAAATAAAATCGCTGTCAATTCAACCAAATCGATGACCGGTCACTTGCTGGGCGCTGCCGGAGCAGCTGAATCCATTGCTTCGGTCCTGGCGGTATGCAACGATATCGTGCCTCCTACAATCAATCACTTTACCGATGACGAAGCGATTGATAAAAATGTGGATATTATTTTCAATACAGCAGCCAGGCGTACGGTCAATGTTGCGCTGAGCAACACCTTCGGATTCGGTGGCCACAACGCTTCCATCATTTTCAAGAAATTCGAACAATAGCCTTGTCACCGTTCGACGTGATCAAACCCATCCGGGTTATCCTTTCGGAAGATAAAGAGTTGTACTCATCTATAAAAAATATTTTCGGGTTCTACCCCGGGAATATTTTTTTGTATAAACTGGCTTTCAGGCATAAATCGCTGGCAGTTGAGTTATCCAACGGAAACAAGATCAGCAATGAACGCCTCGAATACCTGGGCGATGCCATACTCAGCGCTGTCGTGGCTGACTACCTGTTCAAAATGTTCCCGGTGAAAGGCGAAGGCTTCCTTACCGAGATGCGTTCACGCATCGTCAGCCGTGCCTCTCTGAACAAACTGTCGCAGAAACTGGGCCTCGATAAACTGGTCCAGGTCAGCAGCGAAGGCAACAATATCTATAAATCGATGAGCGGCGACGCCTTCGAAGCCCTTATGGGCGCCATCTACCTCGATAAAGGCTACCAGTTCGTCCGCAGGGTCATCATCGAAAAGGTGATCCAGCAACATTTTGACCTTGACGAACTGGAAAATACCGATACAAACTATAAAAGCCGGTTGATCGAGTGGGCCCAGCGGGAGAAACACAGCGTTGAATTCATCCTGATCAGTGAAGTAGGACATGGCTATACAAAACAATATGTGGTGGAAACCCAGATCGACAAACAATCCTATGGAAAGGGACGCGACTACTCCATCAAGGGTGCGGAACAGAACGCAGCCATGAAAACCCTGATCGAACTGGATATTACCAAATCATGAAGATCCGTTTCCTTTAGAAACGCTTTTCCCCTCCGTCCGGCTTGATTTTTTATTATCTTACAGGTATAAAACCTGCATTTTGCACTGTGGCAAAATCTTATAAGCCTGATGTGCTTCATGTATAAAGAATTACGCTTCACTGCTCAACAGTTTCGATTAAAGAAGAAATGAATCATTGCTGCTGACCGGCAGAGTCATAATCCTGTCCGAAGGCTCATCCGTTGATCCTTCTGGCTGACCAACATATAAATTCCATGAGTGCCCACGGATCATTGAAAGCTGTTTACTTTGCCCTGGGAGGGAACCTTCTGATTGCCTTCCTGAAGTTCATAGTTTCCATTATCACCGGTAGTTCGGCTATGCTGGCCGAGTCGGTTCACTCTACAGCCGACTCCTTCAACCAGGTGTTGCTGCTCATAGGCAACAAACGATCCCGCAAAGCTGCCAATGAAATGCACAGCATGGGATATTCCCGGGAAATATTCTTCTGGTCGCTGATTGTTGCAGTGCTGCTGTTCTTTGTCGGAGCATTGTTTTCCATTTATGAAGGGATTGAGAAATCGCTGCATCCGGAAGAACTTTCGAACATTCAGTGGATATTCATACTCCTGCTGTCTTCCATCCTGATTGAGGCCAAGTCGTTCCAGGTTGCGTATAAGGAGTTCCGCAAATCGACTAAAAAACCGATCATTAAAGCTATCCGTGAATCGCAGGACATCAATCTCATCGTTATCCTCATGGAAGATTCGGCTGCCCTCATCGGCCTGATCATCGTCCTCATCTCTACGCTGCTGTCCTGGCTGGTAAATCCTGTATTCGATGCAGTCGGCAGTATCCTGGTCGGCTTGTTGTTGCTGGTCATTTCCATCCTGCTGATCATCGAGGTTAAAGGCCTCATCGTCGGAGAGAGCATTCCCCGTGAGGAACGACAACGCCTGAGGGAGATACTGCATTCATACAAACAGGTGAAGCATATCAACAAGGTTCAGACTATGGTTATGGGGAACGATAAGTTTATGGTCCTGCTTTCACTCGACCTGGATGATTCACTTACTGTTTACCAGGCTGAAGATCTCCTGGAGCAGATAAAACTGGAGATAATCCGGAAGATCGGTAACATTGAAACGATATATATCGAAATAAAAGACGCTGAAAGAAATCAAAGAATTTAACGTATATAAAATGAAGACAAAGATCATTGCTACCATCGGGCCCGCCTCCTCTTCCGCCGAAATGCTAAAGAACCTCATTCTGAACGGAGTGGATGTATTCAGGCTGAATTTTTCGCATAGCTCATACGAAGAACATGAAAAAGTGATTGATACCATCCGCGGATTGAACCGGGAACTCGGGACCCATGTTGCTATACTGGCCGATCTGCAGGGCCCCAAGATCAGGATCGGGACCATGGAAAACGGGCAGGCTGTGATGGAAAATGACAGGGAGGTGGTTTTTACGACCCGCGAATGCATCTGCACCGCTGAACGCCTCTACATAACTTATCAGGATTTTCCACGTGATGTAAAACCGGGCGAAGATATCCTGCTGGATGATGGCAAACTGCTTTTCAAGGTGTTGGAGACAAACGGAACAGACGAAGTAAAAGCCAGGGTGATTCACGGCGGCATTCTCTCTTCAAAAAAAGGTGTAAATCTTCCGAATACGAAAATCTCACTGCCCTCGCTTACTGAAAAAGACCTGCATGATCTGGAGTTTGCGTTGAAAAAGAAGGTCAACTGGATAGCCCTTTCATTTGTCAGGGCTGCCGGCGATATCCTGGAACTGCGCAAGGTGATGGAAAAACTGGGCACCTCGACCTGTGCTCCACGAATCATCGCCAAGATTGAAAAGCCGGAAGCTGTAAAGAACATGGATGAGATCATTGAGGTCACCGACGGGATCATGGTGGCCCGTGGAGACCTTGGCGTGGAACTTCCTCTGGAACAGGTGCCATTGGTGCAGAAAATGCTGGTGAACAAATGCATCAAAGCCTCGAAGCCTGTTATCATTGCAACCCAGATGATGGAAGGAATGATCACGAATATTCGCCCGACACGTGCCGAAGTGAATGATGTGGCTAACTCAGTCCTGGATGGGGCCGATGCCCTGATGCTGAGTGGCGAAACGTCCGTCGGTCAGTTCCCGGTGGACGTGATCCGCACCATGCGCAAAATCATCGGGGAGGTGGAAGAATATCACGACATTTACTACCGGCCGCATAAGGCAGACATTACAGACAAAGAACGCCTGATCAGCGATTCGGTCCTTTTTTCTGCCTGCAATATTGCCCGTGAAGCCAATGCCGACGCCATCCTGGCCATGACCCATACCGGCTTTTCCGCTTTCCGGATCTCCAGCCAGCGGCCGCGCCAGGACGTGTTTATCTTTTCCACCAGTCACGACTTGCTTTGCATGCTTAACCTCGTATGGGGGATCAAAGGGGTTTATGTGGAGGAAATTCTTCAGTCGACTACGAGAACACTGAAAGCGATTACCGAAAAACTCATTGCCGATGGACTGGTCAAGCCGGGGGACCTGCTGGTGAACGTAGCGAGTACGCCCATCTATGTTTCCGGACAAACCAACATGCTGAAACTGAGCTTCGCATAAGCGGATAAACGCTATTTTTGCAGAATAACCCGGTTCCTATGCCCAGGAAAATTAAACTGGATACTGCCAGCGAAGCCGCCACTGCCCTGATCGGGATTGCCACCACTCTGGCAGATTACCGTTTGGTGCATTTCATCAACCAGAACACTGGCATTAAACTGGTATCGGCTGCGGATCTTCCATCCTATAATCCGAAAACCGATTCTCTGGCTTATTTCCCGTTTTTTACCTGCCATTACCAAGACCTTCGGACCGATTTCTGCCTGATCGCCAACTTCAATGGCAGTATCCTGCTGATCCCTTCACTCAGGCAGATCAACTACTTACTTCTATTGCAAGGCGCAGCCAATCAGCAGCATATCGACATTATCATCCGGTCGATACGGCAAATTAAAGGAATACAGGCAGTTCTTTCCATTAACCAGTCAGGGGTGAAGGAGCTGGCCCCGCTGCTCGAAGACCTGGAGTTGCATAAACTTGACCTGCAAAAGAAACAGGAGGATCAATCCGATGAACTTTACAGCAGGCAGGATGAATAAAGTGACAGAAATTTCCCTGGTGACCCTGCAGGTCATTACCGCAGGTTTTTTAGTTCTGGATACATCCTGGAGAACTCTTCCTTACTGGGCAGCAGGAATCGTCATTTTCGCCGGTTTCCTGGCAATATGGGCCATCCTGATCATGAAGGTGGATAATCTCAAGATTACACCGGTCCCGGGCGAGAAAGCCCGGTTGGTGACCAAAGGCCCTTACCGGCTGATCCGCCATCCCATGTATGCTTCATTGTTGATCCTGTCTGTTGCGCTGACAGTAAGTCAGTTCAGCATTCTGAAGCTGGTAGCCGCCATACTGCTGTCCATTGACCTCTTAGTGAAAATGGAATATGAAGAGCGGCTGTTGATCCGGAAATTTCCGGAATACAAATCCTACCGGGAAAGAACATTCAGACTATTTCCCTGGCTGTTTTAACGGACATTGCTGGTCAGATCAATAGCCTCTGTTAGTCATCCATCCTGCCTATCTACATTCTGTTTCGATGGAGTATACGAGTATCTCGCCCTCATTGTGATCCATGCTGTATACATCGAAACAGCATGATCATGTACATATGATTTAACAATAAATATTTGATTTTGTTCTATGTATGCAGTAATTTTAATATAGAGTGGCACATGGTTCTTTCCCATTGATACCATGGAAGTTATTACTCATTGTTTATAAGTCGAAAAAAGGAGGTAAAATGAAAAAGCCTGAATTGGAAAGAAGTTTCATGGATGTCGAAGCCTTGAAATCCCTCACTGATAAAGCTGAGATTCTTCGACAAAAGAGAGCAAAGACCGGGCAGAAAAGCTATCAGCCGGTTACCCGGATAAAAGCAGAGATACCCTTAAAGCATTTAAGCCGTCCGAATGAAAAAGAAATCGAATTGAATGATCTGGATCATGTCGGGAGGAAGAATATGCTAGCCAATATTGGTCGTTTTTTACCTGAATTTGAACAAGAAGATGCGGTAAAGATCCTTTCGCGTTTAACGGATAAGTGCCGTTCCAATCCTACACTTGCTAACCAATTATTAATTGAGGATGCGATAAACCGGTTGCTGACTTCCGGCGAATTGGAGAAGAAGGAAGAAGACGTCATCAATGAAGCAATCTCACTGCTTTCATCCTCTGCAAGGAAGTCGTCAAATCCGGTTGATAGCATCTGGACAAGGGTTTACCAACATTCTGATCGCAGGGGAAGGTCATTGTATATCAATCATAGTCCGGGAGCAATTTACCGCCGGATCCGGAAATCGGTCCTCGACGATGCCAACCTGAATGACAGGATCTCTTCACTGTATGTCGATGCCAGTGCTGATGAAGTAGCGGGAGATGTTATCTTGTTCCAGAATGACCGGTTCTTTGGTCGGTATGCACGATTCACGACAACTCCGGGAAGCCCGACTACACGGAACTGTATTAATTATGTAGGTGATTTCATCAACGACAGGACCTCTTCAATTCTGGTTGTCAGGAGGTACGCCAATGAATTGCCTCCTACGCCCCTTGGAAGCCTGGTTTCGAGGGATGATATTGAAGGTTTTGTTAATGCTGTTTCAGGCATTTCCATGCGGGGTGATCCCGTATTTACCTGGGATATGTGGCCGCAAGGGGGTGATGATCATCCCAATGATCCGGACAGAAGATTTATTGAGATTAAAATCCCTGTAACGGTAGATGTCCCGCACTGGTTCGATTATGATGCAGAGATCCGATACTGGCTGTATCTTTATATAAACGGATCAGGACTGCTTCGGGGATATGTGGCCTATTACGGGGCCTGGGTAGAAGGCGGGATCCTCTCGGGAGAGATCCTGGACCAGATCATGGATCAATTGCCTGACACCATTGGGACCGTTGAATCCTTCCTGAGCGATGCACTGGATATGGCCAATATTCTCGGACCTTTCGAGCGCCAGTATTTCCTGCCGGGCGAGGCTGGAAGCACGGGAAATACCAACGATGATGTTTCAATAGTTCTTGTCCGCTCATCAGAATAGCTGGTCAGAACTCCGGCAATTAAAATGCCGACTCAAACTGACGGAGGAAGCGGACATCGTTCTCGGAGAACATGCGCAGGTCTTTTACCTGGTATTTGAGGTTGGTGATCCTTTCAATTCCCATCCCAAAGGCAAATCCGGTGTAGACCTTGCTGTCGATACCGCAGTTTTCCAGCACATTAGGATCCACCATACCGCAGCCAAGGATCTCTACCCAGCCGGTGTATTTGCAGAATCCGCAGCCTTTGCCTCCGCACAGGTTGCATGAGATATCCATCTCAGCCGAGGGCTCTGTGAAGGGGAAGTAGGAGGGGCGTAAGCGGATCTGTGTATCGGCGGCAAACATCTCTTTGGCGAAATAGAGCAGCGTCTGCCTCAGGTCGGCAAAGGAAACGTTCTTATCAATATAGAGTCCTTCCACCTGGTGGAAGAAACAATGGGCGCGTGCCGATATCGCTTCATTCCGGTATACCCTGCCCGGGAAAATGGCCCGGATCGGAGGGGTCTGGGTCTCCATCGTCCGGATCTGAACACTGGAAGTATGGGTGCGCAAGGCGATTTCCGGATTCGTCTCGATAAAGAAAGTGTCCTGCATATCCCTTGCCGGATGTTCAGGAGGGAAGTTCAGGGCGGAAAAGTTATGCCAGTCGTCCTCGATCTCAGGGCCCTCACTCACGGTAAATCCCAGATGCGAGAATATACGGATGATCTCATTCCGGACAATCTGTATGGGATGCCGTGTACCGGGTTCCCTGAAGCTGACGGGCTTTGTGAGATCGGCCTCTTCAATGCCGGTAAAGGTTTTGCCTTCAAGAGAATCCCGCAGTTGGTTCAGTTTTTCCTGTGCAGCATTCTTCAACTGATTCAGCAACTGACCCACATCCTTTTTCTGATCCGACGAAAGGGTCTTAAATTCTTCAAACAGGTCCTGCAGTATCCCTTTACGACCCAAAAAACGAATACGGAACTGCTCCACGAGTTCGGCGCTCTCTCCGGTGAAATTCCTGACCTCTTCCAGCAATTGATTGACCTTTTCCTTCATAGGATCCGTTGTATCAGTGATAAACTTGAATAGTTACTGCAAAGGTCGGAAAAATATGATTAACCGGGAAATTTCGTAAACAGAGTGACAAGACAAAAGGGGAAAGATAAAAGACAAAAGGAAAAAGATAAAAGACGATAAAATCAATTGTACTATTCTCTAAGCCCTTTGCTCTATGCATCAAGATAAAAGACAAAAGGAAAAAGATAAAAGTAAGAGTAAAAGGTTCTCGCAGATAACGCAGATTGCAACGCAGATTAACGCAGATAGGTTAATGCTCAACAAAAGACAAAAGACAAAAGGAAAAAGATAAAAGAACCTGCTGAGAATTACTATGAATGACTATGAGTTACTATGAATGACTATGAGTGACTATGAATGACGATGACTGACCACGAATGATCCGCCAGCCGGCGGAAATGCCAACGTACTCCCGTTCTATTTCACCAAACAATATTATAAAACGACGCAGGGTATTAATGTCGTCCATTCATACTCTGCGTCGTTGTGTGAGATGATGAATGATCAGCTTAGGCTGATCAGAAGTCTGTGGAGATGAATCTCAGAGAACTTTCACCGTCATTTTGACATCCTGCAGGGGTTTATCGCCGGGAGCGGTCTTAACGGCTGCTATCTTGTCCACGACATCAAGTCCTTCGATCACTTCGCCGAAAACTGTATAGGCTCCGTCGAGATGAGGTGTGCCTCCCACAGTGGTATAGGCTGCTCGTTGCTCAGGGGTGAATTTCTTACCAAACTGTGCTTCGAACTGGTTCAACTGTGCTTCGGTGTATTTATTCCCTTGTACGATGTAGAACTGGGAGCCGGAGGATTCCTTTTTGGGATTTACCTGGTCACCCTGGCGGGCTGCAGCCAGTGCTCCTTTTTTATGGAAGTGGTTAGGCAGGATCTCGGCCGGAATCTTGTAGTTTTTTTCAGGTTTCCCGGCAGGGGCACCACCGCCCTGGATCATGAATCCTTTGATAACCCGGTGAAAGATGGAGCCGTTATAAAATCCTTCTTTGGCCAGTTTGATGAAATTATCCCTGTGTTGCGGCGTGTCGTTGTAAAGAGCCAGCTTAATATTGCCATAATCCGTCTGGATCAGAACGGTGGTTTGTTTTTGAGCATCAAGTTCCATTGCGAAGATGAATAAGAGGATGAATGAAAGGAATGTTACTTTTTTCATGATTATCTGCGATTTGGATTTTATTAACAGTTTCGGCCCGGTTTAGTTTGCCGGATGAATGGGCAGCACATGGTGTTACTTCCTCCGGCTGATCAATTTCATGCTGATGCGGACATCTTTCAGGGGACGATCGTTGGAGTCCGTTGGCATGGCGGCGATCCGGTCAACAACATCCATGCCACTCACTACTTCTCCGAAAACAGTATAGGCGCCGTCGAGGTGCGGGGTACCGCCAATGGTCTTGTATATCTGCCGCTGTTCTTCGTTCAGTTTAAAAGGCTTGGTCCTCAGATATTCTGCCTCCACTGCATCATGGTATGTCTCTATCACTTTCCGGATATTCGCCGTGTCCCGTTTATCGATAAATGCTTTGAATTGATGATACGCCAGGGTATCCTTGCCTTTTTTCAGGATGTTTAGCAGGATGTACTGCTTGGTCCTGCGTTCCACCTTCAGTTCAACTGCATCCAGTTCCTCATCGTTGAACTTTTTACCCTGAACGATATAAAACTGTGCGCCGGAAGAGGCCTTTTGAGGATTGATGTCGTCACCCTCGCGTGCTGCAGCCAGGGCTCCGCGCTTATGAAGCAACCCGGGCACATACTCAAATGGAATTGTGTAGGTTGTATCGCCATCACCGAGCAACTGTCCCTGTTTGGCATGCTTCGAATCCGGGTCACCTCCCTGAATCATAAAACTGTTGATCACCCGGTGAAACAGAGTGCTGTCGTAATACCCCGTCTCAGCCAGCTTGAGGAAATTATCGTGATGCAACTGGGTTTCTGTATAAAGCTTTACCACAATATCCCCGTAGGGAGTAGATATCTGGATCAGATCATCCTTTTCTTTTTTTTGGCAGGATGTCAGCAGGACTATCAGAAATACTAACGGGAGCAGGTTTTTCATGGCATGATGTCTTCGTAAATGATCATTCGGACCAGCCGGCTTTCTGGTCGGTGTAGCACTTCCGGCAGAGAGGCTCATAACTTTCCTTTTCCCCGAGCATGACGAGCTTGTCGCCTTTTACTATCCTGTGACTGTAATGAGCCAGATCGCCACAGCGCATGCAGATGGCGTGAACCTTGGTGACGTATTCGGCAGCTGCCATCAGTGCAGGCATCGGACCGAACGGATTGCCCTGGAAATCCATATCCAGCCCGGCGACGATTACGCGTATGCCCTGATTGGCAATGTAGTTGCAAACAGCAGGCAGGTCGGGGTCAAAAAACTGTGCCTCATCAATCCCGACAACATCGCAGCCTTCGGTGAACAATAATATTTGTGATGCAGTTTGAACAGGAATGGAGCGGATGCTGTTTTCATCGTGTGAAACAACATTGGTCTCATCGTATCGTTTATCGATTTCAGGCTTGAAAATCTCAACCCGTTGCCGGGCGATCTTAGCCCTGTTCAAACGGCGGATCAGCTCTTCGGTCTTCCCCGAGAACATCGATCCGCAGATCACTTCGATCCATCCACGGTGTTGGGTCAGATTGGTGGTATTTTCAAGAAACATGCGCTACGGATGGCTTATCTTTACTACTTTTATCATGGATTTGAATCCTTCACAAACATATAAATTAAATCGGAATCAACGGCAGGAAACTCTACCTATCCTGCCTTATAAATGCCCAACCTGCCTGCCTTATGGAAATGAACCGCCTAACTCGTGAAGCCGACGAATTAATCAGGAGAATAGTGGCGCGATATAATTCGCTGTATTCCCCGTCAGGATCGGTTTCTCAGCTTGAACTTGATCTTATGCTTGAAGATATCCGGTCGATGTATGAAAAATTCAGACTGATCGGACAGCTTAACCTCCAGCACCAGTCGCTAGATACCAGGAAGCCCTCGACGCCGGCTCCGGCTGCCACCACTGAGCCCGCTGCAGCAAAGCCTGAACCCCCGGTCGAAAAAACTGTTCAGCCTGAGCCGGAAGCTGAGTCATCTGAAAAGGTGACACATGAAACCTACAATGAAACAGTGCAGGAAGAAACTGCAGGCTTGCCAGCCGCCCCGGATCAACGTCCTGCTTACCAGGATAGCACTCCATCGCACGAAGCGGAACACTCCACATTGGCTGAACGATATAAAAGTGACCAGAAGTCGCTGGGAGAAGTGATTTCAGCAGGTTCCGGGCAGGATGAGGAACTTGGATCCCGGCTGGGCAACACTCCGGTTGCCGATTTGAAGTCGGTGATCGGTCTGGCCGAAAAGTTTGCCTTCATCAATGAACTCTTCGGAGGCGACCCGCTCGCCTATGAAAAAGCAATCGTACAGTTGAACGGCTCTTCCCGCCTTGCCGAAGCCGAAGCTTATCTCGGCACACTGCGACTCAACCATCGATGGCCGGCCGATTCGCAGATGGCAGGCGTTCTCGCTGAGATAGTCCGGCGAAAGTTCAACCAGTAAATCTGTATTCCTTTCTGATTTATGTGCCTTTTCAAGAGAAATCTCTTCTTATCTTCCTGTTTTACGCTGTTCCTGTCAGGAGCCTTTTTTGTACAGTCGCTTAACGCACAGGATATCCTCTATGCCAGGAAGGTGATTGATACACTCAGTTCCCCCGGCATGGATGGCCGTGGGTACGTGAACCGGGGTGATCGCAAGGCCGCCGGCTTCCTTGCCTCCGAGTTTAAAAGACTGGGCGTGAGTCCTTTTAACGCAGACTACTTCCAGGAATACTATTTTCCCATGAACACATTGCCTGGCAAGCTGGAACTGTCGGTAAACGGTATCCCTCTGGACCCGGGCAGTCAGTTTCAGGTATGGGCTGCATCACCTGCAATGGCGGGTAATTTTAAGGTAAAGGTGCTGAAAGGGAAGGATATTATGGACGAGAAAAGGTTCAGGCGGTTTATGAAAAAGGACCTTACCAATAAATTCCTGCTGATCGATAAAAAAGGTATTGAAGATAAGAAAGCACTGGCCCGGATCGATTCCCTGAAGTTCACCAATTACCCGGGGACCAAAGGGATGATCTTTGTCAGCGACCAGAAACTTTCCTGGTCGGTGATGATCGGGTATCAACCACGAAATTACCTCGTTATCGACATCCTGCGTGAAGCTCTTCCGGAGAAGCCATCCACACTGAGCCTTACCGTGGAAAGCAGATTTTTCAGGGAGTACAGGACTCAGAATGTCATCGGGTTCCTGAAAGGCGCGGTTCAGCCGGATACGTTTCTGGTTTTTACCGCGCATTACGACCATCTGGGCCGGATGGGAAGTGAAGTTTATTATCCGGGTGCAAACGATAATGACAGCGGAACCGCCATGGTGCTTGACCTTGCCCGTCATTACAAGCAACCGGGCAATCAGCCCTATTATTCCATAATCTTTATCTGCCTTAGCGGGGAAGAGGCCGGGCTTCACGGTTCGACGTACTGCGCCGATAATCCGCCGGTTGACCTGAGAAAGGTTAAATTCCTGGTCAATTTAGATATGGTTGGAACGGGCAGCGAGGGCATAACCATGGTGAATGCGACGGTTTATAAGGATGCCTATCAGAAAATGGTAAAGCTTAATGCCGATCACGAATATCTTCTCACCGTCAAGGAACGCGGGGAATCATGCAACAGCGATCATTGCCCGTTTTACAAAAAGGGTGTCCCGGCGGTTTTTATATACTCCATGGGCAAAGAATTTGGCGAGTACCACAATCAGGATGATATCAGCAGCAAACTTCCCCTGTCGGAATACAATGACATCTTCCGACTGCTGGTCGACTTTATGAACGGCATGAAACCGGATTGATCAGTACCTTCTGCGAAATCTGCAAGAACCTTTATATCTTTGATCTGCTTAGGGCTTAGGGCTAAGAGCGGGGGAATTATGAGATGTCATTCATGGTCATTTCCGCCGGCTGGCGGATCATTCGTAGTCATTCATTGATAGTTCTTTTATCTTTTTCCTTTTGTCTTTTATCTTTAAAGCTGAGGGCATAGGGCAAGGGAGCTGTGAGTTGTCATTTCCGCCGGCTGGTGGATCATTCATAGTCATTCATAGTTGGTTCTTTTATCTTTTACCTTTTATCTTTTATCTTTTGTTGCTTAGAGCGAAGGGCATAGGGCAAAGAGTAAGTTGTCATTCATGGTCATTCGTAGCCATTTCCGCCGGCTGGCGGATCATTCGTAGTCATTCATAGTTGGTTCTTTTATCTTCTACCTTTTATCTTTTATCTTTTTACTTTTGTCTTTTATCTTTAATCAGCTGAGGGCTAAGAGCAGAGAGCATTGGGTACAACTAAAATTCAATTGTCGAATTGTCGAATTGTCGAATTGCCGAATTTTTACATTTTTAAATTCCCAAATTCCTACATTCTCAAATTCCCCAATCCCCGCCATCACACCCATATCTTTTATCTTTTTACTTTTGTCTTTTATCTTCTACCCCCTTCATCATGCCCAAACTCTACCTTGTCCCTACCCCTATCGGAAACCTCGAGGACATCACCCTTCGGGCACTGAAGATTTTGAAAGAGGTGGATATTATCCTGGCTGAGGATACCCGCACTTCAGGAAACCTGCTGAGGCATTATGAAATTGACAAGAAAGTGCTGCCCCATCATCAGTTCAATGAGCATAAGACCGTTGAATCCATTGTTGCGCGCATTGCTTCGGGGTTGTCGGTAGCACTGGTGACCGATGCAGGCACACCCGCGATCTCCGACCCCGGATTTCTGCTGGTGAGGGCTTGCATTTCGGCCGGTATTGAAGTAGAATGCCTTCCCGGTGCAACAGCATTTGTCCCTGCGCTGGTAAATTCCGGTCTTCCCTGCGACCGTTTTTATTTCGAAGGATTTCTTCCTCATAAGAAGGGCCGTCAGACCAAATTAAAGGAACTTGCTGCTCTCAGGCAGACCTTTATTCTCTATGAGTCACCGTTCAGGTTGGTTAAAACGCTTGAGCAACTGGGGCAATTCCTTGGTCGCGACAGGCAGGCCTGCGTTTCGCGGGAACTTACTAAGGTCTTCGAAGAGAACCGGCGAGGCAGTCTGGATGAACTTGCATCATGGTACAGAGAACATCCGCCCAAAGGAGAGATCGTCATCCTGGTGGAAGGAAATAAGGAATCAGCGTCCGATCCTGACCGGGAAGAGTTAAACGATTGATCATGCCGTTTACATATGAATATCCCCGGCCAGCCGTCACTGTTGATGCGGCCGTTTTCCGGAAAAATGAACCCGGCTGGCAGATACTCCTGATCCGGCGCGGCAAGGATCCTTTCAAAGGAATGTGGGCATTACCGGGCGGCTTCGTCGATATGGAAGAAACGCTGGAAGAAGCTGTCGCCAGAGAACTGGAAGAGGAAACAGGGCTGAAAGGGATCATCCTTGAACAACTGCGCACCTTTAGCGCCATTCACAGGGATCCCCGCCACCGGACAATAAGCACAGTCTTCATCGGGACTGCCGATACTGCGCATTCAGTCACCCGTGCCGGTGATGATGCGGATGCGGCACAGTGGTTCGGATTAAATGAACTGCCGCCCCTTGCATTTGATCATGCAGAGATAGTTGAAAAAGCAAAGGAAGCGCTGTTGCAGGATGCCCGGCAATAGAAACAGCAGTCCTACATCGATTCAAGCATAGCCTTTACGATATTCCCGGCTCCGTCGGCGATGTCAGTGATCGTGGCATCCAGCATATAACAGGGTGTTGTGAACACCTTGTGCTTTTGATCAATGATAACCTGTCCGTGCGTGGTAGGCTTATGATGAGCACCCATCTTCTCTATAGCTCTGGCGGTTCCCGGGTCCTGACCGATGGTGAGATCCACTTCTCCAAGCACCTTGGCGAGCATAACAGGTGAAATGCATAATGCTCCGATAGGTTTGCGCAAGGAAACAGCTTCACGGATAACTTCCGCAACCTGCGGATTGACCTTGCAATCGGCTCCGTCGAATGCATACGTACATAGGTTCTTCGCAACTCCGAACCCTCCCGGGAATATCACGGCATCGAAAGAACGGACTTCAAGACTGTTCAGCGGCCTGATTTTCCCACGGGCGATGCGGGCACTTTCAACCAGCACATTCCGCGATTCAGGCATCTCCTTCCCGGTGAGATGATTCACCACATGATGCTGCTTCACGTCCGGCGCAAAGCATTCATAGCTGGCTCCCTGCCGTGCGATCGCATACAGGGTCATGACGGCTTCATGGATCTCAGCACCGTCGTAAACACCACAACCTGCCAGTATAACAGCGAACTTTTTCATGGCTTTTTGAATGGATTGGGATTCAGAACAGACTGTTATTATTGCAAAGATACTTTGCCTTTCACTTTTTCAAGTAACTTTAGTTGGAATTTTACTGATTCTTAACTGGCTTTCCTTCCCTTGGCGGAACCCTGCGGATTGGGGCGAAGCTGGTCAGACTCAGTAATACTGAGCATTTTTGTACACAGTATAATCCTATACAGCCGAAGTATAATCTGCAGACCATGTGCGGACGTTTCTCACTAACGGTAAATGAGGCCGAACTCAATGAGTTCTTTGAGACCTCCGGCGGCGATGCGCCGTATATTGCACGTTACAACTGTGCCCCAACCCAGATGCTGGCAGTCATCACCAACGAAAATCCGCGAAAGCTGAGTTATTTCAAATGGGGACTGATACCGGGCTGGGCAAAAGATCCTTCTATCGGGAACAGGATGATCAATGCACGGGCAGAATCCATCAATGAAAAACCATCATTCCGCTCGGTCCTGGGAACAAAACGATGCCTTATCCCGGCAGATGCCTTCTACGAATGGAAACAAAATGGCGATAAGGTCCCGTACCGTATCTTTCTGAAAAACAGCAGGCTGTTTGCATTGGCCGGTCTGTGGGACTACTGGCGTGCTCCTGATGGAAGCATTGTGCATTCGTTTACCATCATAACAACTGGCGCCAATACATTCATGCAGAACATTCATGACCGGATGCCGGTGATCCTGCGGCACGGTGAAGAAAAATTGTGGCTCGGCCAGCAATCAGCGGATGATTTGCTGAAACTTCTTAAACCCTATCCTTCGGATGAGATGGATGCCTATCCGGTTTCGAAACTGATCAACTCACCCAAAAATGATTCCCCGGAAGTACTCGAAGCCTATGAACCGTGAGTCAGTCAAACCCTTCAAGGTTTGATCGGGTACGACCCATTTGAAACTCACGCTCCCACCATCAACGAACAGCCTCTGATATCACTGCTGTCGAACCTGCCAAGCACTTCAAAGCTGTTGTCCCCATAGCTTTTTCCAAGATCCTGCGTGGCAATGAACGAGCAACTGTGGACATTTGCCAGGTCAATCACGTTGATACCGCCGGTTCTGCCTTCCGGAAGCAGGGATAAGGGATCATTCATATCACTGATCAGTACTTTCATCCAGGGGGGAGTGCTGTAAAGGCCGTTACCCTTCGACCAGGCCTGTGAAAGCAATTCTGTCATGCCGTATTCTGAATGCACGGACTGTATGCCGAATCCCTTGCACAATTCTTCATGCAACTCCATCCGGGTGATCTCCTTCCTCCTTCCTTTCATCCCGCCTGTTTCAATGATGATGGCTCCGGACAGTTTCATCGGGAATCGGGCGACCATCTCGAGCAGTGCATAAGTAACTCCTATCAGGATGACTTTCTTGCCGGCATTGGTTGCCGCCTGTAATTCTGAAGCCAGATTTTCCAGCTCATCCAGGTAGAAACCGCCAAAATCCATATCGCTTTTCCATCGCATCCGTTCTACCATGTAAACAAGGGATGAATGCTTCCTTTCGAGATAGGAGGGCAACAAAGCAAAGATGGTATATTGGCCGAGTGGCCCGTAAAAACGTTCAAATCCCCGGGTGAAGCTATCTTCGTAAAGACTGAAATCACTAACATAGTGACGGCTCGGGATCATTCCGGTAGTGCCGCTGCTTTCGAAAATGGTCTCTTCCGTGAAATGGCCGGTAACAACTTTATGTGACTTAAAAAAGGATATTGGAAGAAACGGGATATCCGAAAGATTCGTGATCCTTTCAGGTTTCTTCCCAAGGCTGTCGACGAACTTACCATACAACGGATTGGCGAGGTACTGGTAATGAAATATTTCGAAGGCTACAGCGTTAAAATCCTGTTGATCCTCGATCGAAAAAATCCGGTTTCTGAGTCGGCCAAAATCCATTGTAAAAATTGTACTTTTACTTCGTCGAACGCGGGTGATGAAATCAAAACCAAAGATAATCCTATTTATATTACTGGCAGTTGTAACCGGCCTGGCATCCTGCATCAAGGAGGAGCAATATCCTATTGAACCTAAAATACAATTCGTCCGATATGAGAAAGATACCATTTATGAGGATATTTATGATAACGATTCAATAGTAGCACTTACGATCTCTTATACAGATGGTGATGGCGACATTGGCCTTTACGATTCCGATACAGCCGAGCCTTATAAGTACAATTATTTCCTCAAACTGCAGTACATCAAAAACGGACAGCGTATTGAGGTGATCCCTGTCGATACAACGCTGGGATTCAATGGCCGTATCCCCATCCTCACGCCAACCGGCCGGAATAAAAACATCAAAGGCGAGATCAGCTATGAGCTGGAGCTTTATTATGCATGGGCTCTCCTTGAAACCGATACCATCGGCTTTGAAGTTTATATCAAAGACCGCGCTCTTCATTCGAGCAACGTGGTAGAAACACCCATGTTCGTCATCAGCAAACCGTAATACAGCAGTTTAAGCATTCCGTTCGCAACTTAATGAGTCAGGATGAAGTCAGCCAGGAAAACGATCTTCAAGGTACTCAGGATCCTGATGATCACTATCGGCTGTTTCTTCCTGTTAATATGTATTCTCGCTTTTACCACAGCGCCCTACTATGCTAGGCATTGGCTGGCGACCCGGGAGGGCTGTGTTACGCGTGAACCCGCCATTATCATCCTGATGGGAGGTTCCGGGATGCCAAGTGAAGATGGGCTGATCCGCAGCTATTACACCGCCCAGCTGGCAGCAAAATACACAACTCCTTTGATCATCATTGCCCTTCCGGGGGATACTACCGACAGCCTCAGCTCTCCCAGCCTGCTGAAACACGAACTTGAACTCCGGGGAGTGAACGGATCCCGGATCCGGTTTGAGAACCAGGGCCGTAATACGAGGCAGCAGGCTATGAAGATATGGGATATGCGAATTCCCGACACCTCTCTTCTGGCAATTATCACCTCTCCGGAACATACATGCCGGTCGGTGCTCTCCTTCAGAAAGCTCGGCTTTAAAAATGTCGCCGGCTTCCCTGCATTCGAAAATTCAATAGGAGAGGAGTACCTCTACTATAACGACAAAGAACTCAAAGGGAACCGCATGGCACCTTCGGTCGGGCAGAACAAGCAGTTACGCTACCAGTTCTGGAATCATTTCAGGTATGAGATCCTGGTAATGCGGGAATTCATGGCATTGGGATATTATAAACTTCGTTCCTGGGTTTAATTTTATTATGCTTTACAGTGGCTTCTGTTATTCAGCTTAAGTATGTACTTTTGCTGATAATCCTTTCCGGGCTTTATTCATACCAATCCACTTAGCTACAATGGCCAGTCGTATTTATTCCGATCGTAAAATCGTTATAGTAGCGACCTTCATTGCCGTTGGATTCATCTATCTTCTGAGGCTGTTTTATATCCAGATCATCGACCGCAGCTATACGCTATCAGCCAATAACAATGTGCTCCGGTACGTAACCCAGTTTCCCGCCCGGGGATTACTCTACGATCGCTATGGTAAACTGCTGGTTTACAATGAGGCTGTGTATGACCTCATGGTGGTCCCCAATCAGGTGAAGAACATCGACACGGCTGAACTCTGCAGGTTGCTGGAGATCGACAGGGAAGGATTTATTGAGCGGATGAAGAAAGCCCGTGAGTACTCTCCGCACCTTTCCTCTGCTTTTGAAAAGCAGATATCCAAAGAAACTTACGGTTACATCGAAGAAAAACTATACCGTTTCCAGGGATTCTTCGTACAGCCCCGTACCCTGCGCAAGTACCCGATGTCGATCGGTGCGCATATTCTCGGGTATATCGGTGAAGTAACACCCAAACAGATAGAAAAGGACTCCTATTATAAACAGGGGGATTATATCGGCATCAGTGGGATAGAGCGGTCGTATGAGAAGGAACTCCGGGGTGTGAAGGGTTTGAAGATAAGAATGGTGGATGTGTTCAACCGGGATGTTGGTAGTTTTGAAGATGGCAAGTTCGATACGGCGGCCGTTATGGGGAATGATCTCTATACCGGACTGGATGCTGAACTTCAGGCTCTTGGAGAAGAACTCATGCAGAATAAGAGAGGAAGTATAGTTGCAATCGAGCCCAAAACAGGCGAGATACTCTGCTTTATCTCCAGTCCTGGATATGACCCGAACCTCCTCGTCGGGAGGGTCCGTGGGAAAAATTTCGAGATGCTGAACGAGGATCCTGTGAAGCCTTTGCTGAACCGGGCCATTTCAGGCACCTATCCGCCGGGCTCTACCTTTAAAATGGCTAACGATCTTATCGGATTGCAGGAAGGCGACCTCACCCCGACAACACGTTTTTCCTGTCAGGGGCCTTCTTCGTCTCCCATCCGTTGTACCCACAATCACCAAAGTCCGCTGGATGTATATACTGCCATACAGCAATCCTGCAACCCTTTTCACTGGCAGGTATTCCGTGCAATCATGAATGATCCTGACTACCCCAGCGTAAAAGAACGGTACACGATGTGGCGGAACCATCTGCTGAGCATGGGATTCGGCCGTTCATTGAACTCTGACCTGCCTTATGAAGTGAAGGGAAGTCTTCCCTCAGCTGACTTTTTTGATAAGATATACGGGGCCGGTCACTGGAACGCTATGACGATACGCTCACTGTCCATCGGGCAGGGAGAGATCACGGTCACGCCGCTTCAACTGGTAAACTATGCCACAATGGTAGCAAACCGCGGATGGTATTATCCGCCCCATATTGTCAGGGCTATAGGTACCGAAAAGAACTTCACGGATTTTACCAGGAAAAAGGTATATATCACCGTCGACCAGGCGAACGTTGAAGTCGTGAGGAAAGGTATGGAAGAGGTCGTCCAGATGGGTACGGCCCGGGCTGTCAAGATCGACAGCATCCCGATGGCCGGCAAGACAGGAACTGCTGATAATCCCCATGGGAAGCCTCATTCCATTTTTATCGGATTCGCACCGATCGATAATCCCAAGATCGCGATCTGTGTTGTTGTTGAGAATGCCGGCTTCGGGTCGACATATGCCGCGCCCATAGCATCACTCATGGTTGAAAAATACATTACCCGCAAGATTGCGCGGACGGAGCTAAAAGACAGAATGCTGAACATAAACCTGCTGAACAATTGAAAGAGGAAAGAGGCGTACTCCGGAATATTGATAAACCTCTGGTATTCATATACCTGATCCTGGTATTAACAGGCTGGCTGAATATTTATGCTGCCGTATTCAATGATCAGCATTCCAGCATCTTCGATATGTCGCAGGCATATGGCAAGCAGGTGATCTGGATCCTCTCAGCCCTGGCTTTGGCTTTAGTGGTGATGCTGACGGATGTGAAATTCTTCTCTGCCTTTTCGTATGTCATTTATGGGATCACTTTGACGTTGCTCCTTGGAGTCCTGGTTTTCGGGAAAGAGATTGCCGGTTCCAAATCCTGGTTTCAGATAGGAAGTTTTGCGCTCCAACCTGCCGAATTCGCCAAATTTGCAACAGCTCTTGTACTGGCCAGGTACCTTAGCGCCCTGGATTTTGATGCCAGAAAGGCAAAATTCCGGATTATCCCGCTCATCATGATTGCCGTGCCAGCCGGACTGATCCTGTTGCAGAACGATACCGGATCGGCCATCGTTTACGCTTCACTTGTGCTGGTCCTATACAGGCAGGGCATGTCAGGGAATATTTTGCTTGCAGGCGTTGGCATTGCCATGCTCTCGGTGGCATCCCTCATGTTCGACCGTTACTGGGTGATTGGCGTTATTGGTATTATACTGCTTGCCTTGATGCTGTTTATCAGAAGAAACCGTAAGAATATACTGATCCTGTTGGGGATTTTTGTGCTGGCTGCCGGTTATACCTTTGCTCTTGACTATGCATTCGAACATGTACTGGAACCGCACCAGAAAACCAGGATCAACGTATTGCTGGGTAAAGAAATCGACCCGAAGGGCGCTGGTTACAATGTGAACCAGTCCAAGATCGCGATCGGCTCCGGCGGTTTGACGGGGAAAGGGTTTTTAAAGGGAACTCAAACAAAGTTCAACTTCGTGCCCGAGCAAAGTACCGACTTCATTTTCTGCACGGTAGGTGAAGAATGGGGATTCCTGGGAACTTTGGTAGTAATAGCCTTGTATATTTATTTCTGTGTCAGGATAATATTCCTGGCTGAGCGACAACGTTCTGACTTTAGCCGTATCTACGGATACGGCGTTGCCTCCATTCTCTTCTTTCATTTCTTCGTTAACATCGGGATGACTATTGGTCTTATGCCGGTAGTCGGGATTCCGCTTCCTTTTTACAGCTACGGCGGCTCTTCCCTGTGGGCATTCACCATCCTGGTCTTCATCTTTATCAAGCAGGATGCAAACCGCCTCCAACTGGTATAAAAAAAAGAGGCTGCCTTTTTATAAGGCAGCCTCTTTTATATAAATTCTGTTCTAATCTAGTAGAACAAGATCCTGTTGTCTTTAATTTCGGCTTTATCCTGAAGTATACTCATAATCTGATAGGTCCTGCTCTGGAAATTCATTTCCATCTGGCGCTTCTGATTTGTATACTCTTTCGTTGCCGGGGCAGCTTTCAGTTCATCCAGGACTGCTACATAAACAGCCTGATCTCCCTGTATGGGTGCCGACATCTGACCTTTCTTCATGGAAAATACAACCCCGGTCAGTTTTGCTTCATGTCCGTAAACCGGAACATTGGCACTGGCAAAGGAGATTTCAACCGTATCAACTTTTGCTGCATTTTCAGCAGCCAGGGCATAAAGGTCTTTTGATTTGGCAAGGCGGTCGTTGACCTTTTTCAGAATCATCTCGGCTTTCTTCTCACGGATAACGAGAGGCTTAATGGATTCTTTCAGCACTTCGAGAGGAACCTGTCCTTTGTCGACAATGGTCTTCAGCGTAGCAACCACATAAGAACCGTCGGTATCAAATACATTGGAGACATTGCCTTTCTTGGTTTCCTTTGTAAATGCCCAGCGGACGATCTCCCTTCCGTGCTGCACACCAGGCAGTTTGTCAGCCATGGCATCCGTCCGTTCCGAAACCCGGAGTTCCAGACCTTTATCCTTAACTGATTTCTCAAATTTCTCCAGCGTGCTGTTTTCTGCGGCAAAAGTGCTGGCCTCGTTATAGACCTTTTCAACAGTCTTGCTGCTTGCTTCAATGCGACGATCCAGACTGGCAACCCGAATCTTGGCAATAGGCTCTTTTTTGCCGGTGATTTTGATGATATGGAAGCCGAATGGTGATTCAACCTTAACGATATCGCCAACTTTACCGTTTACCACAGCATTGTTGAACACGGGCACCATTGCACCATCGACGAACCAGTCAAGGTCTCCGTTCTTTTTCTTGGATGATGCATCGTCAGAAACCGTAGCGGCAAGGTTTTCAAATAATGCCGGATTCTGCTTAATAATAGCCATAAGACTATCGGATTCTTTAATAGCTGCCTGTTTGCTGCGTTTTACATTTTCGACCGGCGTGCCGGCATAGGAGATCAGTATATGGCTTGCGCGGAGTGAATCGGGTCTGGCCTGTTTGTCAACAATCTTGAAGATCCGGTACATGCCATTGTCTTCCTGAGGAGGCAGAACAGCGCCAACCGGGGCGTTAAAGAGCAACGAATCGAGGTAAGTTGAAAATGAGCCACGTTTCTTCCAGGTACTGTCATAACGGGTATCGGAATTCGTGTTCACGAAATTCGGGACATCCGTAACCGTAGTAAATTCTTCATAAAGCTTGGTCACATCTTCCTTCAGTTTGACCATATCATCGTCAGATGGCCGGGGCTCAAAAACTACATATTCAATATCCCTTACAGGCTTATCCTGAACAAACCTGAACCCATATTCCTTGTAATATTTTTCGTAATCGGCATCCGTGATCTTTACGGCGCTGTCGCTGATCGACATATATCTGATCCCGGTCAGGCGCACTGCTGCCATCTGGTTGGTTTCTTCATAATTGCGCTTGGCAAAAGCAGTTGGCACATAGAAGCCCTTAGTTATCAGGCTGTTGTATTTATTGTTCAGACGATCCTGCTTGATGGCTTTTTCCATTGCCAGATACCTCTGTTTCATCGAAGGATCAACATTATCAAGGTTCTGCAGAAAATTATCCACCAGTTTGGGATCAAACTTGCCGGTGTTGGGATCGGTGAAACTCTGCTTTATGTAACTATGCGGGTCTTTTCCGCGAATAAGGTCATTCAGCTCATCACTCGAAACAACAACGCCCAGTTTATCATACTGCTTCGTCATCACGATATCGTTCAGGATCTGCTGCCATGTTCCCTGGCGGATCTGAAATGATTCGTCGGCAGTGACGTTATCCTTGCCGGTATTCAGTTTTTGCAACTCAATATTTTCTTCCACTTTCTTGTTGAACTCCAGGGCTGAAACCTTTTCACCTGCAATTACAGCGATAGTAGAGGTTTGTTTGGTCCTTTTTCTGGAGAAGTCACTTAGAACGAAAAGCAGTAGAGCTACACCAATGATAACTACCAGTAACCAGTAATGTTTACGAATTCTTCCGATGATAGCCATTTGTATTTTAATTTATAGATTTCATAAAAGAGGTGCAAATTTACTATAAATCCGGAATCTGAAAAATAAATTTTAATACGCGCAGCCTGCTTAAATGCGGTGAGTATCAGTCGCGATTAATGTGAAGTTGGACCTTGCCGATCCGTGTTTCGGATGCCTCCAGAATGGTAAAGGTAAATCTGTTTACTCCGATCTCCTCATTCACCGATGGGATGCTCTGGTGGTAGTGAATGATAAGCCCTCCAAGGGTTTCATATTCTTCCGACTCAGGCAGATCAAGGCCGTACTCCCGGTTAAGGTAATCAATCTCAAGCCGGCCGGCCAGAATGAAATCTACAGGACTATTTTGCTTTACCGTGAATTCCTCCTCATCAAACTCATCCTCTATCTCTCCGAAGATCTCCTCAATCAGATCCTCCGTCGTCACCATCCCCGAAGTCCCGCCGAACTCATCGACGATCACTGCCACACTGCGACGTTGATCAATGAGCATATTCAGAACTTTGCTGGCTGTGATGGTTTCAGGAACGATGACCACCGGCCTCACAATCGGCTTGATGGCAGCCGGGTGGTTGAAAAGATCCAGCAGATGTACATATCCTGTGATGTTATCAGTGGTCCCGTCGCAGATGAGCACCTTTGAATGGCCTGTATCACTGAAAACAGTCTGTAGCTCTTTTATCGGGTCATTAACGTCAACCGACACGATCTCATTCCTGGGGACCATGCATTCCCTCACTTTGGTGACATGAAAGTCCATGACATTCTGGATCATCTGGATCTCCTGCTCCCCCTCCTGGTGAACCGATTCAGGATTGTAAAAATCCTTGATGTATTCATCCAGATCCAAAGCAGTAAACTGGTATCGGATCTTCCCTGCCGGCATGGATACCATCCTGCTCAGGATAAATTCCGAGAATCCAATGAACAGATAGATCAACGGGAAAAGAAGTATATACATGAAATAGACGGGAACAGCGAAGAAACTGAGAAGCGCATTCGGGTTGATCCGGAAAAGGATTTTAGGGAGGAACTCAGCCAGGATAAGGATTATCAGTGTCGACAGAAGTGTTTGCATCAACAGGAGCATCACGGCTGTTTTGAGGGAATCCGGAAGGATATGTTCCAGCCATGGATCCAGGACATTAGCCATTGCGATGCTATAAATGACCAGGGATATATTGTTACCCAGAAGCATAGCTCCGATGAACTGGGAGGGCTTCTGCATAAAGTCTGTCAGAATCCTGGCCGAATACAGTCCCTTGTTCCTGTCAAGTTCTATTTTAAGCTTATTGGCGCTGACGAAAGCGATTTCCATTCCCGAAAAGAGAGCGGAAAAAAGCAGCGTTAAGAGGATTACCAGGCTGTTACTCATTGGAAGAAACAGGTCAGGTGTAAGGGGCGTGCGTCAGAGGATGAACACATTTTACCTTTGTTCATTCACATAGAATGTACCTGAAACATTCCGGATCACCCAGTTATCGAATACTTCATCCGATTCCATACTCTTGCCGGAAATAATCTTTTCAGGGGTTGTGATCTTTACGAACTGATCGGAAAACATCTTGCGCTTGTTCTCGTCCCAGGTCAAATGCTCTGTATTTAGCTGAGCTCTTTTTACAAAATTCTTCACCACTACATTTCCCTTGGCTTCCATCACCTTGCGGGCATCCCAACTGATACCGTATTTGGCTGTCAGTTCCGACTTGGGTCGCATAAGTGAATCATAGAATATGATGTGAATACCCTCAGGGAATTCGGTATAAGGATCCTTTCCCTGATAGGAATTGAGGCGCGGGGCGATCAGTTGCAGGGTGATCTGTCCTGACTCGCTTTGCTTTACCCGGATCGATTTAATGGAGATGTCGGGCAGAGAGTCCAGCGTTGTCAGCTGATTGACCTTTTTGATATCGTTCTTGCATGAAAAAAGCATTGTTGCCAGGAACGCGGCAACAATGCTGATAAAAATCGGTATGTGGGAATGACGGTGACGAATCACATCCATGGCTTGGATGTTGAATTAGTGTGCAGCCCTCACGGTGGTCACTTCATCAATCCAGCATCCTACGGAGTAGCTCTCGCCAACTTTGACATCGTTGAAGAACAATCTTTCCTGTGAGGGGAAGTGACGCGAATAGGTGGCAATTTTACTGTTTGCATCATCGGCAACAGAGGGGTCAACCTGTTTTGCCCTGTTATATTTGTCGACGGCAGCCCAGTAACCGGCCCTTTCACTGATTTCGTCCGATCCGCAGCTTGCAGCACTTGCAGCATACATATCGCCGATCAGAATATAGCATTTACCGTCGTTGGGATTGATGGCCAATGATTTCAGTGCATAGGAACGGGCAATGCTATAGCTTTTCTTGTCGAAGTTCAAAGCTGCCAGGAAGTAGTAAACCTTGGCTTTCATAGGTTCGTCCAGTAACGGGATGGCTTCAAGGAAGTAACTTTCAGCCTTGCTATTGTCTTCTTTCTTCCAGTACATGATTCCCATCAGGTATGCCGACTGTCCGGTAGGCTTAGCTTTATGAAGATTTTCAGTTGCCTGGAAGAAAAGTTCCGACTTGGTGCAGTCTTTTCTGTCAAGGATACGGGTGATCTTCTTTAACAGCGTGGTATCATTCGGACTTTTCTCGAATTTTTTGGAGTAGATCTTAATGAGCTGATCGCAGGTTGCATAAGGCTCAAAAATCGATTCCAGCGTACCTTTTGCCGCCAGCCAGGTGTTGTACCTTGATGAGTCATCCTTTGTATCAGCCATACTCTGGTCTACCAGATCGCTGAGATCATCATAAGCATTCACCAGCGTATCGGAAGGGAATCGGTTGCCTTTTACAAGCAAATCATTGATAATAAAGAAGCTGGAGATGATTGCCGGGTCGGAATTACTGCCTTCCAGTTCAATGGATTTTCTGAGATACTGATACACGATCAGGGTATCCTGTGGCCGGTAATTATTAAGTTCGAGAGCCTGCCTGCCACGCACATATCCTTCTTTTCCAAAACTTGCGATGCGCTGGTCGTAGACCATCATCAATGTGTCGATCAGTTTATTCCGTTGTGCAGCATTTGTGGCTTTTGAGATCATATAGCCTACGATCTTGGAACCGTCGATGTAGAGGTTCTGGCTCGACAACGGGCAGTTGACAAATACCCATCTCCAATGAGGGATGGCATCCTCGAAATTCTTTTGTTTGTAAAACTCACGGTACAGCGAGAGGTGAGTGATGCATTTTACACTGTCGGAGCCGTATTTGGGACCTTTTACTCCCTGTGCATAGATTTGACTTCCTGAGGCCAGTAAGATGGCAGCTAAGACCAGAACAACAATTTTACCCTTTTTCATTTCACGCGGTGATTGATTGTATCAGAGATTAATCGTACTTTCTTTTCAGGAACCACTTTTCGAACATGGAAGAACCAATGGAGAAGCGGAAGTAGTTTTCTTTGATGAGCTTATTGTCGGTGCTTCCAAATGTCCCGACTTCAAAAGCCAGGTTAATGGTGGAGCGCGATTTTTTCATGGGCAATCCCAATCCAAAACCTATGCCAAATTCGTTGAGGCGGGTATTTCGCAATTCGAGGTAACTCTGTTGGAATTTGAACCCCAACCTGTAGTTTACCCTTTTCCAGTAAGAACCCACGTCAAGAGGAGAGGGACGGTACTGGCCTCCGACAGAGATCCGCAGGCTGTTCTTCAGCGAATCGGATGCTCCGAAATACCGGAAGTCGCTCCAATTCTGAAATTCAACATCGGCTCCTGCATTCCATCGGTTGGTCCGGCCTAAAGAGAATCCGGCTCCGGCTTTCATCGGGTAGCTGATCTTTCCTTTTTTCCCGGTTTCGTAATAGGAGGTGTCCTTCATCACGTCCAGGTTCGAACTGTAATTATGATAATACGTAACGGCCAGGAAATCGGTCTTGCCCGTAAGCGTTTGTCCGGGACTGAACGTAAGTCCTGTGGTCAGATCCAGTCCGTTTTTCAGGGTATTGTGATATTGAACACCAAAATCCATAATCAGGCTCCTCACCTGGATTGAATTATCCAGCATGGAACTGAAATGATTGGTGGAATCGGGGAAGCTGAGTGTACGCGTCTTGCTGATAGTCCCGAATATGTAAGAAAGGTTGAATCCGACTGAAAGATGCTTAAACGGTTGAAATCCGTTCCCGAAATAAGCCCTGTTAAGTCCGCCGCTTCCGCTATACCCGTATTGAACCTTGCCAAAATTTTCCACCACACTGTCGATACCGATCTGATACCCTGTGGATGAAAAAGGAAGCAGGCCAAAACTGGTCTTCCACCAGCGGGTGATCGGGAATCCCATGGTAATATAGGATAATCCCGCGTCGTTGATCTTTTCCGAGGCTGAATTGGTCTTCAGCGTCATGATCTTTCCGTAGAGCGCAGCATCGAATATAAAACTCGTACTGTCGAACGAGGTGTATGACGCCGGATTATATGGATTCACAAAAAGAGGATTCCGGATACCCAAAGATGTTCCTCCCATGGCCATGTTCAACATGTTGGTGTTGCCATGTAACTCCCCTATGCCGTACCTCGAATATGGAGTATTGCTTGACTGACCGATCACCAGAAATGGGAGAAAAGCCAGTGCAACAAGCAGGGGTAACCGCGCTAATTTATCGTAACTCAAGGTTGTAGTGAAGTATGTAATTAAGTCCTTCCAGGACCAGATTTGGGACTGCAAATGTCTTAATTTTTAATTGATTATCAAAATATTTATGATCTCCTCCGGTTAAAATTATTTTCAGACCGGGGTAGAGTTTACTGTATTCATTGATAAAGCCTTCCATCTCAAACCGTATACCGTTCATTATACCGGAGTGAATACTGCCGGCCGTTGACTGACCAGTCAGGGTGTTGCAACTCTCTGTTTCCAATAACGGTAATCGACCTGTAAAAGTGTGCAGGGACTGATATCGTGTGCGGACACCCGGCGAAATTGCGCCTCCGTGATACGTCCCGTCTGATGTCAGCAGGTCATACGTGATAGCGGTTCCGGCGTCTATTACCAACACATCTTTACCTGGAAAAATTTCCAAAGCTCCTGCAACACCGGCAATCCTGTCTTTGCCAAGAGTCAGGGGGGTCAGGTAATTGTTTCTGAAAGGAAGGGGAGTTGAATGATCCAGGATCAACGTTTGTACTGAAGGATCGAGGATATCCCCAAGTGTTTGAGGGTCTGTATCCACGGAGGATATGATGCAGGCATCCACAGGTGACTGATCGTGAAGGAATTTCCTGAGCAGTTTCGGGATATCACCTTCCAGCCGTTGAAAGGCAATCATGGTTCCTGAGGAGAAAGCCGCAACCTTAGTAAAGGTATTTCCGATGTCAATTACCAGGTTCATGAAGCCTTATTCTGATAGGATGTATGCGTATGGTGAACCTGCAGGCTACCGTGACGCAAATTTAGGAAAACGACCAGTTTATCCAAGGAATGACATCGCCGGCAGTTGCAGTTTAACTGAATTTAACAATTCAGCGCTTCCGCGGCCGGAAGGTTTAGCTTGCTATGCCCCGGAAGAAGCTCTTATCTTGTTTGGCAGAATCAGGATACTTGTGTCTTTCCGTCGGCATTAGCGGTATCTGCGGCTGGAGCAGAGGGCTGTGCGGGATTGATTGCGCTGTCCTGATCTCTTTTACCGGCTTTTTTTGTGTCGCCATCCGACTCTGACGAAGTTGTTTCATCCTCGTTCCGGTTTCCAAAGAGCACCTGTGATACTTTCCGTATCTTGAACATTACATCCTCAACGCTGATGCCTGCTATGACAGCTATAGCGATCAGGTAAGTTTCGCTGCTGTTGCCGGTGGAGGAAAACAGCAGGTCGGTACCGCTGAACAGTACGACAATGATCCCTATTACGAAGCCGACAAATGGTCGCAGCACATACCAGGGCCACCAGACCTTGAAATCGAGGTCTTTTTCATAGCAGAAATGCCTGATAAGGTCGAGGACTTCCCGGACGATAACTCCGACTACGGCAGCCAAACCACTCACAAGCAGTAAAAGCCAGTAATATCTTCCTTTCATATCGGTCGATTGGAAGGCCAGGGTCTCTACAGCCCTTCTGAATTCCGTGTAATTGGTGCTATCTGTGCTCCATGGATATGCCTTTTCCAGCTCCTGCTTCATGGATTCATTGATTGAAGCTTTGGTCCTGATCTTTTTCGCCTTCTGATCGTAAAGAAACCATGCCGGAGTATTTGAAAGTTCCACATTCCCCGGGTTGCCCCAGTTTGCCTCCGCAGGCTTAATATTTCGCTGCTTATTGTTGAGAGCTACGAGGGCAATAACGAAACAGATAATAAACAGCCCTGTTAAAATTGCAAGACCAATGATACCCGGTTTACTCTCCTTTCTCCATGATTTCTGATAGTTCATAGAGGAACATCGGACAGCATCATCTTTCTTGTTCAATTCGATGAACAGATCCCGGGCTACTTCATAATTACCTTCTTTTTCGGCACACAATGCCTGGATAAGTTTTCGCTCATCCGCCGGGTCGGGCACTGAAACAGGCTTTGCAACCTCAGTTGAAGAACCGGGAGTGGATGCCGTTGGCGGAGTAACTTCGGAAGCAGACTTTGCTTTCTCATTTTCAGTCC
>CAZJCG010000001.1:12860-108449 GCA_964544545.1 uncultured Lentimicrobiaceae bacterium | reverse complement strand
GATGCCGTTGGCGGAGTAACTTCGGAAGCAGACTTTGCTTTCTCATTTTCAGTCCCGGAACTTGATTCCTCCTCCTTGCCTGTTGAAGAATCAGCTTTGATTTTGTTTGGTTTTTTTGCCATGTGTCAGACGTTTTAACGTATTGAACATTATGCACTTAAACACAAATATACTAAAATCGGGGCAATTTCGTATATATAGCTGTCTGGTAAGACCGAAGGCTGATTGAGCCCGCCCTTTCAGCAGTTACAGCCTGTTGATTTTTCGTAGTTTTGCAGACCGGCAGGAATACAAAACTCTGCCCGTCAATCACTGAACTAATATCTTTATTCATGGAAAAAAACCGCCGTCTGTTCATATACCTGCCTATTGCTTTTGCTGCTGTGCTTGTAGCAGGATTTTTCCTTGGTTATTATCTCATGCAGTTTTCATTCATAGTAAAGCATCCGATGCTGAAAGGAGGAGCAGGGAAAGGGACCCTGAATGAGCTGATCCGCTATATTGACCAGAACTACGTGGATACAGTGAATCCTGAAGCCTTGCAAAGGGAGGCTATTGATGGCATGCTGCTCAGTCTGGATCCTCATTCCCAGTATATTCCCGCTTCCGAATTTCAGGATGCAAATGATCCGCTGCAGGGCAATTTCGATGGTATTGGTGTACAGTTCAGGATTGAAAAAGATACGGTGATGGTGATCAACACGGTACCGGGTGGCCCCTCGGAAAAACTCGGGATCCTTGCCGGCGACAGGATTGTGAAGGTTGATAGTAAAAACATTGCCGGTACGAACATCACCAACGAACAGGTGATGAAACTGCTCAAAGGCCCAAAAGGCACTAAGGTTAAGGTAACTATATTCCGGCGGGGACTCAGGAAACTGATAGACTTTACCATTACCCGGGATAAAATACCCACCTGGAGCGTTGACTTATCCTATCCGGTGACAAAAAACACCGGCTACATCAAACTCAGTAAATTCAGTGCAACCACTCATGACGAACTGGTGGCGGCAATGCAGGGACTGAAAAAGCAAGGCGTGAACCGGCTGATCTTCGATTTGAGGGGGAATTCAGGAGGATACCTGAATGAAGCCATCGAAGTAGCTGATGAGTTTCTGCCTGCCGGCAAGCTGATCGTATATACCAAGGGCCTGCACAGGCCGAAACAAACAGCCACGTCTACCTCCGAAGGAGAATGGGATCATCTGCCTGTGGTAGTGTTAATTGATGAAGGGTCTGCCTCCGCCAGCGAGATCGTTGCAGGTGCCATCCAGGATAATGATCGTGGCACCATTCTCGGCAGGAGGTCCTTCGGGAAAGGACTGGTGCAGGAACAGGTCAACCTGACGGACGGATCAGCCCTGCGGTTGACGGTTGCACGGTATTACACCCCGACCGGGAGGTGCATCCAGAAACCTTATACCAATGGTGCCGAAGATTACTATATGGAATATTACCATCGCTATGAAGACGGTGAACTGGAGAGTGCCGACAGCATCAAACTGGTGGATTCGCTCAAGTACAGGACACCGGGAGGCAAGATCGTTTATGGTGGCGGTGGCATCATGCCGGATATATTTATTCCGCTCGAAAACGGGAAACAACTGACCTTTTACAACGAATCGGTGAACAAAGGCATCCTCTACCAGTTCGCGTTTGAATACACTGACCAGCACCGCAGCGAATTTAACAAGTACAGGAATTTCAAAGCTTTCGATGCCGGTTTCAGCGTCAGCCAGGCCCTGTTCAATGAGTATGTTGCTTATGCAGCAAAGAACGGCATTCATCCCGGCCAGGGTGAAATTGCACCCTCAATGTCCCATATTACGGCTCTCCTGGAAGCATACATTGCCAGGAACCTCTATGATAATGAGGGGTTTTATCCGATCTATCTGCGTACGGACAAGGGATTTGAAAGAGCGCTTAAAGAAGTTAACAGGTAAACAGACCGCCAGAAGCCAGGAGCATGGGCATCGAGCATCGAGCATAGAGCATAGAGCAGAGCCTGTCATGCAGTCAGGATATTACTGGCAGCTGATACATAGAGTCATGCAGACAGGAGCTATATCAGGTAAACAAATGTTCAGGGCATGACCGCCTTAGCTGATATTCATGCGCAGGAAATCAGAAATTTATAGGATTTCAAGACTAGAGTGACGAGAGATGAGATACTGAAGGTATCTTTACTGAATTCATCCTTTTCAGCTTTCGACAGGCGGCTGCAATCCATGCTCTTTGCGGATCATTTCCTTGAATCCGTCTACCTCGTAAGCATCACTCAGGAGGTAGGGGCCAACCCGGGTACGGCAGAGGGCGGAGAGATGGGCTCCTGAATGAAGGGCTTTGCCAAAATCACGGGCAATAGAGCGGATGTAAGTGCCCTTGCTGCAAACGATCCGGAAATCGACTTCGGGAAGTGCGATCCGCGTAATTTCAAAAACAGGCACTGACACTTCCCTTGCAGCTATCTCAACTTCTTCATCTTTCCGGGCATACTTGTAGGCCCGTTTGCCATTAATCTTGATGGCTGAAAATACCGGAGGTACCTGGAGGATCTCGCCGGTAAGGCTTCTGGCTGCATTCAGGATCAGTTCATCTGTGATATGCTCCACCGGATGGATCTCATCCACCGGTTTTTCCAGGTCATGGGAAGCCGTAGTGGCACCAAGTACGAATGTACCGGTGTATTCCTTGTCGAAGTCCTTGAATTCCTCGATCCTTTTGGTTGCAGGTCCGCAGCAGAGGATAAGAAGCCCTGTAGCCAGCGGGTCCAGCGTTCCGGCATGGCCGATCTTGAATTTCTTTATACCGAGTTCTTTCTTGAAAAAATACCGTATCGATCCGATCACATCGAAGGAAGTCCAACGGTAGGGCTTGTTTACCAGGACAATTTCGCCGGCCTCGAAGTTGAAACTCATTATACCACCGACAGATTAAAACCGGCCAGGAGAAGCCCGATAAGAACTGCGCCTACTACGATCCTGTAGTAACCGAACAGTTTGAAACCGTGGTCGGTCAGGAATTTGATGAAGACCTTGATGGCGGCCATTGCTACCAGGAAACCGACAACGTTTCCAAGTGCAAGCAATTGAATATTCTGGGATGTAAGGATCTGGGGTGCATCCTGAAAGGTATCCCACAGACTCTTGGCAAATGCACCTGCCAGTGTCGGAACAGCGAGGAAGAAAGAAAACTCGGCGGCAGCCTGCCGGGTGAGTTTCTGTTGCATTCCGCCGATGATGGTAGCGGCGCTTCGGCTCAAGCCGGGGAAAATCACCGAAAGTATCTGGAACAGTCCGATGATGAACGAATTCCGGTAACTCATCTCCGTTTCGGAATGGATGGATGGATTCCTGAACCATTTGTCAACGAATAACAGGATCACCCCGCCCAGAAACATCACAATTGCAATGAACAACGGGGACTCAAGCACCCGGTCGATGTGTTCCTTTAAGAGGATGCCTACAATAGCTGCCGGAATGAAGGCAACGATCAGTTTCAGGTAGAAACTGAACTTTTTGAAATCAATGAATTTTCTCCAGTAAAGAACGATCACCGAGATGATGGTCCCGAATTGTATGTTTTCAATAAAGAGCTTTGTAAATGCTTCCTTTTCGATGCCAAGCACCGAGGCGGTTAAAGCCATGTGGCCGGTGGACGAAACAGGAAGAAACTCAGTGATCCCTTCAACGATGGCGATGATGATTGCCTGTAACCAAGTCATGCTATTCTTTTGGTTTCTTCATAATGGCAAAGATCTCAACCACGAAGCCAGCCAGAATCAGGATAGGGGCAAGGGTGAGCCTTCTGAAATCGAACATGGCATCGTTGAATACTTTCGGATCTTTTGAACCTCCGCCGATCATAAGGATAAAGCCCAGCGCAATCAGCGCGATCCCGACCAGAAGCAGGATGTAGTTTTCCCTTCCAAACGCAAATTCAACCGGTTTATCATCGGTCTTTTTCTTTGGAGCGGCAGCAGGTGCCGGTTTTACATCTTTAGCCATCTTATTAATTGTTGATTGTAAAACAATTCATTAATGCATATATAGGGTGTCGGACTTCATCCTGAGGAACCTTCTTACTGCAAAGAACGTTGAAAGTCCCGACAGGATCACTCCCAAAAAGAGGATAATGAGGAAGAAAATTCCTAATTGCTGGATATTTTCCAGATTCTTGATTTCAGGCATGCGCTCCCGCACCAGGAACAAAGTCCCGATAAGAAGCGCGACGGAGATCAGACCGGCATACAGTCCATGCAGCATGCCCCGGTATACAAACGGTTTGCGGATGAAGCCAGCTGTGGCGCCGACCAGTTGCATGCTCCGGATCAGAAAACGCCGGGAGTAGACTGAAAGGCGGATGGTATTGCTGATGAGGATCACAGCGATCAGGAGGAGGATGAGACTAAAGCCAAGTATGACCAGGGTGATCTTGTGGATGTTCGCATTCACTTCATCGATCAGCGACTTCTGGTAAACGACCTCTTTCACCATCCGGTTGGCAACCAGTTTCTTCTCGATACGGGCTATGCTGTCAGTGTTCGCATATTCCGACTTCAATTGCAGATCGATAGTGGGAGGGAGGGGGTTGTACCCCAGGAATTGCACAAAATCTTCTCCTAAATCCTGTGTGAGTTCTTTGGCAGCTTCTTCACGGGTTATGTACCGGGATGATTTAACGTAGCCCGATTTTTCAAGCCGCTGACGGAAATTCAGAACCATGTCGTCCGAAACATCTTCTTTCAGGAGAACGGTAATGCTAATATTTTCGCGAACAAAATCACTTAGTTTTCTGCCATGCAGGATGATCAGGCCAAGCAGCCCCAACATGAACAATACAAGCGTAATGCTTATAATGCTGGTAACATACGAAGCCTGCAGCCTTCTTTTCCTGATCTTTTCGTCAGCCATGAATTCCTTGCAATGAGGGAACGAAAGTAGTAATTTTTTTAGTGAACCCTACCGGAAAACCATCGGTCCCAAGCGTTAGAAATTGTTAAATCCGCTGTGGACGCTTTCTCCGGCGCATCTCCCGCCATGCCGCATGAATCCGATCTTTTCCTACTTTTGCACTCTTGTTCTCTGAACATCTCATTAGTGCAAATCATTGGAATACAATACCCTATATCTTTCAACACATGGATTACAATTTTCGTGAAGTAGAAAAGAAGTGGCAAGAATACTGGAGTGAAAATAAAGTCTTTAAGGCTGAGATCGATCCTGCCAGACCCAAATACTATGTGCTCGATATGTTTCCGTATCCATCGGGAGCTGGCCTGCATGTCGGTCATCCTCTCGGATACATAGCTTCTGATATCTATTCACGCTACAAGCGACTGCAAGGATTCAATGTGCTGCACCCGATGGGGTATGATGCCTACGGCCTGCCTGCCGAGCAGTATGCCATACAGACCGGTACCCATCCGGCTGTTACTACCGAAAAGAATATCGCCCGCTACCGTGAGCAGCTTGATAAGATCGGTTTCTCCTTCGACTGGGACCGTGAGGTGCGTACCAGCGATCCGGCCTACTACAAATGGACGCAATGGGCTTTCATCAAGCTCTTCCATTCCTGGTACAATAAGTCGCTGGACAAAGCCAGGCCCATCGCCGAACTGATCGCTGAATTCGAACGTAATGGCAACGGACAGGTGCAGGCAGCCTGCTCTCCGACGGAGGTTTTCTCAGCTTCAGAATGGTTATCGAAACCTGAAGTTGAGCAACAGGAAATCCTCATGAACTACCGCCTTGCTTATCTGGCCGAGACGGCCGTAAACTGGTGCCCCGCGCTCGGAACCGTTCTGGCCAACGACGAGGTCAGCGAAGGTTTCAGTGTACGCGGTGGCCATCCGGTTGAGCGAAAGAATATGAAACAGTGGCTGTTGCGTATCACTGCCTATGCCGACCGGCTGCTGAACGGTCTTGAGACCATCGACTGGAGTGATTCACTCAAGGAGATCCAGCGAAACTGGATCGGCAGAAGCGAAGGATGCAGTGTACGATTTGCTGTTCAAACCGGATCGGAAAGCCCGGCCTCAGATACAGAGAATGCTCCCGAAATTGAAGTCTTCACCACCCGGCCCGATACCATCTTTGGCGCAACCTTCATGGTGCTGGCGCCGGAACACGAGTTGGTCGGCCGCATCACTGCCCCGGAATGCCGCGAAAAGGTGGACGCCTATGTACATTGGGCGAAGAACCGGTCCGAACGGGAAAGGATGGCAGAAGTGAAGAAAGTGAGCGGTGAGTTCACAGGTTCTTATGCCATAAATCCATTTACCGGTACCTTAATTCCGGTCTGGATTGCCGATTACGTGCTGATGGGTTACGGTACCGGCGCTATCATGGCCGTTCCGGCGCACGACAGTCGCGACTTTGCCTTTGCCCGTCATTATAAGCTCCCTATCCTTCAGGTTGTATGCCCGCATGGCGAAAGCCCTTCCGATCCTTCAACCTGGGAAGAATCACACGATGCCAAGGAAGGCACCATGATCCAGAGCGGTTTTATCAATGGAATGGAGGTAAAACAGGCAATAAAGGCAACCATCAGCAAGGTGGAGGAAATGGGACTTGGTTTCGGCAAGGTGAATTTCCGTCTGCGCGATGCCATCTTCAGCCGGCAGCGATACTGGGGAGAACCCTTCCCGGTGTATTACAGGAACGGCATGCCTTATACTCTTCCGGAGGAAGAACTGCCTCTGGCACTTCCTGAAATTGATGCCTACCTGCCTACCGAAAAGGGCGAACCTCCTCTGGCCAGGGCCAAGAACTGGGTGACAAAAGAAGGTTACCCGCTGGAAACCAACACCATGCCCGGTTTTGCGGGTTCCAGCGCCTATTATCTGCGCTACATGGATCCCCGCAACAGTGAGGCTATCTTTTCGCCCGAAGCAGTCGCTTACTGGAAAGACGTTGACCTGTATATCGGTGGCTCGGAGCATGCAACCGGACACCTGCTTTACTCACGTTTCTGGAATAAATTCCTGTTCGACCTGGGCTACTCAGTGGTGGAAGAACCATTCAAAAAGCTGATCAACCAGGGAATGATACAGGGACGTTCCAGTTTCGTTTACAGAATGCAAGGTTCAAATACTTATGTTTCTGCAGGATTGAAAGCAAACTACGAAGTGCAGCCCCTGCATGTGGACATCTCCCTGGTGCACAACGATATCCTGGATGTAGATGCCTTCAGGAAATGGCAGCCTCAGTATTCAGATGCCGAGTTCATCCTGGAGGATGGTAAGTATGTATGCGGATGGGAAGTGGAGAAAATGTCGAAATCGAAGCACAACGTACAGAATCCTGATGACCTGATTGATAAATACGGTGCCGACACGCTGCGGTTGTATGAAATGTTCCTGGGCCCGCTGGAACAGTCGAAGCCATGGGATACCAACGGGATCGAAGGCGTTTCGCGTTTCATCCGGAAATTCTGGAAGTTGTTCCATGACGAACAGTTGAATTTCAGGGTATCGGATGAGCCGGCCACCCCTGCAGAGCTTAAGGTTCTTCATAAGACAATCCGGAAGATTCAGGAAGATATAGAACGTTTCTCGTTCAACACGGTGGTAAGTTCTTTTATGATCTGCACAAATGAACTCGCCGACCTGAAATGCAACAAGAGGGAAATACTCCGGGAACTGGTGATCCTGATCTCTTCCTATGCGCCGCATATCGCTGAAGAGCTCTGGCATCTGCTCGGAAATGAAGGCAGTGTGTGCGACGCGACCTTCCCTGAGTTCAAGGTGGAATATACAGTTGACAATACCTTTACCTACCCGGTTTCATTCAACGGCAAGACCCGCTTCATGCTGGAGCTGCCTGCCGACATGGTCCCTGCTCAGGTAGAAGCTGCCGTGCTTGCCGCTCCCGAGGCCCAGAAATGGCTTCAGGGGAACAATCCGAAGAAGGTGATAGTGGTGCCGAAGAAAATTGTGAACGTAGTGCTCTGAGAGGCCAGGCAGCCTGACCGCATCTCATTTTCAGAATATTTTATTTACTCCCGGTATCTTCACAAAAAGCCAGGAGACTGCGAATGTGCAGACAATGGATAATGGCGCCACCAGAGCGAACTTTATCAGACCATGCAATTGTACTCCCGAAAGCAGGTACATGAATGTCACGCAGATCATCGGATGAAGCACATAGGCGGCAAAGGCGCTTCTTCCCATGGCTGCGGCCATTTTGCCCTGCCTGTCGAAATAGCGGCGGAAGATCACGATCGACAGCATTCCGGTGCCGACACATTTGATCACTTCCCAGTAGGAGTAGATTAAAGAACCTGCAGTGCCTGATCCTTTGATCCCGGCGATGCTGATGCTTTTCCGGAACAACAGGAAGATCACCAGAGGGGCCACCATCACGACCAATGCCACCCAAAACCATTGCCATGCTGTCTTGTCGCTGAGTTTATCCAGCCATTGATAACGCCAGGCAGTTGTTCCCAGGAAAAAGGCTGTTCCAAAGAGTACCAGGGATGCCAGGGGCCTTGCTCCCAGGTATCCTCCTCCCATGGGGAAGGCAAGCCGGGCTATAAATCCTGCAAATCCTACCATCAGGATGAAAACGGCGATCGAAAGATTTGAAGGGAAACGATCATCGGTTCTCTTCCATAATCCTCCGGGGAAAACGTACCTGAAAGCGGCATAAAGGAATGAAAAGGCAAGGATCAGTTCTACGAACCACATCACCCCCGTATAGCCGTAAATACCCGATTGATACATCCCTTTCCAGAATTCGAAAATGCTGCCTTCGTAGCCTTTGGCCAGCATGCTGATATAGCGGGTAACCGGTCCCAGAAGAAAATAATACAATACAAAGGGGATGAACAGCCTGAAGATGCGGTCTTTCAGGAATCCCAGGCTCCCTTTGCGTTCCAGGGATGCCGGGGTAAAATAACCCGAAATGAAGATGAACATGGCCATCAGGAACGAATAGGCCAGCATGTCGAACAGGTAGAAGGCTGCCTTGGTTGCAAAGCCCTGTGCCGGTTCGATGTAATACCAGTTGCCGCCTCCCAGCGCTCCGTAGGCGACCGATACATGCCCGGCGATCACGTAAGAGATCAGGAAGATGCGAATGTTATCGAGATACAGGATTCTGCCTTTCATTGAAGTGCTTGTTGGCGGACGAAAATACGGAAAACAGACAAAAGGTTCTCAACGGAATTAAAAGGTCCTGCAGTTCTTTTTCCAGAAAATGTAATCCGGATCACCGGCCATGATCCTGTCCTCCAGTACCATCCGGTAATAGTTATAGTTGGACACATACGCCCAGTAGGCTGTTGTCAGGCTACGGGTATTGAACAGGGATCGGATGAACATTTTACGGATGGTCTTCCGGTTATACATGCGGACAAACATCTCCTCCATGGTTGTTTTCATCTCAGAGCTGCTCATTCCGGGATACTTAACCACGGGACTCAGGGCATCGTAATGTTTCCAGTCCTCCGGGTAATTTGCTTTTTCAATCCTTCCTTCGGCAAACCATTTATCATACAGGCGTGTTCCCGGCATTGGCGTCAGGATAGTCATCTGGCAAATATCAATCCCTGAATTCACTATGTAGTTTACCCGCCGCAGCATGCTTTCCCTGGTATCGTTCTCATTTCCGAACATAAAGGCACCAAGAACGCTGATCCCGTGGCGGTGGATTTTCCGGATGAGTTCTTCGTATTTATTTACGCCCCTTTTAAAGTTCAATTTCTTGTCCATTTGCTGAAGCTGGACATCATCATCGGTTTCGAAGCCGATGAAGAAATTCCTGCATCCGCTTTTTGCTGCTGCTTTCAATACGCGCGGATCATCGGCAACATTCATCGAAACCTGCCCCATCCAGTCCTTACGGATGCCCCGCTCGGCCATTTTGCTGAAGAGTTCGATGGCTCGTTCGTAACTCTCCTTGCTGTAGCCAACCAGGTTATCATCCACGAACAGGAGAAAGCGTTTGTCGATGGCAGCGATCTCTTCGAGGACATCTTCCACCGGGCGCATACGGAACTGCCGGCCATTAAAGGATGTTACCGTACAGAAGTTGCAGTCAAAGGGGCATCCCCGGCTGGTCTGGACCGAACCGAACAGGTATCCGGGATGGAGAAGATCGTAACGGGGCATCGGCTGCCGGACCACCTTATCCCTGGGCGCATGGTACAACGGCTGCAACCTGTTATTCTCAAAGTCACTGATCACTTGCTGCCAGAGGCTTTCAGCTTCGCCGATCACAACCGAATCTACATATTTCGATGCTTCGTCCGGCATCATGGAAGCATGGATACCGCCCATTACCGTCCGTATGCCGCGTTCACGGTATTCCTGTGCGATCCTGTAAGCCCTGGGAGCGTTTGATGTATACGCCGTCAGCCCGACCAGGTCTGCTTCCTCTGCGCAGTGATGCGCAAAATTCTCATCTGCTATCCTAATATCCCAGTGTTCAGGTGTCAACGCTGCGATGATGGCCAGGTTGATCGGAGGGATTTTGGAGAAAGGGTTCATCAGGAATCCTCTTCGTTCATCTCTGGCAGGATTGACCAACAACAGCTTTGGCTTTCGGTTCATCGACAATAATTTTCAGGTCTCAGGCGCTATTTCTCTTTCTTTCCGATCACGACATTCTTATAGTGCCAGTTGGTATAATAGGCGAACATGGTTGCCTCCACGCCCCGTGTGAACCACTGGCGGAGGTTCCATCTTCGCAATGCCCAGAAGGTCCTGATAGCCTTCCGGTACATCGTATGTTGTTGATAAATATTGTGCCATGCCCGCCTGACCTCTTCGGTAAGTTCGTCGTGCCGCATGGATCCCGGATGAAAGACTACTCTGGTAAACTGGTACTTGTCCCAATCCTGCGGATAGTTACGGTCTGTTATCCTTCCGGATGCCATGAACGAATCATATAATGATGTTCCTGGTAACGGAGTGAGGATGGATGCCTGGTACGCATCAACGCCCGAGTGCACCATATAGGCAGCCCGTTCAGTGATATTCTGCGGAGTGTCGCCTTCAAGTCCGAAGATGAAAGTTCCCAGTACCGAAATGCTGTGCCTGTGGATTTTACGGTATATGTCCTTATAACTGTCCAGCTTCTTCAGGTTCAGCTTTTTATTGGCCAGTTTCAGTTGTTCGGCATGCTCCGACTCGATCCCGAGGAGGATCAGTCTGCATCCGGCATCGCTGGCTGCTTTCAGTATTTCCGGATCATCGGCGAAATTGAGTGAAGCCTGCGAGAACCATACCTTGTTCAGTTTCCGCTCTTTCATGCCACGGAAGATGGCCAGTGCATGGTCGCGGGCTTCCCTGCCGTAGCCGATGATGTTATCATCGACAAAGAAGATCATCTTCCTTCCGCACTTCTCGATTTCATCCAGCACATCGTTCACCGGTCTCAGCCGGTGTTGTTTTCCGTTGAATGTGGTTACGGAGCAGAAGGTGCAGTTCATTGGACAACCGCGGGTAGTCTGGATGGAGGCAAACCAGTAACCCGGATGAAAGAGGTCGAAGCGGGGTTGAGGTATGGTTGCGGGGTCTGCCAATCCTCCCTCATACAGGTCGTTCATCCGGCCTGCCTCAAAGTCGGCGATCAGTTTTGGCCAGACGGTTTCTGCCTCACCTACCACGATGGTATCCACGTATTGTCCGGCTTCTTCCGGGACCATACTGGCATGAATGCCGCCCAACACGGTAGGTATGCCCCTTTTCCGGTAGGCTGCCGCTATTTCATAGGCCCTGTTTACCGAAAAGGTGAATGCTCCGAAGCCAACCAGATCCGCTTCAATGAGATTATCCCGGTACTGGTAAGGGGTGAATACTTCATCGATAAGTTCAACCTCCCAGTGATCCGGGGTAAGCGCTGCAACGATCCCAAGCCCGAGTGGGGGATAACGCTGACCCTGGTTGATGACAAATCCGCGGTTCTCCGGACTTATCGGGTTGATCAGCAACAGTTTTCTTTTTCGTTCAGGCATGATCCTTTCCTTTCCAGCCGCTAAAGATAGAAAAATGAATCGAGGAGGTTGCCTCAGGATTATTCTCATTTTGAAAAGTCATTCTACCAAATTTGTTTACATTTGCGATTCTTCCTTGTACTAATAAACTGGTTACCATGACACTTGAAGATTTCATCAAGAATATCGAGACTGAATTTGATGACATTGAACCCGGGAAACTGAAACCTGAAACCAATTTTCGTGAAGTATTCGATTGGAATAGTATCAATGCCCTGATCCTTATTGCAATGGTTAAGACCGAATACGGTGCCGCCATCAATGCTGAAGACATACAGAAATCAAAGACTGTTACCGACCTGTTTGAAATAGTCAAATCAAAGGTGTAAGCCCATGGCTGTTTTCTCCGTTCCCCACGTCCGGATGGCCGGCATTGCCGCTGCCGCCCCCAGGAAAGAGTACTCCAATCTCGATTACAAGTGGATTTCCAGGAAAGATCGGGAAATGCTCGTCAAGACTGTGGGAGTTGAGAAACGCAGGGTTGCCGAACCCGGTACCGCCACCTCAGACCTCTGCGTTGCTGCTGCCGAAAGACTTATCCGGGAACTGGGATGGGATAAGAATGAGATTCAGTTGCTGATCTTTATCAGCCAGTCGCGCGATTACATCATACCTTCCACCTCGGGTATTATCCAGGACCGGCTGGGGCTGCCGCACAGTTGTGTAGCCTATGATATCGGTCTGGGTTGTTCGGGATGGGTGTACGGCATTTCGGCTATTGCCAGCATGATGTATGCAGGCAAGATCAGGAAAGGACTGTTGCTGGTGGGAGATATTTCGACCCTTACGGCCTCCTATCGCGATAAAAGCACTTTTCCGCTATTCGGAGATGCCGCGACCGCCACTGCCTTCGAGCTGGATGAATCTGCCAGTCCCATCCATTTTAACCTTGAATCGGACGGCGCCGGCTACGATGCGATCATCATACCGGATGGCGGCATGCGGAACTTCATCAGCAAAAAGTCGTTCGACACCCGGAAATACGGCGATGGCATCTACCGGAACCGCCTGCAGATAGCCCTGAACGGCATAGAGGTGTTCAACTTCGCCCTGCGTGAGGTGGTGCCGAACATTAAAAAACTGATGGGGGAATTGTCGGTGACGACCGCCGATTTCGACCATTTCGTATTTCATCAGGCTAACCTGCTGATGAACGAGACCATTCGTAAGATGCTCAAGCTGGATAAGGAAAAAGTTCCCTATTCCATTCATAAGTTCGGCAATACCAGTTCTGCCTCCATTCCGCTGACCATTGTAACGGAACTCGGGGAACGGATCAGCAGGGAAAAGGTAAAGCTGCTGACCTGCGGATTCGGAGTCGGATTGTCGTGGGGCAGCGTCGCCATGGAGGTCGACAGGGTGGTTTGCCCGCCTTTGGTCGACTATTAATCCATTTCTAAAATTTCTTCCGTGGAAAGTACTTTTCTGTTGCATGGCAAGACGATCCTGGTGACAGGAGCTTCTTCCGGAATCGGAAAACAAACCGCTATTGCTGTAAGCAAGGCCGGAGGCACCCTGGTCATTACCGGGCGCAACGAACAACGTTTACAGCAAACCCTTGAATCACTCGATCAGCTGGGACATATAATGATTCCCGCCGATCTTACACTTCAGGAAGACCGTGACCGCCTCGTCGAATTGCTCCCCGGTCTGGATGGTATCGTTCATTCTGCCGGGATCACCGGGCACCTGCCTGTAAAATTCCTACGGGAGGATGATATTGTTCCTTTCTTCGCAACGAATTACACTGCACCTGTTCTCACAACGGCAGCCATCCTGAAAAAGAAAAAACTAAAGAGCCACGCTTCGGTAGTGTTCCTGTCGTCGATTGCCACCCGCTATCCCTATTTCGGAGGAGCCTTGTATTGCAGCACGAAAGCGGCTATAGAGGCATATTCCAAGGTGCTGGCCCTGGAACTGGCTCCAAAGGGCATCCGGTCGAACTGCGTGTCACCCTCGTTTGTGAAGACCCCGATGGTGGAAGGCGCCGCCGAGACCATTTCGAATGAGGTGCTTGAAAAATTTGAAAAGATGATGCCGCTGGGTTTCGGGGAACCGGACGATGTGGCTAACGCAATAGTTTACCTCTTGTCGGACGCAGCAAAGTGGATCACAGGCACAAACCTGCAACTGGGAGGAGGATAAGTATAATCTACGATCCTTTGACAACAGAGAATCCCCGTAAATTACCTGCCGGATCTCAGAAACAGGATTCGGGATTTGGATGCTGACGGGTTGGAAACTCGCCGGAAAGAAGAAGAGATCAGGGAAAAATTTCCGGCCGGTTCGGAATGCCTAAAAATTCTCAATGATGGCAGTAAGCATTCGGACAATTTCAACGGCTTTTCAACTGGAGGACTTGATTTATCCCCCTGCAATTTCAACCTTTGTAGTATCGTTTTCCCTCATTAAGAGTTAGTAAACTAATTATTAAACACAGAGAAATTGACTTCACCTGATTACAGCATTGTTGTTCCTGTTTACAACAGCGAGGGAACGCTGGAAGAACTTTTTTCCAGGACAAAGGCTGTTTTCGCCTCGCTGGGAAAAACGTTCGAGATGGTTTTTGTGGATGATTTCAGCAGGGATAAGAGCTGGGAGATTCTGATTCACCTTAAGGAACTAAATCCCGAAGAGGTCGTTGCTATCAAGCTTTCGAAGAATTTCGGTCAGCATAATGCCGTATTTTGCGGACTGGAACATTCACAGGGAGAAACCATTATCACCATCGATGATGATCTCCAGGTTCTGCCGGAAGAAATCACGAAACTCATCGACTCCTTCAACACAACGGATGCCGATCTCGTATATGGCTACTACGGTAAGAAGCAACATTCCTGGATCCGGAATTTTGGCAGTTTCTTTATAAAAAAATCATCCCGCCTGCTATTGCAATCCCCCGGACAGGGTTCCTCTTTCAGACTGATGACCCGCGAACTGGCAAAAAGTATTCTCAAACACACTCAGCATTTCATGTACATTGATGAACTGCTGTTATGGTACACAGGTAATATCTCGTTTGTGGAGGTGACGCATCATAAACGGAGCGTCAGTCATTCGGGGTATTCCACCTGGAAACTGATGAAGATGTCGTTCAATATTGTGGTCTTCTATACGGCAGTCCCGCTGCGCATCATGACCTATGGCGGTTTTATCCTGTCGGTGCTCAGCTTCATCCTTGCGATCCGGTTCATCATCAACAAGCTCATCCATGATGTTCCCCTTGGGTATACCTCGCTGATCGTTGCCATACTGTTTTCCACCAGCATCATCATGTTATGCCTGGGCATGATCGGTGAATACCTTACCAGGATTTACAAGGTCCAGAACAAGAAGCCTCCTTATTCCATAAAAAAGATTCTTAAATGATTGTTCGAAAATACGGGCTGACCTTGAGGCGTCTGACGAGGGACGATATTGAGCTGGTGCGTCAGAAAAGGAACTCGGAAGAGATCCGGCGGGTGATGAATTTCCGGGAAGAGATCACCCCCGGGATGCAGGTGAAATGGTTCGAGCGTATCGATAATTTTGAGAACTTCTATTATATAGTTGAGTATCAGGGTAAAAAAGTCGCACTTATCAACGATAAGAATATGGACTGGAAGGCCCGGACCAGTGAGTCGGGATTGTTTTTCTGGGACCAGGACTATATCAGTACTTTTATTCCGATTTTAACTTCGCTGGTATTGCTGGAGGTGGGTTTCTACTATCTCGACTGGCATATTTCCTACATTCATGTAATGCGCGACAATTTTGCGGCGATAGGTTATGCGCAGCAGATCGGATATGAATTATGCGACGGGCAGGATGAAGAGGAAAACCAGCTTTATTTTCTCACACGGGATAACTTCGAAAAGAAGAGTAAAAACATAAGGAGGGCGGCCAGGACGTTCCATGACCAGGAGTCGGGCGAGGGCTATCTGATACTGGAGCCGGCGGATTACGAGAGCGGATTGGCACAGCAGATCGAAGCCTACTTTCAGTCGGCAGGGATCATCATGAACTCCGTGATGACCGAAGAGGGGAAGCGGTTGTACCGGTAGCATTGTCCTGTTGCCCGGATGCAGATGTCGCAGGACATTCATGATGGATTGCACATATTTCCAAGTTAGCAACAAGGCTAAGAATACAATAGTACTTTCAATGGCAATATAATGAATAGACAAATTTTCATATTGGAATTTACCCTACTGAGTTTACTTTTTATATGCTCTCCAAAGTTGACAAGAGCACAAACATGGGAAAAGGTCAATCCAGCAGGATACGATTATTTTATATCGGCTTCCTTTATTAATGATAAGGAAGGTTGGATCTGTTCTCGTTCAGGAATTTGGCCAGACATCCAATATGATTTGATTCAGACGACGGATGGAGCTATCTCATTCAATAAAGTTTATGATTTCCCTCTTGGGTATCGTGCTGATAATATACAACTGGTTGATTCGTTGAACGGCTTTGCATTGATTGAAAATTATACAAATTCTGATCTTTATTTTTGGTCAACAAATGATGGTGGTCATAATTGGGTTGATCTGACTGATTCTGTAATGTTCACCCCCGGAGGGCCCTTCTATGGCAGTTCAGGTTTTTACTTTTTCAATAAAGATGTCGGTTTTTGTGGCGGGTTCAAATCAATATTCAAAACAGAGGATGGAGGTATTAGTTGGGTAAAAACACTGACACCTGAATTCATCGATTCAGCATCATCAAATAATTATAAACCAAACAAGATTATATTTATAAATGAACAATATGGCTGGGCAACTTGCTCGATGTCCCTGGATCAAGGATTTGTTTTAAAAACAATAGACGGTGGAGCTCATTGGATTGAATGTAAACCGCTGACAGGAGATTTATACAACATACATTTTGCCGACAGTTTACATGGTGGTACTACTGGTGGAGACTGGCACTATGCCATAGTAATGTTAACAGAAAATAATTTCGACACAATTTCTCACTTTTATAAAAATAAATGGGAACTACTACCTGACGCTATCTATTATGAGAATGATTCCACTATATGGTTAAGTGGATGGCCTGCCAATATCTATAAAAGTGTTGATGGAGGAGCTACTTTCATTAATTATGATTCTTCTTATGCAACAGATGACCTAACCGATTGGATTCATGATTTCCAATTTTTCGATTCAACAGGTTATGCGTTCGCTTACAGCTTTATTCTGAAAATTTCTAACTTTCCGAATACCTCCTTAATCGACTTTAATCAAACAATAAATCAGATTAAAGTCACACCAAATCCATTTAAAGATCAATTCAGGTTTTCATTGAATAGTTCAAACTCTCAGGATGTTTTAATTAATATTATGACTATGGATGGGACTGTATGCTATAATTATAAAGAAAATATAAGTATTGGATTAAATAATATTATTTTAACACCATTGATAAATCCTGGGATCTATTTACTGAAAATAGTAGACTCCTCAGGGCATGTATTCATTAATAAAATAATCAAGGAGTAAAGCAATCAAATAAGCACCGAACAAAGAACAACGCCCTGTTGCCAACGGCGCATAAGCTCCAAAGTATGCCCCCCATGCACGGGCCAACAATGCAAGCCCCGGCGCCTAGGTGCGAACCGTTATACCCGATGGAGGTAAGAAGGTAATACTCCGGCTGAACAGGTTTGCTCTCCTTCGGAGGGACCCTTCGGGTCGAAATTTGTTTTTCGGGACTTGCTCAGTATAATATTCCATACTTGAATGATGAGCTATTATTTTGTAACTTTATCAAAATACATTTGTAATGATCACTAAGACACAACTAATTGATACTCTGAATAAATTACCAGAAAATCTGACTATTGATCAGGTAATTGATCACTTAATATTTGTTGAGAAAGTTCAAAAAGGTTTGGTTGATTCTGCTGAAGGAAGAATAAACTCAAAAGTAGAAGCAAGACAAAAGCTCAACAAATGGTTAAAGTAGTCTGGACTGATTCTGCAATTCTTGATCTTGATGCAATAGGTGAATACATTGCTAAAGATTCGATCAGATATGCTGAAATTACTGTTACCGAACTATTTGAATCAGTTGATATTTTGGAGGAATTCCCCCAATCCGGATCTATTGTTCCTGAATTCAACAATCAGAAAATAAGACAATTATACTGCGGCTGAACAGGTTTGCATAAATTTATTTGGGGGACATGCTCAGCATAACTGAATCTAAACAGCTCTGCTTCGCAAACCTGTTAAGATTCAGTATAGTACGGGGAAATTATAGAATAGTTTATTTGATTTTTGATGAATTCAGGATTGACATATTAACTGTCAATAATTGCGCAAGATTAATATCTAATAATCAACACTTTTAAAAGACAAAGTAGTATCCATCGGACATAAGATGGGCTTAGCTGCCAGGGCTTTGTTCCGGCACCAAGGCAGGGACCGTTCACTCAGGCATACAAGCCGTCAAAAAAAACCGAACTAATCATGAAGAATATCATCGAACAAGTCAGAAATGAACTCAGTAACAACATTGATGAAAAGACTCTGCAGACCAGTCAGCATTTTTTCAAAGAGAAGATCAGATTCTATGGCGTTAAAGTTCCGACAGTAAACAGGATCGGTAAAGATATTTTTAGTCGTATTGATTTTAAATCCAGAACAGAAGTATTTGACTTATGTGAAACGCTATGGCAGTCCGGATACCTGGAGGAGTCGTTTATTGCCTGCAACTGGTCCTATGCCATACATCAGCAGTATGAACCCGGTGATTTTCTGTTGTTTGAAAAATGGATCAACAGTTATGTGAACAACTGGGCATCGTGTGATACGCTGTGCAACCATTCAGTAGGGACGTTTATCGAGATGTATCCCGATGCTGTTTCAAAACTGAAAGCCTTCGCAACATCGGAAAACAGATGGGTTCGCAGGGCATCTGCCGTTACGTTGATCATACCGGCGCGGAAAGGCAAATTCCTGGATGACATTTTAGAAATTACTGATATCTTACTGTTGGACAAAGATGATCTTGTGCAAAAAGGATACGGATGGATGTTAAAGGCTGCCGCTGAAGCGAACCAAGAAAGGATATTTGAATATGTAATGCAGCATAAATCCATCATGCCACGGACGGCATTGCGGTACGCAATCGAAAAGATGCCGGGCGATCTGAAAAAGAAAGCCATGGGAAAGTAGTCAGATATGCTACAATCACATTGCGTCCAATATTCAGAGGCTTTCATAAGCTGGTTCAATACCTTTCTTCTTTGATCCTGTTGGTTTCTTTGTGAAGCCCTGCCTGATGGCATACGTGCCTTTTCACAGTGATTTATAAATATCAAACAATTGAGACCCGGAGGAAATATAAGGCAACAACATTTAAATGAACGAAGGCGCTCCGGACCAACGGCTCCTTCCGAAGCTGTACTTAATGCCTTCAGTCCTTTGGTGCAGTATCATGAAGATGCTGTATAAATTGTCTTAATTTTACAATGTCAATATTTAAACGCCCGGGTCAATCCCAAAGGCATTTTTATCCATTAGTTATAGATGGTCAGTAAAAGCATTTCTGAGGGGAAAGGAGTATTACAGCAGGATTTACTTAATTCCTTAAAAACCCATGCTCACAGGAATGCATTCTGTATTAATGATGCCTGCTTTACCTATGATCAGCTGCTTAAGCGGGTGGCCCTGTTCCAGTCCTTATTCCGGAATCAAAACACCAGGATTGAATCATTGGGAATAATTGCCAACAACGATTTTGATACATATTCAGCTATTGTTGCCTGTTTACTTAGCGGTATCACTTACATTCCTATTGAGCCATCCCACCCGGACGAACGGAACAGTCATATTATCAATGCATTAAGCTTAGGTTCAATCTATTGTTCGGATGCCGGTATGCTGCACCGGGAATTTTTAGAGAAACATGGTGACAAGCTACTTGCCGATCCGGTTGAAAAGGAGTTAACAACAGATGCTGTTGTCGGATTAACCGATAATCCGGCATATATTCTATTTACCTCAGGCACAACCGGGGTTCCTAAGGGTGTGCCTATCACTACAGAGAATCTGCAGGCGTTTGTCCAGAATATCGATCGGATGGGTATCAGGATTGATCAGGAAGACCGGTTCCTCCAGGTATTCGATCTCACTTTCGATCTTTCGGTATTTTCCTATCTTATCCCGTTGCTGAAAGGTGCATGTGTTTACACCTTACCACGGGTCCCGTTTAAATTTACAGCTGCCATAAGCGTAATTGAAGAGAAGGCCATAACGCATACACTCACCGTTCCCTCTTTTGTCAGTTATCTGGAACCTTATTTTAAAAAGATCCGGCTCCCCGATGTGCGGTACTGGTTGTTTTGTGGTGAAGCCTTACGGACCAAACTGGTGAGCAACTGGCAGCAATGTGTGCCAAATGCTGACATACTTAACGTTTACGGACCAACCGAAGCAACGATCTTCTGTTCATATTACCGTTGTCCGAAAAGTGATATTAAAGATGTTAACGGAGTGGTTTGTATAGGGAAACCCTTCCTTGGGACCGGCTTTGCATTGATGCGTGATGATAAGTTAACCATCGACAATAATCCGGAAGGAGAGCTTTGCATTCAGGGCAGGCAGTTGACTTCGGGTTACCTGAATGATGAGAACCGGAATAAGCAATCATTCATCAATTACAACAAATCAACTTTTTACCGTACCGGCGATATCTGTTTGGTCGATCAGGAGCGCGACTATTTCTATTTAGGGAGAAATGATACACAGGTTAAAATCAGTGGCTACCGAATTGAACTCGGCGAAATAGAAGATGCTGCCAACCGGATTGCCGGGATCAAAGATGCTGTTGCCGTTGCAACCGGGGAATCAGAAGAGCTGCAGATACTGTTGTTTCTGGTTGCAGAAGTTCATTATGAGGGACCTGTTATCACAGAACTGCTCAGGGCCAGAATTCCTGAATATATGCTTCCGAAACGATTTATTTTTATAGATAGCCTGCCGTACAATCTCAACGGGAAAATTGACAGGAAGGCCTTGTTGGCTATGGATAAGCAAATGCTTTAGTTGAAAATGATGACCAGTGAATTTGTAATCAGGGATGCAACCGTAAAGGATTCAGATTTCCTTATTGAAGCAATCATAAATGCTGAAAAGGGGAATGGGAATATTGTAAGCTATTGCGCCATATTTGACATCACGGAAAATGAGTTTGCTTCGCTGATGAGAAAAATATTCAAAGAAGATATTCCTGATTTTGAGTTTAGTTTTAGAAATTTTAAAATTGCCGAACTTGGCGGAAATCCTGTTGCTGCATATACCGGGTGGATTGAAGGAATCGGAGGTATGCCGTCGGGGTTGTTAAAAATGAGTGCCTTCAAGGCATTCCTTGACAAAAGGCAAATTGAACATTATCACTCGATAGCTTCGGTAGTGGATGAAGTCGGCATAAAAAGGGACCACATGACCCTTCAACTGGAAACCACCTATGTAAGGGAAGGATACAGGGGGAGAGGTATTGTGGGTTTATTAACGGATGCCCTTATCAGCTCGGCAAAAATGAAATATCCGGCCATCAGCAAAGCTCAGGTGCAGCTTTTTAAACAAAATCAGGCTGCTGTTTTAAGTCAGACAAAACTCGGATTTACAATTGTTGAGGAAAGGTCCACTGAAAACACTGAAGTTCTGAAATACCTGCCGGGCTTAACCCGGATCAAAATGCAGAAATCAATAGCTTGAACATGGAAAATATTTTATCTGAGATAAACAGAATTTTTGCTGATACTCTTGAACGACCTAATCTTAAACTTAAGTCCTCTGATTCTCCCCTGACAGTAGAAGGATGGGATTCATTAAATCATGTCAGGCTGATCGCCGCCATTGAAAGCCATTTTTCAATTGAATTTGGATTTAAAGATCTTGCAGGCATTGCTACGGTGGGCGATATGATCAGCCTGGTTGAAAAGAAAACCAACGACACCACTCTGTAATGAAGCTTAAAATATTACTGACATTTGATCATGAACTGCCTTTAGGTGGTGTCCGGACTTCGTATCAGGAGGCCATGTTTGATCCGACATACAGATTGTTGGATCTGGCTGAAAAACTTGAATTGCCTGTAGTATTATTTACGGATGTGCTCTGTGGCATCCGTTTTAAAGAATGGGATAAAAGTTCATTTTATGAACCCTATGTCAGGCAATTACAGGATGCTGCCGGAAGCCATCATGACGTACAGTTGCATTTACATCCCCATTGGCTGACATCCTCTTACAACGACAGCACCTTTGTTCCTTCAAAGGATTATCGTCTGGCGGATTTTTCAACCGGGAAGCCTTTTACGATCGATGGAATAATCAAGGCCGGAGTCGATTTTTTGTATGAAGTCTGTGCTGTTGCAGATCATAATTACCGGTGCCTGGCATTCCGTGCCGGAGGATATAATATTGAAGATGCCGCTGAAGCAATATTCTCCTCGCTTTACAGGTATGGGATCCGTTTTGACAGCTCGATCATTAAAGGATATTATTTCCGTTCGGGGCTTTCGGAAATTAATTGTCTCAACATGCCGCCAAAGCCAAACTGGTTTATTGGTCCGGACGGAGATATCCGAAAAGAAGCAGAGAAGGGAATCCTTGAGGTGCCCATTGCAAGTATTCCCAAAACACCGTTTGAAGTCCCGACGCGGTTTAAATTAAAGAAACTGGCGGCACAAGGCCCCAGGGATCACGGATATCAGATTCACGAAGGCAATCCGACAGATCTGAAATCCAAAATTAAAATGATGTTTTCGTCCCGCATGCTATCATTTGATAACTATACGCTTTCAATAGATTATCTGATGAAGAACCTGGACTATAATGTCAGGAAGTACATAAACCAGGAAACAGCCATATTCAGCATAAGCGGGCATCCCAAAAGTATGGGTGATTATTCATTCAGCTTGATGGAGTCGTTTGTGAAAAGAGTTCGTCAAAAATATCCGGAAGCTGAATTCACTACCTTCAGTAAACTAGCTCAGGAAATGCAAATAGAGTGATATGGGGATAAAAAAATTAATCTTCCAGATTCTGCCTGTCGACGTTTTCATTTCATTAAGAACAGTGTACAGGCGGATTTTAAAAAAGATATACAAGCCATTATCAGAACAGGATTTCAGGGACATTCTCCACGACCGGATAGGGGTTCGCGAAGGATCTGTATTATTTATTCATAGCTCCATAGATGCTTTAAACATTCAGTTTTCTGTTTACCGGTTGTTCGAAATCCTGCTCGAAAGTGTCGGAGATAGCGGTACATTGGTGTTTCCTGCCTGGCATATCACATCCAGGGCAGAGGATTATCTTGCGAAAGACCTTGTTTTTGATGTAAAGCGATCACCTTCGGTGTTAGGCCTGCTTTCAGAAATTGCCAGAAGATATCCCACTGCAGTAAGAAGTATACATCCGATCAATTCGATTGTGGCCATCGGACGAAATGCCGGTGATATTGTCGGCGGGCACGGGGAATCCATATATCCCTGCGATGAATCAAGTCCCTATTATAAAATAATGAAGTATAAGGGAATAATAATCGGGATTGGCGTAGATACCAACTTCATTTCTTTTGTTCATTGCCCGGAAGATGTCCTGAAAAGCAAGTTCCCGATAAAAACGAGGTTAGATAAGGTATATGATGCAAAAGTGAAAATGCCGGACGGTTCCGTAAAAATTGTCAAAACGCTGGTAGCGCATCCGCAGATAAAGAATAATGACATAACAGCTTTCATGAATAAATATGTGAACAAGTCTGTTTGTGAAAACTTCAGAATCAGAGGGAATCGTTTCTTTGTTGCACACTCTCAGGAATTGTTCGATACCATGGTAGCATTGTCAAAGGAGAATAAGACCATCTATTCAGATAAGGCGGTCATCCGGAATAATTAATTGTAAATCGGAACGTGTCGGATAGTAATCGTTGTAACCATTATTACCGGTAGATTTGTACCGGAAAGATTGTCGTGAACAGAAAACTCATGCCATCTGATCAAAGTCTTGCGGCGTAACAAAATAATCAAGTCAGTATAAGAATTTCTCTAACCTCTTAATTTCCAGATTATGATTGACAAGTCGAAAGAGTTACACGCTTCCCTTAAGCTGGTTAACGATAAACTCCATTTCATTGGCTCCGTCGACAATAATGAGCCTGTTTCAATCGATTACATTGCCCCGCTTGGCGACGATCAGGGATATACTTCCCTTGAATTGCTGCTTCTGAGCCTATCCTCCTGTCTGGGCAGCGCAATGCTGACATTTCTCCGGAGAATGAACAAAACGATCACCCATTTTGAGATTCAGGCTAAAGGATTCAGAAAAGAAGAACACCCGACCGGATTTGAATCCATTCATCTTGACATAAGCCTCACATCACAGGATGCTTCGGATGAAGATGTCCGGAAGGTTATCGCCCTTGCAGAAGATAAGTACTGTCCCGTTTGGGCCATGATCAAAGGCAACACGGTTGTTGAGACGAGTTTCACAATCCTGAGGTAAATCCTACACTTATTGCATTACCGGTATTTACTGCTGCGCAGCATAGCAGGAGTGCTTTTCTGTTTGGCACGTATACGAATGCGAATCCGTTTAGTGACCGGGAATTGATTGGGATTTACTCACAGAACGGTCAGGAATTTTTACCTCTTCAGTTTCGTATACATCTTCACCAGCACTGAAGGCTTATTCAACAGCCACATCATCCATCTGTAAGGCAGTAGGGAGACCAGCCAACCCACGGAATACAGCCACTTTGCATATATAATTGCCGGGAACGTCCAGAGGCGCAGCAACGGACTGAATTGCGTGTTTGCCGTAATATAGCCTGCATTTTTGCCAGTTTTGCCGGCGACAAGTTCTGCTATGCGGATCTGCCTGCTGCTCAGTCGGTTTTTATAGAGTCCTACGCGGGAAGCGTCGATCGGTTTAAACAGGTTCTTAAAGTAGCGATCTATCAGTTCTTTCGGCACATGAGCTTCCAATTCCTCTTTCCGGGCTTGAAATTCAAAAATCGACGGGGCTTCCGGGATTTCAAGGAAATGACAAAGTTCGGCGAAGCGGGATTGAGGGTCGGCAACCAGGTCTTCATACCGGAGAGTAACAAAACGCTCAGGGAAACTGGCAGCCGTCCGGTTGATCGTATCGATCGAATACTTCCACCGATAGGCCAGCAGTGTAGTGTTGGGCATTTCAAAATCCACGTCCAGCATCGAAACAATGTTGTCGCGGTAATCGCGGATCAGGTGGATGAATTTTGCAGTAGGGAAAAGCTTCGCAAGCTGATCTGCCTGATTGGAATACACCGGATTTTTATCTCCGAACAGGAGGATCTCTTTTTTATCGAAATAAGAATGGTAGCTGCTGTAAACTACCTTGAAGAGCGTTTCGAAGGTATGTTCCCCTTCGCATGCCAGGATCGATTCTTTCAGCCGTCGGGCATCAAATTCCGGCCAGTTTTGAATTTCCCAGTAGGAGATGCGTAGTTTTTGGAATAGTGCATCATAGAAGCGGTTGAGCGTCGGGGCGTCCCATTTTTTCACATTCCCAAACTGGTGGTACAGGGCCATCAGCATCGGCCACTCCTGTGGAATGACCACGTTGGGATGCGCATCGAACAGCATTCGCAGAAGGGTTGAGCCTGTGCGGGGCCTTCCGACGATGAAGAACATCGGAGTTTGTTCAATCCTTTTTAACTCCTCTCCTGTCATGACTGTTTCCTCCTGCGCTTAAGGAAGTTGGCGATGAAGTCGAAATCGCTTTTACGATAACGGACAATCTCGTACATCGGGATTTGCATTTTGACGGAGTAGACCAGGAGCAGGGCTAGGGCGCCTGCCGTATAACTCACGTTACTGGCCCAGGCGGCGCCAATGCCACCATGTGAGGGGATCCAGAGGAAATTGAGGAGGATGTTCAGGATCAGGGCAGGAACGAAGATGGAGATGAGTGTCAAAGGTTGTCCCTGTCCTGCAAATCTTCCGCTGAGTATGCGAACGATCACGAACATCAGGATACCCGGCAACATCCACTGCACGATGGCAACACTGGGGGTAAAACGGCTGCCGAAAATGAGAGGCAGCAGCCATGGGATTATCAGCCAGAGGATCACAGCGACGGCCAGCACCAGAAGGAATGATAATCTCAGCAGCCGGGCCACATCCCTGTTCAGCCGGTATTCGTCGTTGGTGTTGGCGCTGCGGCTCATTACCACCAGTCCGATTGCGGATGGCAGTTGCCAGAGTTTATCGCTGATGGCCACTCCCAGCGAATAGTACCCGACTTCTTTGAGCGTTGATAGTTTCTGCAGCAGGAGGATATCAACCCGGTAATTCAGTTGCATGATGACGACCGCCAGGGCGTAAACAATCCCCATACGCGCCAGGCTTCCGATCACTTCGCTGTCGAGCCGGATCCGGATGGTATAATTCCGGCTGAGGTAATTCAGTGATATGATGGCTACAGCAAGGTTAGCCAGTAACAATGCCAGCAGAGCCCCGGGGACATACCAGCGAACTATCCAAACAAAGGCTATGATACCAATGAGGTTGAGGAACTGCGGAACCCACACCTGCAGGTTCGACCGCCGGAACTCTTCCTTCCCGATATAGATGCCTCCGGAGTAAACCAGGATCAGCTTTACCGGGATGGTGAGCAATGCAAGGATCGCCATGGGTGCCGTGAGGCCTTCGGGTTTAGTGATGAGCAGGGCAATCCCGCTGATGATAACGGCCAGTGCGCTGGTGATGATCAGCAGGATGAGAACCCCTGAAACGGTCCTGTTTTCGTCGAATGTCTTTTTCCCCAGATGGAAAACGGCTGAACGGCGTATTCCTAGCAGGGCGAAACTCACCACGATGAGCGGAACCACAAGGATGGACATATATAACCCGCGTCCTTCAGGCCCCAGTTGCCGCGAAAGGATTACATCCACCAGAAAAGCATTGGTGAGAGCCAGCAGATTGCTGCCGAACACACTGCTGATATCCTTCAGAAAACTCCGCGGCGCCATGGTTTCGAATGATCAGGAGTCGGGATTCCTTAGTTTCACAAAAGTGCGGGCCAGGACTGGACCCCTGTTCTTGATGGCGATCTTCAGTTTAAACGGGAAAAGGTCGATGAAATCGCGCAGAAGGTACAGGGAACGGCCATAGATGAGCCAGGGAATTGAAACAACGACAGCTTTCAATCCGGCATGACGGTATTTCCGCTCGTATCCGTACTTGCGGGTCCATTTGCCGGCAACAAATTCGGTGATCCTGATATCCCGGTCAGGGAGCTGCGTTTTCCAGAGATTTACTTTCGAGTTATTGATAGGTGAGAACAGGCTTTTGTGATACTTCATCATCTTTTCGATGTTGAATTTCTGCATTGCCTCACCCTGCTTCTTATAAAAATCGAAAACGATATCGTTGTAAGGGATCGAGAGAAAATCGCACATTTCACGATAATAGCGCTGAGGCTCCGTAACCAGATCCTCATAACGGATCGTATAGAACTTTCCCGGATACTTTTTCTTGATGTGGAAGAGCTTTCGTGCGGAATGAACCCAGCGATAGGCCAGCAATGCGGTAAACGGTCCCTCAAAGTCGACGTTCTTGAGCGATATGATATTATCCCTTGGATCCCTGACGAGATGTATGAATTTGGAATCGGGGAAGAGCTTCAACAGTTCGGGGGTATAGGTGGCATATACCGGATTCTTATCCCCGATCCACTTGATCTCCTCTTTCGGGAAGAGGGAGATGTAATCGAAATACACCACCTTGCAGATGTTCTGGAAAGTGTTCTCTCCTGCGCAATCCTGCAAATCGGCCTTCATCCTGTCGAGGTCAATGTTCCAGGTATCGAACTTGATATGCTTCTGTACATCCTCATGGAACTCGAGCAGCAGTTCTTTGGACCAGTGTGTGATACCGGCATATTTCTGCCTCATGTTGATGATAAAGGCACATTCCACCGGGGTGGCAACGTTCGGGTGGGCGTCGAACAGGGTTCGCAACAGGGTGGTTCCTGAACGCGGGCGACCGAGGATGAAGAATACGGGAATGTTGGCTACCTGCTGACTGACGGTTTGGGCGGGCATAGGGAATGAATGGATATACTCCCTGTACGGTGTGTGCAGGGTCAGGCAAAAATAGGGAAAAAGAGGGTTGCTAAGGTTACGGGACCGGAAACCTGATATGCGGCCGACAATCATCATCCATTATCCTTACAGTCTGTTGCAACTACGGATGAAATGTCCGGGGAATACGGATTCAGGATGCGAAAGAGCCGGACATGGATTGCGAATGGCGCCTGGCGGGGTAAAGGATAAATTCCCAATAGTGTTCCGCCGGCTTATGCAGTTATGGAATTCCCGGAGTTTTCTGCTGCATTCAGGCGCTCTGACCGACTGATGAACAGATGCCCAACTTCAATTGTTTAGTCCATATTAACCTTTTGGACCTTAAACCCAATCCTATGAAAGTCCGACGTTTACCCTTGATAATCAGCATCTCCTCGCTGCTCGTACTGAGCAGTTTTATCGCATTTTATCCTACCGGCGCACCACCTGCCAAGACAGGTTCTCCCGGTGACGGGAGCAATTGTACCGAATGCCATGGAGGTACGCCCACTTCCGTTACCGGATGGATTACTTCCAACATCCCGGCATCGGGTTACACGCCGGGGCAATCGTACCAGATTACAGCGACAAACCAGATCACAGGGTCCGGGAAGTTTGGATTTGAGGTATCTCCGCAGAATGTGGCAGGAGATCTTCTGGGTACCCTTACGGCAGGTGCCAACAATCAACTGGTGGGGAACAACAAGTATGTGACCCATGTTAGCGCCAATACCTCGGTGAGTTCCTGGACGTTTACCTGGACAGCCCCACCGGCCGGAACAGGTCAGGTAACATTTTACGGAGCCTTTGCAAGGAATAAGCCGGGACCGGTCAGGTTAAGCACGCTGGTAGTAAATGAACAGACGGTATCCCTGCCGGGCGCCGCCGGACCGATCTCAGGACCCGCGGAAGTCTGTGCCGGGAACAGTTATTCCTATTCGGTTGGCCCGATATCCGGAGCCACCGGTTATAACTGGACAGTACCAGCGGGAGCTTCCATACTGTCAGGCCAGGGCACAACCAATGTTTCCGTCAGCTTTGGCTCAAACGCTTCATCGGGTAATGTAAGCGTTTTTGGATCGAATCAGGCCGGTAACGGAGCACCCAGCCATCTGGCTGTTGCAGTGGGATCTGTTCCGGCGCAGCTGCCTGAGCCTGCAGGCCCTTCCATTGTTGACCTGGCTGAAGAAAACTTCAGCATATACAGTACTTCCGGTTCAACAAATGCAGATTCCTACCTGTGGGAGCTCACTCCTGTTGATGCCGGCATTTTAAATCCCGATGGGATGAATGCAACGGTGAACTGGAATCCGCTGTTCTCAGGGATTGCCGGTGTAAGTGTAAAAGCCATCAATGCCTGTGGCGATGGTGAGTGGTCGACGGTAAAGCAGACCAATGTTATCAATACAACCGGTACAGGCGATCCCGTTGCAAAAAATACGCTTATCATCTATCCGAATCCCTCTTCCGGTCATTTTACCCTTGAACCGGGCCTGGGCACAGGAATTGTGACAATGCAGATCGTTGATGCCTCCGGTAAACCGGTCTGCCTGAAACAAGTTCCAGGAAACCAGCCCACCATACTGAATCTTTCACTGAGATCCGGCATCTATATGCTTACAGTATCCAATGACCAGAGAACGCTGAAAGAAAAGCTGTTTATCCGCTAGGCCGTTGCCGGTTCCTATGAATAGGGCGGACTTAAATTCAATTCTCATGATGTGATCATGCACTTTTCCTTTCTACATTTGGACTGAAAATGGCCAGAACCACCGGGCCATTTCAGGAAAAAATATGAAAAGGCTGATCATCACACTCTTCACTCTTGGCCTGGTGTGGGCATTACCAGCGCAGCAATACATCAGCGGGGAAGCCTCCGGACAAGTTGCCACCGTTACCCTGCTCAAGGGCCAACTTTCAGTCCGCGACGGGCTGGGGAAGGAGCTGGCATCTCCAAAAGTCAATGAAGATGTCGCCGTTGCGAGGAATAACCAGATCATGGTGGAAGAGAACAGCCAGGCTCAGGTTAATTTTCCTGATGGAAGCATCATCAAGCTGAATCCTTCAACGGATATTACGCTTTTAAAATCCGGGATATTGATCCGGAAGGGGGAGCTTTGGCTGAATATCAACAAAGAGACGAATTTTCAGGTTATAACTTCCGATATTGTCTGTCTTGCCAGGGGGGCTGAATTTCTTATCCAGGCGGATCAGCAAAATTCTGTCACTCATCTGATCAGCGGTCAGCTGAAGGTAGGCGACAAGATTGGAAAGACTATTGTGCTGGAGCCGGGCCAGGCTCTGAAGGCTACTGATGTCGGATTCGGCTCGGTAGTGGGTTTTGACGAGCAGGAGCGCATGAATGCATTCAACGGCACGGGCGGGGCCGCAAAAGGCCAGTTCAGGCTCAATACGTTGGTGATCGCAGGAGGCGTTTTGGCCGTCTTCCTTCTGCTGATCGTATTATGGTTTTTCAGGAGAAAGAAAAGTCGCAGGACAGTTCCCGCCAGGGTAAAACCAGCGCCGGCACCAGTGATCCCTGAAAGGGAGAGAAATACCTTCCAACAGCCTGTTGCAGAAAGGAAGCCTGAAGTCCAGGGACCTCAGGCTAAGCCAAAATTCTGCGGCGAATGCGGTGCTCCTGTCGTTGAGGATGCCAAATTCTGCATCTCATGCGGAGCCAGGATGGAATAGCTGTCTAGAACTTCCATTGTGGCAACCGGCCCGGTGTGACAGGTGCTCCGATCTTTTCCAGTTCCTTTTCAAGGTTAGGGATATCCACTTCGCCTATTTGTTTGATCAGCTGGTACACGGGCGGGAATTCTTCCATGAGGATTGCCAGGGCATCCTGTTGCGTTTGCGTCGGAGTAGCCGTTGAAGCCCAGCAAGCCCAGGAGACCTTGTATAACCGGTTATTAAGGGGAACAGGAGCAGGAGGATTTTCTTCATCGCTGGGTCTTTCTGATCGCCGGTTGAATTTCCGGTTAAGAAGGCTGTCGAGTTGCATGTTTATATCCTGAGCTTTTTTCAGCAATTCGGGTGTTGCAGCGGGAGATGCATCCAATGCCTGAATGATGTCTTTCGATCTTTTCCATAGACCCTGAGCATACTGTTCCGTTCCTTGCACGGCACGGGTAACATCCGAAACTTTCCGGTGGAAAGCAGTCATGGCGGCACGGTCAGTTGCCGGAAGGCTAAGGTTGTTGAGCACGGTACAATTGAATGATACAGGACCGGCCACCTGGCTGGTTTCGCCTTTTGAGGTCAGGAGGATTGTGACGTTGTATTTACCCGGCATTGCCAGTACCTGGCTTCCCGGATCGTTGAGCGGATCAGGCGATTCGCCGGCTTCAACAGAATGGTTGCTCTGGTAACGGAGATCCCAGTTCACCCGGTTAATTCCGGCCGAAAGATTTTTCCGGATCATCCTCACCTTGTTGCCCGATTCATCAGTCACCAGAAAGGTCAGATAAGGTGCCGTTTCATTCTTTTCGGCACGCAGTTCCTCCTCGGTAGGTTGCGGGATGGGTTCACCCTTCTTGAACAGTTCTGCCTCTTTTTCCTTGCGGATATCTTTCAGCGACTTCGGCGCCTCTTTGGAGCAATAGGTAAAGACTGCGCCAAATTCGGGATTTTTAGCCTGGTAATAGGTGGATCCCTGACCGTAACGGCTGTCGGAAGGCAGATACATGAGCGCATCCTTAACCGGGAAGATGTAACCGTCTTTTTCCAGGATCTCTTTTTTAAAGGTCCTGAGCGGTGAATAATCGTCGAGGATATAGATGCCACGCCCGAAGGTGCCAACCACGAGGTCGCTTTCCCGTTTCTGAATGGCAATATCACGCACGGCTATCGGCGGCATTCCCGATTTCAGTTGCACCCAGATCTTTCCGCCATCAAGGCTGAAAAAGAATCCGAACTCGGTTCCGGCAAACAGCAGGTCGGGATTGATGAAGTCCTGCTGGATGCTGTGTACGGTCCCGTTTGCCGGCAGATTACCCGAAATGGAAGTCCAGGTTTTGCCTTTGTCCGTCGACTTCATAAGGTAAGGTTTGAAATCATCGCGGAGGATGTTATCGAAGGAGGCATAGACGACATCCGCATCGAACTTCGAAGCCAGGATGTCGCTGACATAGGTGTTTTCAGGCACACCCGGGAAAGATGACACTTTCGTCCAGTTCTTGCCGCCGTCGTCAGTGACGCGGATGAGGCCATCGTCGGTCCCGGCATACAAAAGGTTTTCGCTGAGCGGAGATTCTTCCAGTGAAACGATGGTACCGAACAGTGAAGTAGAAATATCCTTGGCTACGGCATCGCTGGGCCAGTATTTTCCCATAACAGGCCAGGTATTCCGGTCGATGCCGGCGGTCAGGTCGTCGCTGATGACCTGCCAGGTGTTACCGCGGTCGTCGCTGCGAAATACCTTATTAGCGGCGCAATAGAGCCTTGTATGTGAATGGCTGCTTAGCAACAGGGGAGTATTCCAGTTCCATTGATAGCTGTTTTCCCCTTTTCGCGGTTCAGGGCGGATGTCGATAGCTTCCTGACTTTTACGGTCGTAACGTACCATTCCGCCATACTGCGATTCAGCGTAAACGATGTTTGGATCTTCCGGGTCGATCTGCGACCAGAAACCGTCGCCGCCATTGGTGATGAACCATTCATCATTGGCAACCCCGCTGTATGATGTGTTCCGCGATGGTCCGCCAAGACTGTTGTTATCCTGGGTACCACCGTAAACGTAATAGAACGGAGTGGAATTATCGACCTGGACCCTGTAGAACTGGGTGACAGGCAGGTTGGACTTGAAAACGAAGTTGGAGCCACCGTCGAACGACTCATAGATCCCCCCGTCGCTTCCAATCATAAAATGGCGTGTATCATCCTTGTCGACCCAGAAAGCGTGATCGTCCACATGGCGCTTGTTATTCCCGATGGCGCGCCAGGTTTTGCCACCGTCTTCGGTTACCTGCGAAACCGTTTCCATGGAATAAACCTTATCTACATTCTTCGGATCGCAATATATTTCATTGTAGTATTGTCCCTGTGCCGTATGGCTGCTCATTTTCTGCCAGGAGGCTCCCCGGTCGCTGCTTCTGTAAAATCCGCCTGCATCGTCGGCAGCCTCGATAATGGCATAGATCACATCGGGATTCACAGGTGAAATGGCAAGTCCCATTCCGCCCATGTCGACTGAAGGCAAGCCGTTGGTGAGTTTATCCCAGCTTTCACCTCCATTCACCGATTTGTAAACGGCCGTTTCCGGGCCACCACCAATCTTGGTGAACACATGGCGACGTCGCTGTTCGGAAGAGGCATACATAATATCGGGATTTCTGGGATCAAGCAGTACGTTGTTGACGCCGGTGTTTTCGCTGATCCCGAGGACCTTTTTCCATGTTTTGCCTCCGTCGTTGGTCTTATACAGGCCGCGGTCACCGCCAGGGCCCCAGACAGAACCTTCGGCGGCTACAAATACGATGTCTGAATTCCGCGGGTCGATCAGCACCGCCCCGATTTGCCTGGATTCTTTCAATCCCATGTTGGAAAAACTCTTACCGCCATCGGTACTTTTATAGACACCATTGCCATATCCCAGCGCACGCTGGTGATTGTTCTCGCCCGATCCAACCCATACAACATTGGCATTGTTCGGGTCGATGGTGACGCAACCGATCGAATAGACCCCGTAGTTGTCGAAAATGGGTTCGAAAGTGGTGCCATTATTCACGGTTTTCCATACATGCCCTGAAGCCACCGCAACATACCACTCGCTCTTGTTGGCAGGGTTCACGGCAAAATCGGAAATGCGGCCGGAGGTAAGGGCGGGCCCGATGCTTCTCCATTTGAGGCCGCCGAATGTCGCAGATTTGAGTGTATCCGATGCAGTTTCATTTTTTCTGGTCCCGGATTTTCCTTTTTTCTCCTGCACTTTTGCGGTTGTTTTATCTCCGGATGTTACCTTGCCCGTTGTTGGCCGGAAGTGGGTAAGGGTTGCCCTGCTTTCCATGAAGAACGAGGTTGCCAGGATCATTGTGATGATCAACAGGGAATTGACTAGGGAATGACGTTTCATAGGGTTTTATTGCTTTGTTTGGATTTCAGGGATTGGTTTGGATCATGGGTCAATGTGGAAGAAAAGTATGCCTTAAAGTTAACAGAACGCCGGTATCCGTTTGAGGTTTACAAAAGTTAACGGGATTTCTGTCATGCCGATGGTTCAGTTCAATGTTTTCAACTAAGAGGCTGCTTGAAAAGAGAGAAGGCCCGGACAAATATCCTGATTTTGTGCAGAGAATTTGCATAACCGGGAAAAGTAAGCATGCCCAAAGATCGTAAAGCTATCATCATGGGCAAATCCTTTTCGGTCATCCGGCAGGTTTGATCTGTAAATTCATTGCCAGGGTAGGCAACAAGGCCTGGCCGAACAAAGCTACACCACCGGATACAACCGTTTTACCCTTGCATCACCCTATTGAAATGTTTTTAATCCGTCGACCCATGAAAACGATTATTGCTATTCTGGTCCTTTCGCTGGCGGTCGTGTCGGTTTCCTGTCAGAAGGAAGAAAGCCAGCCGGCAGATGTAAAACCTGTCCAACTTACCGAAAAACAACAACAGGTAGTTAACCATAGTAATTCATTCGGATTTGATTTGTTCAGGAAAGTATATGAGGTGTCGGAACCGGGTAAGAACCTGATGGTTTCGCCCCTGAGTGTGTCGATGGCGTTGGGGATGACACGAAATGGCGCTGCCGGCACGACGCTGGATGCCATGAATACTGTTCTGGGCTTCGGTGGAATGACAGATACGGAAGTGAACGAATCTTACAAATATCTGCTGGAAACCTTTTCCGGTTTGGATCCCAATGTAAAGATCAATGTAGCCAATTCAATCTGGTACAGGAATACATTCACTGTCGAACAGTCATTCATCGATGTGAACCTCAATTATTTCGGGGCGGAGGTGAATGCAGTTGATTTTGATGATCCGGGTACCGTCGGACTTATCAACGACTGGGTGTCGGATAAGACGAACCAGCTGATCCCCAGGATCATCAATGAGGTCCCTGCAGAGATGGTCATGTATCTGATCAACGCAGTATATTTCAAAGGGCAGTGGAAATACCAGTTCGATAAAAGCAAAACAGAAGACAGGGCCTTTACCCTTGCCGACGGAACCACCGTCCAGGCTCCCGGCATGCTGCAGGAAGCCGGACTGAATTATTATAAAGGAGATGGATTCGGGGCAGTGGAGTTGCCGTATAACCAGGGGAATTTTCTGATGACGGTGATGCTGCCGGATGCTGGGAATACGCTTGAGGCGCTGATTGACCAGTTCACACCGGAAAACTGGGCTGCCTGGCAGAACCAAATGGCGCTCACCGATATCCGGTTGCAGCTACCCAAATTTAAATTCCCTTATGAGGAAAAGAAAATGACCCCTGTGCTGGCTTCCTTAGGGATGGGAGTAGCGTTTGACCCCGATTATGCTGACTTTACACGAATCAACCGCAACGGCGGATTGTATATCTCCGAGGTCAGGCATAAGACTTTCATCGAAAACAACGAAGAAGGAACGGAAGCTGCCGCAGTTACTTCTGTAGGAGTTGCGGTAACGACCATCGGGAATGACCCTCAGCCCGTCAGTTTCATTGTTGACAGACCCTTTCTGTTTGTGATCAGTGAAAAGACGACCGGTGCCATATTATTCGCAGGAGTTTTGAACAATCCCAACCAGGATTCATGAAAGTTTCCGGATGATGCAACCTTTAAATGGGGCATAATCCCTAATAGACGTTCGGGTACTAACCAACAGTGATCATTTGGAAGAACTATACGCTAACACGATTCTTAACGTTATCTTTGTAGGTGATAACAAGTTAAGAGAACTACCCATTGAGAGAAGTAGTAAGGCTCTTTGCCGGCAACAAGTCGGAACTGGAACGGGACCTTGTAGAAAGGTGCATCCGGAATGACCGTATTGCCCAGCGCGACCTCTACTACCGATACTGCGATGCAATGTTCACAACGGCGTACCGGATCATGAACAACCGCGATGACGCCCACGATGTGCTTCAGGATTCGTTCATCCAGGTGTTTCGCGACATGAAACAATACAGATTCGAGTCATCGCTTGGCTCCTGGATCAAGACCATAGTAATCAGGACATCCCTCCGGCAACTTTACAGGAACAGAAGGATGGAATTTAGCGACATGGAGGATGTGAAATCGGAAGGGTCGGTGTTGATCCCGGATACACTGAGCAGTGAATACCTGGAAAAAGTGATCCTTGCGCTGCCTGACGGATACAGAACAGTTTTCCTGCTGACGGAAGTCGAGGGATATACGCATGAAGAAACAGCCAATATACTTGGCATCAGCATCGGGACCTCCAAATCCCAGTTGCATCATGCCAAAAACCTGTTAAAAAGAAAATTAGCCTCAATGCTGGACTGATATGAAGATCAACAGGAACATACATGATTCCTCCTTTTCTGACCGACTTCCGGTGCATTCGCCGGATGAGGGAATGTGGGATCGTATTGCTTCCGGTCTTGATCAACTGGATGCCCGGCAGGCTTATGAGGAAAAGCTGGCCGGACTGCCTGTACACCGCCCGGATTCCGGCACCTGGGCGTTAATTCTGCAACGGATGCAGCGCGCCAAAGCATTCAGGATCGGCACTTATGCTTCGTTAGCCGCTGCTGCCTCGCTGGCTTTGTTGTTCACGATATTCAGGACAACGGAACCCACAGGGAAAGAACCGGCAACGGCTACGCTTTCCCAACAGCTCAATAAGACGATAGAACCATCGGCAACATCACAACATCCGGCAGGGAATCTGACAGAAAAGATAACAAGTCCGGGAAGCCTTGCATCGATACCTGCCAATCATACTTCTCCTGGCCGTCATCCTTCGGATAACCGATCTGAAACCTACCTCTCCGTTAATCAAACTGAAAATACTATTGAGTTCAGACTTGCAGCACCGCTCATTCAGGTTTTTGAATATGCCACCGGCCGGTACGATCTGCCCGTCGCGAAGCGTGGATTGATCCAATCCCCGGGAAAAACAGCCGTTGTTCCTTTACCGGTTTATGCCCTTCAGGAGCCGGTGCGGTATTATTCTCCCGATCCCTACGACCCGATGAAGAAAAAGGATAGCAGGTTCAGTCTGGCCGCCAACTACCTGCCTGAGTCGCTGGAGAACGGGACTGGTACATCGCTTTTCCACAATTTCGGACTGATGGCCAGCGTAGGTAATGAAAAAACCCGTTTTAATTCGAGCATCGGGATGGTCTACAATTCCGAGCACCGTGTTTATGATGTAAACTATACGCAGTTCATCGCCATAACGGTTCCCAATCCTGGCAGCGGAGTGGATAGTACGGCTATTGTAGAGGCCAGCGGTGCTTCGCAACTGGAGGGTACCGAACGGCATCAATACATTACCTATGACATGGGTATTGGGAAAAGGCTGTTCAGTAAAGGACGGATAACCACCTGGCTCAATACCGGCGCCGGTTTTGCAGTGCGGCTCGATAATTCCAGCCTTCGTGAAGAGACGATAAAAACGATCAGTTCACACAATAACTCGCAGGTGAACCAGATGGACCTGGAAATCCCTGATTATAACGGAATGAATTTCAGCCTGGTGACAGGGCTTGATATCAACTATCGTGTTTTGAAGCGGCTGAGTGTTTCTTTAGCACCTACCTCGCGCATTTATATCAAACCCGTCCTCGAAAAGAACGGCTTCCCCACCGATTCATTCTCTCTCGGTTTCCGATCCGGTATCAAATACGATTTCTGACATTGCACTTTTTTCTTGCCTTCGGCTATATAATTCATTATATTTGTTCATTCTATCGTTTTTCGTATGGAGAAGATATTGGTTGCCATTGATTTTTCTGATCTGGCCACACAGGTGATCGACCACGCAGCCATGCAGGCTAAGGCTTTTGGTTGCGAAGTATTGATTGTACACGTTGAGCCACCTTCTCCGGCATTCATCGGAAATGAACTGAGCCCTCCTGTGGTGCCGGAGCAGCATACGGAAGAAATTGCCCAGATCCATGAAGATCTGAAAGCGATGACTCACTTTTTAAGGCAACGCGGTGTAAACGCAAGATATGAGTATCTGCAAGGTTCCATCATTGATACCATCATTCAAAAGGCAAAGGAGTTCAATTCCGATATGATCATTATGGGTGCCCACAACCACGGATTCCTCTACAGGGCATTCATCGGGAGCATCAGTACGGGTGTTCTCAAAACAAGTCCATGCCCGGTGCTTGTGGTGCCGGAACGATAGGGTAACACATACTGAAGCAGACATGCTTTTTCCGGGATTATTTCCAACCGATCCCGCAGAAAAAAATCGCTGATCATCGCATATCCCTAACTGGTTGCGAACACCAGGAGAACAAAATTTGCCACGAAGGCACGAATTAAATCCGAAATGATCTTAAGAAGTGTCACCCCATTTCTGGTAAACACTGCTCATATTGTCTAATGATCAACGATAGTAATAATTAGTAGATAGTATAAATTGTCGAATAGCCTAATTTTCAAATTTTTACATTTTTAAATTCCCAAATTTTCACATTCCCAAATTTCATCACCGAATCAGCTAATTATCACATTATCACATTATCACATTTCTAAATTCTTAAATTCTTTCATTTCTGAATTTCCGCATCAGCTAATCAGCTAATCACCGAATCAGCTAATTTTCAAATTCTTACATTCCTAAATTCATTCATTTCTAAATTTCCCAATTTCCCGCATCAGCTAATCAGCTATTCACCGAATCAACTAATTATCAAATTCATATATTCCTAAATTTCTTCATTTCTAAATTCCCCAATTTCCCGCATCAGCTAATCAGCTAATTTGCTAATCAGCTAATTAACTAATTCCCACATTCTCAAATTTCTAAATTCTGCCATTTTCTTTCCTCTTCCCCTTACCCAACAATGCATCAGCAAGTTTATTCTCGCCGATTTTCACAAGGGTTCTGCGGATAGCATCCTTGTTTTCAGGTTTATACCAGAAAAAGAACTGACGTTGGTCGAGCTTATCCTGTTTCGATCTGGGAGTATAGACTGTTTCACCTGTAAAGGGGTGGATACCTGACCAATAGATAACACTTGAAAGCGTCATTGGCGTAGGGGTAAAGTCCTGTACCTGTTCCAACTGGAATCCCAGATCCCTGGTTTCGAGTGCCAGCCGGGCCATGTCCTGCAGGCGGCTTCCCGGATGACTGGAGATGAAATAAGGAATGAGTTGTTGCTTCAATCCTGCTTCCCGGTTGATGGCATCGAATACTTTCCGGAAGTCATGAAAAAGCCTGAACGACGGTTTTCGCATGATTTTGAGGACGGAATCGCTGGTATGCTCAGGTGCTACTTTCAGGCGGCCGGAAACATGGTTCCTGATCAGCTGATTGGTATAGACTGTCAGTCCGAAACGTTTGTCTTCATCAGCAGTCCTGCCAACGAGCATATCGTACCGGACCCCGCTTCCGATGGTTACCTTCTTTACGCCTTTCACTGTAGCTGCTTTCCGGTAAAGCTCAGTGAGGGGAATGTGGTCGGTGTTGAGGTTCCTGCAGATATTCGGGAAGATGCAGGATGGGCGGTTGCATTTGGCACAGATAGAAAGATCAAAGCCCTGCATACGGTACATATTGGCCGATGGAGCCCCGAGGTCAGTGACATAGCCTTTGAAATCGGGCATTCTGGTGACAGCCTCCACTTCTTTCATGATGGATTCCTCCGAACGGCTGGCGATGAATTTGCCCTGGTGCATGGCCAGGGTGCAGAACGAACAGCCTCCGAAACATCCGCGGTGAATGTTCACCGAATGGCGGATCATCTCGTAGGCCGGGATGACGCCCCGCTTGTTGTACTTGGGATGAGGCAGCCGGGTGTAAGGAAGATCGTATGCAGCATCCACTTCGGCTGTCGTCATGGTAGGGTAGGGAGGATTTACGATCACAGCCACATTTCCGGTTGGCTGGATCAGCCTTTTAGCCGACATCTTGTTAGATTCGTTCTCGATCTCCCGGAATGCCCGTGCAAAAGCTTTTTTATCATTCAGGCATTCGGTAAAGGAAGGTAATTCGATCGAGGGCATCTCTTTCGCCATAACAGCGGCCAGGGATGAATCCACGACGAAGGCCGTTTGCGGGATGTCTGTCAGCCAGGCGACATCATGTTGCTTTTCAAGACGTTTCAGGGTTTCCACGATCGCTTTCTCTGCCATGCCGTAGATGAGGAGGTCAGCTCCGCTGTCGGCAAGGATTGAAGGCATCAGGCTGTCGCTCCAGTAGTCGTAATGCGCGAGGCGGCGCATGGAAGCCTCGATACCGCCGATAATGACCGGAACGTCAGGATAGATCTTCTTCAGCGACTGTGTATAAACGCGTGTGGCGTAATCGGGACGAAAGCCTGACTTTCCGCCGGGCGTGTAGGCGTCGTCGCTCCGGAGACGTTTGTTGGCTGTATAATGGTTCACCATCGAATCCATATTGCCTGCGGAGACTGCAAAGCAGATACGTGGCCGGCCGAACTTCCGGAAATCGCGCAGGTCATCCTGCCAGTTGGGCTGAGGCACTAAGGCCACCCTGTAACCCGCGGATTCAATCACTCTGGCTATCAGCGCGCTGCCGAAGGCGGGATGATCTACATAGGCATCCCCGGAAATAAGGACAACGTCCACTTCTTCCCAGCCGCGTTTCAGCATTTCGTCACGGGTGATGGGCAGCCAGGCAGAAAGCGGATATTCATTCACAATTCGGGAGATGAGTTTAAGGTAGGGATGCAAAGATAGGCCAAATCAGGCAAGCACAGTGTCCTTTATCTGAAAGGTACATTCTGCCGACAGGAGATCTGCAATTAATCCCGGAACCGGTTTGCATGATTCCCCGTTCCAGCCATCAGAAGAAACATACAATTTCTTTTCTTTGCAGCTCTCCTGACAATTCAGGTACCCGTTTATCAGTAAACTGAAATCCAAAATGATTCAAACCGATTACCTCAGGATCGGATCAGTCCTGGTCCATAAAGTCGGAAACAAATCCGCCGATGAAGGCATCGTTTTCTCAAAATCTGCTCTCAGGATAGATGAAACGATCCATGATCTCCTGCTGACCTATTTCTTTCAACCCTTTAAAGGGGAAGAATATTTCAACTTCTTTCATGAATCGGATATTCAGTTGAATGAGGTGTTCACTTATGTGAGCGCGGTTTTTGAGGATCCGGAATGCCTGAAAGAACAATCGGTTAACATTGCCAGGCATTTATACGAGCAATCCGTTCATCCTAAAGTAAAAGGAGGTGAGTTTTATGTGGTTTATTTTACCGATTGCGTCGTTGAAAATGAGACTGTTGATGTAGTAGGCTTATTCAAGTCGGAAAACAAAGAAACGTTCCTTAAAGTCAGGCAGGAAGGCGATGGTTTTGCAATTGATCCGGAAACCGGTATCAACATCAACAAACTCGACAAAGGTTGCCTGATTTTCAACACCGGCAAAGAAAACGGATTTCTTGTCAGTGTTATCGATAATGTAAGCAAAGGCAGCGAAGCACAGTATTGGATGGATCATTTCCTGCATGTTCGTCCCAGGAATGACGGTTTTTTTCAAACTAAAAATGTCCTCAGCCTGGCAAAGAGTTTTGTGCTTGAAACGCTGCCCGGCCAATTTGACGTTACCAAAGCCGACCAGGTGGATATACTGAACAGGTCGGTGAAGTTTTTCAAGGAGAAGGAAACCTTTGAGATGGAGGAGTTTGCAAGTGAAGTGCTGTCCGAACCGGAAGTGATCGATAGTTTCAGGACCTATAAGTCACAGTTTGAGCAGGAAAGGGACATTGAGCTGAATGATAGTTTCTCCATCTCGGACGCTGCAGTGAAGAAGCAGTCCAGGGTTTTCAAGAGTGTGATCAAGCTGGATAAAAATTTTCATATTTACGTGCATGGTGATCATCAAAAGATCGTGAAAGGCTACGATGAGGAATCAGGCATGCATTATTACCAGCTGTTTTTCAAAGAAGAAAGTTGATGCAGTGCAGGAGTATGTAATCCGGCATCCAATGCTAAGGTGTTCTATGGTCATCTCTTGATGGTGTGATCATCGCGGCAGAAGCAATTCACCAGGTGGTCATTCACCATTCCGGCAGCCTGCATGAAGGCGTAACAGATGGTTGTTCCGACAAATTTAAAGCCCCGTTTTTTCAGATCGGCGCTCATGGCGTCGGACTCGCGGGAGGATACAGGTATTTGCGACAGAGCAACCGGTTTGTTGTCAAGGGTTTTACCGCCGGTGAACTGCCAGATATAACGGTCGAATGATCCATACTCTTCCCGGATCTTCAGAAACGCTCTGGCATTGTCGACAGTTCCCCTTACTTTGGCTTTGTTGCGGATGATGCCGGCATCCTGGAGCAGAAGCTGGATTTTCCCTTCGGAGTAGTTGGCTATGACTTCCGGTTCAAAGTTATCAAAGGCTTTCCGGAAGTTCTCGCGCTTATGCAGGATCGTCCGCCAGCTCAATCCGGCCTGGAATGCATCCAGTACCATGAACTCGAACAATTTGCGGTCGTCGTGCAGCGGCACTCCCCATTCGGTATCATGGTATTCGGTCATGAGGGAATCGTTGGAAGGCCAGGGACAGGTATCCGGACGTCCGGGGCCTGGTTTGGCGGAAGTCTGAGGCGACCTGTCGGAGGATGATTTAACTGTGGGGGATTTTTCTTTAACGGTGCGGGAATTCACGGTTCTTTTGGTAGAAGCCATAAAGCGGATCTGTTTTTTGTCCGAAGATAGGGCATTTAAGTGTTCCTGATGAAATGTAAATGGTCTTCTGCCAGGTTCGGGGGTAATTTCAACCTGACGGGTTTATAAAACCTGTCAGGTTGAATACTCATTAGAGAATGTACTTGCCGTCATCTGATTCAATGAAATAGCTGCCGTATATGTCAGCAGCCTGGATTTTTTCATGCTCACTTTTAAACTCGGCAACATCATTAAACCACCCGATAACCTTCGACCGGTTTAGTGATGTGGGCTGAATGCTAAGGATTGTTCCATAGGACGACCAGGGATAATCCCTGAAATTGTCAGTAAATCCATGATGTTCCGGATTCCTGTGGATGTATATGATGACATTCCTGAAGTAATCTGGTCGATCAACCTGTATCCTCCGGAATGGCCGTTCAAAAAGCGACCCGGTCCGGTTCTGCTGTTTGTTGATAGCTTTGGAATAAGCATTGAATAAGTCAGAGAAATATAGATGCGGCTGACGCAGTTTCACCTGATAATTCTCCAAATCTTTATACTTGGGCAATGGAATCGAGTTTAGGTCAATTTCACTTTCTATCCTGATTCTAACCAGCAGATGAAAATGATTCTTTAACAGGACCCAGGCGAATGTCTCGGCTATGGGATCAATGTACCTCTGGTACAAACGGAGAAAATGTCGATGGTTTTCTGTCGTATAAAACAGTTTGCAGCCATTAATACCCCTGTTGTAAATGTGGTAAAACTTACCAGGCTCAAGTAAAATCATGATAAACGAAAATTGAATAGTAAAACTGAATATAAAAATACGGATTTTATGACTGCCAGATTCTTCTTCAGCTAAACAGGCCTTCCAGGCTGTTCCTCAATTCATACCGGAAGCATCTTTAATGGAGCAGAATTCAAGACCTATAGCCGGACATTTTTCATACTATCCAGGCTGATCCGGATGCTCATGGGCCTGAACATGGCATAGCATCCGAAATGTTCTCAGGTTTTTACTCAGAACAATCCCATCAGATCCCCGCTAAGCCTCATGATCTCGATTTCGGCCTGCTTGGCCTGAAACTGGGCTTCCAGCAATTGGTACTGCGAATCGATTAGTTTTTTCTGGGCTTCCCGCAACTCAATATCTGACAGGCTCCCCAGCATATACTTTTCAAATGCCACATATTCATTCGTCCGGGCTACTGCCACATTCGCCTGCTGTAGACCCGCAATTCCCAGTGCCGTCTTGTATGAATTGTATAGTTTAAGGATCCGGGTACGGATATCGAAGCCGGTTTGCTGGACTGTGACCTCTCCGGAATTTAGCATGACCCGGGCGTTCCGGATGTTCCTGCTTGTATTGAATCCGTTGAAAAGCGTATATGAAGCAGTTAATCCGAAGTAGGGCCCGTAGCTTTGATTGTATTCGGCGAAGCCGGTCTGCGATTTCTGCCGGATGAAATTATATCCCGATTGGAAAGCAACTTTCGGATAGCGTGCTGATTGTGCGATCCGGAGGTCAAGTTCCGCGATCCGCTCATCCATCCGGGCTGCGAGCAGTTCGGTATTCTGTTGCATAGCCTTTCCCGCCAGATCTTCGTAGCTTCCGATGGTAATGAGCTGTATAGAATCATAGATGTCGAAAGGCGTATTGGCATCCCGGGCAAGGAGAAAATTCATGTCAGCCCTGGCATTGTCGAGCAATGTAAGCTGGTTCAGCAGGCTGGTACTGTCGGTATTCAGGTCGACAGTGGATTGAAGAACGGCCAGTTGCGATCCGGATCCCAGTGAGAAACGGGCCTCGGCTATTTTCAGCCTTTCATGCGACAGCCGCACAGCTTCTTCGTTCACTTTAACCACCTGTTTAAGCTGAACGATATTGTAGTATGCGAGTGCAACATCGGCAACGGTGTTTTCCAGCACAGCACGGGATGTGTTCTCACCCAGTTCCTGCAACGATCCCAGCATCTGTTTGCCGGCGAACATGTTCATGCCGTCAAAGAGGGTCCAGTTAAGTTGTAATCCCGTGTTAACGGAGGTGTTCAGTGCATTGGTCACATTCTTTTCCGTTCCGGAGAAAGCACGTTGATGGGTTGTGTAAACTGTGTTATTCTGAGTTCCCGTCCAGCCAAGAGAGGGAAGCATGCCGGCATTCCCGGCAGTGTTGTTGTTTTTGGCTATGGCAGCTGCATTGCTTTGCAGGATGATGGAAAAGTTATTTTTCAGGCTCCATTCTACTGCCGCCGGAAGGGTAAGTATCTCCTGGGCGGCAGCACTGCCTGCGAGAAAGGCGAGCACGATGATCAACCTAGTTTTCATACTCCGTGACAGTTTTGATTTCAGTTGCTTTGAGGTTGCGGGAGAGGAAGGTGTACAATGCGGGAATCACGTAGAGCGTCAGGATAAGGGAAAAGATAAGTCCGCCGATAATGGTTATCCCCATGGGGATGCGGCTTTGGGAAGATGCTCCCAGCGCCAGTGCAATGGGCAATGCTCCCAATGCCGTCGCCAGACTGGTCATCAGGATGGGCCTCAGACGCCGGGTAGCTGCATCTATAACAGCTTGCCTGAGCGGTAATCCGGCCAGTTTCCGCTGGTTGGCAAATTCAACGATCAGGATACCGTTTTTGGTCACGATACCGATCAATACGATAACGCCGATCTCGCTGAAGATATTCAGGGTCTGGCCGAAGAGGGTAAGCGACAGCAAGGCTCCGGCCAGCGCCAGCGGGACAGTGAACATGATGGTCAGCGGATCGCGGTAGCTTTCGAACTGGGCGGCCAGGATCAGGTAGATCAGGATGAGGGCCAGTACCATGGCAAATGCTATGTTTCCGGTGCTGTCGGCATATTCCTTGGATGCGCCTGCCAGGTCGGTGGAGAAGGTTGGATCCAGTGTTTCGGAGGCAATCCGTTTCATTTCATCGATGCCCTGCCCAAGGGTTAAGCCCTTGTTTGGCTGGGCCGATACCGTAGCCGAAACATAACGGTTATAGCGGTATAATTGCGGAGGATTGCTTTGTTCGCTGGTATGGATAAGATTATCCAGCTGGATGAGCTCACCTGCATTATTTCTCACGAAGATCGAACTCAGGTCGAGTGGCTGATCGCGGTTGGCCCTGTTTGCCTGCCCGATGATCTGGTATTGCTTGGAGTTCATGATGAAGTAGTCGTAACGCTGACCGCTCATCAGCAACTGAAGGGTTTCTGCAATGTCCCTGACATTTACTCCGAGAGCCCTGGCACGTTCCCGGTCGATCGAAACCGATAGCTCAGGTTTATTGAATTTCAGGTTCAGGTCCACATTTTGAAATACCGGGCTTGCCTGGGCTTTTTCCATGAAGGCAGGCACTACCTTCTTCAGTTTCTCAAAGTCCGGCGCCTGGATAACAAACTGAACCGGCATCCCCCCGCCACGTCCTCCGCCGATGGTTTGTTCCTGAACGACGAATGCTTTGGCAAAATTGAATTTCCGTGAAACAGCGGTAAGTTCATCGGCAATATCCTGCTGGCTGCGTTGGCGTTCAGATGGAGGCGTGAGCGACAGGCGGATAAATCCGCTGTTGGTCGCTGATCCCCAACCGGGAGAGGTGAGCGCGTTCATGGCGACCTTTTCCGGTATGGTATCTACCACGGCGATCATCTGGCGCATATATTCATCCATCTTTTCGAAGGAAGTCCCCTCGGGTGCAGTTGCCTGGATGGAGAGCCGGCTTTTATCTTCCATGGGTGCAAGTTCCGACGGTATCTTCATTCCGAAGAACAGGATCATTCCCAGCGACACGGCAACGATCACGAAAGCCCACCACCGGTGAGAGATGAAACGGGTAAGTGAACGATTGTAGTTGTCAGTCAGATTATCCAGGAACCGCTCGCTCATCCGGAAAAGCTTATTGTGCTTTTCAACTTTCCTTAGCAGGTGGGAGCTCATCATTGGTGTGAGCGTCAGCGAAACCAAAGCGGAGACAATCACTGTCCCGGCCACTACTACGGCGAATTCCCTGAAAAGCCTGCCGGTTAGGCCCTGTAGAAATATGATCGGAAGGAATACTGCTGCCAGCGTGATGGTGGTTGATAAGATAGCAAAGATGATCTCTTTCGATCCCTTATGGCCCGCCTCAATGGGATTCATGCCCCGTTCGATCTTGTGCCAGATGTTTTCCATCACCACGATGGCATCATCCACCACCAGTCCGGTTGCCAGCACAATGGCCAGCAGGGTTAGGATATTGATCGAAAAGCCGGCGATGTACATGATGAAGAAGCCGCTCACCAGCGAAATAGGAATGGCAATAATGGGAATGAGGGTAGTACGCCAGCTTCGCAGGAACAGGAAGATAACAAGCAATACCAGCAGGAAGGCAAACAGAATGGTCTCTTCCACTTCGGTGATGGCTTTCCGGATGGTCTGCGTGGTATCCATCATGAGGCCGACCTTGATATCGGAAGGCAGGTCAATTTGGATCTGCTCCATCTTTTTATAGACATCATCGGCTATTTCGATCTGGTTAGCTCCCGGCTGCGGTGTGATAGCCACGGCTACCATCGGAAGGCCTTTGTTGCCACGCATCACGGTGCGCTCATTTTCGGGAAGCAATTTGGCTTCCCCGATCTCGCTCAGGCGGATCACAGAGCCATTCTCTTCCTTGATGATCAGGTTGTTGAATTGTTCCGGTGTGGTGAGCCTGCCCTGAGTCCGTATAGTCAGTTCCGTATTGTATCCTTCAATGCGACCGGTGGGTAGTTCTACGTTCTCCCGGGTTACAGCGTTCCGGATGTCGGATGGCGCCAGTTTATATGCCGCCAGTTTGGCAGGATCAAGCAGGATCTTGATAGCATACTTCTTTTCACCGTAAATCCTGATCTCACTAACGCCGGTAACGGTCTGCAACCGTTCCTTGAACATATTATTGGCGACTTCCGACAGGTTCATCAAATCGCGGGAGTCACTCTGAATCGTATAGATCAGGATCGGGTTTGCATCGGCATCTGATTTTGAAACCACAGGAGGGATAACATCGGCAGGAAGGCTGCGCGTGACACGCGAAACCCGGTCGCGGACGTCGTTGGCGGCTGCTTCCATATCGACGCCAAGTTCAAACTCAACAGTAATATTGCTGCGGCCGTCGCTGCTCGAAGAGGTGAGCGAGCGGATACCGGAGATCCCGTTAATTGATTCTTCCAGCGGTTCGGTGATCTGAGATTCGATCACATCCGCATTGGCACCTGTGTAGGTGGTGCTGACCGACACCACAGGAGGATCTACACTCGGGTATTCGCGCACTCCGAGGAACAGGAAACCTATCCCGCCCAAAAGAACGATGAGCAGCGAGATGACGGTTGCCAGAACTGGTCTGTTTATGCTTAGTGAGGATATATTCATTTAGTAAGATCGACAATTGAAAGGGTTGGATGGATCGCGGCGGGGATTAAGCGGATTTCTTTCTTTTCCTGATCAGGGCCGCTCCGATCATACAGAAAAGCAGTCCGGCAACGATGGAGATCTTTTCATACTTCTGATTCCCCCAATAGGTCACAGCATTACTGATCAGCAATATCAATCCGGTGATACCGAAAAGGTAACCGAGGACTCGAACCGGCTTCATGGAATTAATGTTCATGATTCTGATGGCATCTTCTGGTTACTGAGCCCCGCCGGTACCGGTAAACGAATAGGTTATGACTTTCGGGTTCGCTTTCATTTCATCTTTCATCACCAACAGTCCGCTCACGAAGACAGTATCACCTTCCTGCAGACCGTTGATGATCTGTATCATCTGTTCGTTCCGGATGCCTGTCACTACTTTTTGCGAAGCCACTTTCCCGTTGCGGCAGATCATGACTTTCTGGCCGTCGATAACAGGTATAACAGCTTCTGACGGCACGGTGATAGCCTGGTTTATGGTTTCCAGAAGTATCCGGATTCGGGCAAATGCGCCGGGCATTAGCGTATTCCCGGGGTTTGAACAGAGAGCCCGAAGCAGGATAGTATGCGTGGTCGGATCTACCGATGGCTCTATGGCATAAACCCTGGCTGAGAAGGTTTTCTCGGAACCTTCGACGGTGAAATTGACCAGGGTGCCCGATTTCAGCATGTTACGGTACTTTTCGGGTACGGAGAAGTCAAGTTTCATGGGATCGACCTGTTGCAGTTTTGAAACCAGCGTTGAGGAAGAAACATAGCCGCCTTCGCTTACCTGGCGCAGGCCAACAATCCCGCTGAAAGGAGCCCTGATCTCCGTTTTTGTGATCTGGGTCTTGCTGAGGTCCATGTTCGCCCTGATGATCTCCAGCTGGTTAACAGCCTTATCATATTCTTCCCGGCTGACGGCATTGATAGCCAGCAACTTTTCTTTCCTGCTTACATCGTCGGCTGCCAGCTTTTCATCAAGCTGCAGCTTTTTGAGCTGCGCCTGCAGTTCACGGTCATCAATCTTGACCAGCAGGTCGCCCCTGTTTACATGAGAGCCTTCCCTGAAGTTAATGCTGACAATGCGTCCGGGAACTTCGCTGCGCAGTTCCACTTCTTCGCCAGGCCGCAAGGTGCCATTGGTTTCAATGATATTGTCGAGTTTACCGGGAGCGATGACGATCGCATCCGCTACAACCGGTTTTTGATCCCCTCTTTTTCCCCCTTCCTTTTTTCCGTCCTGACGTGATGAACAGCCCGGCAGCAGGTAAAGGAGAGCTGCAGTAAGAGTGAATGCAAGGATATGAGCAGTATACTTCATAGAGCTGGATTCAATGGGGAACAAAAGTACACACTATGAGCTAAATCAGGTTTTTAATAACAAATGATTAACACTAATAATGGCTGGTTGCCACGGAAGAAAGGGCCTCCCGGGATGTACCGATAATTCCTTTTTCGGTGATGAATGCTTTGATATAACTCACCGGAGTGACGTCGAAGGCAGGATTGATCGCACCGGAGCCCGGCGATGCAACCCGGATACGACGAATATGACCGGTTTCATCCGGCCCCGACTGGTACAGAAGTTCATCAGGACTTCGCTCTTCAATCGGTATCATACTGCCGTTTGAAATCGTGAAGTCGAATGTCGACAAAGGCGCCGCAACGTAAAAAGGAATCCCGAATTCTTTGGCTATAATTGCTTTTTCAAAAGTCCCTATCTTGTTGGCTGTATCGCCGTTGGCTGCGATCCGGTCGGCCCCGACGATCACCATATCAATCAATCCTTTCGACATAAGATAAGCTCCGGCATTATCCGGAACGATGGTATGAGGTACTCCCTCATTTTCCAGTTCCCAGGCTGTCAGCCGGGCTCCCTGTCCCCGGGGTCTTGTTTCATCGGCGTACACAAAGATGTCCTTGCCTTCCCGGTGGGCCCGGTATATCGGCGCTAAGGCACTTCCCCAGTCTACAAATCCCAGCCAGCCGGCATTGCAGTGAGTAAGTATCCTGAATCCATCCCTGATAATGGCATTACCGGCTTCTGCAATTTTCATTGCGTCAGCGAGGTTCTCTTCTGCGAGCAGCTGTGCTTCGGTAACCGCGGCTGAGGCTGATTGCATGCCTGCTTCAAATACTTTTTCTACGGCATAAAAGAGATTTCTTGCAGTCGGGCGGGTAGCCTCAATCTCTTCACGGGCATTCTGAATGAATCGGCTATACTGATTGTCGGGAGCGTTACCAGACTCAGGATTTCGTTTTTCCGATGGTATATTACTCTTTTGTCCGGTAAGGCTACTACTCTCAACCGTCCCCTTTACAGCAAGGTTTGCTTCCAGGCAGGCCTGGGCCATCGCAAATCCTGCAGCAGCACCGATTGCCCCCGCACCTCTTGTGATCATCGTCCTGATCGCCACACAGGTATCACTGCAGGTTTTCGCTTCATAAATACGGAACCCGAACGGCAGGACATTCTGATCGATCATAAAGACCGATGAGCCTTCCATCCATATCGTTCGGTAAGCATGGTTATTTACTTTCATAGGCTGATGTGCGTGCGGTAATTATTGGCAACATTTAGCAAGACCCTGAAAAATCCTTCGGCTCTGACTACAAAACTACAGGCAGGTGCAAATGGCAAAGGGCTGAGAGCAGAGAGCAGGGAGTAAGTTGTCACTTCCGCCGGCTGGCGGATCATTCGTTGTCATTCATAGTCATTCGTAGCCATTCATCGTAAGTCTTTTATCTTTTTCCTTTTATCTTTTGTCTTTAATCAGCAAAGAGCTTAGGGCAAAGGGCTAAGAGGATGAAGTACAATTGAAATTCAATCACCGAATCGTCGAATCACCGAATCAGCTAATTAACTAATTCTCAAACTCCTACATTCCTACATTCTCAAATTGTATCTTTTATCTTTTGTCTTTTGTCTTTTGTCTTTTATCTTTAATCAGCAAAGAGCTTAGGGCTAGGTGCAGATCATTTGTGAGCTGTCATTCATGGTCATTCATGGTCATTCATAGTAATTCGTAGCCATTCATCGTCATTTATTGAAGGCTTTTATCATAATGTAGCAGAGGGCAAAGAGCTGAGGTACAATTGAATTTCAATCATCGAATCATCGAATCACCGAATTAGCTAATTAACTAATTCTCAAATTTCTACATTCCTACATTCTTAAATTGTATCTTTTATCTTTTGCCTTTTGTCTTTTATCTTTAATCAGCAAAGAGCTTAGGGCTAGGTGCAGAGCATTTGTGAGCTGTCATTCATGGTCATTCATAGTCATTCGTAGCCATTCATCGTAAGTCTTTTATCTTTTTCCTTTTATCTTTTGTCTTTAATCAGCAAAGAGCTTAGGGCAAAGGGCTAAAAGGATGATTACAATTGAAATTCAATCACCGAATCGTCGAATCATCAAATCAGCTAATTAACTAATTCTCAAATTCATACATTTTTACATTCTCAAATTGTATCTTTTATCTTTTTACTTTTATCTTTTATCTTTTCTTCCCTTTACTTCGTATAAACATCAATCATCTGCTGGATAGCACGTTTGCATACCGGGCAGAATTCATTCCCTTTAAAGGTGCGCATCAGGCAGTCGGTCACCGGACGGTAAATGCCTTTGGTTACGTAACCTCCACCTTCATAAACACCCAGTTTCAGAGGATCCTCTGGGTTCAGCGGGGTAGGGATAAGTGTTCCGGCAGGCAGCATATCCTTCCATTTTCGGCTGAAGTCTGCCAGGGTCGTCAGGTTAGGCTCCCAGGGTTCGATATCCAGTGGATACATGTCATTGAATGCAGTAGAGCCGTCGTCGTATTCATCCCCCAGACCGGCAAATCCATGGCCCAGTTCGTGGACGAAGATCTTGGCAGAGGAAACATTGCTGTTCACCGAGGTGTTGTAATGATTATAGATGGCACCGCCTCCGTACTTGGTACTGTTCACCAGTATATAAATGATGTCATAGGGAGCATTGGATGCTACATCGCGTACACTCCTGTTGTCGAAGGTCATGAGGTAGCGTTCCGAATCGAAGGTATAGAACTGCGAATTCAGGATAGTGTTCTTCCAGATCCGGTCACCCGGGATGTCGGTGCCGCTTTCGGCTGACGGGGCCAGGATACCTCTGATGTTGAACTTATCCTTGTTTTTGGAGTACGGATCAAAGGTGAAAAGTTCCCTGGCAAACTTGTCGCAATCGGACTTGAAAAGATCCATCTCTTTATCCGTATAACCTTCAGGCAGGATCACCACGTCGATAGTGTTTGCAGGATCGCCGCTCTTCAATACCTCATAAACCGGGAAAATGTAACGCCGTTCGGTGGAGATAAAGTAGCTGTCCACATCAACCACATATTCGAAGACCTTGTCGAAATGCCCTTTATTGTTCCGGCTGTAAAATTCCAGCCGCACATCCTGTTTCGGGTAAGGCATGACTACGGTTTCAGTGAAACTTTTACGGGTTGTCTTTGCTTCTTCCGTAAACTGCCACTCATCGAACAGCGTGCAGTACCCATGACTGTATATCAACTTGTTGGTAGCCACGTCAAAGGCTTTAAAAAAGTATTTTCCCATGTTGAGGGTATCGAGCAGGTTGGTCCTGGATCCGCCCCAGTATTCCTCGCTCAGAAGACGGTCGATGGAATAGGACTCACTTTTTGAATCTCCGCTATGGTAGTAATCGATCCGCAGTGTCCTGGGATAGAACCAGTCGTCGAAGGCTGCATTTGCTGATAAAACCGTTAACAAAAACGCCAGCAGGAATAATTTCTTCATTTTAGTAGTTTTAAGGATGGGTAGGAAATAGCTTTTGAAACTGAGGATTGCCATGTAGAGGGGTAAATATCGGGTCGTTTTTCAATCGGGTGAAATCCTTGAACCCCAGTTTGATGGCAGAAGAAAGTTGGTTGATAGCCAGGCTGCTGTTACCTTTTTTTATCGAAACGGTAGCAGCCATGTACCGGTGTTCGGGATTCTCCGGATCAACGGCCTCGTACAATCCGATCGCATGATCCGCAGCGGTAAGGTCATTCATTTTTAAAGCCGAATTCGACAAGGAATAGGAATTCATACTCAGGAAACCAAGTACACGCTGATACATGGCTGTTTCAGCAGAGTTGGAAGGAGCGTTTGCCTTTTTCCGGAGTTTTGCGGCTTCCTGCGACCACCATCCGAGGCTTTCTGTCTGCAACTGGCGGGCATACCCTTCCTTCAGGTAGTTTTCTTTTTCAAACAGGAGTGCCTGGTTTTCCTCCAATTTCATTACCAAGGGATCTTTCTCAAGCCTGTCTATTTCATCCTGCAGGGGAGTGATGTCGGTGAGTCCGTCCAGGTAATGCTTCATCATCTTCAGGATGCTTACCTTTCGAAGCAGGTCAGTTTTCCCTGCTTTCTCTGCATTGGAGTATGTCTGATCGATGAAACGGTTGATTGCGTCCCGGTCGGCCGGCAGACTTCCGTTGCGCATCCGGTCGAACTGGATCCAGGTAAATATGGGACTTGTTAAAGAATCAGGAGGCCAGGCATGGGGGCCGTCGAATTCAAGCATATAATGGGTGAAACCTGCCGATTCGAGCACATCGTCGAGTTGCCGGAGTTCGGAATAGTTGAAATCTTTGGTCCCGGCGACAGCCAGATAACTGAATTTCCTGACGGGTCTTTGATTAAGATTGGGAAGTCCTGCCCCGCAGCCAATCACTCCGGCAATGGTACCTTCGGTGAGAGCGATGCTGCCTGCCACCCGTGATCCGCCCGAGAATCCTGCAAGATAGATCACCGAATCATCAACGGCAAAGCGTTGTTTCAGGTCCTCCAGCATATTCCGGCAAATGCCGGTGGTTTCATCCAACGACAGGCCGTTCTTTGAGTTGTTGGAACCCGCCAGGATGAACCCGTATTTTTCTGCCTGTGCTTTGAACAGGTTGACCGGGAGCAGTCCTTCGGCATGAGGGTCGAAACAGATCACCAATGGCCACTTTGTATCACCGGAATACCCGGAAGGAACAAAAAGGGCATAGGTTTGCAGTGTATCAGCCTGAACAGTCACCCGGCCGACTACAGTTCCCGGTTTGAATTCCGGATTTAATCCATTGCCGGAATGGCTTTTTCCGCATGACGGCAGCAGGATAAGCAGCAAGGCGAGGAACAAAATATAATGTAAAATTTTTTTCATTTTTTGAAAGCCGGAAAGCCTGGAAGTGAACAGTTTCGGACGCTCTGCAAAAGTCTGCATTTTTTGTATACTGCGGCTGAACAGGTTTGCGAAATTTGTTATTCGGAACTTGCTCAGTATTACTGAATCTAATCAGCTTTGCTTCGACTCGAAGAGTCCCTCCGATGGAGAGCATACCTGTTAAGATTCAGTTTGATTTCTCAAAATAATGTATATTTGGCGCGCTTCAAAAGCTGACCGATGAATCGCATACATCCGTTATATACCAGGAAATCTCTGTACCGCTTTCTTAAAGAAAGAGATAGTTTTCATATGCGCTTGTTTTGATCCCAATTAACACAGTATTAGAAATTTGATTAAGAAAGAATAAAATGGAATTACCTTTTGCCGAACCTTATAAGATAAAGATGGTGGAAACAATCCGCAAGAGCACCCGTAAAGACCGGGAGCGGTGGATTGCAGAAGCCGGTTACAACTTGTTTAACCTCCGATCCGAACAGGTTTTCATCGACCTGCTCACCGATTCCGGAACCGGCGCCATGAGCGACCAACAGTGGGCTGAGATGATGCGGGGCGATGAATCCTATGCCGGTTCAGCCTCCTATTACAAACTCAAGTCAGCCATTAAGGATATCTTTGGCTTTGAGCATTTCCTTCCGACACACCAGGGCAGGGCTGCCGAGAATGTATTATTCAGCGTGCTGGTGAAAGAGGGCAATGTTGTGCCCGGAAATTCCCACTTCGATACTACCAAAGGCCATATTGAATTCCGTAAGGCTGAAGCCATCGACTGTACGATTGATGAAGCCTTCGACACCGAAATAGAGCATCCTTTCAAAGGGAATGTAGACCTTGAAAAACTTGAGGCTGTCCTGAAGAAATACCCCAAGGAAAAGATACCTTTTATTATTGTCACTGTTACCTGCAACTCGTCCGGAGGTCAGCCGGTTTCGCTGGAGAACCTGAGGCAGGTAAGCGCTATGGCAAGGAAATACGGGATAATGCTTATATACGACTCGGCACGCTATGCCGAGAATGCATACTTCATCAAGCAGCGTGAACCTGGTCAACAAAACAGGAGCATCCGGGAGATCGTAGCCGATATGTTCGCCCTGGCTGATGGCATGACCATGAGCAGCAAAAAGGACGGGATCGTCAATATCGGTGGCTTTATCGGATTACGTGATCCTGAAATCTGGCGCCAGGCTTCGGTTTTCAATATCATGTTCGAAGGATTCGTAACCTATGGCGGACTGGCCGGTCGCGACATGGCAGCCCTTGCACAGGGCCTTTATGAAGCCTGCGATTACGATTACCTCGATGCCCGCGTAAGCCAGGTGGGTTATCTTGGGAAACTCCTCACGGAATACGGCGTTCCTGTTCAACGTCCGTCGGGAGGGCATGCCATATTCATTGATGCCAACAAGATCCTTTCTCATCTTCCAAAGGAATACTACCGTGCCCAGACGCTGGCCGTTGAACTCTATCTCGAAGGAGGCGTCAGGGGTGTTGAGATTGGCGCCATCATGGCCGACCGTGATCCGCTGACCCGCCAGAACCGTTATCCTGCACTCGAACTGGTCCGGCTCGCCATTCCGCGCCGGGTCTATACCAATAACCACATGGAGTATATCGCTGCAGTAACGGCCAATGTTTACAATCGACGTAAATCAATTGCCAGTGGACTTGAAATCACTTACGAAGCACCGATCCTCCGGCATTTTACGGTTCGGCTGAAACCTGTACAGCTTGTTGCGTCTGCTGTGTAGGATATCTGATCTCTGTCACCTCAACCACCAGAAATACCAAAGTTGCCTGAGGGGATGTCATCGTGACATCCCCTTTGCTTTTGCAAAAGATCGCAACGGCTGTGCCCAATGGTCTGAAGGTCTCCTTCGGATGGAACCGCAGGCCCGGAGTTCTTCTATGGGAAACAGCAACGTTATCAATGATTCTTATCTATCCGGGACCCTGCTGGCTCCGGCGATTTGTTAAATTCTCTTAATAATCCGATACTCTGGTAATTTATAGCACATCTTACAGAAATTTGTATCCTCTGAAATGCTGAAAATAATTGTATATATGCTGACAATTTTCATGTAAAACTTAAGTTATTAAGTCACGGATAACGAAGATCGACTTGTCAGCGCAATACAAATTTTCGTTTTTACTTTTGAAAATCAGATCATTATTGCTGTATTCATAAGATAACCCTAACCCCCATGAATTACCTTAATAAGTCCCTGGCACTCCTGTTGGTCTGCATTTCTTTAATCATGCAGGCACAAAATCCCGGGAAGGTCACTATTAAATCTATCATCCGTGATTCCACAAATGCTGAAGTGCCGTTTGCTACCGTTATGCTGCTAACCCCAAAGGACAGCACTCTGGTGAACTTTACAACCAGTGATGCCACGGGAGCGTTCAGCTTTAACAACGTGAGGAATATTCCCTATCTGCTCAAGATCTCTCATATCAGTTATCTGCCGCATCAGCAGCTTATACCGGTATCAACAACCCCTGTCAATGATCTGGGAGTAATACGGGTAAAACCGATTTCGCTGGCTTTGATGGAAGTAGTTGTGCGAGCCGCAAAAGCACCGTTAAAAATCCGCGGGGATACGGTTGAATACGATGCCACCACTTTCAAGGTTCCGCCCGGATCCACAGTGGAAGATCTTCTGCGACGACTTCCCGGGATCGAAGTAGATGCTGATGGCAATATCAAAACACAGGGGAAAGACGTGAAGCGGGTCTTCGTTGATGGTAAAACTTTTTTCGGGGATGACCCGAAGAGCGTTACCAAAAACCTGGGAGCCGAAACCATATCCAAGGTACAGGTCTATGATGAAAAATCAGAACAGGCCAAGCTTACCGGGATCGAAGATGGTACCAAGGAAAAGGCTATGAATCTGGAGCTCAAGGAAGAGTATAAAAAAGGGGCATTCGGGAAAATGACCGTTGCAGGAGGCACGGATGATCGTTGGGCCACCCGGGGTAATTATAACCGTTTCAATGAGAAAAACCAGCTGTCGTTCATCGGCTATGCCAACAATATCAACCAGACCGGAGTTAACTGGGAAGATTATGGAGAGTTTATGGGCCAGAATGCCTTCAACAATTATGATAACGGCGATTTTGGATTCAGTTCCGGCGGTATGTTCACCTATTATTCCGAATCGGATGATTCACCGCGCAACAACTTCGACGGAAGAGGCTTCACGAAGAATGCCGGGGCTGGTACCAACTACAATTATGATAACAAGAAAACAAAGTTTAACGCCAGTTACTTTTACAACCAGACCCGCCTGTCACTGGATCAGTATTCAAGGAAACAAACCTTTGTAGGGGATAGCTCCTTCTTTAACCGGGATACACTTTCCCGGGCAAGTTTCAAAGGTAACCACAGCCTTGCAACACGTTTTGAAAAGGAAGTAGACTCTAACAATGTGCTGATCGCGAAGGCCAATTTCAGGTTCACCACCACCGACAAAACGGATAACCAGGCTCAGGCATATTTTAATTCGGAAGAAGCTCCCTATAATATACTTTCCATGCAAAACGGCAGTGAGCTGGATTCGTGGAGTGTAACCAGTGCCGCTATTTACCGGCATCGTTTCAAAAAGAAAGGAAGAACGTTTGCCGCCAGTGTGGGTTATAATATCAACCATTCCGACGGTTCCGATGACCTGCTGTCGATCAATGAATTCTTCAAGGCTAATACCTTCAAAGAACAGATCCAGAAGCTGAACGAAAGGGAAAATGACGCTTCTCAGATAAAAAGCAGTCTTTTATATACCGAACCACTGGCAAAGACATGGTTCTGGGAATCCTTCTATAATTTCAGCCTTAGCAGCAACGGTGTCAACCGTCAGGTACTGAACCCGGCCGATGCAAACAGCCGTATCGACAGCCTGAGCGTATATTATACCAACGATGTGCTTTACAACCGTATAGGAAGCAGCATCCGGTACTCAAACAAAGGGCTTAATGCGAGTATTGGCCTGGCTGGTCAGCAACTGCGGCAGGAAGGGAATTATGCCATTGACCGCAATATGCCATATTCTGATTCGTTGAAGAAAACCTATCTCAACTGGACCCCAAACTTCTCAGCCAGCTATGAGTTTCCGCATAATATGTGGCTGAATGCCAGTTATACCTATCAGGTCAATGAGCCATCCCTCTCCGACCTGCAGTCGGTACCCAATGCAGATAACCCCCTGTACCGGAGTGAGGGTAATCCTGAACTTAAGCCGGAACTGAGACATTCTGCCAGTATGTTTTTCAATTACTGGAATCCGGCATCCTTTGCCAGCCTGGGGATTGGCTGCAATTTCGGTGCTTATGACCGGAATATTGTGTACAACCAGACGGTCAGCTATGTTGACAGTACCGGAATTGTCACCACCACAAAGCCGGGAAACGTCAGTGGCGGAACAGATTTTAATACGTATGTCTGGTCGAGTTTCCCGATTATCAAGACCAAACTGACCATCGATATGAACGGATCTGTGAATCTCGGTGAGTCACCTGCTTATGTGAACGATGTTTTAAATGAAACCCGGAACAAGGGTTTCAATATTGATGTCGGAATCACATTGACACCTTCGCCCAAGCTTATCCTTTATGCCGCCGAGAGTATAGGGATGAACAACATCACCTATTCGATCCATCAGGAACAAAACCAGAAGATCCGGAATTACCAAACCCAGGCCTCTGTTAAGTGGCAGTTTGCCGGGAAGTTCTTCCTCGAAAGCAACTTCAATTATTCCATCTTCCGGAACGACCAGCTTGGTTTTGATCAGGATATGCCTATCTGGAATGGCTCCATCCGGCGGTTGTTCGGGAAACAAAACCGCATAGAGGTAAGGCTGGCAGCCTTCGATATTCTCAACAAACGGATTTACGTCTCGCAATACGGATCGGCAAATTATATCTCTTATACCAACGCTCCCACCCTGGCCAGATATTATATGCTGAGTCTCTCCTATAACCTGAGAGGCTTTGAGGATAAATTGAAAAAGAATAATTTTTGGTAGAAAGCAGTTCAGATCATTTTAACAGACATTACCTTCAAAGTTGAAACTATGAAACATCGGAAATATAGTTCGTTTCTTTTCCCGCTTATCCTGTTGGTCCTGCTTTTTACCGGCACAGGAAGTTTTGCTCAGAGTCTGGAAGGGAAGATCCGTTACCTTGTTACCCACAACTGGACAAAGAAGATGGCGGCGGTTGATTATTTGAGTAAACAGCAGCGTGAACGTATTACCTATATGTGGGGGAATCGTGCAGAGTGGAAGGAGTATACCGAGTTATACATGGCCCCGGGTAAAACCTTCTATCGTGATTCGGAAGAACGTGCCGAGCGCGATGATGAGGGCTATTCATGGCGGCAGGATGTTTACGCCATACGGCGCAACTTCAGCGACAATACGATCTTCGATATGATCCAGCTTCTCGGAAAGGTTTATATTATACAGGATTCACTCCGGCCTCAAAACTGGAAGATCCTGAATGATATCAAGGAAGTGGCCGGTCATATATGCATGGATGCCGCCTGGACCGATACCATCAAGCAGCAGAAAGTGATCGCCTGGTTTGCCATGGATATGCCTCTGAGCTCCGGTCCCGAGAGGTTTTGCGGTCTGCCCGGAATGATCCTGGAAGTAGATGTCAACGACGGCGCCATGGTAATCACAGCTGATAAGATCGAACTGCGCCCCCTGACCAATGAAATGGATCTGCCCAGAAAAATCAAGGGGAAGCACGTTAATGAAGCGGACTACTACCGTGTTCTGGAAAATCATGTGAAAGACCGGCGTGCTGCGGAAGAGCCTCCTTTCTGGGGGATCAGGTATTGATCAGCTGCCGGTTTGTTCCGGTTTTTCGTCAAACATCAGGTCTTTGACCTTATCGGTATATTTTTTCAGTACCGGAAATATCTTTGGTGCCAGGGCTGATACAGGCTTGTACAATACTGATTCCTGCTTTGAATGGGCCGGTATAAGATGCGATTTCGGGTCGATCTTTCCGAAAAGCACCACAAACGCTGAAATGATCAGCATCCCTTTTAGCACGCCCAGCAAAAGTCCTCCCAGGCGGTTTACAAACCCAAGCCCGGTGGTCTTGACAACTCCCGAAAGGAACTGCCCCAGCATGAATACCAGAACCAGTGCTACAATAAAAGTGACGACATAGGAGATCATCTTCAGGTTGTCGCTGTTCAGGTCCAGCTTTTCTTTCAGAAATCCGGCAGCGTATTCCGAAAAATGGATCGCAGCATAAAATCCGATCAGGATTCCAGCGAACATGGCTAGGGTTATCACAAATCCCTTGGTGAATCCCTTATAAGCAAAATACGCCAACGGCACGAGCAGGATGATGTCGAGGGTGTTCATACCGGAGAGCGCTTCAGGAAGGCCTTAGCCTTTTGGTGAGTTCGGAGTTGAATACAAAAGCCTTCAGCTCAGTATTGTCGGTCAGCAGGATGTTGTCGCGATTACCTTCCCACCATAGTTTCCCCTTATACAGGAAATAGATTTTCTGCCCGATTTCCAGCACTGAGTTCATATCGTGGGTTACTACGACGGTTGTCATGTTGAATTCGACCGTGATCTCGCTGATCAGTTCATCGATCAGGTTGGCTGTCTGCGGATCAAGTCCTGAGTTCGGTTCGTCGCAGAAAAGATAACGGGGATTCAAGGAAATGGCACGGGCAATGGCAACACGCTTTTTCATGCCTCCACTTAACTCGGAGGGATAAAGCTTGTTGGCGTTGACCAGGTTTACCCGCGCAAGGCAGAAGTTAACCCGCTCAATTTTCTCGGCCAGGGTCATCGATGTGAACATGGTAAGCGGGAACATCACATTTTGTTCGGCCGTTAGAGAATCGAACAAAGCCCCGCCCTGGAACAGCATGCCGATTTCCTGCCGGATCGTCTTCTTTTCGTTGAAGGACATCTCGGAGAACGGACGATTATCATAAAAAACCTGGCCCTGCTCAAACTCGATCAGCCCAACCAGGCATTTCAGCAGCACCGTTTTTCCCATGCCGCTCTGCCCGATGATAAGGTTGGTCTTACCCTGTTCGAAACGAACGGTAACATCCTCCAACACTGTATTGCTGCCGTATTTTTTAGTGATATGGAGACCTTCGATCATGCCAGAAGGAGTTGGGTGAGGATCAGGTTGGAAAAGATGATCGCTATACTGCTATATACGACCCCGTCGGTGCTGGCATTGCCTACTTCCAGCGCTCCGCCCTGCGTGTAATATCCGTGATACGAGGATATGGAAGTGATGATGAATGCAAAAACCACCGTTTTGATGAGTGCATACCAGATATCATACATGTGAAAAAATGACTGGATGCCATAAATATAGCCATAGGAGGTGATGGATCCGGTTGCGGTTCCTGCCGCCCAACCTCCGATCACTCCCAGTACCATGCTCATCATGATCAGAAAAGGGAAGATGAACATGGCTGCCATGATTTTAGGCAGGATGAGATAGGACGCTGAGTTGATGCCCATTGCCTCCAGCGCGTCGATCTGCTCGGTAACCCGCATGGTTCCGATCTCGGATGCAATGCGCGAACCGACCTTGCCGCAGAGGATCAGGCTGATAATGGTCGGGGCAAATTCCAGGACGATGCTCTGACGCGTAGCAAAACCGATAGTATAAATGGGCACAAGCGGTGAGTCGATATTAATCGCCATCTGTATGGTCAGCACCGCCCCCATGAACACCGAAATGATCGCAACGATCCAGACGGAGGCCATACCCAGGTTCTCAACCTCAACGATGAACTGCCGGCGGTATACCGCCATTTTTTCCGGTTGCTTGAAGACCTTGAGCAACAGGTTAAGATATCGTCCGAAGTGATACAAAATCTTCATTGGGCACAATAAGTACTGCTAAATTAGCGTAAATTTAGCTTATCACGGAAGTTTTAGTTCCTTTGCACCAGAAATTCCCGCCATGCTTCGCAAGATTTCATCCCGCCTGATATGCCTGTTCGCCGTTATTGCCATTGTGTTCCTGACTGAAGGATGCGCATCGGCTTACCAGAACCGCAACTGGCACAGGACGCCTCCCAGTACGGGCAGGAACCGATGCGGATGTTACCTTGAGATGCCGGTAAAAGCTGTCCCTTCCCAACCGAATGTATCCGGCCGTGCCTGAAGTTCCTGCTGAAATCCTGGCTTTTTTTCCTGAAAGTACACGTCCGCTGGTGAAAGAGTACTTTCAGCGGTACCGTTTCCGGTTTCACATAACCCGTCCAAGGAAACAAAAACTGGGCAGTTTCCGGGCCTCATCCGGAGGTATATTGCCGTTGATCAGTATCAACAACGACCTGGGACCTCACATGTTCCTGCTGGTGTTCCTGCATGAACTGGCACATCTGGCTGTCTGGAATAAGCATGGCAGAAGAGCAGCTCCGCATGGCACCGAATGGAAATCCCTGTTTCAGGAATTGGCTCTTCCTCTTTTTCAGGATAGCAGACTACCTGAGTCCTTTAAAGACGGTTTACTTCATTTTTTCAGGAAGACACCGGCTTCTTTTCAGCGCGATGTTGCCTTCCAGCAGCTGATCCAAAGCCTCGACGGGCAGGAACCTCTGTTTACCCTGGCGGATCTGAACCTGAACGAATCTTTCCGTTTACACGACGGGAGAACGTTTGTTAAGCTGCAGAAAATGCGTACGCGTTACAAATGCTATTGCCCGGCCAACCGGCGGTACTACCTGGTTTCGGGCTGTGCCCAAATTATTCCGGTGGAAACCAAACATTGAAACGCCTTTTATTACATTTGTCGGGAGGTCACCTTACCGTATTGTTATATAACCCTCAATATTTAACCAACAATCAATGAGCAACAACAACTATTGTGTCATCATGGCCGGTGGAGTGGGAGCCCGGTTTTGGCCTATGAGCCGTACAATGCGCCCCAAACAGTTCATCGATATCCTTGGAACTGGCGAAACCCTTATCCAGCAGACTTTCCGGCGACTTACTTCGATATGTCCGCCGGAGAATATTTTTGTTGTTACCCATGATCTTTATTGTGAACTGGTGCAGGAACAGTTGCCTGATATTGTACCGGACCACATACTGTGCGAACCTGTGCGGCGCAATACGGCGCCCTGTATAGCTTATGCATGCCATAAAATCGCCAAATTAAACCCGGATGCCAATATCGTGGTCGCTCCTTCCGATCATATTATCCTTCGGGAAGAGGTTTTCACCGAAACCCTCCGGAAGGCTCTCGAAGCTGCTTCTGCAAACGATTGGCTGATCACCCTCGGGATCATGCCCAGCCGGCCGGATACAGGCTACGGCTATATCCAGTTCGATGATTCACGGTCCTTCGGCCCGGAAGGAATTGTCAGGAAAGTAAAGACATTCACGGAAAAGCCTCATTACGACCTGGCAGTATCTTTTCTCCAGAGTGGTGACTTCCTTTGGAACTCCGGTATATTCATCTGGTCCCTCAGGAGTATCCTGAATGCCTTCTCCACCCACCTTGCCGATGTAAACTCCATTTTCCGCGACGGCCAATCGGCCTACTTTACCCCGCTTGAAAATGATTACATCAAGACTGCCTATACTATCTGCACTAGCATTTCAATCGACTATGGGGTCATGGAAAAAGCCGACAATGTTTATGTGATTCCTTCCGATTTTGGCTGGTCGGACCTGGGTACCTGGGGATCATTATTCGAAGCCCGTACCAAAAACCAGGATAATAACGCCATTGTTGGCAACTCGGTCATTACCTCCGGCACCCGGAACTGCATCATAACCCTGCCCGATGAAAAAGTGGCGATGATCCAGGGCCTTGATGACTATATCGTGGTGGATGAGAACGATATCCTCCTCATCTGTCGCAGGAGCGATGAGCAGCATATCCGCGAATACGTCGATGCTGTCAGGGAAAAGAAAGGCGAAAGGTACATTTAACGGATCAATAATAACCTCAACGTTTTGATAGATATGAAAAGGATACTGTTCCTCGTACTGGTTCTGGGTTCATTCATGGTGCGGGCTTATGCCGATGAAGGCATGTGGCTGCCCCTGTTCATCGAACGCCTTAACTATGTTGATATGCAGAAAGAAGGCCTTCACCTTACTGCTGAAGAAATCTACAGCATCAATCACAATAGCCTGAAAGATGCCATTGTACATTTTGGCGGCGGATGCACCGGGGAGATCGTTTCCGGGCAGGGATTGCTTTTTACAAACCATCATTGCGGATATGGCGCAATACAATCGCAGAGCACTGTCGATCACGACTACCTGACGGATGGATTCTGGGCTGCCCGCTATGAGGAAGAATTGCCCATCCCCGGTCTTTCGGTCCGTTTTCTGGTCAGCATGCAGGATGTAACTGCTGCTGCACAGGCAGATGTTTCGGAGAGTATGAACGAGACCGAGCGCGCTGCAAAGATCAGGGAGAACATCCGTAAACTTGAAACCAACGCCACCAAGGGGACGCAATACGAAGCCAGGGTGAGTTCATTCTTCAATGGGAATGAATACTACCTTTTTATTTATGAGGTATTTAAAGATGTTAGGCTTGTTGGTGCGCCGCCTTCTTCTATCGGCAAATTCGGAGCAGATTCCGATAACTGGATGTGGCCCAGGCATACCGGCGATTTCTCAGTCTTCCGGGTGTATGCCAACCGGGAGAACAAACCGGCTGAGTACGATAAGAATAATGTACCCTTAAAACCGCGTCAATTTCTGCCGGTATCTTTAAAAGGCGTTCAGAAAAATGACTTCGCCATGATACTTGGCTATCCCGGGACCACCGACCGCTATGCAACATCAGGCACAATCGACTGGGCTCTGGAACATAACAATCCGGCGGTGGTCAAGATCCGCACGCGGAAACTGGCTATTCTGAAGGAAGACATGAATGCCGACCCTGAAGTGAGGATCAAGTACGCTTCCAAGTATGCGGGCTCGGCAAACTACTGGAAATTCTATATCGGACAGAATAAAGGGCTCAAACGGCTGAATGTTGAAGAACGCAAACGGGAACTGGAAAAGCAGTTTGCCGATTGGGTGAATGCCAACCGTGACAGGATTCCCATATACCGCGACGCACTCTTCAACATCGATAAGGCTTATAACATCATCAATAAATATGAGACTGCTATCCGGTATAGTTCCGAAGCCATCATGAGGGGGTGTGAGATCATCGCTTTTACCCGCCAGTTCGAAAACCTTTCCAGGGAACTGGCAAAAAGCAATCCCGATCCCAAATTGATAAAGAGTCTTAGCGACAAAGCTCAGGATGCTGCTGCTCAGTATTTCAAGAATTACAATGCGCCAACGGACCAGAAAATGCTGGCTGCCATGCTGCAACTCTTCCGCGAGGATGTCCCGCAGGCCCAGCAACCTGACTATCTGAATAAAATTGCGAAACAATACAAAGGCGATTTCAACCTGTATGCCGCGAAACTATTCTCCAAATCGATGTTCGCCAGCCAGGATAAAGTTGACCGTTTCCTTACAGCACCCTCACGTAAAGCTTTGGAGAAGGACCCGGCCTGGATACTGCAGAAAGCATTTACAGCCAACAGCCAGTTGCTCGACAGTCTGGTGAAGCCCGGACAGGAACTGCTGACGAACGGGCGCAGGCTTTATGTAAAAGGCCTCAGAGAAATGCTTCCGGATCAGAAATTCTACCCTGATGCCAACAGTACCATGCGCTTGACCTACGGGAAGGTGCTCGATTACAGTCCTGCCGATGCAGTCGACTATGATTATGTTACCACCCTCGACGGTATCATGCAGAAAGAAGATCCGACGAGCTGGGAATTCATCGTTCCTGAAAAGCTGAAGGAACTCTATAAGGCAAAGGATTATGGACCATACGGCAAAGACGGGAAGATGGTCGTGGCATTCCTGACGGATAATGATATCACGGGTGGCAACTCGGGAAGCCCGGTGCTGAATGGAGACGGACAACTGATCGGACTCGCGTTCGATGGTAACTGGGAGGCAATGAGCGGGAACTATGCCTTTGAACCGGCACTCCAAAGGACGATTTGTGTTGACATCCGCTATGTATTGTTCATCATCGATAAATATGCGGGTGCAACCAATCTGATCAGGGAACTGGATATCCGGAACTGATTCGCAGAATAGAAAACAGATCAGATACAACGACAATTATATGCCGCTTGAAATCGAACGGAAATTCTTGGTGCATCCGGAACTTTTTCCCTCCGGGCTTGACGGGACTACTATCCGGCAGGGATACCTGCAGTCGGACGAAGGAAACTCCATACGAATACGGATTTCAGGCCATCAGTCTTTCATAACCATCAAAGGACCTGATAACGACGGAGTACGGGTGGAATTTGAGTATGAGATACCGTTCGACGACGCCGGATACATGCTGGAGCAATTCTGCCGGAAGCCATTGATCAATAAGACCAGAAGGCTGATTGTCTGGGGCGGGCATCTCTGGGAAGTGGATGAATTTCACGGAGAAAACCAGGGGTTATGGCTGGCGGAAGTTGAACTGGACGAAAGAAACGAACATGTTGAACTGCCTCCCTGGGTAGGGGAAGAGGTTACCGGCGACAATCGTTATCTCAATACCAGCCTGGCCCGGTTCCCTTTCACTTCGTGGTAACGTTTCCCGGATATCACGCCAACATTCGTTAATTTTGTGAGGTGCTTCCAATTTACATTCAATCCTAAAGTTTTACCATGAAATTCCTTTTCCCTTCTCTGCTTCTCCTGACCATCCTCGCACTATTCTCCTGCCAGAAAGACGACTTTGATGAGGCCTATCTGCGCGGTGGTAACTGCATCATACCTGCAAACGACGGAAACATGATCATTGCAGGCTTCAATACAGGCGGTATCGGTAACTACGATGGGTATCTGACCAAGGTAAGTCCCGAAGGGGCAGTTCAGTGGGGCTACTTTTATGGGGGAATATACTCCGACGGTCTGTATAAGGTGATACCTTCGACCGATGGCGGTTATGTGGCAACCGGGTTTGTCGGAACCTATTCCGACAGCTATACAAATCTTATGATCCTGAAGGTAAATGAGAACGGGGAGAAACTCTGGCTCACCACCTTCGGCGGCGACAGCATAGCACAAGGGTTTTCAGTTACCTCTTCCGGCGACGGAGGGTACATTGCCTGCGGCTTCATCCAGAATAATTATGGTGCCGACAGAGATCTTTATCTCGTGAAAGTTACGGCAGGAGGCGGACTTGTATGGCAAAAACGATACGGAACTCCTTATTCTTCTTCATCTGCATCAACTTACGACGCTGCATATTCAATTGCACCTGTCGGCGATAGCAGCTTCTATATCACCGGTTCTTTGTCAGGTCAGTCGAATTGCTGTGGCAATATTTTCCTGATGAAAATCAATGCATCAGGCGATAGTCTGTGGACAAAGACCTACAGCCAGGGCATAGGTTATTCGGTAATCGTAGCATCCGACGGGAACCTGGTAATTGGCGGAGCCGTCAGTTCTAATGCACAGGATGTCTACCTGATGAAAACAACCCTCAATGGGGATAAGATTTGGGCTGACTCTACAGGCGGGAAAGGTTATGATTTCGGGACAGGCCTGATTCAGACCTCTGACGGTGGTTATGCAATTGCAGGAATTACCAGCGCGTCGGGAAGTTCAGATCAGAATGTCAGCCTGACTAAATTTGATGCAACCGGTTCGGTAAGCTGGACCCATACTTACGGAGGTGACCAGATAGACCAGGGCACTGGGGTAGTACAACAAAGCGATGGCGGTTTTAGCCTCACCGGCATGAGTAACAGCGGTGGCAGTTATATTTTCCTGAACAAAACAGATGCATCAGGAACAGAAGCATGGCAAAAGAACATTAAATAGAATATTCCTGAGTTGGCACAGAGTTTGAGTAGTCCGCGATCATTTTAAATCTTACCAAAAACATCTAACCATGAAAGCAATCAGTTATTTAGCCGCAGCCCTGCTTTGCAGCTCGGTTTTATGGGCTGGGGAAGTAAATGCTCAGAATGTCGGTGTGGCTGCCGATAAACAAAAGCAGGAAAACCTGGAAAAGAATAAAAAGCGCCAGGCCGAAATGAAGAAGAAATATGATGCAATGACTCCGGAACAAAAGGCAGAAGCAAAAAGAAAGGCCGATGCTTACAAAAAGAGCGGCGGAAAGACCACTGCTCCTGCCGTGAAAAAGCCCGGAACCACGGCTGTCAGCAAAACCACACAAACACCTAAACAGGGGACAGTTAAGCAGACCGGTAAAAAAGGTCAGCCTGTATGGCTGGATGAAAAGGGAAATCCGAAGAAAACAACCCCTCCCCAGGCCGGGAAAAAAGATGTTAAACCCGGTGCCACGCCTGCAACCAAGGCAACTCCTCCCGTAAAGAAACCGGTGATAAAGCCTGCCGGCAAAACCGAATCGAAGAAGAAATAAGTGAGTGGTAGATTTCCGATGGAAGTTTTCAGCTTACTAACGTAACAGATACTTAAACAGATTGTTACATGGGGCGAAACGGAAGAATATCCTGATTCTTCCGTTGCGCCCCTGTTCTTTCTGAATGTTACTGAAGATGATTTTCCGATCGAGTTTGACGGTTAATGGAATGATGTAGAACGGGATTAAAAAGTGATTTCCAATCAAGTACTCCAACGTTTTTACTGCCACAAAACTCCGAAAACTGCTGAACCGACCTAAGGGAGTTAAGCAAGCTAAACTCGCATGCACTATACCAGCTATTAGGGGTCGTTTATTTTTTCATTTTAAATTCATAGTTTATCACAGATTGTTGTATTGCCAAGTCTAAAGAATGAGGACTGATATTCCTTATCCAGAAGTTGTAGCAATTTTCCCAATCATCTTTTGACTCGGTATTTAAAAAGCCCCCAAACTCATTGGTAAACTCTGCCTTTAGAAGAGTACTATCAAGACCTTTAAAATTATAAAGTATTACCAAATTTGTGTCAAAGCGAATTTTTACAGGATCAATAATATGAGTAGTTTGATCCATGTGGATAGTATCATATTCATATATTCCAATCCATTCTCCATATAGTTTATCTTTTGTCATTGACGCTCTTTGTAAGCTTTTCTTCTCCTCGATAAGCATATTAATTTGAGTTGGATATCCAAGTACTTTAATTGCCATTATTGTCAAGGTAAGAATAATGATATAAACTGTTTTCATTTCATTTCTTAGTAATCCGTTTATTATAAAAAATCTTAGAGCTAAAGTCGTTGTATCATAAAACGAAATGATTGGGTCTGGTGCCGCAATAACTGAGACAACGTAGCCACCTTTAAAATAAAACAACTTAAAGATCCAGAATGCTAATTCAGTAAGCATCAAAGTAATTTTTAAGCTCCTTGGTTTCAGAAAAAATGAAGTTAGAATTAGAAATATGGAAATCGTTGAAAAAAGTATATTCTTAAAACCAAAAATTGACTCTCCACCTATTATGCATCCCCATCTGTCTGTATAATCCAATTGTGCAAAAAAACCTATTATCAGTAATCCCAATAATACATAATAATTATAGGGTTGAGTTATTATCCTCTTATACCAGTCAGAAACTAAATCAATTTTCATGGCAGTAATGAAAATAATCAGAATTAATATTGTGAATAATATCATGTTATGCTGTTTCTCTTAATACCACCTAACGTTTACAAACTGACTGCTGCAAGTTTTTTTTACTCAGTTTCCTGAAAAGCACAGACTTGGAATTTTATAAAAAGCTTGTAAAAGCACGAGCGAAAACCCGGGTATGGGCTGATACTATTATGTCCGTTGCTTAATCTTCAAGTAACAGGATGTTTTCTATTTGTTTCTTGTTTTCAGGTAAATAATTAAAAGCGACATCCCAGATTATCTCATAGTCAATTCCAAAATATTCATGTGATACTTTGTTCCTTAACAGGTACATTTCAGCCCAGGGAACTTCTGAATATTTTTCTTTTACCTCATCGGGTAAATTTCTAGAAGCTTCTCCAATGATTTCAAAATTCCTGATAACTGCATCAACAGTCTTATAATCCCTTTTAAAATCGATAAAAGAAAGGCCTTCAATGTACTCACCAATCCTGTTCATGGCTAGCAGAAGGTCTTCAAGATACATTTTATATGTCCGGTTTCTTTTTTTCAATCTACACGTAATTAATCTTATTGAGAATGCTCTCTCTGATTTGTTCTTTTAAAGCATTTTTGGTTACAAGATCAATTTTGCGATTGAAGATCTTTTCCAGGTATAGTTCAAGCGAGAAGAATTTCCAGCCAATTGGTTTTTCCAATTCGACAAGAAGATCAATGTCGCTTTCTTCAGAATTTGTTTCATCAGAGAATGAACCGAACAAACCGATTTCCCTGACAGCAAAATCCTCATAAAGAGTTGGTTTTAACTCTTTAAGTTTTAATAATATATCAGTTTTGGTAATCATATCTCAAAGATAGCAAATTTTGAAAGGGCAGAGTATCCGCATTTTGGTATTGGGCAAATCTCTTTTATACAAGTAGTTAAGCCTCTTAATACCTGGTTTTAACCAGTGAGAACCGTTGTTTGAGCTTCAGGAAGGGCTTTTCCAGCAACTCATAGCTGATAACGGGAACGATCAGGGAACTGGCAAAAATGATGAAGAAATACAGGTAGATATTGGTTATGCCATACTGCATCAACACCTTTTTGATCACAACAAGCACAAGGATGTTGCCGTACATATAGATACCATACGAGACTTTGCCCAGGTAAAGCAGGGGTTTGAACCTGCCGATCGCCGTTTTGTGACCGGGATTGAACAGGATATCCATCATGAGAAGCCCCATCAGCAGGATGTAAACAAATCTGCGCGTAACGCCGTTGAGCATGTTCTCGTAATTGCTCATGTCGTCGAAGGCAAGCAGGAATACCAGGATCACGGAGATCAGTGTCATAACAAGCCAGTGAAGCCTGAACTCAAAAGGCTTCTTCAGATAAAAGACAGCCAGCAATCCGCCGAGGAGGATCACATCCATGCGGCTGAAGGTGTGCAGGTACAACTGATACCAGTTGGACGACAGGAAGATATAGGTATAAATCTTATAGCCCCAGCTGCAACAAAGAAGCATTGCAATGGCATGGGGGAGTTTCTTTTCAGGAACGAAAGCGATGATCAGAGGCCAGAACAGGTAAAAATGCTCTTCAATACAGATCGACCAGAAATGAGCAAAAGGATAGGTCCATTCCTGCGTCCAGATAGTCTGAAAGTTATTGATCAGGGCAATCGTCGGCCAGTAAACCGGTTGTTTTTCTCCCAGCCAGTTCACCAGGAAAGGGGCGATAGCTACCAGGAAAAAATAGAGTGGCCAGATACGCAGGCCACGGCGGATATAGAACTTCGGGACATTCACCTTCCCATACTTCTGTTTTTCCATTACCAGCAGGTATGTAAGGAGATAGCCACTGATAAAGAAGAATATGTCAACGCCAACGGGAAGGTTCCGGATGAACTGGTCGATGTGATATCCTGTACCGGAAAGCGTTTTGTAGTCACCGGTCGACAAAAGGCCCGGCAATCCGAACCACCCCTTCCACGCTATGTAGGAGTGGTAGATGACGATCATGAAAGCGGCAAAAAAACGGATAATATCAAACTGCGGGATATATACCGAAGAGGATGATTTTTCTTCCAAGGTTCAGGAGTTAGTTGAAATTCAAAAGTAGCAAGTTTTTCGTATTGTGGTTGTATAGGGAATGTCCTTTAAAAACAAAAACTGCCCCGGTGGGGGCAGTTTAATGTTATCTGTCAGGAATCCTTATTTCACCAGCGTGAGTTCTTCGATGATGTTTTTGGCTCCGGCATACTTGTCGATCACGAAAAGGACGTACCGGATATCAACGTTGATGGTGCGCTGCAGTTCAGGTTCAAAAGCGATGTTGCCGCTCATGGCTTCCCAGTTGCCGTCGAAGGCAATACCAATAAGCTGACCGTCGCCGTTGATCACAGGGCTTCCGGAATTACCGCCGGTAATGTCGTTATCAGTGAGGAAACAGGTGAACATCTTACCGTTTTCACCATACTGGCCGTAATCTTTCTTCTGATAAAGATCTTTCAATTTGGGCGAAACGATGAATTCCTCGTTGGTGGGATCTTCCTTAAGCATTACGCCATCGAGGGTCGTATAGTAATTGTAATGAACGGCATCGGCAGGATAGTAATCCAGCACTTTCCCGTAAGTCATACGCATAGTGCTGTTGGCATCCGGGTAGAAGCTCTTGTCGGGATTCATTTCACGCAGTCCGGCCAGGAACAGGCGCTGTGCCTTTCTCATCCTGCCCGAGAGCTCCTGATTGGCTGCCTGTGCTGCCTTGAAGTTCTCCATGAATGACTGGTATGTTTTATAAGCCGGATCGTTCTGGAGTTTCTTCAACGACGGTTTTTCGAGGAAGGCATTGAAATTGGCTTCGGTGCAGAAGATCGACTTTTCAAACATGTCGGCTACGAATTTGCCGATATCGCCCTTGAATTTCTTGTCGATATAACCGAAAATCGACGGATGCTGGTTCGACGGCAGGTCGGCACGGAACATTTCCAGCATGGCGGTATAGATGTTCTGCTCAATCTGGTTGTTGTAATCCTTGAAATGTTCTTCTGACATTTCTTTGAATTTCTCCATCTGAGTCTTTAAGGCATCGCCTTTAGCACCGCTTTTCAGAGCAGTTTCCATCCCATCGGCTGTCTGGATAGGAAATACGAAAGCCTGTGATCCGAAGAAACAGAGCTGGGTTCTCCACAACAGGGGATAAAGGTTCTGTTCCTTGTACTGTCCATAAACATCGGCAAAGGTGCTGAGCACGTCCCCGTATTTTTCCTTCCGTTGAGGATCGGCATTCACCCAGTTCTCAAATTCCTTCTCGATCTTCTGTTTGAGTTCAATTACATCGAGACGTTTAAGGTCGCGGCTTTCACCAAGTTTATTCTTCCAGAAATTGGCCAGCTGTGCATAACTTGAAGCGTAAGCAATTCTTACGGCATTATCGGCATCCATTCCTTCTTTCTGAAGCTCCAGGGTTTTGCCCAGCACTTTAATGATGGAAGGATTGATGGCATTGAGAGTAGCGTCCACTCCCCAGCTTGTGCGATAGCGGTCAGTCTGTCCGGGATATCCCCAGATCATGGCAAAATCGTTCTTCTTATAACCTTTCAGGGAGACGGGCAGGTATTTGGCCGATTTGTAAGGCACGTTGTCCTTTGAATATTCAGCCGGAGAACCATCAGGAGCAGTATAGATCCTGAAGATGCTGAAGTCGCCTGTGTGACGGGGCCACATCCAGTTGTCAGTGTCGCCTCCGAATTTTCCGATACTTGAAGGAGGAGCGCCGACGAGGCGGATATCTTTATAGACGATATAGACGAACCGGTAGTATTCGTTCCCGTTGAAGAAACTTTTCAGTTCAACCTGGTATTTGCCGTCTTCGCCGGCATCTTTTTTAAGCTCTTCCACTTTCTTGTTGATGGCGGCCGACCGGTCTTTTTCTTCCATTCCGGGGGTAACCACACCCAACACATCGGAAGTAACATCGTCCATCCGGACAAGGAATGATACGGTGAGACCTTCATTCATCAGTTCTTCGCTCTTATTCATTGCCCAGAACCCGTCGGTGAGGTAATCATGGTCAACAGAACTGTGTTTCTGGATAACATCGTATCCGCAATGGTGATTGGTAAAGAGCAGCCCTTCGGGTGAAACGACTTCTGCGGTACAGAATCCGCCCAGGCTAACAATAGCGTCCTTCAGACTGGAATGGTTGATGCTGTATAATTCCTCAGGGGTGAGGCGCAGACCCATTTTCTGCATGTCGACATAGTTGAGCCTCTCAACAAACATGGGAAGCCACATTCCTTCATCGGGAGTTTCCCGGGAGAACGACTGCATCACCAGGCCGGTTATGGCAATAAGGGTAATCAGTAGTTTTTTCATCGCATTAAGATTGATTGTTATGAATTAGTTTAATTGTTTTCGGTGAAAGCTTTATAGTCCTAAAACACTCTTGCCCTGTTCAAACACGATATCTTTAGGAATGTTTGCCGATTTGAGCTGTTCCAGTCCTGCTTTGAGTTCATCCCTTACTTTCCCGTTCTGGCCGATGTATGCGACAGCTTTGGAATAGTCGCCGTCGCCTTCAATCTTCAGGATAAATGCGCTCCATTCATTCATTGCTTTACGGGTCTTTTCGAAATCGACCTTAAAAGTGCCGTCGGCGTTTTTACTGAAAGCTCCATTATCTTCAAAGAAATTGAAACACATCATATTGGCTTTGCCATGGGCTTCGGCCGCCCCGAACCGGACCGAACGGATCAGTCCTGCCATGTAAGTTACGTAAGCATCCTCGGCCGTGATACCTGTCAATTCACCTTTCTCGATCAGTTTGGTAACGAGGTACAGTCCCAGGATATCCGCTTTGGCTTCCTCCCAGCCTGAGTATTGTTCTTTCAGGGCTTCGCGAACCGTGCCTTTGCCGTTGATCGTGTTCTTGATTCCCAGTCCGTGTGCCACTTCATGGAACATAACATTGCTGAAGAATGCATCGAACTTGATATTCTGGCGTTGCGACGGATCGATGAGGATATCACTGATCGGGACAAGGATCTTGTCGAATTTGGCCCGCATGGCGTTCTTCAGTTGCAGCCTGCGTGATCCTTTGGCCAGCTGGACCTTTTCGTCGTTCGGCAGGTTGATGGCTATGGTCTTGCCACCGGAGTTGGAATTACCGGCATAATAAAGGATATCATATGCATTCAGGTCGGAGGAAGAACCGGGGACTTCTTTCTTATAAACAGGTTCACAGGGAAGTTCTTTTTGCAGTGCCGGCAACATGGCACTGAATTTCTCGAGCTTTTTGCTCCACTCTTTGTCTTTCACCAGGATAGAAGCTTCGTGAGCGGTCTTGATCCCGAAAAGCTCATCTTCATAGTTTTCGATCGGCCCAACAACAAAATCGATGACGTTGGTTTTCATATCCATCCAGGCCATGTCGCTCTTGAAGTAGTCATCGGTAAGCAAAGCCGTGGCCCTGAGGTTCAGGTAGTTCTTTAACCCGGGATCTTCGGCCAGTTCAGCGGCTTTCTTCAGCAGAGATGCAGCCTTTTCGGTCTTCTCCTTGTATTCATCATGATACCACACGCAACGGAGTTTCCCGGTCCCGTCGCGACGGATTACCGTGTATTGGCTGTTCTTCATCTTGTCAGGGAAGGCTTCAAATTCTTCCTTGCTCATGTCAGCAGGATAGAAATTCGCTCCCTTAGGCTTTTCGCCCACTCCGGGGACAAAGGCTTTATTTTCGTCAAGCCGGTCCCAGGGACCGTAGTTGATGACAGCAAACTTCCGGGTGGCGGGGTCGGAGAGGGTATCCAGGAAAGCCTGCTTGTCTCCTAATGTCTGTTCCCAGAAAATGTCATCCATCAGCTGGGCTACCTCGATGAGAATGGGCAGCATCTGTTTTTCTTTCCCGGTCAGGAGACTGAGATCGGTTGTCAGCTTGACAGAGGCGTATTCATCTACTTTCTTTTGCATCTCACTGATAGCTGTTGTGTCGGAAGACTGGTTGCCGTTTTGTTGCCTGGATTTGCAGGCGGAGCCGGCAAGAAGGATGCATGCAACAGCAACAATCGGAATGAGGAGGTTTTTAAACATGGTTATGAAGATTATAGCCGGGAAAATTCCGCCACGAAAATAACCAAAATAGCAACCCTCCTTGCCGTCAATCGATAAAACAGCCTGAAAGAAAGATGACCGGCTCACAATTTCCGGTGAAAGCAATATCCTGATAGCCAGGTCCTGGCTTCCAGGATTTTTTATGCGTCTCCGGAGAAAGGGTAACGACAATATTCCTACATTTGTCTTGTTATTAAAATAACAAAGAGTTTTGTTATTTAATTAACAGCAGACCGCCATTCCACAGGCATTTCTCAACCTTTTTTAGTGCTGAAACGGCAACAGCATCCAGCCGAATATGATGAAAAGAAAGCTTTTAATCCGCGATGTTACTCTGAGAGATGGACAACAGTCCCTCTTTGCTACCAGGATGACCCAGAAGCAGGTCGACCGGACCTTGGCAGGTTTCCGGGAAGCAGGTTTTTATGCAATGGAAGTATGGGGAGGAGCTGTCCCTGATTCAGTAATGCGTTATCTGAATGAAAATCCATGGGACCGTCTTGAGAGCATACACTCAGCCATCGGTGAGAACACACTGCTGACAGCACTCTCGAGAGGGAGGAATCTTTTCGGATACAATCCTTATCCCGATGATGTGATCGAAGGCTTCAACCGGAATGCAATCCACTCGGGGATCTCGGTAATGCGGATATTCGATGCCCTGAATGATACCGATAACATCCGTTCTACAGTAAAGTTCGTTAAGGAAAATGGCGGATTCGCCGACTGTACGGTTGTCTATACAGTGGATCCCCGGTATTCGACCCGTGAAAAGCTTCGTGCACTGTTGCATGCCAGGCTGTTGCCTGCACATATCTTCTCAAAAGAGTACTTTCTCGGCATCGCCCGGGAATTTGAGACCATGGGAGCCGATATGATCACCGTGAAGGATATGGCAGGTCTGATAACTCCTGGGAAAGCAGGCCGGCTTATAAAAATGCTGAAACAGAATATCTCTATTCCAATTGATTTCCATACCCATTGCACGCCCGGTTACGGAGTAGCCTCCACCCTGATGGCCATCGTGAACGGAGTCGATATCGTAGATACTGCCATCATGAACTTTGCCGGAGGATCGGCTGCACCAGCCTTTGAGCTGATCCAGCTCTTCTGCGACCGCATGGAAATCGACACCGGTGTGAACCTCGAAGCCGTCGTGAAGTTAAATGCCGAACTGAAGGAGATCAGGCATGAATTGGGTGAATTCGACACCACGAAGAAGTTCCCAAGGGATTTTAACATCCTTACCGACAAGCTGCCCAAGGATATTGAAGAACAGTTTGAACTGGCCATTGCCTATGCCAAAGCCGATAAGGAAGAAGAACTGCTGGAAGCCTGTCACCGGATCGAAGGATGGTTTGGTTTTCCGGATGCCGATGACAAGATCAGGGAAGCCGAGATACCGGGAGGGATGTACTCCAATATGCTTGCACAGCTCAAACAGCTGAAGCTGGAAAAGTTATTGCCCCGAGCAATGGAACTCATTCCTCTGGTACGACTTGTCTCCGGCTGTCCCCCGCTGGTAACTCCGACCAGCCAGATTGTCGGTGTACAGGCAGTAAACTGCGCCATCGACGAAGCCAAAGGCGATCCCATGTACAAGACAAAATCCATCCAGTTTGTGAACCTGGTCAAAGGCATCTATGGACGTACCCCTGTCCCCGTGGATCCCGATTTCAGGTACAAGATATGCGGTGTTCGTGAGGAAACCCCTTACGATACGCGCTATTACAAGCGACAGGATAATCCTGTCTTCGAAGAATACGGCGGCGTAAAACTGGCAATGAACGAGAAAGAGGAGTTGCTGCTTGAACTGTTCCCTTCCGTAGCTGCTGAATTTTTAAGGAAGAGAATGGAAAGCACCTATCTGGAAGAGATCTATTCAGTTGAAGAAGAGAAACGACGGAAGTTCGAAGCAGAAAAGCAGCAATACGAAAACCTCTCACCGGAGCAAAAGGAACAACGCCTGCTGGATGGACTGTACAACTACCATTGGTCTTCATTCGATGAAGATTCACTGGTAGGGAATGCATAAACCCGGATCAGCCTTTATCCTCTGTACTGATTTTGATATCTTTGCCCGTTTCAACCACAGGCATGAAAAGGATTTATAAAATATTCCTGTCATTATTGTCGGGCCTGCTTCTTGCAGCCGCCTGGCCGGAACATGGATTCCCTTTTTTCTTATTCGTCGCTTTTATTCCTTTGCTCATCGTTGAGAACGATCACTGGAACCGCCGGAGCGAAAATCATGGTTCAGGCTTTTTCTGGTATGGATTCCTGGCATTCATCCTTTTCAATATCCTGACAACCTACTGGCTTTATAATGCAGCTTTTGTTGCTGTGCTGGCTGCCGTGCTCATCAATACACTGCTGATGACGATGGTATTCCAGCTATTCCATTGGACGCACCGGAAAATGCTGGTTGAGAGTGCCGGTTACCTGGCACTGGCGGGATACTGGCTTTCGTTCGAATACCTGCATTTGCGCTGGGACCTGAACTGGCCCTGGCTTAATCTGGGGCATGGCTTTGCCGCCTACCCGAAGTGGATACAGTGGTATGAATACACCGGCGTTTTCGGGGGATCCCTTTGGGTGCTGATGGTTAATATCCTGCTATTCCGCTTCATTCATCTGCGGTTCTTTAAAAAGATATGCAGCCGGGCCGTCGGTGTTACACTCATATGCGCCGTTCTGTCAGTTGTCATCCCGGCAGGAATATCGTTTTATATCTATGGTCATTATAAAGAAAAGCCGGATCCGATAGAGGTTGTGGTAGTTCAGCCGAACCTCGATCCTTATAATGAGCAATATGAACTGGATCCGGAAGTTGTTACCGGGCGGATGCTGCAGCTGGCAGCACAGAAGTCCGACAGCCTGACCGGTTTCATTGTTTTTCCTGAGAGCGCTATTCAGGAATATGCCTGGGAAGATCAACTGGATAGTGTAGGGAGTATTCGGATGGTAAGAGATTTCATAAAGCGCTATCCCAACATGGCAGCGGTTGTAGGTATGTCGACCCGGAAAATATTCAAGCCCGGGGAACCGCTGAGCGTTACAGCAAGAAAGTTCCGCGACGCTGACCGTTACTATGATGCTTACAATACTGCCTTGTATGTTTCTCATTCCGGCGCGCTGCAGTTGCACCATAAGTCGAAGCTGACCCCCGGTGTTGAGAAAATGCCCTATCCCAAACTGTTCCGCTTCCTGGAAAGGTACGCCCTTGACCTGGGCGGTACCATCGGCAGCCTGGCCTCCGATAAAGATCAGATACCATTCGATGTTGGAAATGGTCATAAGATCGCTCCGGTTATCTGCTACGAATCCGTATATGGTGAATTCCTGAATAACTTTGTCAGGAATGGAGCCAATGCCATCTTTGTGATCACGAACGACGGCTGGTGGGGCAATACTCCGGGCCACCGGCAGCACCTGTTGTTCTCCTCAATGAGGGCGATCGAAACCAGGCGCAGCATTGCCCGCTCAGCCAACACAGGGATATCCTGTTTTGTCAACCAGCGGGGCGACATCCTCCAGCGATCTGAATACTGGGTGCCGGCATCTGTCCGGTCCACTATCAATGCCAATACGGGCCTGACTTTCTATGTCAGATATGGTGATTATATCGGACGCGTATTCCTGCTGGTCGCAGCCCTGATGTTCCTTCTCTCCCTGTCGATAGCTCTCAGAAGCAGGAAAAGCAGGAGCACGCTTCTGAAACGATAAGTACCACAGAAGCGGAATAGTCCTGCCACAGGCTGGCAAACAGACCGATCACCGGTCTGCTGTTTCGCCGGTTCCGACATCCGGGATTTCTTCCCTCATTCACCGCTGTAAATCCGGTATTCACCGATTTCAGCTTTTTCCACATTCCGGCGTTTTTCACTTTTGCCGAACAAAAGAACATTCCTGCTGTTTGCTTCCCTGATTCTTTTGTTTCAAAGGAAACAAAATATACGCAGAATGTTTCCATCGTTTCCGTTTGAAGTATCTTTGCCGCCTGGAATTTATGGTATGAATGATAAGCATGTGACAATTTTGAGGGAATCTTCCCGGCTTTTCGTCAAGTATGGTATACGGAGTATGTCGATGGATGACCTGTGCCGCGAACTGGGTATCTCGAAGAAAACGTTGTATCAATATGTCGGCAACAAGGCTGATCTCATTTCGCAAACGCTGGAATATGTAGTCAGTCAGGCCACTGAGACGCTCAAAGAAGCCGAGCAGAGCGGATGCAATGCTGTTGACCAGTTGTTGGCAGTAAGCAGAAAAATATCAGGAGATATGCACAACCTGAACCCTTCCCTGACCTTTGATCTTCAGAAATATTACCCTGAAATCTACCGGAAATTCACGCTCCGGAAGAAAGAGATCATTTTTAAAGAGGTGATGGGCAACATGCAGCGGGGAATTCAGGAAGGGCTCTATCGCGAGGACCTTCCGGCAGAACTGGTGGCCAGGCTGTACGTCCATAAGCTGGAATACATCAATGACCCGGAATTTCTGCAATCGGAAGAGTATTCTTTCCCAAACATGTTCCAGGTGATGTTTGATAATCATATACGCGGAATATGCAATCCTGCGGGACTGAAATATTATGAAAGCAAGCTTGTAATAACTGACTCATAGTAGACAAAGTATTTCTGACAATAAGTGTAGTATGGTATTTAAACCGAAAAGATCATCCATGAAACGGTTCACTCTATCCATTTTCTTACTTACGGGATTGATCTCCATTATTAAGGTGGAAGCACAAACGGCAGGGCAGGTGGAACTCAGCCTGAAACAGGCCTGGGAATATGCCCTGAAAAACAATGCTACCATGAAAAATGCGGAGATTGACCTGCAACTGGCCCAGAAAAAGATTTGGGAGACAACGGCTATCGGATTGCCCCAGGTCAGCGCATCAGCCAGTTACCAGCATATTTTTAAGGTGCCCGAGATGAGTTTCGGAGGAATGACGCTGCTTTCCGATCACCGTGAGGGAACTACTCTCTCAGGAGTTGCAACGGGGAATAATGCCGATTCCATCTTCCTCAATTATTTCCCTTATGATCCGATCAAACTCGGAGTGAAGGATAATGCAACCATAAGCCTCAATGTCTCTCAACTTATATTCAGTGGTGAGTACCTGGTAGGATTGCAGGCATCAAAGGTATATTACCAGATATCCCAAAACAGCCTGGTGCAGGCCACAAGCGACATTAAGGAATCGGTAGCAAATTCCTATTATCTGGTACTTATCCTGGAAAGGAACAGGGATATCCTGAAACAATCGCTCGAAAATCTTACCCGTACATTGGGAGAAATGCGCGAAATGAACAAGCAGGGATTTATTGAAGATACCGATGTTGACCAGATCGAACTGACCGTTCACTCGCTGGAGAACGGACTGGTATCGGTGAACAATCAGGTATCGGCCTCCTATGATCTGCTGAAATTCCAGCTCGGGTTGCCATTCGAAACAGCCATTACTCTTACGGAGAAACTGGAAGACATTGTCGGCACATCGGATATTGCCTCTATTATCACCAAACAGTTCCAGGTGGAGAACCACATTACTTACAAGATCATGGAAAACCAGGAAGCCGCCGGCATCCTGAACCTGAAGAGGCAGAAGAGCGGTTACCTCCCTACGCTGGCAGCTTTCTACAAGCATACTGAAAATGCGCAGAAAGCCGACTTCGATTTTACCATGAAGGATATTGCAGGCCTCTCCCTGAATGTGCCCATCTTTTCGAGCGGCCAGCGGAATGTCCAGGTCCAGCAGCGGACACTGGAACTGCAAAAGATCAGGAACATGAAAACGAATGTTGCCCAGGGACTGGAGCTTGATTTCATCAATTCGCGCAACAACCTGAATTCCGCTTACGATAAGTTCATGAATGAAAAGAGGAACATTGAACTGACCAGCCGTATCTACAATAAAACCCTGACTAAATATAAAGAAGGCGTTGCATCGAGCATGGATCTCACAACAGCCCAGAATCAATACCTGACTGCCCAGACCAATTATTTCACCGCACTGTATACCCTGCTGAGTTCGAGGAACAAGCTGGAAAAGCTGCTGAACATTCAGTAAGGTTAGTTAAATGCCTAGCGAAAACAGTGACAAATAGTCAAAATTGCAAAATTCCAACCCATGAAAACCCACCTGAATCGATTCAAGACACTAGCCGGCATCAGCCTGCTTATCATACTGGCAGCCTGCGGCAGTTCCGTGGATAAAAAATCCGAACTGGAAAAATTGAAGAAGGAGCATGATCAGATTGCAGAACAGATCAAGAAGCTGGAAGCCGAGTTGAAGCTGTCGGATACTGCATCGGTCAAGCTCATTGATGTTAACGTCACCGAGGTCGCCAAATCCGAATTCAATCATTACATTGAGGTTCAGGGAAAGGTGGATGGTTCGGAGAACACCACGGTATTCCCTGCCAACATGGGGACAGTGATGGCGGTGTATGTGAAGGAAGGCGACGCCGTGAAAAAGGGACAGGTGCTTGCCCAGATTGACAACAGTGTGCTCACCAAGAACATCGAAACATCCCGTGTGAATGCCGACCTGGCTAATACCATTTTCCAGAAATACAAAGCGCTCTGGGACCAGAAGATCGGGACGGAAGTCCAGTTTTTACAGGCTAAAACCAACAAAGAGGCAGCCGATAAGAACCTGGCAGCCCTGATGGAGCAACTGGACCTATACAAGATCAAGTCACCCATCAATGGCACCATCGAAGAGGTTAACCTCAAGGTCGGGCAGTATGCTAGCCCTCAAAGCCCGCTTCCCGCCTTCCGGGTAGTGAATTTCAGTTCAGTAAAGATACAGGCTGATATAGCGGAAGTCTATGCTCCCAAAGTCAAGTCGGGTGACAAGGTTATCATCTATTTCCCTGATTTCGATAAGGAGCTGAAAGCCCAGATCAATTTCAGCAGTCGCTACATCAATCCCACCAACCGCACCTTCCAGGTAGAAATGCGTCTGGGGCCCTCACAGGTGGATTACCGGGCCAACATGATCGCCGTAGTAAGGATCAATGATTACACAAATAAGGATGCTGTTGTGTTGCCTGTGAATGTGCTGAAGGAAAGCCAGAGCGGCAAGTTTGTATTCGTGGCTGTTAACAATGGAGGGAAGACCATCGCGCACAAAATTGCTGTTACGGTGGGGCAGACGTATAACGGGCTGGCTGAGATCATTTCCGGGCTCAATCCGGGAGATAAAGTCATCTCTACAGGGCAGAATAACCTGATTGAAGGCCAGTTGGTCCAGGTGAAGTAAAGTAATGAATTACAGCAGGATCCCAGATATTAATTCCTGTAACCGGTCCTGAAACCGGTTTGGAAAAAGAACATCGACTGTATGAAAAAGAAATTCAGAGAATTTTTTGCCACCAGTTGGGCAATAGATAACCGGACAAGCATCTATGTCCTGGTGGTGCTGATCACCCTGCTGGGTGTCCAGAGCTATATATCCCTTCCGAAAGAGCAGTTTCCCGATATAGTGATCCCCACGATCCTGGTGAATACCGTTTATCCCGGGACCTCACCCTCGGATATGGAGAACCTGGTAACGAGGCCCATCGAAAAGCAACTGAAGGCTATCAACGGGGTAAAGAAGATCTCCAGCAACTCCCTGCAGGATTTCTCGGTGATAGCCATTGAATTCAACACGGATGTTGAAGTGTCCGAAGCAAAACGAAGGGTCAGTGATGCCGTGGACAAATCACGTTCCGACCTGCCCAACAATCTGATGGATGATCCGGAAGTCATGGAGATCGACTTCTCCGAGATACCCATCATGTATGTTCAGTTATCGGGTAACTATGACCTCGACCGGTTGAAGAAATATGCCGATCTGGTTCAGGACCGCATTGAGATGCTTAAGGAGATCACCCGGGTGGATATTGTGGGAGCCCTGGAACGGGAGATACAGATTGATGCTGATATTTACCGGATGCAGGCCGCCAGTGTCACATTTTCAGACATTGAACGGGCTGTAGCATCGGAAAACCTGACAATTTCGGCAGGAAGCATTACCAATTACGGGATGAAACGCTCCATCCGGGTGGTAGGGCAGTTCAAGGATGTGGATGTTATCCGGAATCTTGCCCTGCGATCGTCCAGCGGAGCCCTGGTTTACCTGAAAGACATTGCCACCATCACGGACGGCTTTAAGGAGCAGGAGAGTTTCTCAAGGCTCGACGGGGATAATGTCATTACGCTCAATGTGATCAAGAAAAGCGGACAGAACCTTCTGGAAGCTTCCGACCAGATCAAGGAAATCATCAACAATGAACTGGTTGGTAAAGTTATACCTCCGGATGTGAAGGTCACCATCACCGGTGATATGTCGAAATATACCCGCAACACCCTGGAAGAGCTGAACAACACCATCATCCTGGCTTTCCTGCTGGTAACCCTGATCCTGTTGTTCTTCATGGGATTTACGAATGCTTTCTTCGTGGGATTATCGGCTCCGCTTTCGATGTTTGTCGCATATATGGTCATGCCGGGACTGGGTTTTACCCTGAATATGATCGTCATGTTCGGTTTTATCTTCGCCATCGGTATCGTGGTCGACGATGCGATCGTTGTGATTGAGAATACGCACCGTATCCACCGAAAACAACCGAATATCGTAATAGCGGCCAAGCAGGCTGCCGGTGAGGTCTTTCTGCCGATCTTATCCGGAACGCTCACCACGCTGGCGCCATTCTTCCCGCTGGCATTCTGGCCGGGCATGGTTGGCGAATTCATGTACTATATACCGGTAACCCTCATCATTACGCTTTTTGCTTCGCTCGTGGTTGCTTACATCATCAATCCGGTATTTGCCATTTCCTTCATGAAGCATGAATATGATGCGCCTGATACAAAGCTGTCAGCTCACAGGATGTGGAGAAGGATCTTTATCCTCCTGGGTGTTGCCGTAATTGCTTATCTCGTCTATGCAGTCGGACATAACCAGATGGCCTTGGGGATCGGGAACTTTTTGGTGTTCCTTGCTATCCTGGTCCTGTTCTATCACACTGCTCTGAAGAGGTACATCAGCTGGTGGCAGGAAAAGGGCTGGCCTTACCTGATGACTGTGTATCAGCGGCAGCTGAAGTTCTTCCTGAGAGGCAGAAATCCCTATTACCTGTTTGGCGGATTGATAGCTCTTTTATTCCTAACCTTCTTCCTGGTAGGGGTGAGGAATCCGAAGGTCCTTTTCTTCCCCGACAATATGCCCAATACCATTGAGGTCTATATCAAACTTCCGGTCGGGACCGATCAGAAGGTCACCGATTCAATTACCCGCGTGGTCGAAAGTAGAATCCAGAGTGTACTGGGCGAGCATAATCCCAATGTTGAGTCGGTTATTGCCAACGTGGCGCTGGGTGCAGGGGAAGGCCTGTTCGACCGGTCTGTTTCGTCCGAAAAAGGAAAGGTGACAGTGAACTTTGTCGAATACAAGTACCGTACTCCCGGCCTGAATACAATGGTTTATATGGATGAGTTCCGAAAGGTGGTTAAGGGAATTGCAGGAGCTGAGATCACCGTTCAGAAGAACGTGATGGGACCTCCTACGGGTAAGCCTATCAATATTGAGATCACGGGCGAGAACCTGGAAGATCTGATCCTGGATGCTGAAGCCTTTCAGATTTATCTCGATTCACTCCGGATTCCCGGTATTGAAGAGCTGAAATCAGATTTTCAGGAGATGAAACCGGAGATAGCACTGAAGGTCGACCGCACCCGGGCAAACATTGAAGGTATCTCAACCGGACAGATCGCAACAGAGATCCGGACTGCCGTATTCGGCAAAGAAGTATCGAAGTTCAAGGACGGAGAGGATGAGTATGCCATTCAGCTGAGGTATTCGAAGGAAACCCGTGAGAACATCAACAACCTGCTGAACCTGAAAATCACCTACCGCGACATGAACACGGGCATATTGCGCTCAATCCCTCTCTCGTCAGTTGCCAGTATCGAATACACGGATACTTACGGTGGCATTAACCGTCAAAACCTGAAAAGGATCATCACGCTTTCGAGTGAAGTATTATCCGGATACACGGCCAACGAGATCGTGCCGCAGATCAAAAAAGCAGCAGCAGATTTCCCCAGACACGAAGGGATTGATATCTCTTTGACCGGTGAACAGGAGTATCAGAAAGAATCGGCTAATTTCCTCTTTAAAGCCATGATGATCGCCATTGGACTGATATTCTTCATCCTGATAACTCAGTTCAACTCGATGGGCAAAGCCTTGCTGATACTCAGCGAGGTGGTATTCAGCATCATCGGCGTACTCCTGGGAATTGTGATCTTCAACATGAGCATTTCCATCATCATGACCGGACTGGGAATCGTTGCACTGGGAGGGATAGTGGTTCGGAACGGCATACTCATCGTCGAATTCATCGATAAATTAAAGGAAAGAGGATTTAAGACCAGGGATGCGATAGTTGAAGCCGGCCGGATCCGTGTCACTCCCGTGATCCTGACAGCATCCGCCACCATACTGGGTCTGGTTCCGCTTGCCATCGGACTGAACCTGAATTTTGTCACCCTTTTCACCGAGCTGAACCCTCATCTTCATGTGGGCGGCGATAACGTAATGTTCTGGGGGCCGCTCTCCTGGACGATCATTTTCGGGCTTAGCTTTGCCACCTTCCTTACACTGGTGTTTGTCCCGGCCATGTATTATATCTATTATGTACTGAAGATCAGGAATACAAGGCGAAAGTCAAACAGACAGGTCCGGAAGGTTGTTACAGATTAACCCGGATCAAATGTCCGGGATTTGATCCCGGCGGCTATCGCTGTCGTCAAAGCCGGCCACATTTCAGGAATTAAATCTTAATTACCTGATTTGTTGCCGGTTTTCGGATTGAATCCGGATAAAGACAAAAGGATGGCAAATACTTGCAGAAAAATTGAATATGTTGTTAAAGGCTAAGCGAATGGAATTTTAGTATTTTCGCATTGCTTAACCGGCAGTATGACTCTTCGGATGTAATATTCTTTCAGCTTATGCAACTACCCTCCCGTGAAGCCGGAACAGTTTCCTACGAATTCCTTTCGACAGCCGCACATTATTTCTATACCGCAGAAAGCTGGCAGGGTGGTATCGGAGATCTGTTGAATGAAATAAGCCTGGCGGCCGGAGCGGAGTTCGTCATGCTGCTGCAATGCCACCTGGATATTCGCGAGGGGCAGCAGCAGATTGAAGTCCTTGAGTCATGGTATAGCCGTGAAACCGAGCAACACGAACAGCATTATATTCCATGTAAGGAAGATGAATCCAGGCAATGGCTGACGATGCTCGGTAAAGGCCAGCCTGTCATCTGGGAGTCGTGTCATACGGAGTCATTTTGGCCTGGCGAGATTGAAAAGTTTGGTTTAAAAGCGTATGCGGCATTTCCCGTTTTTGCTGAAGGTCTGTTGTGGGGGATACTCTGCTTTGAGTTTAAAACAAAGACTAAAACCTGGACACCCGAAGAACTGAAAGTGGTTGAAGGAGTCGCCGGTTTACTGGGCAGGGCAATCGAGAAGGAGTTGACCGACATGGCCATCCGGATGGATAAAACGTATTTTGAGGAGCTCTTTCACGGCTCACCGGCAGCCATCGTGATCCTGAGCCAGGAAGGAATAGTTGAGCGGGTGAACAGAGAGTTCACTAATCTTTTCCAGTATGAGCCGGAAGAGATCATCGGACACAGGATCGATGATTTTCTGCCTTCCGGTCCGGACAGGGAGAACGCAAACCTGTTGACCGACCGTGTAAGGGATGGAGAAAGAGTAGCCCATGAGGGCGTAAGATATCGTAAAGACGGGAAACCGGTCTATGTATCCATCATTGGCGTGCAATCGGTCCCCATGGCTGAAGGTCCGGTTATCTATAGTATTTATCATGATATCACCGAACGGGTCATTGCTCAGGAAAAGCTCCGGGAAAGCCAGGCCCGTTTCAAACTCTTGTTCGAATCGGCCAACGACGCCATCATCCTGTTGAAGGAAGGGATCGTCGTAGAATGCAATGCCCGTTCACTAGGGATTTTCCGGTGCAAACGGGAAGAGTTGGTTGGTCATTCAGCCATTGAACTGAGCCCGGCACGTCAGCCTAACGGAGTACCTTCACTCAACCTGGCCGTTAAATACGACCGGGCAGCACAGGATAAGGAACACCACTCTTTCGAATGGATGCACAAACGGCCCGACGGCAGCACTTTCATGGCGGAAGTCAGCATCAGCCGTTTCGAATGGAAGTCGGAAACCTATTCGCAGGCTATAGTCAGGGACATATCCCAGCGCAAGAAAACCGAAGAGCTCCTGCATCAGCGCTATGATTTCATTGCGTTCCTGAGCAGGGTTTCGGCCGATCTGATCAACCTGGATTCGAGTAATATCGATTCCTCCGTGCTGGAGGTGCTATCCTATTCGGGAACCTATACGGCCTGTTCGAGAGCGATGGTATTTATTCTCAATCCCGACAACACCTATTTTACTCCCGTATTTGAATGGAGCCCCGTTGAAGGGAATTCAGCCTCCGGAAAAGAAATGCTTCCGGTAACGGCAATGCCCGGTATGTTTCAGGCACTGTCGGCAGGAGAAGTGATCACCGGCGTGCCGGAAAATGAATCCCCGCTTCCTGAGATCCCGTTTCTGAAAGATCTCTTTACCCGGAAATTGTATCGTTCCTTTATCCTGATCCCGTTATCCGTTCGCAGCAGGCTGATCGGATTTACCGGATATATGACGGAAAAGCAGAAGGAATCATGGACGGAAGACCTGATCACTCCGTTGAAGCTGACAAACCAGATGATCGCCAATGCTATTGAAAGGAGCCGGATAGAGCAGGAACTGAAGGATGCCAAGGAGAGAGCCGAAGAGTCGGATAAGCTGAAGACTGCCTTTCTTTCGAGTATGTCGCACGAGATCCGGACACCGATGAACCATATCCTCGGTTTTATTGAGTTACTGAAGGATCCGACGTTGTCGGAAAAGGATAAGGAAGAATTTATGTCGATCGTGAGGACCAGCGGGAATGTGCTGCTCCGCCTGATCGATGATATCCTTGACATTGCCAAGATCGACTCGGGACAACTCACTATCAATCCGGTAGAGATTCAGTTAAAGAAGTTCATTGATGACATCTATTTCTATTTCAATGAACAACTGAAACGGATGGGTAAGAACAAGATCGATTTCACCCTTGTAGGCCCGATCCTGCAGGACGGTTTCTCCATCAAGGTTGATCCGTTGAGGGTGCAGCAGATCATTTCAAACCTGATGTCAAATGCTATCAAGTTTACCCAGGAAGGGACGATCACTCTCGGATATTCCGTCAGCTTGAACCATTCTTTATCGGTTTATGTGGAAGATACCGGGATTGGAATTCCAAGCGAGAAGCATGATCAGATATTTGAACGTTTTCGTCAGCTCGACAGCAGTTATGCCCGGGAATACAGCGGAACAGGTCTGGGATTGGCCATCACCAAGGGTTTGATCCAGTTAATGAAAGGGGAGATATCCCTGACATCGGAACGGGGTAAAGGCTCCAGGTTCACTTTCACTATACCCTATACTCCCGTAGGTACTTCATCGGAACCGGTTATTGTAAGGTACGTGAATTCAAGCGACTTTAATTTTACAGGAAAGACCATCCTGGTGGTTGAGGATGATGAGGTAAACTATCGTTTCCTCGAGATCGTTATCAACCGCACCAGGGCGAAATCACTCAGGGCTGCCACCGGCAAGGAAGCCGTGGATCTGGCGTTTCAACAGGATGTTGACCTGATCCTGATGGATATTCAGATCCCTGTAATCGACGGATATGAAGCCACCCGGCAGATCAAGAAACAAAAACCGGATATACCGGTAATTGCCCAAACGGCGCATGCATTGGAAGAAGAAAGGACAAAATGCCTGGATTCAGGCGCGGATGACTACATTTCGAAGCCCATCAACAGGAAGGACCTTCTGGCTAAAATGTCCGCACTTTTAATACATTAAGTAAATTTTCTTAACTTTGCACTCCCTAAAAACCGGGGAGTATCTATGGAGAAAACCAAGGTTTTGTTTGTTTCACAGGACATTGCCCCATTCATGAAGGATAGTCCTATGGGGTTGATTTCCAGGCATCTGCCGCAGGGGATTCAGGAACGTGGCAGGGAGATCCGAACTTTTATGCCCCGATTTGGTTGTATCAACGAAAGACGCAACCAATTGCATGAGGTGATCCGCCTTTCGGGCATGAACCTGATCATTGACGACACTGACCATTCCCTCATCATTAAAGTCGCATCCATTCAGTCGGCCAGGATGCAGATCTATTTCATCGATAACGAAGATTACTTCCATCGCAAGTTCGTTTTCCGTGACAAGAACAATGCTTTTTTCACAGATAATGACGAACGTTCCATCTTTTTCTCCCGAGGTGTAATCGAGACCGTGAAAAAGCTCGGGTGGGCTCCTGACGTGGTTCATTGCCATGGCTGGATGACCAGCCTTGTGCCGCTGTATATCAAAAAAGCCTACAACGAAAATCCGCTCTTCAGCAACACCCGCATCGTGCTTTCCCTTTATGATGACGACTTTCCTGAAGTGCTGAGCAATAACTTCGGAGCAAAAATCAAATACGATAATATATCTGCAAAGGATATCAAACACTATAAGAAGCCGAACTACGTTAGTATGATGAAAGCGGCCATCGACTTTTCCGATGGAATAGTGCTTGGGAGCCCGGTTATCAATCCTGAAGTTTCGGAATACCTTGCACAATCCGGTAAACCTGTATTGTCTTATCAGGGCGAGGGAAACTACGTGGATGCCTATAACGAATTCTACGAAGAGATCTTGCAGGCACAGGCCGTTGTATGATGATTACCCGTTCCAATACAGTCAAACGCTAATACTCTGTGCCTTGAAGCATTTACACCGTATCCAGTTTTCCCTCCTTTTTGTTTTCCTGATCATCATTACCTTTTCCTGTACCAAAGACCTGAGTGAAATCGGCCTCGACCAGGTCAGTACCAGCGAGTTGATCAAATTGGGATACTCCGATACCGTCGAGATCAGCGCATTTACCGTCGCAGAGGATTCCGTCAAAACTTACGGACTGTCCTATGCCATGATAGGAAGCATGAATGACCCTGTTTTCGGCAGGACCGATGCTGAATGGTACACACAGATCCAACTGGCAGAAGAACCTACCGATTTTGGCACCTTACCGGTGTTCGACTCTGCATTCCTCATCCTGCCTTATACCGATGCATACGGGGATACGCTGAGCAACATGACATTAAGGGTATATGAACTGACAGAATCCATCATCGATTCGGTCCATACCTATTCCAACCATACCATCGCCTACGATAAGCAACATCCCCTCGGAGAACTTACCTTCACTCCCCGCCCATCCGACAGCACTTACTACAACGGTTCCATGCAGGCTCCGGCCATCCGGATCCCGCTGAATTCCCGTTTCGGCCTTCGGGTCTTACTGGCCGACACATCCAATCTTACCACCAACGACGAGTTCGTCGACTACTTCAAGGGGATTGCTGTGGTTGCCGAACCCAGGACAACTGTCGGCGAAGGCGCTATGCTGAAAATGACCGTTTCGGCCGGTTACAGTAAACTCAGCGTCTATTATCACAACCTGACCGATACTACATCTTATACATTTGGTATCAACACCGACTGTGAACGATTCGGACATTATGAACACCACGGTTATTCCGGTGCATCACCCATGCTGAAACAACAACTGGATGGCGATACCACACTGGGTGAACGTTTCCTTTTTCTCCAGGCTATGGGCGGAATGCGTGTTAAACTCCGCTTCCCGCACCTGAAGGATTGGGTCAACAAAGAACATGTGCTGATCAACGATGCCCAGCTGATATTCACTAATGCCTCTCCTTCGTCTGTATTTACTCCGCCTGCTTCTGTATTGCTTTACCCGGTTGCTGACGACGGAACTCTTTATCCGTATCAACTGCCGGATGCCGATGAGGGAACCGATTATTTCGACGGAACATATAATTCGACCTCCGGTACATACCGTTTCCGCTTGTCGCATTACGTACAGCAGGTGCTGAACGGGAACCAGGACAACAACGGACTGTATCTCATTATCTCCGGCGCTTCCATCAATTCCGACCGGCTCGTGCTCAACGGATACAAATCTCCTGCATCCGGAATGAAGCTATATATAAAATATACCATCGTTAACTAACCGAACTCCGGTTTCAGCTGTTACTTTTCCGATTTTTTTCCATTAATACAACAGAAAAAGGCTGATGTATTCAATCGCTTTTTTCTGATGTTGATTGAAAGATTTTTAAATTTGTCAAGGCTTTAGCATCATGTTGTTATTAAGTAACGATGCTGAAGGCATGGATGTATTCATCAGATCTGAAATGCTATGTGTGGAATAGTAGCCTATCTGGGGAAGCAGGAAGCAACCCCGATCCTTATCAACGGATTGAAAAGACTTGAATACCGGGGTTACGACAGTGCCGGCATAGCATTGCTGAACCATGGACTGATCGTTCACAAGACAAGGGGGAAAGTGTCGGATCTTGAAGAATTGATTTCCGACAAGGATACAAGCGGGACTATTGGCATTGCTCACACCCGTTGGGCCACCCACGGTGAACCCAACGATGTAAATGCACATCCCCACAGTTCTCCGGATGGCAAGCTGGCCATAATCCACAATGGCATCATTGAAAATTATTCGGTGATCAAGGAAGAGCTGAAACAACGCGGCTATATTTTCACCAGTGATACCGATACCGAAGTCCTTGCTTACCTGATGCAGGACATCCGTGAACATGAGAAAACAGATTTCGCTGAAACCGTCCGTCTGGCTCTAAGCCAGGTGACAGGAGCATATGCCATCGTGGTCATATCGCAGGATGATCCTGATATGCTGGTGGCTGCAAGAAAGGGCAGTCCGCTGGTTGTCGGGATCGGAGAGGGAGAGTTTTTCTTTGCCTCCGATGCCGCACCCATCGTTGACCATACCCGCCAGGTGGTTTACCCGGGCGAAGAAGAGATCGTTGTGGTGAGCCTGAAAGAAGGTCTCAAGATCATGACCATCGGTAAAACCGAAAAGACCCCTTACATCCAAACCCTGGAACTGAATCTGACAGCATTGGAGAAAGGCGGATTCCCGCATTTCATGCTCAAGGAGATCAACGAACAGCCACGTACGGTCCGCGACAGTATGCGTGGAAGGCTCAACATGGAACAGGGACTGGTAGTGCTGGGCGGTATGCAGGATTATACCCGGAAGCTGCTTAATGCGCGGAGGATCATCATCGTGGGATGCGGTACTTCATGGCACGCCGGTCTGGTGGGTGAATACCTGATTGAAGAACTGGCCCGCATACCTGTGGAAGTAGAGTATGCATCGGAATTCCGTTACAGGAATCCTGTGATTCTGGAGGATGATATTGTGATCGCGATTTCCCAGTCGGGTGAAACGGCCGATACGCTGGCAGCCATTGAAATGGCCAAGTCGAAGGGCGCCACCATCCTGGGGATCTGCAATGTGGTCGGGTCCAGCATTGCCCGCGCGAGCCATGCAGGTTCATATACCCATGCCGGACCTGAAATCGGCGTAGCTTCAACCAAAGCCTTCACATCACAGGTTACTATACTTACACTGCTGGCACTGATGCTGGCCGAGAAGAAGGGAAGCATTTCCGCATCCCGGTATTACCGTTTGCTGCATGAACTCAATTCGATCCCGGAGAAACTGGAAAAAACGCTTCATTCGGATGAGCAGGTGAAATACATCGCTGAAAAATTCAGCAAAACCCACAATGCCCTGTACCTCGGTCGTGGCATCAATTTCCCTGTTGCGCTTGAAGGCGCCCTGAAGCTGAAGGAAATTTCCTATATCCATGCCGAGGGTTACCCGGCGGCTGAAATGAAACATGGTCCTATTGCACTGATCGACAATGAGATGCCGGTGGTGGTAATAGCCACAAAAAAAGGACATTACGACAAGGTGGTCAGCAACATCCAGGAAGTTAAAGCCCGCAAGGGTGTGGTGATCGCGATCGTATCCGAAGGCGATGAACTTGTCTGCTCCATGGCCGATCACTGTATCTCCATTCCCGAAACAGATGAGATGCTGGTTCCGCTGCTGGCTACCATTCCTCTGCAGTTACTGGCTTACCACATGGCCCTGTTACGCGGCTGCAATGTCGACCAGCCCAGGAACCTGGCCAAGAGTGTAACCGTGGAGTAGTATGTTGGGGGAGTAAGTTGGTCGGATTGATTACCAAGGGTTTCAAGAGGTTTTGATATAAAATACTTGTCCTCTTTCCCCTTTTTCACCCCATTTACTGGTTGGAAAACGGGTAATTTGAAGTGGATTTTCAATCTATGTACTTTCTGTTCCCAATCGTAATCTACCGATATAAAGTCCAAGACTGTTTCCAATAACTGTTTCTTCAAAGTATCAGGTAGTTCCCGTTGATTCCTGATGTGTTCACCGAATATATCAATCCATTCGAACCATCGTTCCTGATTACCTATCTCTCGAAGTGAACCGTTGATATCTTCTATCTCAGATTTGGTTTGGTTATACCGTTTTCACCTACCATTGTGGCTGAATATGAGACTCAGCTTCCTCACAGGATATTGCTTCAACAGAAATTGCCTGAACTGTTTGAAAACGGGAACAATGCTGTTGATGATATAACAAGCAATGAAGTATTCGGTTGAGGAAACAGAATAATGGATTTATGAAAGATTTGTTAATTTTACCAGAATAATATTTATTCTATAATTCTATTAATCTTTATGTTATGGCAAACACTTACACCCAAATTCACATTCAATCTGTTTTCGCTGTTAAAAGCAGGAATTGTGTCATTTCAAGAAACTGGAAAGAGGACCTGTACCGGTACATGACTGGAATAATTCAGAACCATGATCACAAGTTACTTGCAATCAATGGAATGCCAGATCATGTTCATGTTTTTTTTGGAATGCGGCCAACGCAATCGTTATCTGACTTAATGCAGGATATCAAGGGGGATTCTTCAAAATGGATCAATGAAAGGGGATTTGTAAATGGTCGGTTCTCATGGCAGAAAGGGTATGGTGCCTTTTCTTATTCTAAATCCAGCGTTGATAATGTCATTGATTACATCAAAAATCAGGAGAACCATCATCAGGGGAAGAGTTTTATTGATGAGTATACTGATTTCTTAAAGAAATTTGGAGTTGAGTTTGATGAAAGATATATTTTTAAGCCGATTGAGTGAAAGAGATGAGATTACGACTTAAACAAATGAAGCTATCTGTACCGTCAGGCACTTCATGCAGGTAGAGTCAGAAAAGATAGTCCTGTACCGTCCCGTACGGGACGGGATTGCTTC
>CAZJCG010000001.1:0-12760 GCA_964544545.1 uncultured Lentimicrobiaceae bacterium | reverse complement strand
CTGTACCGTCCCGTACGGGACGGGATTGCTTCTCCTTCTTGTTTTTACCTGAATTATATCCCTGACGGGACAGCGCCAGATTCCTGCCAATGAGATTAAGACTTAAACAGATGAAAGCTATTTGTGCCGTCAGGCACTTCATGCGGGTAGAGTCAGAAAAGATAACCCTGTACCGTCCCGTACGGGACGGGATTGCTTCACCTTCGGTGGAGAAGTAATCACAGTGGAGTAATCAATTTCCTTTCCTGGATCCTGCCTTTAATTCCTGATCTGCCGGGTTGATACGATAAGGTTTATCATCCCCGATCCGCCCTTTACCGGGATTTTCCTGCTCTTCGCCTGAAAAGGCTTTTACCGGGATATCAAACCGGTAAATTTGTTTCAAAATCAAAGTAATGAAAGAAAGAGTCGTCATCATCGGCGGTGGTGTGGCAGGTCTGTCGGCCGGCATTTATGCAGCCCTGAATGGTTTTGATACTGAGATCCTGGAGATGCACTCGGTAGCTGGCGGGCAATGTACCGCCTGGGAGCGGAATAAATTCCGCTTCGATTACTGTCTTCACTGGCTGGTTGGAACGTCGAAAGGCGTTTTCCATGATATCTGGAAGGAAACCAATGTGCTCAACGATAGTACAGAGGTCATAGATCATGAGATCCATTCCCGCATCCTGGATCCGCATGGGAACGAATTCACCATTTATTCGAACATCGATCGCTGGGAAAGGTATCTGCTGGATCTTGCTCCTGAAGATGAGCCCTCGATCCGGAAAATGTGCAACGATATGCGGAAAAGCGTCCTGCTGGATCCTTTTTCATCACCGCCTGAGTTGCGAAGTCCGGTGGAATATATGCGGCAACTGCCCAAAATGCTGCCTCTTTTCAATATTGTACGGAAATACGGCAGGCTGACCTGCAGGGAATACTTCGACAAGCTTCAGTTTAAGAGTGAACGGCTCAGGTCGGCATTTTATTCCCTGTATGGCGACCGCGACTTCTCAGCGCTGGCTTTCATCTTTATGCTGGGCTGGTTTAATCAGAAAAATGCCGGTTATATTAAGGGTGGTTCCTACCCGCTTGCCCAGCGTATGGTAGAAAAGTACAAAAGCCTTGGCGGAAAACTGTCGTACCGGAAAAGGGTCGAAAAGATCAACGTCGTGCAAAACAAGGTGACCGGTGTTATCCTTTCCGACGGTAGTTCAATCCCTGCCGATTATGTGATCAGTGCGGCCGACGGATATTCCACTATCTATACAATGCTGGAAGCAAAGTATGTTTCGAAGGAAATCGACCATGCCTATTCAGGCTGGGAGCTGTTCACCCCGCTTGTACAGGTTTCGTTCGGAGTGAACAAGGAGATTTCATCGGATGCGCCTATCGTGATAAACCTTACAAAAGGGTTACGCATCGGCAGAACTCCGCTTTCGTACGGATATTCCGTCATGAACTATGCCTATGACAAAACGATGGCGCCTGAAGGTAAAACTACCCTGGTATTGCGGTATGAGAGCCCGTGGGCCCTCTGGCAGGATCTCGAAGGGGAAGAGTACCGGATGGAGAAAGAGCAAATTGAAAAAGATGCCACAGCCTGCCTGGAACTTCTTTATCCCGGCATTTCAGCCTCCATCGAGGTTGTTGATGTTGCCACTCCAAAGACCGATGTCCGTTATACAGGTGTAAGGAACGGGGCTTATGAAGGTTTTATGCCGACGAAGGAGAACATGATGAAGAGCTTAAAGATGCAACTTCCCGGACTCAGGAACTTCTATATGGCAGGACAATGGCTCTTCCCCGGTGGCGGATTGCCCCCGTCGGCACAGTCGGGGAAGTGGGCGGTGCAGATGATCTGCAGACAGAAAAAGCAGGCTTTCATCGCGAAAAGCGAATAAGCAAAGGGCGAAGGGCGAAGAGCATAGAGCAAAGGGCGTGGAGCAGGTAAGCTGAGAACAGTCATTCATGGACATTCGATGGACATTCGTAGTCATTCGTGGGCATTCGTGGGCATTCGTGGTCATTCGTAGTCATTTCCGCCAGCTGGCGGATCATTCGTGGTCATTCGTAGTCATTTCCGCCAGCTGGCGGATCATTCGTAGTCATTCGTGGTCATTTCCGCCAGCTGGCGGATCATTCGTAGTCATACATAGTCATTTCCGCCGGCTGGCGGATCATTTGCAGCCAATTCTTTTATCTTTTTCCTTTTATCTTTTTCCCTGCCTGACTGCCAGGTAAGGCTTGAGTGGTCATCATTTGAGTCAGGCAGGCAGGCTTTTATCTTTAACCTTCTTTCTTTTATCTTTTTCCTTTTATCTTTTATCTTAAAGCCTTATTCCAGTTTCCTGTTTCCTCATTCTTTTTCATTTCGCCGGCTCATCCTTTGGCCTTAAAACTTGCTTATTTCCCCCGGCTTGGGGAGATAGCTATCTACTTGAGTAGACTGATTCTATATTAGATTTCTCTGCATATTTCTTTGGCTTACTGTTTTTCTAATAACAAAAACAAAATAATTTTGCACAAAAAAAATTAATATTATGAATCCCTCACACATTGAACATATTGGCATTGCTGTCAGGAATCTTGAAGAAAGCATATCCTACTGGGAAAAAGTCTTCGGTTTGAAGTGCTATGCGATTGAGGAAGTTAAGGATCAGAAGGTTAGGACGGCATTCTTTCAGGTTGGTCAGACCAAGATAGAGTTGCTTGAGAGCACTGATCCTGAAGGCCCGATTGGGAAATTCATCGAAAAGAAGGGTGAAGGTATCCATCATATTGCCTTTGCGGTAAAGAACCTTGAGGAGGCATTAACTGAAACGGAGGCAAAGGGAATTCAGCTGATCGACAAACAACCGCGTAAAGGGGCGGAAGGTTTGCACATTGGATTCCTGCATCCCAAATCGACTTTTGGAGTGCTTACTGAACTTTGTGAAGATAAGAACAATTAACAGCGGATGGCCTTCCGGGCAGCATATGCCTGGTTGTTCCACCATGCAACAAAACCACCAAAAATTCATACTTGATCATGGCTATTGAAAACAAGATCCAGCATCTGATCGACAAACGAGAAGAAGCCAAGCTTGGCGGAGGCAAAAAGCGTGTCGACGCCCAGCACAAGAAAGGTAAACTTACTGCCCGCGAACGTATTGATCTCCTGCTCGACGAAGGGAGCTTCGAAGAATTCGATATGTTTGTTACGCACCGTTGCAAGGATTTCGGGATTGAGAATGAGAAGTATCCAACGGATGGAGTGGTGACCGGTTACGGTACGATCGACGGAAGGCTGGTGTATGTCTTTTCTCAGGACTTTACGGTATTCGGTGGATCGCTAAGTGAGATGTTTGCAAAGAAGATTTGCAAGGTGATGGATCAGGCCATGAAGGTCGGAGCTCCTTTGATCGGTATCAACGATTCAGGTGGTGCCCGTATTCAGGAAGGTGTGCAGAGCCTTGCAGGTTATGCTGAGATCTTTGAACGGAATATTCTGGCTTCGGGTGTTATTCCCCAGCTATCCGCAATTTTTGGCCCCTGCGCAGGCGGAGCCGTTTACAGTCCTGCTCTCACCGATTTTATCATCATGTCGAAGACCAACAGCTATATGTTCGTTACTGGTCCGAAGGTGGTTAAAACCGTGATCGGTGAAGTAGTGTCGGATGAAGAACTCGGCGGCGCCATGATCCATGGATCAAAATCAGGTGTATCGCATTTTGTAGCCGAGGATGAACAGGAAGGTATCCTGTTGCTTCGGAAGCTGATCAGCTATCTTCCGCAGAACAACCTGGAAGAACCTCCGTTGCTTCCCTGTGATGACCCAATCGACAGGCTCGAAGATTCGCTGAATTATATTATCCCGGACAATCCGAACAAACCTTATGATGTTAAGGATATCATCCATGCCATCGTCGATAATGGTGAGTTCCTGGAAATCGGTCGTCACTTTGCTCCCAATATTGTAATCGGCTATGCCCGCATGAACGGCATGTCGATCGGTATTGTTGCCAACCAGCCGAACTTCCTGGCCGGCGTACTCGACATTAACGCATCCCGTAAGGCTGCCCGTTTCGTCCGTTTCTGCGATGCCTTCAATATTCCTATCCTTACGCTGGTGGATGTTCCCGGATTCCTTCCCGGCACAGCCCAGGAGTATGGCGGAATTATTATCCATGGGGCAAAGCTCCTGTATGCATACGGAGAAGCTACTGTTCCCAAGGTTACAATCACCTTGCGCAAATCATACGGCGGAGCCCATGATGTGATGAGTTCGAAACAGCTTCGCGGCGATATCAATTATGCATGGCCGACGGCTGAGATTGCTGTAATGGGCCCCTCCGGAGCAATCGAAGTGTTGTTCAACAAGAAGTTGTCGGCTATCGAGGATCCTGCCGAGCGCGAAGCAATGCTCCGCAAGTACGAGAATGACTACAAGGATAAATTCGCTAATCCTTATGATGCAGCCTCTTATGGTTTCATCGACGATGTGATCGTACCCCGCAATACCCGCTTCAGGGTCATCCGGGCCTTCCAGGCGCTGGCCACCAAGAAGGACACGAATCCTGCGAAAAAACATGGTAATGTTCCTTTATAATCCTGCATCCCATGAACCTGTTCAGAAAAAAGGATATCAAGTCGGAAGAAACCGCCGAGGTTAAACAGGAGGTTGCTCCTTCCGTGGAAGAAAAAGAGATCAGTCCGGAGGTTGCAACCGTGATCGCCCTGGCTATTCATCTGTATGATATGAAAATGAAGGAAGATGAAAATGCCATCATTACCATCCAGCGGATCATGAAGCCCTATTCGCCCTGGAGTTCCAAAATCTATGGCCTGCGTGAGCAGCCTTTGCGGATACCTGGCTTGAGGACCCGAATCAAATAATTGTAAAAGAAGCGAAGTATGAAAAATCTGAAATTTAAAATCAAGGACAACGAATATACGGTTGATATCCTGAGTGTTAACCTCAATCAGGCCAAAGTAAGCGTTAATGGTGAAGTGTATGATGTTGAGATGGAAGTCCCCATCAAGACCACCAAAACGCCTACACTGGTCCGGACTCCGGCCGTTCCCGACACCAATACCACCTCATCCACGGCCCGCACGGCTAAACCCTCGGAACCCAAAGGTACCGGTGCCATGAAGTCGCCCCTGCCGGGTAAGATTCTTGATATTTATGTGAATGTTGGTGACAAAGTCAAAATCGGACAGAAAGTTCTCTGCCTGGAGGCCATGAAGATGGAAAACAACATCAACACCAACCGTGACGGTGTCGTGACTGCCATCCTCGTACAGAAAGGCGATTCAGTGCTTGAAGGCGATGTTCTGGTAGAAATCAATTAGTAACTTTTTAGCACTTCGTCGTTATGAGCCCGATGCTTACCTATTGGATCGCATTCGTATCCTTGTTCATTCTCGTTTTTGCCATCGATTTCTATGTTACCGACCACCGCAAAGGCGAACTGACTGTAAAGACAGCATTACGCTGGACTGGTCTCTGGATTACCGTGGCATTGTTGTTCGGGGTATCCTTGTACTTCTTCTTCCCTCAGAATCCTGAAAGCAAGGTCAACACCTCTTCGGTGATGATGTTGAAGTTCATTTCAGGGTATCTGACCGAGTATTCCCTGTCGGTTGACAATCTCTTCGTGTTCATCATGATCTTTTCACTGATGGCGGTGAGCCCGAAGAATCAGCCCAGGCTCCTCAAACTGGGGATACTGCTCTCCATCGCTTTGCGTATCCTGTTCATCGTTGCCGGTATGGAACTGGTTCAACGCTTTCACTGGATCATCTACATCTTTGGAGTCATCCTAATCTGGACGGCTTACAAAATGGCGTTTACCAATGAAGATGATCAGGTTGACCCCAAGTCGAATATTCTATACAAGGCTGCATCCCGGTTGTTCCCGATTGATCCTGACCATGACTCTCCCAAGTTCATCCACAAGATCAACGGGAAATGGTATATCACCATGGTTTTGTTGGTTCTGCTTGTCATTGGTTCAACGGATGTATTGTTTGCCGTCGACTCAATTCCTGCCATCATCGGCGTTATCAAGGAAGGAGCACAAAATATCCTGACACCTGCCGAGGAAGAATTCCTGGCTATTACCTCCAATGTATTTGCCGTTATGGGGTTGGTCTCCCTGTTTTTTGCCCTGAAGGGTATCATGGGGATGTTCCGCTTCCTGAAACACGGGGTATCAATTATCCTGCTTTTCATTGGCTTGAAGATGTTACTCTGTGCAATTCCTGCAGTCGAACATTTCTTTTCCATGCATACCTGGGTATCGCTTGCGGTGATCATCGCAACGCTGACCCTGTCGATCCTGTTATCGGTCGTTATTGCTGAAGATAAAGAAATTGATGAGCTGAAGGATGAAGTCGAACATCTGAAACATGAGGTAGAAGAACATCCGAATAACTAATAATAAACTCCCACCTATGAATTTTGAAAGTTTGCTTCCGGTTATCTATAGCATAACCTGGCAGCACCTCGTAATGATCGCCGTCGGTTTGACCCTGATCTATCTGGCGGTTGTTAAAGAATACGAACCGAACTTATTGCTCCCGATGGGCTTCGGCGCTCTTCTGGTGAACATTCCGTTAACATCGGCTATTACCCAGATTGATCCTGCAACCGGTAAGGCAATAGAAGGGGCACTCTCGGTTTTTTACGAAGCCGGTATCGCTAATGAAGTCTTTCCCCTGCTGATATTTGTCGCTATCGGGGCTATGATCGACTTCTCGCCGCTATTCAAGAATCCTTTCCTCCTGATGTTTGGTGCTGCTGCACAGTTCGGGATATTCTTAACGATGATTGTTGCCACCATGCTTGGTTTCGACATCCGTGAAGCTGCTTCCATCGGTATCATCGGTGCTGCAGATGGTCCAACCTCCATTTTCGTTTCCTCGAGGTTTGCACCGAACCTTCTCGGCCCGATTTCGGTAGCGGCCTATTCGTACATGGCACTGGTGCCGATTATCCAGCCTCCCGTCATCAGGGCACTTACATCGCATAAGGAACGACGGATACACATGGAAGGACATGCCAAGAGCGTTTCCAGAACAGCCCTGATTGCATTCCCGATAATCGTCACTCTCATCGCCGGAATTGTTGCACCTTCATCACTTGCTCTCATCGGGTTCCTTATGTTCGGCAACCTGATCAGGGAGTGCGGTGTATTGAACAAGCTTTCACTGTCGGCACAGAATGAACTCGCCAGCCTTGTTACCATCCTTCTGGGTATCAGTATTGCCAGCACCATGACGGCCGACCGCTTTGTCAAGCTCGACACGCTGATGATCATTGGCCTTGGGTTAGTCGCCTTTATTTTCGATACGTTTGGCGGGGTTATGTTTGCCAAGCTTATGAATGTATTCCTGCCGGAAGGCAAAAAGATCAATCCGATGGTCGGAGCATGCGGTATTTCTGCATTCCCGATGTCGGCACGTGTTATTCATGGAATGGGACAAAAGGAAGACCCCACCAACTACCTGCTGATGCATGCTGTTAGCGCAAATGTCGGTGGTCAGATCGGTTCTGTCGTTGCCGGTGGTCTCATCCTGACCCTGGTTCCCTTATTCTTTTAACTAAAAGGAGGCACACTATGAATCCACTAAGCGCAGCACTGGATATAACCGGAATCGGGATGCTCGGCATCTTTGCATTCATGATCATCTTCTACTTCTCTATCAAGGCTATTGACAAGATCTGGCCCTATAAGAAGGAATCGGACGAGTAATCCTGGTCCTGTCAAATAAAGATTGTGTCCGGATGATCCCGGGCACAATCTTTTTATTTTTGTGTTCAAATCTCCTCGTATGCTGATCATAGGAATAGCCGGAGGATCCGGTTGCGGAAAAACCACAGTTGTTAAAGAGATCATCCGGCGCCTGCCTAAAAATTCGGTGAGTGTGATCCCCCAGGATGCATATTACTGGGATAATGGACATCTTACTCCTCAGGAAAAGCTGGAAATCAACTTCGACCACCCGAACTCCATTGAATGGGGACTGCTGGTGAAGCATCTTGATATGCTCAGGAAGGGCAAGGACATTGAAATGCCGGTGTATTCGTATGTCGCCTGTGCCCGTTCAAATGAAACGATCAGGGTGGAGCCCAAGAAAGTAGTGATCGTGGAGGGTATCCTCATATTCACCGATCCGGAACTGCTCAAGCGACTGGATATCAAAGTATTTGTTGATGCCGAAAGCGACGACCGACTGACCCGGATCATCCGCAGGGATACCGTTGAACGCGGCAGGGATTGCATGCAGGTACTCGAACATTACAGCAAATGGGTAAAACCCATGCACCTCCAGTTCATTGAGCCGACCAAGCGCTACGCAGATATTATTGTACCCCAGGGCGGTGAAAACAAGGTTGCCGTGCAGGTGCTGGCTTCCAGAATCCAGATGAAACTGGGATCGGATGAATGAAAAGATAAAAGATAAAAGTTTAAAGATAAAAGTATAAGCATTTTCCCATACCCTGAGCATTTCGCTCTTTGCTGATTCGATGATGCAGAAATTTGAGAATTTAGGAATTTATGAATTTAGAAATGTGATAATTAGCTGATTCGGCGATTAGCTGATTCGATGATGCAGAAATTTGAGAATTTAGGAATTTATGAATTTAGAAATGTGATAATTAGCTGATTCGGCGATTAGTTGATTCGGCGATTAGCTGATTTGGCGATCACTATTGTCCGGTTAATACAGCCTCTGACTGCATAAATCATAGATAGTCAACTGATTAAGCCCATCTCCTTCAGAGCCTGTCCCATTCATCGGGAAGAGGGGTTGGGGGTGAGGTAGGGTCTGATTATCAATTACTTTCTGATGTTTCCCGGACAACAGTGATTCGACGATTCGACGATTCGATGATTTGGTAATCAGAAGATTATAACTACCCATTGTTTTTTATTAGGCTCTCAGATAAAGATAATAGCAGATCTTCTTAATAGGGGAGATCTTACAACTATCCTTTCGGATGCTATTCGTGCAATCGTGGCTTAAGTGGTTCTCGCAGACTGCGCTGTTCTGCTGACTTTTTCTGCGAAATCAGCGGGAAACAGAACTACACCTCTGCAATAGTTCCCGATTTCTTCAAAATAACTCAAAAGCGCCAAATAGGCAGTCGTTTTTCATGGCGGCTGCCACATTGGCGTATAATTTTGTGTTTTTTGGGCTTGGTACAGAAATTGACCGGATGGGGTCAAAATCAACTAAAACACTAACAAAAAATATAGGAGGAAAAAACCATGTTACCAATGATCAAACGTAATTCAGTATTCCCGTCGATTGTGGATGAATTTTTCGGTCGTGACCTTCCCGGATTCCTGAACATCGACTATGGGATCTCAAGCCCCTCGGTTAATATCGTAGAAGGTAAGGACGATTTCCGGATTGACTTTGCAGCACCGGGACTTGAAAAAGAAGATTTCCGCATCAACCTGCACAACAACGTACTTACGATTTCCTGCGAAAAGGAAGACAAGAAAGAAGAAAACAACGAGAAGGTAATGCGTAAGGAATTTAGCTACACCAACTTCTGCAGGGCTTTCAGTCTGCCTCAGTCGGCCAACTCGGAAAAGATCAACGCAAGTTACAAAAACGGGGTTCTTTCGATCTCTATATCCAAAAAGGAAGAAGCCAGGGAAAAACCGTCAAGGGAGATCACAATTGCTTAACAATAGGTGGATTAATTAGGGGAAAGCCTCCGAAAGGAGGCTTTTTTGTTTCTGGCCGGGGCAAGATTGATAGAAGTGATAAACCGAAAATACTGATGCGGTCTTATACCTGCGAATTATCTTCTGCATACCACTCCGCAAAGGAAGTGACAGTTTCCCTGAGCCTGAGGTTGTGTAACCTGACAGTTGATGGAAGCAACGGCTGAATTCTTCCGGCAAAATCGATCAGCAGGTTTTCGCTGGTAGGCTGATAATCGACCAGGATCGTCTTTCCGAAAATTTCTGAACGAAGAGGAAGAAATTCATCTGCCGACTCCCGGTTTAGGACCAGGGCATGATCAAACACTTCCACAATGCTGGTCCTGACTATCTTTTTCAGATCGCCAAAGTCCATCAGCATTCCGTTTCGCGGTGATGACGGATCATTGAGCGGTGTTCCCGTCACAGTGACGTAAAGTTCGTAGGAATGTCCGTGAATATTCCTGCACGGGCCATCATATCCTTTCAGGGCATGGGCCATCTCGAACTTGAATTCCTTGGTTAACCTGATAACTGCCAAAGCTAATGTGATTTACAGATGTTTGATGATACGGCTGCGATATGATTGTTTTTTATCCGGGAAGCGGATCAGTATTTCATACAATCCGGCAGGCAAATCGCCGGTATTCACAATCAGGGTATTACCGGTAACCGCATAAGAAGCAGAAACCATTACCCCATTTGCTGAAACGCAGTTAAGTATCGGATGATCTTCACCTTCCAGCGGTAATGAAAGAGTGATGCTTTCATTGCAGGGGTTTGGACTTGCCAGCAACGGGATGATGACCTGATAATCGGCTATGCCTGCATTGGGGCTCCAGATGGCATCGGCATATTCAGGATGGTCGATAAAAGGATTCCTGTTTTTCTGAATGCCATATACCGTATTGTTCCTGTCGGTTTCCTTCTGTGAAACCGGGTCCAGCTGGTTCCACTGAAGCAGCAAGGTCACAGCCCAGGGTAAGAGCTCTGCGCCCTGGGTCATATCACTCCCTTCCCAGCCGGCATCCTCATTCAGGTAACGTGTCGACATATAAAAGTAGGAACGTGCAAAATCACCCTTATAGGCATCGATAGGTTCAAAGACAGTTCCGGAGTAACCCGGAGTTGCCGACTCGCCCAGCTTGCTTCCATTCTGGGATGTCCAATCAGCCGAGCCGACTTTCCCATAGGGATAGTTTGAACGTTTATTGTTCACATAACCATCGGTCGGGTAGAGGTGAAAAAGATCGGAATACATGGGCGATTTATCGCTGAACCAGCTTTTCGGCCATGAGTGCTCGCGGTTATAGCAATCGCCTTCACCGTTGTAGTTGCCGCATTGATCGCCTCCGAATGAGTATTCGTAAGGCGGTGTGGAGCCGGGAATATCGGAATACATATCCCAGACTTTACCGTTTGGCTTTTTATCTGTCGTTTCGAAGGCAGTCCAGAGATAATCGTAGCTCACCACAGTATGATTATCAATAATATCGTGCAATGCCTGCTGAAGAGCTGCGCCGTGCTGACCGGCAGCAGAATTATAATAACCGGCCGGCGGCTGAGCGGGAAGTACCAGAGCAAGGAGGACTGAGAGAAGCAGGAGATAGATTTTCATGGACCGGAAACGGGGGGTAGTTAGAATCCTATTAAATCGATGATGAGTTTTATTGCTGCGGCCAGCATGATAAGCCCTCCGATCGGGCCTGTCCGCAATTTCAGGGACGCTGAGCCATATACTGTGCCAAGCACCAGGCCGCTGATGAGTGCCAGCAACTGGAAAAGAACTACGATGAAAAGCGGAACAACGGCTGATTCAAGGGTCAGTCCGATTGCAATACATACAATCAACGGGGGGATGCCTTCCGCCAACGACAGCATAATGATGGTGCGCATTTCGGAAAGGTCAAAAGTGCGGTCTTCCGGTTTTATCCTGATAGAATCGAGAAGTATTTTCAGTCCCATGAAGACCAGCATCCCGGTAGCGATATAATAGTTGGAGTTGCTGGCCAGTAATCCGATCCTGACTCCGACCCAAAGTCCTGATGCAGCCAGGATAGCCTGTGTAAAGAGCATGACCAGGCTGTAACGCAGTTTCCTGGCGACATTCTCGTCCTTCATCACAACACCTGCCGTGAGGTAAGCAATGAAGGAGTTCAGTGCAAGTGCCAGGCTCAGTATGGCTATCTGGACAGAGTTCATAGTTCGTATATATCAATGCTTTAACGCTGGTGTCGGTGCCAATGTCAAACTTCCCGGTATACCAGGGTGGCGATTTTCTCGAGGAAGATACAGTCGGTATCGTCGAACGAACCCAATGCAGTGCTGTCAACGTCCAGCACGGCCATCAGCCGTCTATCCCGGTCATATACCGGAACGACGATCTCTGAGTTTGATCGGGAGTCGCATGCGATATGCCCGGGGAATTTGTGAACGTCCTCAACAACAATCGATCTGTTTTCCCGGACACATGTCAGACAGACGCCTCCTCCCTTCAGAACCTGGCAGGCTACGGGTCCCTGATACGGCCCTACGATCAGTTGGTCGCCCATGATCCTGTAAAACCCGCACCAGAAATAATAGTCGAATTTATGGCTCAGAACGGCCGCAATAGTAGCCATCCGCGCCACCGGATCGGAAGTTTTGGTGAGCAGTTCTTCCAACTGAACGATGATGCGTTCGTAACGACCTTGTTTCTTAGCGGTTTCCATAAGTAAGTCCGGGATGCAAAAATACGAATGTTTTTGCCATGAAATTCCTTCTGCCCACTTCTGACAGGGTGGTACACCTGACGGCTGTTACAGTCTATGATATGCTGTGAAGCATTAAGCAAAGAGGAAAGAAAAGATCATTGCTTCAAAAAACCGGATTTCTCACAGTTGATTCCGGTTTCTTTCTTGTTTTTGGCAGAATGATGTCAATGATCCAGACAATGCATGAAAGCAAAGGAATGGTCGATCTACCTGTCAAAAGACAGTCTCTCATCTTCTTCATGAAATGATATTTGTTCCGGTTGAAGACTTAGCTTTTGCTCCACTTTGTGTCAAGACAAAGTGGAAAGATGGAAT